>CAZGGG010000046.1:3356-23260 GCA_964525165.1 uncultured Saprospiraceae bacterium | reverse complement strand
ATATGACCCCTTCAGGGTCAGAGGTTGTCGGTTCATTGAAGCTACAAACATTGCACCCCTTCAGGGTGCTTATTTGTTTAACGGCTGTCTTTGTTGTTATGAGTGATTAAACCCTTTAAACCTTCATAAAATCAATAAACTTTTAACGGAACTTTCCGTAGTAATTGCTATCGGTTTTAGTTTTCGTCTTCGTTTTTGCTGGTCATCATGTCCATCGTGTTCAAAACCCGCGCGTGGACCCTCCCCTTTAGGGGTTGGGGGTGCGCTTGGGCCTTGCCTTTTAACGATGCCGTAGGAACGCATTAATGCGTTCCTGCTTTAAGGTACAAACATGTCACCCACGCCTTTGGCGTAGCGCAGCCTCCCGGGTCTCGGATGCCGACAAAGCTAAGCTTTCGTCAGCAGCGGACACGGTCCCCTCATCTGTTCACTGACCACTGAAAACTGAAAATCCGCCGCAGGCGGACGCTGCTGAAAACTGAAAAAAACAGGTTCAGCAACCCGAATCTTACTTCTACTCCCCCAAATTCGATAAAGCCTTCTGCGCCTCACTCATATTGGGGGAATATTGCAAAGCCATTTGATAATCCCCGCGTGCCTGAGCCGTGTCCCCTTGAATTTCAGCGGTCAACCCTCTATAATAATAGGCCTTCGCAAAAGAAGGCTCCGTCTCCACCGCAATGTTGAACATCTTGTACGACTTAGGGACAGAATCCAATTCTAAATACAACAAGCCCGCATTGAAAAAGGCCTCTGAATACTGCATATCCAACAAATGCGCTTCTTTGTAGGCGGCAATGGCTTCCTGTAATTGACCCCTTTGATGCAAATGCAGAGCTTTAGAGTGATGATTGATCGGATTTTTAGGATCGACCAAAATCGCATTATCATAAAAACGCAAGGCCATTTCAGGATTTTCCTCCGACATCATATCTCCCATATACAAGAAAGCTTCTGACAACTCCGGATTAAACTCTACCGCTTTCTGAAACGACTCCATCGCCTGTGCATTAGAGCCCATATCCCGGTATATCATGCCCTTCATAAAATAGGCCTCTGCTTCTGTAGGTTTCAATTCTATAATTTCATTAGCCGTCTGAAGCGCCTCCAAATATTTACGCAGAATCAATTGAAACTCACTCAGCTTCAGAGCCGTCCCAATTCTTTCAGGGAATAACTTTCGCGCCCTCTTCATCATCTCCAGCGCTTCAAAGGACATTTGATTATCCAATAAAGCATCTGCCAAACCATGATAATACATTACTTGCGTACTATCCAATTGTATGGCTCGATCAAAATCGCGAATAGCTTCAGTGTACACATCCCGCTTAGCATAAAGCTCCCCTCTTTGAAAGTATAATTCCGCATTGGTACTATCCTTTGCGATCAAAGCGCTTATTTTATCTATTTCCGGAACTCCGGTTTCTGTATTCAAAACGACCCTATCTTGCGTTTCCGGATCCTCACATGCGATGAAAGTCACAAATCCCAAAGCGATAATAATCCATATTCTAAATGAAACGTTCATATTTTGTAGTTTATCAAGTAGCTAACGTATGCCAAGACAAAAGTATGTACTCTTTTGGAGCTTTTTTGCAATCATGCTGACGAGTTTCGTCCAGGGGCAAACGCTCTATTGGACTGATGGAGGTGCAGATACAGAAGCTTGGGATGCGATCATACCTGAGGATGAGCGCCTTTATATTGCATTGGGTTTCCGTAATGAGACCCAATTAGAAGGGCAAACTTATTTTTCACAAACACGAGCGATAGCTTGGGGAAAGCTGACGGATAGCCGATATGAGCATTATGGTCTCCTCAAGTCTGAAGGAAGTACAAATATTCGAGGAGGCGCCATAGCCAAAGACAGCTTATGCCTGATTGGTAATGCCTTCAGTCAACTCAACTACAATCAAGATACTTTACTGCCGGCCTCAGGTAGAAATATTGGCTTTTTTCTTTTTGGCCAGCCGGATGGTTCGTTTTATCGCATTCGCCAATTGCAAACACAAGGCTCTGTTTTCCCTCAAGCCATCCAATCCTTTGAGGGAAGGTTTTATACCCTATCTTGGATCACTGATACTGTTGAAATCGATGGCTTCAGATTTAATCCCAAAGCAGAACAAGCCAATTTGATTTTGATTTTTGACCCTTCCGGAAATGTGTTGAGTGGTCACTTGATTGATGGAGCAGGCGACCTCCGGGCGGATCAATTGTGTATTCATTCCAACCGCTTAAGTGTAGCAGGAATCTTTAAAGGTGCCGTCCATGCGCGGACGGATTCCTTTGCCACCCGAACCGCAGATTACGATGGTTTCCTTATCCATTTTGACAAAACCTTAAATGAACAATGGGCCCGCCACCTCAAAGGTGTGTATGAAGACGAGGTCAATGCCATTGCTTGCAACGAATACAATGTGGCCCTGGGGGGGCGCTATATTGGCGCTATAGAATTTGGTGATTTACAGATTATCGGAGGGCTAAGGGTTTCCGGTTTTCTGGGCAATTTCCACTACAATGGAGATGCCGCGTGGTTATACAGCATGCCCGGCGACAACAACCTGAGCGGTGTAGAGGATATCCTTTCTGTTCCCGAGGGCTGGAAAATCCTGGGTTGGATGGGCAATGAGCTGTCCTACCGACAGGACAGCCTGCGCCAGGAAGGACCCTTTGACGCCATACATACCTATCATGGCATCGTGAATCACCAGGGCGATTTGATCAATTGGACTGTCAATGAAGGAGATCCTCGGCTATATGGACAAGAGTGGGTGCCCCTGAGGGAGCAGGACCTCATTGCCGCCGAATTTGAGTTTAACTTTTTAGGTCAGCCTTCCGCCGGTAACTTTGACCTCCTCCTTTTTGAGCCGCGTGCCTACACCGGAAGCTCCCATCCTTCTTTATGGGAATCCCTCCGGCTAAGCCCAAATCCGGCGAGGGATTGGATACAGATTCCACCTTCCCTTCTGGGAGAAGAGTTTGTCCTTTTCCATTCAAATGGTCAAGTTCTCCAAAAAGGGAGCCTGAATAACACGAAATTCACTATCAAACATTTGCCGAAAGGCAGGTACACATTGCTCATAAAAAAGCCTTCTTCCAGGGTTTGGAAAAAGGCTCATTTTATCAAAATGGATTGAATCACTAGGTTATCCAGCAGGACTTACTTGAAGAATCCGCCCAGCATGTTCCCCACATCATCCATCATATCTCCGTCCCCATCCTGATCCAGGAAAGAACTCAACATACTCATGGTAGAAGATTGTGGCGCTTGCGTCTTGGCTCCGCTCATCAACATGCCCGCCAAATTGCCCAAATCGAGGCCACCGGAGGATTCTTTTTGTTGCTTTCCTAAGGCACCCATCACTAAAGGAGCCACTTTCACCAACAATTGCATAATAGAGTCTTTGCTCAGACCCGTTTCCTGACTCAAGCCCTGAGCAACCTGCGTCTGTTTGCCACCCAAAACATGCTTTAAAATACCCTCACCATTGAGCATTCGACTATTGCCTTTATCTCCAAAAAGGTGTCCGGCGACATCCTCCAGAATACTTCCATCATGGTCCTTGCCTACGGCTTGGGCGATCTGCTGAGCGCCGTCAGAAGACTTAGCATTCTTGGACATAGCAGCCATAATCGCTGAAATAGCACCCTGTGTAGCTGTTTTGGTTTGGTCTTGATTACCATCTGTCAAATCTGTCAGTTTACTCATAACATCTCCGGAAAGAGCAGACTGTAATAATTGGGAAAGATCTTGATTCATATGATTGATTTTTTGTTCAATTTATACATTTCAGAACCCTAAAAATACATTTTTATAGAAAAATAGGGTCTGTGACTACCGAATAGATACGGAGGACAAAAAAAATGCGTTTTGTATCCCACTTGTATCATCCAACAAATGGCATTGTTTTTGATATTAAATAATTACATAATATAAAGTGCGCACATTATGAAAGGATTAATGGTTCTTCTGAGTCTACTGCTGCTCTTTGAGCTAAACGCTCAAAACGCCCATGAACTCTATATAGAAATGTATAAAGATATTGCCATCGATGAAATGCATCGAACGGGTATTCCTGCTAGTATCAAGCTCGCTCAAGGGATTTTAGAGTCTAATGCAGGGCGCTCTTACCTGGCAACCAAGGGAAACAACCACTTCGGGGTAAAATGCGGAGGAGACTGGCAAGGAGAATCTGTATTCCGAAAAGATGATGATTATAAAAACGGACGATTGGTCAAATCTTGCTTCCGCAAATATGCCAATCCTGAGGAGAGTTACATTGCGCACTCTGAGTTTCTTCGGGACCCTAAAAAGAACTATCGCTACGGATTCCTTTTTCGATATCCGGTTACGGATTATAAATCCTGGGCGCATGGACTCAAAAAGGCCGGCTATGCCACCAATAAAAAGTATCCTCAGTTATTGATCGATCTGATCGAACGCTACCAATTGCATCAATATGATGAATTCAAGGAAGTCGATGCTCCGGAGATGCTCCTTGCAGAAGGCTACACGCCTCAAGTGGAAATGGTCAATCATGTGCAATATGTCTATGCATTGAAAGATGAAACACCGGAAAAACTGAGTCTGGATTTTGCAGTATCTGTAGATCGTATCCTCAAATACAATGAGCGTATCGTGCATCCCAATCAGATGCTGAAAGTTGGAGAACGTGTATTCCTCCAACGCAAAAGAAGCTCTTACAGAGGAAAGCAAAAATTCCATTATGTCAAAGCCGGGGAGACCATGTTTGATATCGCACAGAAATATGGACTACGACTCAGTAGCTTGTTGAAGAAGAATAAAATGGAAAAGGGGCAGGAACCCGCCGTCGGTGAGCAAGTGAAATTGAAAGGTTTGCATTGGTTTGCCAAACGTCCGGTCTTACGAAATGAACGGGAAAGTATTCTGCCGAATCAACCGGATCAGGATCTTGGACCTGATGAAGATGTAGAAGCGATACCCGGCTCAGAAGAAGCCAACGATAATAGTGATGCCGTTTCTGACCCCGTCACCCGCACGCCGGCACCAAGCGAAGATTCCATTGTGCAAACTTCTTCTCGGGAAACGCCCGACCATTTACGACCTAATGAATCCATCAAGAAGAGGTTCTATACCGTTCAAAAAGGAGATACCTTATATAGTATCAGCCGACATTTCAATTTGGAGCTCAGTCGCTTAAAAGATTGGAATGAATTAGAAAGCAACAACATAAGTGTGGGCCAGGTGTTGCGTGTGCATTAATAGGAAAATTCTAACTTTGAACACATGAGAGCACTGAAATGGATTACGCTAGCTTTAGTATTGATGTTGGGAGCTCAATGGGCGGTCGCTCAATCCTATGCTTTTGGCGTGAAAGGGGGCATGGTCATGGGCTTGCAGCGCTTCAATGGCTTAAATAATCGCGATATCTTATTGGGTTATCAGGGAGATATCTTTATCGAGTCGGCTGATGACAATGAACAATTCAGTCTGTTTGCCGCAGCGGGTTATCATCAAAGAGGGAGCGCACAAATTTTTCGGAATGGCTTCAACCCGTTTTCAGGAAATATTATTCCTGCCACCTCCATACGCTCCGTTTATCACAATGCTGTTTTAACCGCTGGTGGAAAGCAAAAATTTGAATGGGGTGCTTCCCGATACTACTATTCCATTGGACTTCGCGGAGAGTACACCATCGACTGGAACCTGGGATTTTTGGATTTTCTACCCAATCAGGAGCAATATGTGCAGCGCATCATTGCGGGTGTCACCGTAGGTGGCGGATTAGAAGTTCCATTCAGTGAATTTGTAGCCGGGATTGTTGAATTGAATGTTCATCCCGATCTGACGCGACAATTATTTCTGCCGCAGCAAAGGGGGATCGATCGAAATGGCAATCCTTTCCTCATCAACGAGCAGAACATCTATAATGTCAGTGTTGAATTGACCATCGGTCTTCGCTTTTTACATAAAATTGAATATGTCGATTATTAATGGAAGGATTTAGTGTTTACTTTAAGTTAGGACTAGAGCATATAGCAGACTTTAATGGTTATGACCATATGCTGTTCATCATTACGCTATGCGCTGTTTATTTCTGGTCTTCCTGGAAGAATGTTTTAATTCTGGTCACGGCCTTTACCATTGGACACTCAATCACGCTGGCACTCTCAGCTTTAGATATCTTTCGCCTTCCGGCAAATTTGATCGAGACACTGATTCCGATTACGATATTCCTGACGGCTATATACAATTTGAGCATTGCCGGCAAGCCCATTCAAAAAGGCATTCAATGGAATTACCTGATCGCCCTGTTTTTTGGGTTTATTCATGGTATGGGTTTTAGCAACTTCTTTCGTGGTTTGCACCCCGATACCGAGAGTATCGTCGCCGAATTATTTGCCTTCAATGTAGGCTTAGAAGTAGGGCAAATCTTGATTGTCCTGGCCTTTTTGATTCTATATGCGGTTTTGGACATTGTCTTATTCATCCGCAAGCGAGATTGGACCTTGTTTTGGTCCGGTGCGGGGGCGGCTGTTTCAGGCATTATGATCCTGGAAGGAATTTTTGGATAAACGTAGGCTGCTTGAAGGTTCTTATCATTTGGGCGGTCAACCTATATCAGGGACGGACATTTTTTAGTGGTCAGTGGTCAGATGAGATAGGTGAGATAGATGAGCATAATGATGCTGTTATTGGGTTGCCGTGTTCGCTGCTGAAGAAAGCTTCGCTTTGTCGGCATCTGTGACTTAGCGAATTTGGCCCTGCACCCTGCTCGTTGCCCTCTACCGTCTGCGGTCTGCGGTCTGCGGTCCGTTATACGCTAGCCTTTTTCCGTTTTTTCAAGGCAAACAACTCATCCCTTAATCTTGCCGCTTCAATGAAATCCAATTCCTTCGCTGCTTTCTTCATCTGTCGCTCCGTTTCCTTGATCATCTTATCAATCTGATCCTGATCCATATAATCCATGACCGGATCCGCAGCCAGATCTTTCTCTGTGGGTTCCACATATGCTTTCTTCCCTCGAATATCCAGTATCGACTTTTGATTCAAAATATCTTCTCTGGACTTGAAGACCGTCGCAGGTGTAATGCCATGCTCTTCATTATAGGCCATTTGGATCTCGCGCCGTCGATTGGTTTCATCAATGGTCCGCTGCATCGATTGCGTGACCTGATCTGCATAAAATATGACCAATCCATCCGCATTCCGGGCAGCACGGCCGGCCGTCTGGGTAAGTGAACGCTCATTCCGCAAGAAGCCTTCTTTGTCTGCATCGATTATCGCTACTAAAGACACCTCCGGCAAATCCAATCCCTCTCTTAAAAGGTTAACACCTACCAATACGTCATACTCGCCCAATCGCAATCCCCGAATGATTTCCACCCGGTCCAAAGTATCTACCTCCGAGTGAATATAACGTGTGCGAATCTTAAGATCCAATAAATATTTGGTCAGCTCCTCTGCCATTCGCTTTGTCAAAGTAGTGACCAAAATGCGCTCTTCCTTCTCGACTCGAATACTGATCTCTTCCAATAAATCATCAATCTGATTCTCTGTCGGTCGGACTTCAATAGGCGGATCCAATAATCCGGTCGGACGAATCAACTGCTCGACAATCACACCACCGGTCTGCTCCATTTCATAATCCCCCGGTGTGGCACTCACAAAAATCACCTGATTGGTCATGCTTTCAAATTCCTCAAAACTTAAAGGACGGTTGTCCATGGCAGATGGCAATCGGAAGCCATAATTCACTAAGTTGGTCTTTCGGGCTCGGTCACCGCCCCACATTCCACGAACCTGAGGAATAGTCTGATGACTTTCATCGATTACCATCAAATAATCATCCGGAAAATAATCCAGCAAACAGAAAGGCCGAGAACCGGGTCTTCTACCATCAAAATATCGCGAATAATTCTCTACCCCATTGCAATAGCCCAATTCGCGCATCATTTCCAGATCAAAATTGATCCTTTCATGCAAGCGCTTGGCTTCGATATATCGTTGCTCTCGTTCGAAATATTTTTCCTGTTCGTGCAGCTCATCTTCAATCTCCCGAAGAATACCCTTCATCCTATCTTTCGGCGCCACATATAAATTAGCAGGGAAAATGGCGGCATGCTCTAAGCGGTCTTGTGTCCGTCCACTCTCCACATCCAAAATATCGATCCGTTCTATCTCATCTCCAAAAAAGGTAATGCGGTATCCATAATCCACATACGGCAGGTTTATGTCAACTGTATCTCCTTTGACCCTGAAAGTAGCTCGCTTAAGTTCAATCTCTGAACGGCTGTATAAGCTTTCTACCAGATTGTAGAGGAAAGTATTGCGGGAAATCACCTGCCCCTCCTTGATTCGTATGATACCGGATTTATAATCTTCCGGATTCCCCATACCATAGATACAGGAAACAGAGGCAACGATAATAATATCTCTTCGTCCGGATAAAAGAGAAGAAGTAGCCCGCAACCTCAGTTTATCTACCTCCTCATTAATGCTGAGGTCCTTCTCAATGTAAGTGTCACTCATCGAAATGTAGGCCTCCGGCTGATAATAATCGTAATAGGATACAAAGTACTCTACCGCATTATCAGGAAAAAACTCTTTAAACTCCCCATACAGCTGTGCCGTAAGCGTCTTATTGTGCGTCAACACTAAAGTCGGACGATTCAATTCCGCAATGACATTGGCTATCGTAAAGGTCTTTCCCGACCCGGTCACCCCCAATAAGACTTGTGCCTGCTCTTCATCTATGATCCCTTGTGTCAGTTGTTTGATCGCTTCCGGTTGGTCTCCGGTGGGGTCGAACTTTGAAGTTAATTCAAAAGCCATATCTTCAGTTTATTCAGTAATGGTAGCCTTGCAACATGAATAGAAACAGACAAGTTGCAAAAAAAATTTTGGCTACTGTAACTTTTACCTGCCTTCATCCGTAATACCTACAAATGAGCCCTCAGGAATATAACCAGTATGTAGAGGAGTACAGCGACAGAGTGTTTCGCTACATCCTCAAAAGTTGTCGGCATCGGGCAGATGCTGAGGACATTGTACAGGTGACCTTCCAACGGCTCTGGGAAAAAAAGGATACGATTCAAGTAGAAAAAATCAAGTCCTGGTTATTCACAACCGCCCACAATCGGATGATCGATCTGTTCCGAAAGCGGAAACCCGAGACTCCGATCAAACCCCTTCATAATCCTTCATCGGATAGCGATGCGAAAAGAGTGGATCTAAAAGATCTGATCGATAAAGCTTTGACCTATCTGCCGGAGGCTCAGAAGCAAGTCATCTTGCTGAGAGATTATGAAGGCTACAGCTACGAAGATATCAGCACGATCACAGACATGAGTTTGAGTCAGGTGAAAGTGTACATCTTCAGAGGAAGAAAAAAATTACAAGAAATCATTTTGAGTATGGATGGTGGACAAGCCATCGCTCAAATGTAGAGAAAACAATATCATGAAAATACATCCATTAAATTACGAGGCCTATGCCATGGACTACCTGGAAGGTAGCCTCTCAAACGAAGACCAGCTTTCGTTTGAGCGCTTTCTGGACGACCATCCGGAAATTGCGGCTGAATTACAAGCCATGAAGGTGATGTATGTTCAGCCGGACCCTGAAGTGACCTTTGAACCCAAAGCATCTTTGATGCAAGAAGTCCCTCAGGCACGAACTTTCAAATTGCCCTTCTGGGCCATCGCTGCAAGCTGGGCTTTGGTCATCGGGTCTTTTGCCTTTTGGTTCAGTAATGCGGTCGCTCCTGAGGACAAACCCGATGCTGCTTTTGCGGATAGCATTATAGAAACTACTCCTGAAGTGGAACATCAGGTGGAAGTAGCACAACTTTTGCCGAAAGGCCAGCAAATAAATTCAACTGAGAAGCAAGCGCCTGTCCAAACGTGGAGTCCGGAGCGCCATCTCGATTGGTATGGCTTGGTATACGGGGACAACGGACAACAAGCAGATATAGAGCGGGAAAATCAATCCCATCTTCCTGTGGTCACGACCTTACCTGCAGCAAAATTAGAACCGGAATTATTTTCTAACCAGACTCAGGTCATCTACTACCGACCTTGGAAAGGATATAAAAGAAATACAAGAGTAAATGATCGCATCGATGATATCGCGGTATTGGATCCACTGAAACGCATTTCACCGAAAAGATATCTGAAAATCAGAGACTTTGATCTGGTCGATGATGTGATCAAAGAGATTGACGGAGAACAAATTGCCAGAGCGATTACTCCTGAGATCATCAAATAATTGAAAACCTACTAAAACCAAAAATTATGAGAACTTTAATGCTAAGCCTGATCCTTGCGCTGAGTATGCCATTGTGGGCGCAAAAAGCGGATACGACGGTTATCGAAAGAGATGGTAAGAAAATTCAAGTCATTGTTCTGGAAGATGAAGATGGAAACGAAGACAATGAAGAGGTCATCATTATGAAAGATGGCAAAGAAATGGACTTTGATTTCGACTTTGATTGGGATGAGGATGACGATGAAGAGGATGAAAAAAGATTTGATCCTGTAAACACCCGATGGTTCATGTTGGATGTTGGAAAGAGTTTGTATATCGCCAACCAAGACCTTCCCACTATCGAAGGGGATATCAACCCAATGGACCAAAGAATATGGGGCTCTTGGAACGTAGGTCTCCACTTATTCAAGCAGAAAATCAGCTTGTACAAAGGGTATGTGAACCTGAAGTGGGGAATCTCCTTTGACTACAGCGAATATCGATTTGATAATGACATAAGTATGGTGGATCGAACCAGCCAAGTGACCTTTGTCAATGCGGTCGGTATCAATGGGAATCCTATCGATGATTTCGACAAAAATGAATTGCAAACCTGGTATCTGAATGTGCCTTTGGAGTTACATTTTGAAACCAATCCCAGCAATGATAAACGGTCCTTCCGATTGAGCGCAGGGGGATTTGCAGGAATCTTTTTGGATTCGCAGTACAAGCAAGAATATGATATCTATGAAGTCACGGTCAACGATGACTTTAACTTAAACAACTTCAGATACGGCCTGACCGGATCTATCGGTTATGGATGGTTCAACCTTTACGGGAACTATGCCTTGAACGGGTTATTCAGTGAAGATGGAGATGGCGGATATGCTGTATCCCCCTTAAATGTGGGTATCAAAGTTGTACCTTTCTAAATAAATACACAGCAACCAAAACAAAACAGCCGATGCTTAATCTAAGTGTCGGCTTTTTTGTTATTTGAATACTATGACGCAATCCGGTGCCTATGTAACCTCTTCCTTCTATCGATTTTCCGGCTGGAAAGATCGCTGGAAAGCTTTTCAAGATATGGGCGCTCGGCAATTAGATGCCCACGGGCAGCCGCCTTTATTCAGCAGACATATGGGTAGTGGTGCCGGCGAAGGGTTCAGTATGATGCCGGACTGGAGCACCTATCATTACTTTGCGGTTTGGCCGGATGAAGCTACTGCTCGAGCCCACCTTCAAGGCCAACATTATCTGCCTTCCTGGTCTTCGAACGCAAAGGAAGCCGCACATCTTTTACTACATTGTATCCAAAGTCATGGCTACTGGGATCAACAGCAACCCTTTGCTGCAGCAGAGGATCGCCATCCTGAGGCACCTTTGGCAGTTTTGACGAGGGCAAGCGTGCGCTGGAACAAGCTTCATCGCTTTTGGCAATATGTACCGAAATCCAGTAGGGCCATCGAACAGGCGGAAGGGGTACTCTTCAGCAAAGGAGTGGGCGAATGGCCCTTGATCCAACAAGCCACCATCAGCATATGGGAAAGTGAGGCAAAATTGAAAAGCTTTGCATACAAGGATACCATCCACAAGAAGATTGTCGCTCTAACACGAAAAGAAAACTGGTACAGTGAGGATCTTTTTGCCCGTTTTAGAGTAATTGATACTTTTGGCCATTATAAAGGAATACCCCTTTCGGAAAAAATCAATCCTGCGCAATGAATCAGCTGTATTATAAATCCTATGGTGAAGGCCCTCCCTTGGTCATTTTACATGGTCTTTTTGGGATGTCCGATAACTGGCGCACTTTTGCCAATGAACTCGCCGACCAATTTCAGGTAATCTTACCGGATCTGAGAAACCATGGTCGCTCCTTTCAGAAGGAAGAGATCAATTATCCGCTCATGGCGGAAGATGTCAAATCTCTAATGGATCACGAAGGCTGGGGCAGAGTCCATCTGATGGGACACTCTATGGGTGGAAAGGTCGCTATGGAATTCGCGCATTCCTTCCCGGAACGAGTAGATCATTTGATCATCGTAGATATCGCACCAAAGACTTATCCGAGTGGACATGACGAGATTTTTGAAGCCTTGCGGTCCTTGCCGATTGATCAGATCCAAAGCCGTTCGGAAGCCCAAGAACACCTAGCCCAACATATTCCTCAAAAAGGGATTCAATTGTTTTTGATGAAAAACTTGAAACGCCATGCTTCAGGGGGCTACGAATGGAAAATGAATCTCGACAGTCTGTATCGGCACTATTCAGATATTCTAGCCGGCATTCCCGTCGATCCACCTTATTTTGGACCTTGTCTGTTTATTGGAGGAGCGAAGTCCAGGTATATTCAAGATGGCGATCATGAACTCATCTTTGATGCCTTCAAAAAAGCTCGAATAGAAATGATTCCCAATGCCGGACATTGGGTACATGCAGAGCAACCGGAGGCCCTTTTGGAACTTGTTCGGGGCTTTTTATCTTGATTTTGAAATAAACTGTAGATCTTTTTCGCTTAAATACGAGTAAGTATCGCATTTTGAGTCTTCGATAACACCTATATTATGTGGAGAAAAATTACCGCCTTTGTTGTATTGATCAGTGTCCTTTTTGCCGCTAAGGTCAGTGAATACAATGATAAGTACTTCGAGATTACCAAAAACCTGGAAATCTTCGCCAATATCTACAAGGATCTGAATAAGTTCTATGTCGATGAGCTCGACCCTGCAGAGCTCATGCGCACCGGGATTGATGCTATGATGCATTCACTAGATCCCTATACCGTTTATTATTCTGAAAATCAGATCGAGCGCTATCGATTCATGACCGAAGGAAAGTACGACGGAATCGGAGCTCAGGTGGAAACGATTGATGACTTTATTACCATCACCCAGGTTTATAAAAACTATGCTGCAGATGAAGCGGGCTTAAAAGCCGGCGATCGGATCATTGCCGTGGAAGGCCGTTCCATCGAAGGAATGAATACGGAAGAGGTTAATTTGATGATGAGAGGCGTTACCGGTACCGGATTAAAAGTCACTATTGATCGACCCGGGAGTGAAGTCCCATTTGAAGTAACGCTGGATCGGGAAGAAGTAAATGTACCGAATGTCCCCCATTACGAAATGGTGGATGAGCAAGTGGGATACGTTAACCTGACCACCTTTACACAAAGAGCAGGCTCCAATATTGCTAATGCCATCAAAGAACTGAAAAAGGATCATCCGGAGATGGATCGGGTAATTCTGGATTTACGTCATAATGGAGGAGGGCTGCTTTCGGAAGCGGTTAATCTCTGTAACCTATTCATTCCGCAAGGAGAGCTGGTCGTTTCCACTCGATCTAAGGTCAGAGACTGGGACCGCACTTTTAAAACACGCAATCCCGTTTTATTTGAAGACATGCCTCTGGTGGTTTTAGTCGATGAGCGTTCGGCCTCCGCTTCTGAAATTGTATCCGGTGTGATTCAGGATTACGATAGAGGGGTCATCATGGGTCAAAAAACATTTGGAAAAGGCTTGGTCCAAAACACGAGAGAGGTCGGATATAATAGCCGCATCAAGCTCACAACCAGTAAATATTACATACCCTCCGGAAGATGTATCCAATCGGTCGCATATGAGGATGGTGAGCCTGTAGATATTCCGGACTCTTTAAGGGCTGTTTTTACCACTCGAAATGGTCGTAAAGTCTTGGACGGTGGAGGCGTACATCCGGATGTGACCCTTGAAAATGAAGAAGAAAGTGAATTGGTCAAAACTCTTCAGAAACAACACTTGATCTTTAAGTATGTCAATGGCTATACTCAGAAACTGGGAGAGGATTTGGAGTGGGAGAAGTATCATTTTGATGAATTTGATGCCTTTGTCGATTGGTTAGACAGTAAGGAAATCAATTTCAAATACTCTTCAGAAAAAGAATTGGACGAGCTTGAAAAAGCTGCGAAAGAGCAAGCTTACTATAATGAGATCAAAGATGAAATTGCTTCTGCCCGAAAGGGTATTCGAATGCAAAGAGAAAAAGACCTTAGCCAGTATGAAGCCATCATCACTGCTTTGATCGAAGAAGAAATTATCTCCCGATATGGTTATGAGGAAGGCCGCATTCAAAGACGGCTAGACTTTGACCCGGAAATTAAATCGGCCATTCGCTTATTGAAAGATGACAAGGCTTATCAAAAAATTCTTCAAGGCTAACTCGTATGGCCCAACCATATATTCTGTGTATTGAAACCGCCACTGCCGTCTGCTCGGTAGCCTTATTTGCAGGCGACGAACTAGTCGCGCAACGCGAAGAAATAGGCTTTGTACACAGTGCAAAGACGGCTGTGTTCATTCAAGAATGCCTTACAGAAGCCAGCATCCAAGCAAAGGATTTAGCGGCTGTAGCCGCCGATATCGGTCCGGGTTCTTATACCGGATTGCGCGTAGGCCTTTCGACTGCTAAGGGTATTTGCTTTGCTTTAGACTTGCCCTTAATTACCTTATCGGGTTTGAACATCCTGGCTCAGGTATCCAGGCAATTATATCCGGAGCCCCATGCCCTTCATATGCCTATGATCGATGCGCGCAGGATGGAGGTGTACACGAAAGCCATCAACGCATCAGGAGAAACGATTCAGGAAGCAGGCCCATATATCTTACAGACCGATTCCTTTCATCCTTTTTCGGATTACGATCGTATTTATTGTAGTGGTGATGGAAGTAAAAAGCTGAATCAGCTGGATTTCAAAGAGGACATCCGGCTGATAGCATTGAGATCAGATGCGCGGCATATGGGAGGTTTGGCTTTCACAGCCTTTCGGCAAAAGGAATTTGCGGATCTGCGCTGGGTGGAACCCAATTATATCAAACCCCCCAATATTACCAAGAGCAAAAAAACACTTCTCTGAATCCGCTCGTTATACTTTCGAAGAAGTCGGAATAGAACTTTTTCGTAGGTAAATATCATTGTAATACAGGGACTTACACTTGCATCCTGCTTTGTATTAAAAAAGTTGGTACAGTTTATGCATTAAGGTCAAATGTATTCCATGAAATAAATTTACGACAATGAGTAAAGAGAAAAACGAGAATGTTACACTTCGCCAGGGCGGTAAGGACATACATTTGGATTATGCTGACCTGAGAAAGGCTGTATTGGTGTTGAGAGCCGTCAATCATAAGCTTCGTCAACGCATCATCAATTTATTGGAAGAGAACGACTCGCTTACGGTAACGGATATTTATATCAAGTTGAGGTTAGAACAGAGTGTCGCTTCACAGCATTTGGCGATCTTACGTCGGGCAGGAGTGGTCAATACAGACCGTGATGGTAAGTTCATCTATTACTCCTTAGACAAGGACAGATTGAGCCAGATCAGCCGCCTGGTAGAGGATCTAGCGGGTTAAACCATTACTTTACGTTGACAACCTAAACCTACTGATACATA
The DNA here is from genome assembly GCA_964525165.1 of uncultured Saprospiraceae bacterium. Taxonomy (GTDB): domain Bacteria; phylum Bacteroidota; class Bacteroidia; order Chitinophagales; family Saprospiraceae; genus JAWLFI01. The sequence continues at coordinate 7,598 of CAZGGG010000046.1, read as the reverse complement.
GACCATTACAAACTTTTTTCAAGAAATTTTTACAGCAATAAGCTGTTGATTGTCAAAGAGATAGGGGCAATTAGGGCTTGACTCATAGATTCCACTGCGTCAGTGAGCTTTGTATTATCTTTTTTTATATGCATATTTGCTAATACTAAGGTCATTTATAAAAAGAAAACGTATGGAACGGACGAAGGTCACTTTCAACAATGAAAGGCTCAAAACCTCTGTGGAGATTTTGCGAGCCCTAGCCCACCCTCTGAGGCTAAAAATTCTGGAGTACATCGATACCAAGGGTACGATCAATGTCAACAAGATCTATAAGTCTTTAGGCATTGAGCAGTCGATCACCTCTCAACATTTGCGCATCATGAGGCTGGCAGGCATCCTGCACGCAAAACGGGAAGGTAAGTATGTGTATTACACAATCGACTATCCTACCGTATCAAAAGCGGAAACGGCAATTGAAAATTTCATGGCTGCAGAAAAAACGAATATCGAACAGTAATTTTTACAATCTACGGCAAGTGTCACTGTCCCATCCCAAAATTTCAGTTCACGAGCCTCCCATCCCACTCACTACCAACAGTATTTATTTCTCCTTCTTGCTCTTAAAGAAATCCCGGTAAAACAGTAACAGTAAAAAGACGCCTACCGTAATCGCAGAGTCGGCTACGTTGAATACCGGTCGAAAAAATTCAAAACGATCTCCTCCTATAAAAGGCAACCATTCGGGCCATCTGGTATCGATCATGGGAAAATAGAACATATCTACCACTTTCCCCATTAGCACCGAACCATAGCCGCCGCCTTCCGGAAACAAGACCGCGGGATCCCCATGATAGGTAGAGGCAGAGAAAATCAAGCCATAAAAAATACTGTCAATAATATTGCCCACTGCTCCGGCAAAGATTAAAGCAATGCTGACCAACAAACCGGTACGCTCTCCAATTTTGATTAGGGAACGAATCAGGTAAATCAAAAAGATGGCCGCACCTACCCGAAACAAAGAGAGAATCAACTTCCCCCAGGCACCTCCAAAAGACAAACCAAAAGCCATCCCCTCGTTTTCTACAAAGTGAATGCGCGCCCATTCTTGTCCTAAGATTAAAAATTCTTCCCCATAGCTCAAATGGGTTTTGATCCAGATCTTGACAATCTGATCAATGATCAACACACCAAAGATGATCGCTACAACAATGCGGGTCTGAGAGGCCTTTTTATTCATGAATCAAAAATAATAAAAAGGGGGTAGTCGTCAGTCGATACCCCCTTGATCTCTTTTACTTTGTGTCGTTTATTTTCGTGCCTTCTTGGCCTCAATGCTCAAAGTAGCATGAGGGACGGCGCGCAAACGCTCTTTGGAAATAAGCTTTCCGGTTTCCCGGCACACCCCATAAACTTTATTTTGGATTCTGATCTTTGCATTTTGCAAATGCTCTATATGCTTTCGGGTTCGTCCCGCCATACGAGCGGTCGCCTCCGTTTCTTGTGTACTGGCACCATCATCCAAGCCCTTCACCTTAGCATCCGAATTATTGGCCTGCTCCTCCAGGATCTCTTCATAATAGGCTAATTGTTCTTTAGCCTTTTCTAGTTTTTCGTCCAACAAGAGGTCAAATTCTTTGAGCTCTTCATCGCTGTATCGGGTCTTTAGCCCTTTGTCTTCTGTCGTTTTCATAGCCTAAATCCTTCTAGTATGTTCATTCAAGCTGCAAATATACATTTTGTTCCCCATTCTGCCTAGATGGCCAATTTTGCTTTGTGTTAATTGTAGGTTACCCGAACATTTTGCGCCCTGCGCAATGCATTAAAAACACTTATTGGGAATTCAGGCTGTGGTCCAATAGGTTCATTTTTCCTTAAGCCTTCAAAAAGACTCATATTTGTAGGAAATTATTTCGCACTATCAAACGCACCCTATGTCCAGCATTCTAATCCAAAATTGCACCATTGTTAATGAAGGCCGCCTCCAAAAAGGCGACGTATTGATTCAGGGAGACCGAATTGCTGCTGTGGGCGAAGTGGAGGTCAAAGACGCAGATCAAATCATCGATGCCAACGGCTTGTATTTATTTCCCGGTATCATTGATGGGCAGGTGCATTTTAGGGATCCCGGCCTGACCCACAAAGCTGATCTTCATTCCGAAAGCAAGGCAGCTGTCGCGGGGGGTGTGACTTCTTTTATCGATATGCCCAATACACGACCCAATGCACTCACCCGCGAAATACTTGATGAAAAGTACAAGATTGCTTCCGCAAAATCATTGGCGAATTACGGATTCTTCTTGGGTGTGAACGAGAGCAATATGGATGAAGTCATCCAAATGGATACTTCTGACCTCCTAGCCGTTTCAGATGATGGCTTATATTTTTCTGACCGGGGAAATATTCTGGCCGACCGTCCGGAAATGTTGGAAAAACTATTCGAACATTCCGGGGAGACCATTGTAGCGATTCACTCAGAAAAAGAAAGTACCGTCGTAGAGAATGAGGAACGCTTCCGCGAAGAATACGGGGAAGATGTTCCGGTAAAGTACCACCCCATAATTCGATCCGAAGCCGCTTGCTACGAAGCGACGGAACGCGCTATTGAGTTGGCCAAAAAGCACAACGCCCGATTGCATATCCTGCACTTAACCACCGCTAAGGAGACCGACTTGTTCCGAAATGATATTCCTCTTTCTGAAAAGAGAATTACTACAGAGGTTTCCGTTCATCACCTTTGGTTCACAGATAAAGATTACGATCGTTTAGGAACACGCATTAAATGGAATCCGGCCATCAAAACCCAAAAAGACAAAGACGGACTCTTGGAAGCGCTTTTAGATGATCGCATCGATTTCATAACGACGGATCACGCCCCTCATACCGTGGAAGAAAAGGATCAGCCCTATTTCAAGTCTATGTCCGGCGCGCCATTAGTACAACATAGCTTAAGCGTACTGCTTGAATTTTACCATCAGGGAAAGATTACTTTGGAGAAAATAGCGGAAAAAATGGCTCATAATCCCGCCATCCTCTATGATATTGAGGACCGTGGCTTCATCAGAGAAGGGTACAAAGCCGACCTTACATTGGTGGATTTACAAGATCCCTGGACCGTCTCGAAAGAGAACATCCTATATAAATGCGGTTGGAGTCCTTTAGAAGGAACAAAATTTCAGGGTCGGGTACAGCAGACCTTCGTAAACGGACATAAAGTATATGACAGAGGTGCATTTGACGAAAGTCAAAAAGGGGAAGCTTTGAAAAAAAGAAGTAGATAGATTTGGCATATTATTTGAACAGTTGATGAGGGAAGATTCGGCATTTATGAAGCAATTTTTACTACTTTTTTGCTTGTTTTTGGGCTTAGCATTCACGCATTCGGATGAAAAGGAGCGTTTGACCATGCGCTATGTAGATCAATATGCATCCATAGCGGTGATGGAAATGCATCGATCCGGTATTCCGGCGAGCATTATATTAGCACAAGGGATTCATGAGTCCAATAGCGGCACCAGTGCTTTGGCGACCCGTGCCAACAATCATTTTGGTATCAAATGTAAAGCCTATTGGAGGGGAGATACGTATTATCATGAGGATGACGACTACGATGATAAAGGTCGACTGCTCGAGTCCTGCTTCCGATCTTATGAAGAACCTAATGACTCCTATCTGGACCATACTGATTTCTTAATGCATACCCCCTACTATCAAAAATTGTTTCACCTGCCCCGCACAGACTATCAGTCATGGGCCCGCGGATTGAAGCATTGTGGATATGCAACAGATCCAAAGTATGCTCAAAAATTAATAGGCTTGGTAGAAAAGTTTGGATTGAACAAATTTGACCTTCTTAAAGCTTCAGAAATTGAAAAAACTGGCACGGTTTTGGAAACTATTAATGATGAAGTTCTGGTACTTCCTGACAATTATCGGAGGTCCAGATATATGGATAACTAAACCATTATTCCTATATTCATCGAGTCAAAACTGCCTAAAGCCCAATAAACCAATCACGTTGATTTTGATAATAGGACTAACCAACCTAATCTGTTTTGGGCGGTTTTGACTTTTTCTTTTCTGGCTCGGCCTTCTTGGGCCAAGACTTATTAGCTTTTCAAAAATATATGGTGGCCTGCCATCGGTAAGATAGCCTTGAGCGCTCCAGGCTGTGCGGGCCTAAAGCCCTAAGAATATTGGGGACCTTGAACATAGGGCTCATTTTCATTCGCCCTATGCTAATATGGTACGGGCTTTCAGCCC
>CAZGGG010000046.1:0-3256 GCA_964525165.1 uncultured Saprospiraceae bacterium | reverse complement strand
CGCTGAAGGCGCGACCCTTATTAGCCTGGGGCGTGAGCCCCAGGACAATAGCCAAGAATTTTCAAGGGCTGTAGGCCCGCTAATCTTCCCTATCAAAAAGATAAGAGGGTTGAAAATCAATATTATGTTTCTGTAATATTTCAATTAATTCCTTTTCAAACGATTGAGATTCATGGTGTTTTTCTTGATTCCTTATGTAACTTTTAACGGTTTCAACCCTAGAGGGTTCCACAGAATACGCAGCATAACCTCTTTGCCAAGAAAAAGAGGTGGTTCCCAATGATCTTAACTTTCGGGTACTGCCTGTTTTTAATTCAGAAACGAATTTTGTGAAAGGCATTTCTTTTGGAGGAATGCAAAGAATATGAATATGATTTTGAGTTCCATTCACTGCAATGGCTTTACCACCTCTTTTCCCAATCATATGAACCAATAATCGATTGAGCGAGGGTTGGTTCGTTTTTGGAATTATATTTTTCCTGTATTTAGTTGAAAAGACAATGTGAGCATAAATGGAGAAAATAGATACAGACATAGTTAACAGATTTAGATAAAATCTCAACTTATTTTCGGTCCAATAAATTCCATTTCACCTTTAATTATTAAAAATTTTACTAGCGGGCCTACAGCCCTTTAACTATGACAACCTTAAACATAGGGCTCATTTTCATTCGCCCTATGCTAATATGGTACGGGCTTTCAGCCCTTTTATCTTCTATCTTATAGGGTCATTACTGGCTGTGTACTGACCGAGTAAAACGAGCGTCAGGGCTCCGACCCGCAATCTCATTGAAATATTTCCACATTGATCTTGAATGACTCTATTGATAAAAGAGCGCTGAAGGCGCGACCCTTATTAGCCTGGGGCGTGAGCCCCAGGACAATAGCCAATAGTTTTCAAGGGCTGTAGGCCCGCTAATCTTCCTTATCAAAAAAATAGGAGGGTTCGGTCAATGAGCAAAATCGGAGGAACGCATTGCAATGCGTTCTGAAACGAGATCCACATTATAATCCAAATTTTAACGAGTACTCCTCAGGTTCCGACAGGATATAGCCTTTCTATTTTAAAAGATCTATTTATTCATTGAATGGTGTTAACTATAAAAAAGCGTTAAGCTGTGCAGACCTAGGGCCCATAGAACAAATCTTACCGATATCCTGTCTACATGGACGCTCAAGTTGCCATTCACGGCTGTGGGCGGCTCCGTCTGCCGTCTGCTGTCCTCAGTCTCAGGTCTTTTCAAGCTTGCGCCGCCGCATACCGTTGCCGCTCCTTCACGATATCTATTGCAGTGAAAATTGCTTGCACCATCGAACCTGCATCGGCTTCATTCTTGCCGGCAATCTCAAAGGCCGTACCGTGATCCGGCGAGGTCCGCACCATATTCAATCCTGCGGAATAATTCACCCCATCACCAAAGGAAAGCGCTTTAAAAGGAATCAAGCCCTGATCGTGGTACATCGCCAGAATGCCATCAAATTTTTTATACTGCCCGGACCCAAAAAAGCCATCGGCGGAAAATGGCCCCATCACCATAGACCCCGACTTTTTGGCCTCTATAATGGCCGGACGAATCATATCATTATCTTCTGTTCCAATCAAACCCTCATCTCCGGCATGGGGGTTCAAACCCATTACAGCAATGGTCGGCCGTTCATAACCAAAATCTCTTTTTAATGCTTTTTCAAACTGACTGATTCTTTTTTGAACCAATTCTTTAGTAATCAAGGCGGGAACATTCATTAAAGGCACATGAGCCGTGACCAATCCCAATTTCATTTGCCGGCTGATCATCAACATCAATGCTTCCTTGGCTCCGGCTGCCTGGGCTAGAAATTCTGTATGACCGACATGAGGGAAACCTGCCATTTGCATCGCTTGCTTGCTGATGGGTGCAGTCACCAAAGCATGAATGGAGCCTTCTTTTAAGTCATTTACCGCCGCCTCCAAAGAGCGTAGCGCTACCTGACCACTGGCTTCTGTAGGTTTGCCAAGGGTGATGTTATAACTCTCATTCCACAAGTTGATAATATTCACACGCCCCGGTCGCACCTCATTCAATTGGTTACAATTATTGAAATCAAAAGCCTCATCATCCAAGATGTTCTTATGATAGGACACAATCTTCCCACTTCCGTAAATAATGGGAATGCAATATTCAAAGATCTTGACATGCCGCAAGGCCTTCAGTGTCACCTCCAGGCCAATACCATTGATATCCCCCATGGTAAATCCGATCTTCAAGAGTGCATCTGACATAGTAGTATCCTAATTTGAGTTCGTAAATTGCAGTCATTCAACACGAACGAAGATAGCAAAATCACCCGAAGCACGTGAAAGCAAAAAAATCCTTTGGCCAACACTTTTTAACCAATCCGCATATCCGAGAGCGCATAGCCCATGTCTCGTCTTATTCGAGCACTCACAATGTCCTCGAAGTCGGGCCCGGGAAAGGCGCACTCACCTCTTATCTGCTACCCCAAGACATCCATCTGAAGGTTGTGGAAGCCGACCGGGATATGATCGAGTATCTTTTGGACGAAAGTGAGCTCTCCCTCCAAAAAGATCAGATTATAGCCGAAGATTTTCTCAAGGTCGATCTCGCTGAAGTCTTTGACGGAAACCCATTTGTCCTCATCGGTAACTATCCGTACAACATCTCTTCTCAAATCATCATCAAAATGCTCGAAACACGAGCCTTCATTCCGGAAATGGTCGGCATGTTTCAAAAAGAAGTGGCAGATCGCATCATTTCCCGAAAGGGTACGAAGACTTACGGTACCTTAAGTGTGATGACGCAGGTGTACTATGATGTAGAGAAAGTGATGAATATCGCTCCCGGCAATTTTGCGCCGCCACCCAAAGTGGATTCAGCAGTCATTCATTGTATCCGAAAGTCTGAGCCCCTTTATCATGGGGAGTTTCAATACCTGCAAACTGTGGTCCGTTCCATTTTTGGACAGCGCAGAAAAATGGTTCGTAACAGCCTGAAACCACTATTTTCAAAAGAAGCCTTGGCAGAATTGCCTTACCTCACCTTGCGACCGGAACAAATGGAGGTGGAGCAGTTTGTGGAACTGGCTCAAATTTTTGAAGCGTATGTCTTAAATGGACAGCAATCCTCAGAGGACTAGATTATGGACACTATGGGCGCCGCAGGGGGCTTTGATCAAACAAGAACCCGCCTTTAGGAAAAAGGCCGATAGTAACCAGTTTTCAGTTGTGTCCGCCTTCGGCGGATGGTCAGTGGCCAGA
>CAZGGG010000045.1:21968-23287 GCA_964525165.1 uncultured Saprospiraceae bacterium | reverse complement strand
ATTCTTTAGCAAAAACCTAACCTAAGATACTGTCTTAAATTTTGGGGTATCTCCAAAGAGCAACACGTATTAAAATTCTGTCGATCGCCAAGTATGTGGAAATTTTCAAATGAACCACAATCGAAATTATAGGCAGGATCGTCTAAATCAAACCATGACAGCCTGCCAAAATCTTCAGGTGCCGTGCAAGATTGATTCATCAATAGAATCAAATAAAGAGATACAATCAAAAACTTGTTATTCATAAACTATATTTAAAGATACAATAAGTACTTAAGGTACAACTTTTTTCTAAATAAATTGAATGAGCTAAAAGCCAAGTGGAGGAGTAGTAAAGTTCATATGCTTCGTGTTTTGTATGAATCTTTCAAGATTGCTTTCATAGAATTTGAAAGTACTGCTCCAAAATTCATAACATTGTTCAAGGGATAAAATACCACACTATGTTACGTGAAATGTTAGTAGGTTGTTATAAACTAGTGTTTCTTTTGATGGCATCCGGTTCTTTTGCGCAATCTCAACTTGTTAAAATTGAAGTGATACCGTTAGAAACTTATAACGATTCATTATACCTCGCCGGAGAACCCACTGTACTTGGTAATTGGGCTCCGGATGGCCGAATGTTGCAGAATGAAGGCAAAGGGATGTATCATACGACATTTGAAGTAGACTCCGGTACCGCCATCAATTTTAAAGTCACCCGAGGCAGCTGGGCTACTGAAAGAGTATCCGCCGAAGGCTTTCCTTTAGTCAGCACTTCCGTTTTGATCAATAGAGACACCAGCCTTCGAGTGAAAGTGGAGGAGTGGAAAGATCAAAAGTTCCGCTTTCGTTCCGATGTGGTGGGTAATATAGATACTTTGCAACCCGACTTTAGCGGAATTGATCCGCGCGCCGTTTATCTCTATCGACCGGCAACACTAAAAGAAGGGATGAGCCCCAATTTTATCGTAGTGCATGATGGGCAAAATGCTTTTGATCCACGTTTAAGCACTCTGGGCATTGAATGGCTGGTAGATGACTTTTTATTTCAGTTGGAACAACAACAATGGATTGAACCCACCTTAGCGGTATTCATTTCTTCTTCCAAAGATCGAAACGCGGAATATAGCCCCGGCACTAAAGGCACTGCTTACTTATCCTGGATCGATCAGGAGTTGATCCCCTCTATTGAGCAGAAGTATCAAATTTCTATTGAAAGGGAAAATTCGGCGGTTATGGGCGCTTCCATGGGCGGTCTGGTGAGTATGATGTGCCTGCTGGAATTGCCCCATCGATTCAGTAAAGCGGCCTGCTTGTCTTCTGCTTTTCAAATCGGC
>CAZGGG010000045.1:21230-21958 GCA_964525165.1 uncultured Saprospiraceae bacterium | reverse complement strand
GCCCTTATGACTATCTCCCTAAGGTGCAATCGTGGACGCCAAAGGGAGATGAGCAAATCATTTTATACAATGGAGGCAATGGTTTAGAGGCTTTGCTGCAGTCGGGAAATGATGCTCTCATGCAGGCTCTGGATCAGAAAGGATTCGCCTACAGTTGGATACACAATAAAAAGGCCAGTCACGATGAACTGGCCTGGTCGCGGCAAACGCCGTTTATTTTACTAGAATTCTTTGGCAAGTAATCCTTATTCTGCCCGATAAAAGCTTTCCACTCCGTAGGTGTTTTTCCCTTCGAGAATGATAAAATACTGTCCGGAAGGAAGGTCGGAGACCCTCAAACTTATTTTTCTCTGACCTTGAGTGTAGCGCCATTCTTTAATGAATTGTCCGGAAGCGTTCATTACCACAACAGACTGCAGATCTTGTTGCAGAGGACCATAGCACTCTATCGTTATATCGTCTACACTTGGATTCGGATAGAGGTGCAGCCTTGTATCTTTCAGCCTTACGGCAAAAGTAGACGTAATCTGGTCACTCGAGCGTGCAATTTTATTTCTTAGATACAGTCGATACTCTCCGGGCTCAAATGTCTCGCTAAAGGCTAAGTCATTTAGGGTTATAGAATCACCACTAAAGAATTCATACCATTTTCCGGTTTGAGGGAAATCTAGACTTACCGTTTGCGCTTGAACATCAAAATTCCCTAACACAATGACATCCTGCCCTAC
>CAZGGG010000045.1:0-21164 GCA_964525165.1 uncultured Saprospiraceae bacterium | reverse complement strand
TATCTGCCGTTACTTTCCACAAGTCGAAACGATCCGGTTGGGTATAATAATCCCATCGGATGGGTTTTAATCCTGTGCGACAATCAGGGTTGATGGTTCCATTGGTGCACCAGTTGATCGAGTAATCATATCCATGTTCGCCAAATTGCCAAAGCATTTTGGGTCCGGGTATGGCGTAGAAGAAGGCGGTAGCCGCCTCGATTCGATCTAAGCCTATGGATAATTCTCTGATATTGTAACTGCCTGAGGAGTTTCCAAACTCCTCGTTCTTGTATTGTAATCTTTCTTCATCATGACTTTCCATATAGGAAATCAAATGGGGCTCCTGAAAGCCTCTTCTGGGATAGTAAGTTCTTGAGAAATCAGACCCACCTCCACTATGGAAGCCCATGGTCGCCTCATTATAGGGTTCTGTTTGTTTATTCCAAAGCATCATGCCATAGCTGGACAATTCTCTTTCTTCCTGATCTCCTCCCAGGTGTTCGAGGATGACATAGGCCCCCGGATGGAGATTCCATATATAATCGGCATAATCTTTTAATCGGGCGATCCTCGGAGCGTCATATTGATTCCATTGACCGACATCATTGGATTGTCTTTGCGTGAATCCTTTGCTTAAGTCAAACCGAAAACCATCCACCTGGTATTCTTCCAAGAGCCGCTCCAGAGTCGTTTTAACATAGCGTTGTGTTCCCTCATATTCATGGTTGTAGTCATACCCCACATTAAAGGGATGTCGGGCGGTCACATTGAGCCAGGGGTTTGACGGAGCCGGTCTGAAATTGGCAGCATCCCAATACATTTGGCAGTGAGGGGATTGTGAAAATGCATGATTGTATACCACATCAATAATAACCGCGATACCTCTTGAATGGGCAGCATCAATCAAAGCTTTCAAATCTTCCGGTCTTCCGTAGTATTTGTCTATGGCTCCATGAAAGGAAGGGTTGTATCCCCATGAGAGGTTTCCTTCAAATTCATTGATGGGCATTAACTGTATCGCATTCACCCCTAGCTTTTGAAAATAATCCAAGGTGTCCGTGAGGGTTTGAAAATCTTGAGCATCGACAAAGTCTCGGACTAATATTTCGTAGATGACTAATTCTTCATTGGAATAGTCCACCCGATCAAATTGGAAGTCATACTCGTAGCCTCCATTCTTCAACAAAGTGACCAAGCCGGAAGCTGCTTGAGGGTAGTCTGGTAGTCCCGGCCAGGTATTCCCTAAAAAACGGTCTTGATTGGGGTCCAGCACAGTTTCGGATAGGGGATCGGCCAGGTATAAATTTTCATCAATCACATACTGGTAGCGATAGAACTGACCTTCTACCAGGCCTCCCACGTCTAGCCAGAAATATTTTCCACCGGGTGTTTGCTGCATGGCGTAGTTTTCGATATCCAATTTCCAGCCGGTAAAATCACCGTAGAGCCAAACTGAAGATTTACCTGGTGCTTCCATTACGAACCGCACACTATCTGCTGTAATGTTATGGGCTCCTAATTGCCACTCATCCGGCAACGGGGCGACCGGGGTAGGGCCGGGCACGACATAGTTGAAGGTGTCGTTGACCGTTCCGATATTCCCGTTCGTCATTTCAAATACAAGCTCATGATTGCCTACGGAAGAGGCTGTCAGCGTATCTTTCAGAGAAGTGGTTGCGAGCGCTTCACTTACTAAGGTGCCATTATCAAAGATTCGGATATCAGCATTTTGTGAGGTGAAAAATTCAACAAAAATATTTTCCCCTTCCTCGTACACATTTTGACTGGCCGGTTGTCTTCTTTGAAATAAAAAGCCGGTGGCTTCATCATACAAATCGATAAAAATATCTGTAAATCCGTCACCTTTGCCTTCCAGGTAATTCCCATTAACGGCCTGATCAGAACGAAATACAAGAGAAACGGCTTCAATGCCCTCATTCATAGGGACCCCATAGAAGGTTCTGATGTCCGGTGAAATGGTAAGCTGGTACAAATCGGTGCCAATCCTTTCTAAACGTGTTTCAGGGGTGTTCTGCCCCCAATCCGTTTTCACGTAGCGCCAATCGGATGGTGAGTTGCTATTTTCCGTAATGACTCCGGTATGAGCATAAACATCCCCGTCATATCCGGCTAAACCTCCTGATCCGAGTTGGGCATTAAACACAAAGGTTAATGCCTGGTCAGAGGTGGGAAATGGAGGCGAAGTGGAGACAATCTGTCCCGTTGCCCAAAAGGGATAAAGAAATAAGAGTAATAATGCGGTCAGTCTCATTGAGTGGTATTTAGTGTACTTTGTACATTAAGATACAAAAACCCATTTGCGGAAAGCGAAAAAAATAGAATTCCGTCGTCTGGAAATAAAAAAAGCCGCACCCATGAGGATGCGGCTCTGCACTGCAGTGAAATCTCTCAATTTTACTGTACAATAAACCTGAAAGTAGCTTTTTCCTGACGGTCATTTGTCATGACGCCAATAAACATACCTTTCTGGAAGTCGCTGGCATTCAATTGAACTTGATTGCCCTGGATATTTCTCTGCTCCCAAACTTGCTTACCGGTAAGATCAAAAACTCTTACAGTATGCTTGCTATTTCCATTCTGATCAAATCTTAAATAAGAAACATCAGAAAGTGGGTTCGGGAAGAATGATAAATTTTCTGCAGTTGTCAAGTTATTTGTGGAAACACGACCACTGATATCACAAGAATTGTAGATATAAGCAGGAAGAATAGTATCTAAGCCTGCTAGTTCATCAGGAATGTTCAACACTCTGTTCGAACCTCCAAATCCGTTATCTACACCACATCCACCGGCAATAAAGTCAGCATTTTCTTCAGTGGCTTCTGTACCTCCGTTGACGAATTTGTAGAAGTACTCGCCAGGACGAAGCATCACTGTATATTCATATATACCTGAAATCGAACCATTTTCTGTCATCAATAAGGAATCTCTTCTCCAAGCAGGTATTAAAACTGTACCTGTAAGGTAAAGGCCATCACCACTCACAAATTCATTAATCATATCTACACGGAAGGTTACCGCTACCGGATCCAATACCGGAGGACAACTTCCCTCACAGGTTGCATAACAAATCGGACCCACGAAAGTAGTGTCATTTGCACCGGTCGTAACTTCTAATGCTCTGTTTCCGTTGGAAACACATGCAGAAGGAATAGATTCTTCTGTTCCCCAGTTATTACCATTCAAATACTTGTACTCATAAGATCCCTGAGGGAGCGTAACGACAAGTTCATATACATTGTCACCGTCAGAATCTGTCATAGTAGATGCACCCGGGTTCCAGTCACCACCGAATCCGGCTTCACCCTGGAAACTTCCTGCAACGTGCACACCACTATCAGAAATACCTGAGATGATTCCTTCATTGGTCATATCTACCAGGAATACTACGGTAGTCGTCTCTACAGGACCTCCGCAAGCTTCACAAGACTCGAAACAAACCGTTCCTTGATCGATATCTTGGTCTACAACAGAAACACTTCTGTTACCATTTACATTACATTCTGCAGGAATGGTTCCTTCCCATCCATCAGGGCCGTTTTTAAATTTATAACCGTAATCTCCTGCTGCAAGGTTTAAAGCCACAGCAAATACAGAATCTCCTTTATAGCTAATCAACATGTTGTCGTTTGACCAACCATTGAAATCACCGGCAAGGAATACAGAATCTGAAACAGTAGGTTGTTGAGATAAATCTACAGCAAAAGAAACCGTATACTCATCGGCGCCTTTACAAGATGCACAAGAGTTATAACAAACTGTAGGCATAGTGATCTCTTCTGTTCCAACAGTCATCGTACGGTTTGTGTTGCCATCTCCAACAGTACAGATCGCACCATCAGGAAGACCTTCATTTCCAAGTCCCCAGTCGTTTCCTAGGAGGAACTTATATTCGAAAGTTGAATTCTCGGCTACTTGTAGTGTAAGTGACCAGGTTCCGTCTCCATTGTCATTCATAGGGAAAGCGGCAGGATTCCATTCGTTATTGGGATCCCAGTTTCCGGCAACGTGCACCCCTGTAGGATCCACGGTCTCTTGAGAAGCATCAACGGTTACATTGACATTCACAAGATTTTGAGCGTTGAGTTGCCAGCCTATCATAGCAAACAAGGCTAACAAAAGTGTAGAAGTTTTATTCATAATCAAGGTTTTAATATGGTTTTTAGTTATTGCATTGGAATATGTAATCAAAGGTTCCATCTACCAGGTCGTTTCCACTGGTGGCACCTTCTTTGGCAATTTGTAAGGTTAATGAAGAGAGTTGTACTCCGGCTGGTAGAACATCAGCAAAGAGATCTTCCGGCACTACAGTCCAATAATGATAATCTCTTCCATCATTATTCATTTTTAGAGATGGCGTATTTGAGATTTGATTTGGTGGAGCAATTTGATACAAATTGCCATCAGTACCAAAGGCTCTTGCGAATACATAAAAGCTACTGGCATCCACTAAACCTGCTTTTTGCTCCAAGTTATGATTGTAAATCAAGGTAAAAACCTCCTTTGGATTTACCGGAATAGAATCTGCTACAACAGATTGTGGTAAGGAATAGACCTTAGGTCGGAACAAAACAGGGGGCTCCACTTCAATGCACAAATCCTCCGTTTTATCCTCTGAGCAGGTAGTTAATCCACCTGCTCCGTTTTTTGCTTTTACCAGAAAGCAGAAACCTTCTTCAAAGACCTGATCACCACTCACTTCATAAAATTCTGTGGGTGTCAGTGTATAAGAGAAAATTCCATTTCCTTCATCAGTCATTTTTAGGGCATCATTTGAGCTGTCCCAAGTTCCGTTAGCTAAAGCACTTCCTGCTACTAACTCTGCAGGTTTCCACGTCCAAATAAAAAGATCCACTCCTGCTGTAGCCAAATCCGGACACTCCGACTGATTTAAATTTGCATATAAAGTCACCGGTGCTTCCGGATCGATAGGGGTAGGTTCTACCCATGCTACCTGAGCGGATAATGCACCCACGATAGCACTTAAAGCAATAGTTAGAATATATTTCATGTTCGCTTATTTTCTGGTAAAGTAATATTCGTAGGTCAGGGCACTTCCATCACAACCGGCATCAATCGAAAATTGTAATTGGTCATCTTGTGGCCGGATCGTCTGCAGTAGTCTGGAACTGACAAAAGGACCTCCGGAATCAGCACTAAGGGTAAGGAAAGTGGGGAACTGAGGGTCATCAAAGCTCCATACACCGCCTTCTCCAAAAATGTTTCTGGATGTTCCGGCTTGGACTTCGTATCTGGCAGTCTCACCGTCAAATGAAATGACCATGGGTGTCTCGCCAATAACTGTTTGAGATATGTCCAGGGAGTTGTCATCAAAAGGGGTGTTATTGTCAAAAATCAACACACGCGTCAATTCAAACTCATCCGTGATGCCGGTTATCTTATTAGAAGGATCTCCTATTTCAAGAGGTTCGTCCTCTCCGCAAGAGGTGAATCCAATAAAGAATAGGCCTAGAAATAATATAGCTAATGATTGTTTCATGTTCTTTTGTTTTTAGTTGCAACCACCTTCGGGGTTTAATTCGAAGTTATCTACCGTAATTTCAGATGCCGGAAACTGAAGGACCATACCATTACAATCCCAAGGCGCTCCCCTGATAATGATATCTTCTCCTAAAACACCTCTTCTTTTTAGATCATGAACACGTAAACCATCACCACAAAATTCCTTTCGGCGTTCTTCTCTTGCCGCCTGGATGACACCAATGCCACTTGTAGCAGGAATTAATGGGCTAACACCCGCTCGCTCTTTGATTTGATTGATGTAATCAATAGCGACCGGAAGGTTGGTATTCAGCTGTCCGGCTGATTCTGCAGCAATCAGCATGATTTCAGTCAAGCTCGTATGGACGACATTCATGTAGTCCAGATTGTATTTTGTGTAGACATATTGTTCATTTGCTCCAATTTCTCTGAGCTCCACCCATGCTGATCGAAGATCACTAGTGTCTTGAGTCAATAATAATCCAACCTCTTCTGAAGCCCTCATGAATGGAACCACATCATTAGCTGAAAAATACATTCCCGGGCTTGTAAAGGTCGATGCCCTGTTGTCTGCAGCGCTCACACTCACAGTGTAAAAAATAGCTTCCGGAGAAATATCCTGGCTATATCTGTTATTGATATTCGCATCAAAAGTGTGCGGACCATTTTGAATGACATCCTGAGCATAGGCATATGCATTTTGAAAATCGTTCATCTGGAAATAGACCTTCGCCAGATAGGCCTTGGCTGCCCATGTGGTGGCATACACTCCATTTTCAGCGGGGAGTAATGCTTCAGCGCTCTTTAATTCGTCAATCACATACTGATACACATCATTGACAGAAGATCGAGTGGGGGTGGAGAATTCAAATGAATTCGACTCACTCAATACGATTCCCGGATGACTATTATCACTGGTGAATCCATATGGCTGAGCAAATAATCTTACTACTTCCCAATGGCAAACCGCCCGCATGAATCGTGCCTCCCCTTCGAATTGATTGCGTTGGGCTTCTGTCATTTCAAAATTACTGAGCTCTAGCTGATCTAATATTGCGTTGGCTCTCCGGATAGCGAAATAAGGTTCGCGATAAAAACCTCCTACATCACTATTGAAAAAGTCAGAACCTCTATTATAAACCTGAATGAGAAATCCGGAATTACCTTCCACAAAAACATCGTCTCCTAAGAGTTCAGACATCCGCTGCCCTAAACCATTAAAGCCATTGGCAAACACATCATAGTTAGAATTACTCAACTCCTGGAGTTCTTCGACACTCGTCACTGCCTCTTCAGCAGTGATTTGATTATCAGGTAAAGGTACTTCCAATAAGTCAGCGCAAGAAGACCATACCAGACTGAAGGCTAAAGCAAGTAAAAATATAGATTGTCGTTTCATATCTGGCGATTAAAAGTTTACGTTAAGGCGGAAGTTAAAGGCTCTTTCTTGGGGAGGCGTCAGATAAGTAATGTTCGGACTTAGATTTCTATCTGTAACATTATCAAAATCTCTGGCGACCTCAGGGTCCAAACCTCTGAAATTTGTCAGCGTTAGAAGATTGGTAGCAGAGAATATTAATTTGGCATTGACACCTCCTATCCATTCTGAAGGGATGTTATACCCAAAATTGACATTTCGCAATCTTATGTAAGACGCATTTTGTAGCCATAGGTCTGTATTAAACCATTCTTTGTCATTCCCCCATGCTGCAGGGTCTAAGCTTGGAATAGGGTAGCGGGCGTCTCTATTTTCAGGTGTCCATCGATCCAAGGCTCTTCTGTCCACATTCCAATCAGTAAGGAAAGTAAATTGCCGCTTGGAGGAAGAATCATAGATGTCTGCACCCACTGAAAAGACAAACAAGAATGAAAGATCAAAATTCTTGTAGGTGAAAGTATTGGTCATACCTCCTACGAAATCAGGAAGCACATCACCCACAGCTCTTCTGTCGTTTTCTTCGTCGTATTCAAAGGTAGGAGTCCCATCAGAATTCAAATAGATGGGGCGACCGGTTTCAGGATCTACCCCTAAATATGGAATCAAGAAGTTGGTCCCTACCGGAGTACCTTCTACAACTCTTGTATCATTTGTACCACCACTTACGGCGTCTTCAGTGTATTGGCCTATGGAAATAACTTCATTGTAGTTGTAGGCAAGATTTAGATTGGTCGTCCAGCTAAAATTCGATTTTCTGTAGTTATTTAAGGTAAGATCCATCTCGACCCCCTCATTCAATATCTCACCTACATTATCAAAAAATGCACTCCCCGGTCCTGTGTAAGCTGGTAGGGTAAGTCCCATCAATACATCTACGGTATTTTTTCTGTAGTAGCCTAATTCAAGTTGTACTTTATCATCCCAGAATCCGGCTGTGATTCCCGCATCAAAATTATAGGTGCTTTCCCACCCCAAGTCTGAATTTGCAAACTCTAAAGGATAGCGAATGGGGAGCCCGTTATATTGACCTTGCGTGTTGTATCGACTTGCAAACTGATTGGGAGGAATGTTAGAATTCCCTAAAATTCCAAAACCGGCTTTCAACTTTAAGAAATTGACAATGCTGCTGTTGAAGAAGGGCTCATCTGAAATGATCCAACCCGCTGATGCCGTTGGGAAAAATCCAAACTGACGATCGGGACCAAACTTAGAAGATCCATCTGTTCTCGCTGTGAGCTGCAATATGTACTTGTTTTTGTATTGGTAGTTAATTCTAGCAAACAGCGAAGCGAATTTTATAATCTCATCTTGAATGGAAGTAGCATTCAAAGAATCATACGTATAGCTACCATTTGGACCCTCTACAAATTCGTTCACTTTTGTAAAAGTGCTGTCCAGAACTTGTAAATTGTTCATTCCCGAGGTGACGGTTTGTTGGTATTCCACACCAGCCATTACTGTAAGGTTGTGCTCCTCGCCATTTAGAACATCGTATTGCCCCGTAGCAAAGCCATTGTAATTGGTTACCTCTCTTACATCTCTTTCAATTCTTCCAAATGTATTTTGTCTTAGTAAAGCCGATTCATAGAAATCATTGTTTTGGATAAGGTAGTCGTACCCACCGGAAACTGTAAAGCTCAATCTATCTGTAGGAGTGAAGACTAATTGCGCGGTACTGAGAATTCTATCGTCGATTGTGAATCCGGTGAAATGATCATTTGTAAATAGCGGATTGGGTGCTCCTGATGAATTAAAACCTCTCCAATATCCTGATGTATTTGTTGAATCATAAACGGGATAAATAGGTAGCGCAACAGACATCGCATCTCCTAAGCCTCCCGTATAGCTTACGCGTACTCTTTCGTTAATCCCCTTGTTATAACTGGAGTTGACAGATAGTCGAAGATTTTTCGTGATGTTGGCATCAAAATTTAAACGAGCGTTATATCGTGTAAATGAGTTACCTATCAGATAGGACTCATTATCGGAATAACCTAAGGAAGCAAACACATTGACGCGATCACCTATGCCAAAAGTGCTGCTTAGATTGTAGTCTTGTTTGATACCGGTTCTCGTTAAAAGCTCCCACCAGTCTGTATTGTATTGACTCGCTCTTTGATAAGCTTCAGCTCTTGCTTCCGGATCATCACTTTCTGTCGTATAGTTTGGTATCCATACGGCACCTGTATTGCCGTCATTTTCCCAGGCTTCTTGTCTCAACTGCAACCACTCTTGTCCATTAAGGAAGTCAGGGCGCGCAACAGGGTCAGAGGTTCCGACGCCGGCTGTGAAGTTGAAAGTCGGCTTCTTGCTCTTTCCTTTTTTTGTCGTAATGAGAATAACACCGTTAGCTCCTCTGGAGCCATAAATTCCTGCTGCAGCTGCATCCTTCAATATCTCTATAGATTCAATATCTGCCGGATTGATCACTGCTAGAGGGTTGTTATTGAAGGCTCCATTTTGCCAATTGGCTTCCGCCAAAAAATTATCTGCTGTAATAGGAATCCCATCTACTACATATAAAGGGTCCCCACTTGCAGAGATTGATGAAATCCCTCGTATGCGTATCACGGATCCGGATCCTGCTAAACCACTTCCTTGAATGACCGCCACACCCGCAGCTTGTCCTTGTAGAGCAGCCTCAAAACTTGGAGTGCTCGTTTCAAGAAGTTTTTCTCCTTCTACGGTTTCAATTTTACCGACTACTTCTCTTTTTCGCTGAACACCATAACCTACAACGACCACTTCATCTAAAACTTCGGAGTTTTCCTTAAGGGAAACATCCAAAGTGATGGTCTCACCATCGATGATCGTTACCTCTTTCTTAACTGTTTGATAGCCCACGTAAGAAAAAATGAGTATTTGTGGTCCAGGCGACAAATTATTGATGGTATACTTCCCATCGAAGTCAGTAATTGTTCCCTTTGTAGTCCCTTGGACGGCAACTGTTCCGGATATGACAGACAGACCATCTTGGTCCGTCACGGTTCCTGTAATGGCTCCTTGACCATAGCTATAAAGCGTGAAAAACAGGAAGGGCAGAAAGTATAGTAATTGTTTAGTCATGCGCCTGCAGGTTTAAGTGTAAGTTAAGGCATTATTTACAAAGTGTAAATATAACACTATGTGTTTTTACTTCAAAATATTAAAAGGTGATGTAGGTCATTTTTGAAATTATATATTATGATTTTTGGTACTATGTTGGTGAAGATTTGGTATCCTAAGAAATAGCCTCTTTTGCATCTTTTTTACGATTGCGCTTTAACTGATACAACTTTGCCGGTCTATGTGCCACGTTCTTTTGGTATTCTTTAGTCTCTTTAATGATATCAAGCTTCAGAATCTTTTTCCTAAAATTTCTCTTATCTAAAGGTTCGTTTAAGATCGCTTCATACAAGGATTGCAGCTGTGAGAGTGTAAATTTGTTAGGAAGCATATATTCTACGGGAAGAGTTAAGATATGCTTCCGCAAATATTGGATAGAGGCTTGCAGGATTTCAAAATGATCGAAAGCCATATTCCCTTCCGTTAAATGGTTGAACGGTTGCCAAGATGGATGATGCGGGTTTTCTGATGCAATTTTGAATTCTGACAATTTTACTAGAGCAGAATAGGCAACGGAAATCACTCTGCCTTTAGGATGTCGATCAATTGATCCAAATGTTTTTACTTGTTCAAGGAATACATCGTTGAAACCGGCCCTCTCCAATAAAATCCTCTGTGCTGCCTCATCTAAATTTTCATTGGGTTGCACTAAGTCACCTACTAATGAAAACTGCCCTTCATAAGGGGGCATGTTGCAATCAAGGGTGAGCGCTTGAAGACCATCGTAATCTTCATCATACCCAAAAATGACACAATCTACAGATATGGCACTTTTGAATTGATCTTCAATTTTGCGCAAATCCGTATTGATGTTTTCATCTATGATCATAATATGTATAGGTTGTATAGCAGATGTATAGCCCTAAAATAGAGGTATTGTTTTGAAATCACGAAAAAATTAGTGTTATTTTCACACTAAGCGTAAAATCCTTATCTTCCAATCTTATGGAACTAAAGAAAATAGCAGTTTTAACATCGGGGGGTGATGCACCGGGTATGAATGCAGCAATCAGAGCTGTTGTGCGTGCATCGGTTTATTACAACCTAAAGGTCTACGGTGTTTCTGAAGGTTATAAGGGTTTGATTGAAAATCTAATTAAAGAGCTACACGTGCGCTCAGTGAGTAAGATTTTGGGCAGCGGTGGCACCATGTTGAAATCCTCAAGGTCAGAAGCTTTTCGAACGCCGGAAGGGCGTGCAAAAGCCGCAGAAAACTTAAGAGCGAAAGGCATTGATGCTTTAGTGGTGATAGGGGGTGATGGAAGTCTGACCGGAGCGACTTACTTACAGGAAGAAACTGACTTTCCCATTATTGGTATTCCGGCTACTATTGATAATGACCTTTCCGGCTCAGATTTTACAATAGGTTATGATACGGCTACCAATATTGTGATTGAATGTATTGATAAAATCCGTGATACGGCCTCTTCACACAACAGACTTTTCTTTGTTGAAGTGATGGGGAGAGAAAGTGGTTTTATCGCATTGCGATCCGCAATTGCCACAGGTGCCATTTGCGTGATGTTACCCGAAAGAAGCACATCCTTGGATGAATTGATTTCCACTCTTAGAAAAGGGTATCGCAACCATAAGACTTCTAGTATTGTTATAGTCGCAGAGGGAAATAAGGATGGAGGCGCCATTGAAATCGCCAAAAAGGTGAATGAAAATTACAATGATTATGAAACCAAGGTAACCGTCTTGGGCCACCTCCAAAGAGGTGGAGACCCCAGTTGTGCAGACAGAGTACTGGCCTCAGAGATGGGAGTAGGAGCCATAGAGGGTTTATTGAGTGGTAAAGCCGGACACATGGTAGGCGTTGTTAATGGAAAAGTAAAGTATACGCCCATTCTCGAAGCCTTGAAGGAAAAAAGAAACCTGAACGACAACTTGGTTAAAATTTCGAAAATATTATCAATCTAAGAAATATGAAAACAAGAGTAGCAATTAACGGATTTGGGAGAATTGGTAGGTTAGCATTTAGAAACCTGATCGAGGATGATGCAGTAGAAGTGGTAGCTTTTAATGACCTCGCAAATCTTGAGATGCTGGTACATCTATTGAAGTTTGATACAGCACATGGAGCTTTCCCTCATGATGTAGCGATAAAGGACGAGGATACCATTACTATTGATGGTCATGAAATCCAAGTCTACAAAGAAAGAGATCCCGAACAGCTTCCTTGGGGAGCATTAAGTATAGATGTTGTTTTGGAAAGTACAGGGGTGTTTTTGTCCACTGAAATGGCTAGCAAGCACCTTAATGCCGGTGCTCAAAGAGTTGTACTCTCTGCTCCTGCAAAAAGTGCAGATATTAGAACCATTGTATTAGGTGTCAATGATGAGCAGCTTGATGCTGAAGACAAAATTGTATCCAATGCCTCATGTACCACCAATTGCCTGGCCCCAATGGCAAAGGTGATTCAGGATAGCTTCGGACTGGAGCAAGGGTATATTACCACCATACACGCCTACACTGCAGATCAACGATTGCAGGATGCCCCTCACTCAAAGGACTTTAGAAGAGCTAGAGCTGCAGCTGCCAACATGATCCCTACCTCTACAGGAGCTGCCAAAGCAGTGGGATTAGTTTTACCGGAACTTCAAGGCAAATTAGATGGTATGGCCGTGCGTGTTCCGGTAATTACCGGGTCATTGACTGACTGTAGCTTTATGATGAGCAAAGAAACTACCGCTGAGGAAGTCAATGCCGCTATGCAACAAGCAGCTGAAGGGCCTTTGAAAGGAATTTTGCAATACTCTGAAGATCCTTTAGTCTCTTCTGATATTATTGGCAATCGATATTCTTGTATCTTCGACGCTCAATTAACTTCAGTCAACGGGAAATTCCTGAAGATGAGTGGTTGGTATGACAATGAAGCAGGTTATGCCAAGCGTGCAGCAGAACTCGTTGTTCGTGTAGGACAGCTGATTCAAGCAGGAGTTTCCGCCTAACGGAACGAATATATGGTATTGATTGCTGAGAGTGGTTCAACTAAATGTGACTGGCTCCTGTATTCTCTTGAAGGTGAAGATCTCAAGTCCTTCAAAACAATGGGGTTCAATCCTTACTTTCACGATGCTGAGCTTGTGCAAAATAAATTGTCTTCTACAGAAGAAGTTGTGGCGATACAAGAACAAGTATCGCACGTTTTCTTTTTCGGTGCCGGATGTTCCTCTCCGGAATTAAATGCCCGCATTGAAGAGGGATTGACGGGTGTGTTTACAACGGCTCATATAGAAGTGGATCATGACCTCTCAGCAGCAGCTTATGCTACCTATAATGGGAGCCCGGGAATTTCATGTATTATCGGTACCGGCTCTAATTCGTGTTACTTTGACGGGCAATCCATCAGAAAAGAAGTGCCCTCGCTGGCCTATATATTAGGAGATGAAGCGAGTGGTTCTTTTTTTGGTAAGAAATTGTTGGCGGCATACTTCTATCGCCAACTTTCTGCGGAAATGGAAAATGCATTCAAGGAGGAATATCCTTGGATGGATAAAGATCAACTAGTGGAAAGGGTATATCGGTCCAATGCTGCAAACGTTTTTCTGGCCAGTTTTATGCCTTTTGTTGTGCGGTTTAAAGGAGATCCACTTGTATCAGATTGGGTGAAAGAAGGTTTCCACTTATTCCTCAAGAATCAGGTCGTTTGTTATCCGGAACATCGGGAAGTGCCTATTCATTTCGTAGGTTCAATAGCACATTATTTGAGGGAAGAACTGCAGGAGTCTCTGCAGGCCAAAGGAATGAGCTTAGGAAATATTGTCCAAAAGCCTGCCCGGAGATTGGCTAATTATGTTTTTGAGCATCTGATAGAAACTACCTAAGGACGCCTGAAAAACGAATAACATCCAACAAAAAAAAGGTTGCTCTTAAATAGAACAACCTCTCAATTTATTCATGGGAGTAATTCAGTGCTTAAAGGGCAGCAACATGTTTTGCTAACTTACTCTTTAAGTTACTCGCTTTATTCTTATGCCAGATATTTCTCTTTGCTAAACGATCGATCATTGATACAACTTTAGGTAAAAATTGCTCTGCTTCATTCTTATCTTCGATAGTTCGAAGGTTTCGAATAGCAGTTCTGGTCGCTTGCTTGTAGTATCTGTTGTGTGTTCTACGCTTGGCGATTTGCCTAACTCTCTTCTTTGCTGATTTATGATTTGCCATAATGTTAGCTCAACTTTTTAATATCGGAACGCAAAGGTAATGATTTCCTGTAAAAAATCAATCTTTTTTTAAAAAGTTATGTTTCAATATCTGATAGAACCTTTTTTAGGAAGTCGATGACTTGTTTTTGACGAAAGTCGGCATGAAATTTTCAACTTATTAAAGGAAAGGTCGATATTTGCGCCACTATATTCGAGAAGTAACAACAGACTATGTCAGACTATTCATATGTGTTCAACGCTCACCCTGAATTTATTGATCAGATGTACCAATCTTACAGAAAAGATCCTGCTTCTGTAGATGAAGGGTGGAGATTGTTTTTCGAAGGATTTGATTTTGCTTCGGATGCTGGGCAAGAGGGGACCGGTTCTTTTTCAGACGTAAAGGAATTTGCAGTTTTATCTATCATCCATGGGTTTAGAGATAGGGGACATTTATTGTCTACAACAAACCCGATTCGTCAAAGAAAGGATCGGAGGCCACACTTGAATTTATCCGATTATGGTTTGGATGAGTCCGATTTAGACAAGCATTTTTTGGCAGGAAAAGAAATTGGACTGGAAAATGCAAGCTTGAGACAAATATTGGATCGTCTGCATACTATTTATTGCGGAAATATAGGATTTGAGTTTTCGCACATCGAACGTCGATCTCAGAGGATGTGGATGAGAGACCAAATTGAAAAGAGAAATCTATCTCCTGATTTCGGAATTCCTGTCGACCAAAAAAAGCGTATCCTCAGCAAATTAAATGGAGCCGTCGTTTTTGAGCGATTTCTACATACGAAATACATAGGGCAGAAGAGGTTTTCCCTCGAGGGGGGCGAGACGGCTATCGCAGCCCTAGATGCAGGGATCAATTTTGCTGCCTCTAAAGGTGTAAAGGAAGTGATCATTGGAATGGCGCATAGGGGTCGATTAAATGTGTTGGCAAATATCATGGGTAAGACCTATGAACAGATTTTTAGTGAGTTTGAAGGAACAGCTGTGCCGGATCTGAGTTTCGGAGATGGAGATGTTAAGTACCATCTGGGTTTTTCTTCACAGGTGGAAACACCTAAAGGCGAAATGGTAGATCTGAAATTAGTTCCCAACCCTTCGCATTTGGAGTCTGTGGATCCCGTCGTTCAAGGTTTTGCAAGAGCCAAAGCGGACATTGTATATGAGCGCAATTATGATCAAGTACTTCCCATTCTAATTCATGGTGATGCAGCCATTGCCGGACAGGGAGTGGCGTACGAAACCGCCCAAATGAGCAAATTGGAAGGCTATTATACAGGAGGAACCTTGCATTTTGTGATCAATAATCAAATCGGTTTTACGACAGATTTTGATGATGCGCGCTCGTCTACCTATTGCACCGATATGGCTAAAACAACTCAATCGCCGGTCTTTCACGTGAATGGAGATGATCCTGAGGCAGTAGTGTATGCCATAGAGCTTGCTTTGGCTTATCGACAGGAATTCAACGTCGATGTCTATGTAGATATGGTTTGCTATCGAAAGCATGGCCATAACGAAGGGGATGATCCGAAATTTACTCAGCCTCATATGTATGACATCATTAACAATCACCTTAATCCGAGAGAAGTCTATTCTAGCGTCCTTGTTGAGAGGGGAGATGTTGAAGCTGAATTAGCTAAGTCGATGGAGGACGATTTTTGGTCTACCTTACAAGATCGACTGGATATGGTAAAGGAAGAACCCCTACCTTATAAATATCAGGCACCTGAATTGGCGTGGAAGAACTTGAGAAAATCCACTCAACCCGAGGACTTTGTAAGCTCGCCGGTGACTGGGCAGAAAAAAGAGTTGATCAATCAAATTACGAATACCTTATTATCCACTCCTGATCGAATCAAGCCTCTTAGTAAGGTCAATAGACTTTTGAAGGGGAAACGCAAGTTGATTGAAAATGGAGAAATAGATTGGGCTTTAGGAGAGCTTATTGCCTACGGTACGATTTTGCTCAATGGAAAAGATGTCCGAATGAGCGGGCAGGATGTCAAGCGGGGTACTTTCTCACACAGACATGCCGTAATGCATGATGAAGCTAAAGATGAATCGCATATTTGGCTCAATCACTTGAGCGATGAGCAGGGACAATTTATGATCTACAACTCATTGCTCTCAGAATTTGCAGTTTTAGGTTTTGAGTACGGATACTCTATGGCCACCCCTGATGCTTTGGTGCTTTGGGAAGCTCAGTTTGGGGACTTTGCTAATGGGGCACAAACCATCATTGATCAATATATCACCGCTGCTGAAAGTAAATGGCAGCGAATGAGCGGATTAGTCATGTTGCTTCCACACGGATATGAAGGCCAAGGTCCGGAACATTCTAGCGCACGATTGGAGCGATTCCTTCAGGCTTGTGCGGAATATAATATTACGGTAGCCAACATCACCAGCCCATCTAATTTCTTCCATGCACTAAGAAGACAATTAGAACGTCCTTTCCGAAAGCCATTGATCGTGATGTCACCCAAATCATTGCTTAGACATCCACTCTGTAAATCTCCTATAGAAGAACTTTCAGGAAAAACTCATTTTAGAGAAGTAATCGATGATGACACTTTCAACACAGCAGCAAAAGCTAAGAAAGTGAAGAAGTTGATCTTCTGTTCAGGTAAGATTTATTACGACTTGCTGAAGCATAGAGAGGAAGCGAAGGTCAAGGATGCCGCGATAGTGCGCGTAGAGCAATTGTATCCATTCCCTCAGGATCAAATCGAGGGCATCATTAAGAGATATGGTAAGGCTCAAGTCAAATGGGTGCAAGAAGAACCTGAAAATATGGGAGCTTGGCAGTATGTCTTCATGCGTATGCATCAGCATAACATTATTGGGATCAGTAGAAAGGCAAGTGCATCGCCGGCTACAGGCTATAAAACAGTCCATGACGATCAACAATTATCCATTATGCAGCAAGCTTTGGAACAATAAACGTTTGTTTACGGCTATTCCACTAAGAGCTTAATATATTTGCTATGGTCTTAAATTGATCGCCATGGCAAAATCAAAGAGTAAGAGAAAGTCTGAGAAGAAGAAAAGCACTCCCCACCGCTTTAAATTCCTTAGTCTCAAAGATTATAGTTTGACTTTGGTGGTGTTCGTAGCCATATCTGCTGCTTTGTATTTTTCGGGAGCAGGATATGATTTTATCCTTGACGATAAGGTCGTGATCTCAGAGAATGATTTCACGAAAAAAGGTTTGAGCGGCATTGCTGATCATTTGCGATCGGACAATTTTCAAGGCTATTTTGGAGAGAAAAAGGATCTATTGATAGGTGGTAGATATCGGCCCATGTCGCTTATCTTCTTCTCTGTGATCTATGAATTCTTCGGGCTAAATACAGCCCCTTATCATTGGGTCAATATCATACTGTATGCATTGACAGCCTTCCTTATTTTCTACATTTTAAGCATTTTGCTTCCGCAAAAGAAATATGGTCTGCATTGGTGGGAAAGTGTAGCCTTTTGGGGTGCAACGCTCTTTTTATTTCATCCGATTCACACGGAGGCAGTTGCTAATATTAAAGGCTTGGATGAAATATTGACTTTGTTTTTCGCTTTACTGTCTTGGACTTGGGCTGCTAAGGTTTACAATAAGCCTCAAAGCATAATTCATCCGATCATATTGGGGACCCTATTCTTTCTGGCATTGATGTCCAAAGAAAACGCATTGACTTTTTTGGCAGTGATTCCATTATCTTTTTACTGCTTTGGAAAATTGAAGAGAATGCACCTTTTACCATTGATGTCGCCCATGATCGTTTCGGCTGCATTATACCTTGTAATTAGAACTTCTGTTTTAGGTTACGTTTTAAGCCCCGGTAAAGAAGTGACAGATATTTTGAATAACCCATTCTATGGGCTGAGTGGGGTAGAAACATTCTCAACCGTCATGCTTACATGGTTGAAATATCTCGGATTACTCATTTTCCCTCATCCTTTAGTGCATGATTATTACCCTTATGCTATTCCCATTATGGATTTATCTGATTGGCAAGTATGGGTGTCTATCATGCTTCATGTCGCTCTGCTGGTCTTAGGTCTTTTTTGGGCATTTCGAAAGAAACTGAGTGGATTTGCAATCTTGTACTATTTTATCACCTTTTCTATTGTATCTAACTTATTCTTTACAGTAGGAACCTTTATGAATGAACGTTTTCAATTTATGCCCTCCTTAAGCTATACCCTCCTCATTTCTTGGTTTTTGATGTCTTATTTGCCCGGCAAATTAAACAATCGGCTTGCAGCTCCTTTGAAATGGACTATTTTGGCGGTCTTGCTTATAGGGTACAGCTATAAAACTGTCGATCGATTACCGGACTGGAGTTCGCACCTCACACTCAATCAGTCAGCAGTAGAAGAATACCCTACCTCGGCACGCTCTACACTCTTTATGGGTACGGCTCTATATAATGAAGCTCTTGAAATGTCCAATTCTGATGAAAAGAAAAGCACTTTGGAACAGGGCCTTGAGTGGGTCAATCAATCCATTTCAGTATTTCCCACCTATGGCAATAGAAATACCAGAGACTTCCGTTATTTCAACGCCTATAAAATGAAGGTGGGGATTGCTAGTGAGATTTATAAAATTGACGGGAATCTGGATGCTTTATTGATAGAAATGAAAGAGGTAGCTACTTATAAGCCAGAGATATCCTATATCATGGAATTTTTGGATTATCTGCACAGGAGGGGTGAAGATCGGTCAAAAATGGAATCGTTTTATCATGAACTCGCTCACGACAATCTTTTGCGGAAGCGAAATCAACCTTCTATTGCAGCCGCTTTTGTGGATAAGGGGCTGGAGTATTTACCCAACAGTGCTTTACTTTGGTATGATAAATACTTGATCTATCAACAAGTAGGTCGAACTCAGGAGGCGCAACAATTTTTACAAAGAGCTACAGGAATCGATCCAAATATATCACAAAAGGTAAAAGGATGAGTAGGGTGGCCCCATATTGGTGGGCTTTGGCTCAGTGGAAAGGGATAGGTCCCAAAACAGGCAAAAAAGTAATGGATGCCTTTGGAAAGGATTTGAGCGTGTTATTTGAAGAGGAATTGCCTGAACCTTTTTTGGATGTAGAAGGCGTGAGTCGTACTGTTCTGGAGCAGGATCGGAAGGAACTTTTAGAGAAAGCTGAGGAACAATTCAGATGGGCAGAAAAGTATAAAGTAGATCTGTTGCACAGAACGCATCCTGAATTTCCCTATCGAATGGAGGTCTATGATCATTTGCCCTTCGCATTTTTCTACAAAGGAAGCATTGATTTGAACCCTCCTAAAACGGTCGGTATCATTGGGACAAGGTCCCCCTCAGAAGAAGGAAAGCTGTTTGTCGAATCATTTATGAAAGACTTGGTTCCCTTTCAACCGGTCATCATCAGTGGGTTAGCTTACGGGATCGACATTAGTGCGCATAAAGCAGCGCTGGCATCAGGCCTACCTACGATAGCTGTTTTGGGCTCTGGAATAGATCAGGTGTATCCTTCCGGTCACCGTCCGATTGCCCGAAAAATGATTCAAAATGGTGGCGTCATTAGTCAATTTCCATTTGGAACGGGTCCGGATCGAGAGAATTTTCCCATGAGAAATCAGATCATTGCAGCCTTAAGTGATGCATTAATTGTGATAGAGTCAAAGAGGGAAGGGGGCAGCATGATCACAGCAGAGTTTGCCAATCAAATGAATAAAGATGTGTTTGCAGTACCGGGACAGCCGGGCAGGAAAGAATCAGAGGGATGTAACCTCCTGATTAAATCTCATCAGGCCAACCTCTTGGAATCAGTCGACGACTTAGCTTATATCATGCGTTGGAAAAAAGAGGATACAAAAGAATCGGTTCAACGTCAGTTATTTGTGGATATGAATCCCCAAGAGGAAATTGTTTATCGAGCTTTGCAAAAAGAACGAAAGCAAAATATTGACGCTTTGGGCTTTGAGTTATCTTTATCGCACAGCAAATTGGCCCCCATCTTGTTGCAGTTAGAATGCAAAGGCTTAATAAAGAGTTTACCGGGGAATCAATATATTGCCCTTTAAATACAGAACCATGAAGAGAATAATTTTTGGACTACTTTTTGGCATCAGTCTTTCAGCCTATGGACAGCCGAGCTCTCCCGAGCTGAAAGTCAAGAATGTCATTCTCATGATTGCTGATGGAACAGGTATCAGTCAAATTACCGCCGGAATGTATGCGAATGGTGATGCTACGAATTATGAAAGATGTCCTTACATAGGATTGCACAAACAACATTCTTCAGATAATTTAATTACTGATTCTGCGGCAGGTGCCACGGCTTTTTCTTGTGGAAAAAAAACATATAATGGAGCCATAGGAGTAGATGCCGAGGGGAAATCCTGCCCGACACTACTAGAAATTGCTGAGGAGTCCGGATGTGCCACAGGTTTGGTTGCCACTTCCACTATAGTACATGCTACTCCAGCGTCCTTTATCGCTCATGTTGCTCAAAGGAAACAATATGAAGATATCGCAACCTACTTCCCGGCTTCAGGAATAGATTACTTCGTAGGAGGGGGGAAAAAGTATTTTGATAGAAGGGAGAGTGATGAACGCAATCTTATTGAAGAACTCAAGAAAGAAGGTTTCCAAGTGGGTTCTTATTTCGATCAGGATTTTGAGGAGTGGAGCTTCAATGAGAGACAAGCTGTTGCTTTTTTTACTTCAGATTCAGACCCTTTGCCTTATAGTCAAGGAAGAACCTACCTGAAAGATGCTACAGAACGAGGCATTTCTTTTTTGGAAAAAAGATCTGAGAAAGGTTTTTTCTTAATGATAGAAGGGTCTCAGGTTGATTGGGGCGGACATGCGAATAAGTCTGATTACCTAATCCAAGAAATGAAAGACTTTGACCGCACACTAGGGGCAGTCCTCGACTTCGCTGAAAAAGATGGAAATACGCTCGTTA
>CAZGGG010000044.1:11175-23366 GCA_964525165.1 uncultured Saprospiraceae bacterium | reverse complement strand
TTGTGCAACCTCTACCTACATTTTTATGCTAAAAAATAGCAAAAATCTTTATTCGTTGCGCTAACAGCTTCATTATCAGACATCTTTCAATACTAAAGAAAATCCTCTTTTGCCGAAAGGCTCTCTTATAACCCTTTAATACTTACCATTAGTTCCGGCCAACATGCTTTTTTGAGCGTTTTTCAAGATTTAATGCAGAGATTAAAAACATTACTCTTCCGAACTACAAATACCTTGTTATTTTTATGACCTCAACCGATTGTTCAAAACAAATCAAAAGCATAATTATGAAGCATAACTTCAGCGCAGGACCTTCTATATTACCTAAAGAAGTTTTTCAACAAGCCGGGCAAGCAGCGGTGGACTATAATGGCACCGGACTGTCCCTTATGGAAATGTCTCACAGGGGTCCCGAATTTGTTGCTATTTTGGACAAAGCGGTTCAGCTTGTTAGGGATTTACTCTCCCTGCCGGATCATTATCACCCTCTCTTTCTGACAGGAGGTGCCAGCACACAATTCTTTATGACCGCAATGAATCTACTGGATGAATCTGACACCGCTCATTATGTAGACACAGGGTCGTGGTCCAGTAAAGCCATTAAAGAAGCCAAATTATTTGGCAGTGTAAATGTCCTTGCAAGCTCTAAAGAGGATAACTTCTCCTATATTCCTAAAGGCTACCAAGTGCCGGAGGAGGGTGCTTATTTACACCTCACCAGCAACAATACTATCTTTGGAACGCAAATCCAAGAGTTTCCGGACAGCCCCCTTCCTATTGTTTGTGATATGTCTTCTGACATTTTCTCAAGGCCTGTAGATATCCATCAATTTGGCCTGATCTATGCCGGCGCACAAAAGAATATGGGGCCCGCAGGTACGACTTTAGTGATTGTCAATGAGGAATTGTTAGGTAAGGTGCAGAGAACCATACCTACTATGTTGGACTACCGCACACATATCAAGAAAAACTCTTCTTTTAACACCCCCCCGGTATTCCCTATTTATATTTCTATGTTGGTAATGGACTGGCTACATCAAAATGGAGGGGTATCCTGGATCTATGAGATCAATGAACGAAAAGCTCAAAAGCTATACGATGAAATTGATCGGAATGGACTTCTCACGGGGGTAACGGCGCCTGAAGACAGATCCCGAATGAATGCGACTTTCAATGTAACAGACTCCGCCTTGGAAGATGCATTTTCTAAAGTATGCTCCGAAGCTGGCATTGTAGGGATTAAAGGGCACCGATCCGTCGGTGGTTTTAGAGCATCTATTTATAATGCAATGCCTGAATCCAGTGTAGATGTCTTAATAGATGTGATGCAGCATTTCGAGCAAAATTTTGGATAGTAACCAAAGGTGAGCAATATCAGTTCGCATTGTGATAGCAGTCACCTAATTGTAGAACATAGCCTCTTAAATTGATAATTCGAAAAATCGAACTATTATGAAAAAGGCTTATCAGGTCGTGATCATCGGAGGCGGTACCGGTGGCATTATGACCGCTGCACAATTACAACGCAAAAACAGCAATCTCAAAATTGCCATTATTGAACCCAGCACCACTCATTGGTACCAACCTGCTTGGACATTGGTGGGAGCTGGAACTTTCAAGATGGACCATACAAAAAGGCGTGAGGAAAAATTCATTCCTCCCGGTGTGGATTGGATTAAGGAATATGCTACTTCTATTGACCCGGATAAAAACTTAGTTGGACTGCAATCCGGAACAGAAATCAGTTACGACTACTTGGTTGTCGCACCCGGACTGGTTATGAATCTAAAGAAAATTGAAGGTCTCGAAGAAGCCCTTCAGAGTCCATATGTTTGTTCCAACTATACCGACCCGGAACATACTTGGGAGGTTTTGCAAAACTTTAAAGGGGGCAATGCTGTATTTACGCAGCCTGATACGCCCATCAAGTGTGGAGGGGCTCCTCAAAAGATTATGTATCTGGCAGAGGAATACCTTCAAAAACAAGGTATTCGCGATCAATCGAACGTGATTTTTGCTACTCCGGGATCAGTCATCTTTGGAGTTGAACCCTTCAAAACAGAGTTGGAAAGAATCGTCAAGGAAAAAAATATCGATTTCAAGGCTTTCTATGCGCCGCGTAAAATTAACGCGGAAGAAAAATGGATTGAATTTGAATATAAGAAAGACGCTATTCCGGAAGATGTTTTAATTGAGCGAATCGGTGAAAAAGCAGTTGATAGCCAAACGATAAGGATGCCTTTTGATATGCTTCATTTAGCGCCTCCTCAAGAAGCTCCTGCTTTCATTCAGGATTCTAAACTTGCTTATCAAGACGGCCCCTCAAAAGGTTGGCTGGAAGTAGATATTCATACCCTACAACATAAACGGTATCCAAATGTATTTGGCATTGGAGATGTTGCCGCCTTACCTACCGCCAAAACAGGTGCGGCGATTCGCAAACAAGCTCCCGTGGTAGTTGAAAACCTTCTTCATCTCATCAAACACGAAAAAGTAGATGCTGAGTATGGAGGGTATTCTTCTTGTCCTCTGGTGACAGGCTATGGCAAAATGCTACTTGCTGAATTCAAGTATGATAATGTCCGCGACAGCGATCCTCTTTTGTCTAAGTTTGTAGACACTTCAAAAGAGAAATGGTCCATGTGGATATTGAAAAAGTATGGTTTGCCTTATTTGTATTGGAACCAAATGCTGAAAGGCAGAATGTAGAAAAGAGCTGAATACATTAAGGAAGCGCACCTTCGGGTGCGCTTTTTTTTGTAGTGCTGTTGTTGAAAAATGAACGCCCTCTGTTCCGAAATATAAAGGAAAGTAAAAAAGTCACACCACTGACCACCACCATTGCGCCGGCTATAGATCCATCCAGATAAACGGCCAAGTAATAACCTAAAATACTGTTGAATATGGCCATGACCGCCGTTAAGAGGAGCATATGTTTTAATTCGTGGGTCAACAAATAAGCAGAGGCTGGTGCCACGACTATTAAGGCTACGACCAATATGGCTCCGACACTATCGAATGCAGCGACGGTAGTAAGAGACACTGCGCCCATGAGCAGATAATTCCACAAAGCCACGGATATTCCCATTGATGCGGCAAAAGCCGGGTCAAAAGTTGTTAATTGTAACCTTCGATAAGACAATAATATAAAGCTGAGATTGATGACGAGCACAATTGCAGCAATATATAAAGCTTTCGGGCCTAGATTCACTCCATTGGCACTTATCCATACATTCAGAGGCACATAGGCGATTTCCCCATATAATACGCACTCTTGATCCAGATCCACCTGACCTGCGTACACTGAGATCAAAATGACCCCTATCGCAAACAAAGTTGTGAAAGTAACTCCTATAGAAGCATCTGTTTGCAATCGGGCTTTTTTATGCAGGAATTCGATAATAAAAGTCGTCAAGAGTCCGAACAATGCTGCCCCTGCCAACATGAAAACCGAGGCGCGTGAACCTGTGAGCAAAAACCCTATCGCAATTCCCGGCAGTACAGCATGAGAGATGGCATCCCCTATCATGGCCATTTTTCTAAGAATCAAAAAAGCTCCCAATAATCCGCAGGATATGGAAAACAAGCTCGCAGTTAATATGATATAGAAGGCGTCCATCAAGAATATGGGATTTCCTTGTTATGTGGATCTTTTTCGGGATACGATAGTAAGTGCTCCAGCTCTGCTTCTATTTCAGGTGTAATGACATGCTCAATCGTTTCTGCATCATCATGTACATGGTCGGGGGCGATATTCATCTCATTCGATAAATATAATTCCCAAAGCCGATGAAGTTTAACCAATCTCTTCCCTTTCTGTCGACCCTCAGAGGTGGGAGACCATTGGTCTCCTATTTGCAACAAATAATCTTTATGCTTCAGTCTTCTTAAGGAGCGATACAGTTGATTTTTCGGAAAGAATCGCTCACTCAGAATATCCTCCAAAGAATAGGACTGGCTCTCCGCGAAGTTATTTTGCTCTTCCAAATGATAGAATTCTTTGAGCAGATTCTCATCCATCAAGTTTTGGATCATATGTTTTTTTTGCCTCCATCGGGAAATTATCCCGCGCTGGGGAGCGAACAAAAATGATACAATAGCCATACCTGATATCACCACCACAATCCATGGTCCGGTCGGCATGGTGGGAGCGGTATAGCTCACAAAGGCACCTGCCAAACCGGATAAACCACCCATTATTGCCGCAATGAGCGTTAACTTGAAGACATTATGTGTCCAGAATCGAGCAGCTGCAGGAGGGGTGATCAACATGGCTGCCATCAATACCACGCCTACTGCCTGGATTCCGGTCACTACTGCTAAGACGGTGAGCGTCGTCAGCAATATATTAAGTGCGCGAACAGGCAATCCGATACTTTTCGCAAAGGATTCATCAAAGGCTAACAACTTCAACTCCTTATAAAATAAACTGACCAATAGTATCAATACCAAAGAGACGATTCCAAACACCCATAAATCTCTCCCTACCAAAGATGCCGCACTACCAAAAAGGAATGACTCCAAGCCCGTCTGCGCCGCATTACCTCTGTGTTGAATAAAGGTCAGCAAGAGTATCCCTAAGCCAAAAAAAACCGACAATACAATGGCAATGGCGCTATCTTCCTTCAGCTTTGAACGTGCAATAATTTCATCCATAACCACCAATGATATCCAACCCGAAATAAAAGCTCCAATGATTAGTGTGACAGGATCTTTCGTACCCCCTAACAGAAAGGCCAAACAAACACCCGGCAATACAGAGTGCGCCACCGCATCACCTGTGAGTGCTTTTTTCTTTAAAAAGGTAAAGGTGCCTACAATAGCTGAAGAAGAAGTAAGCAACACACACCCTACTGTTACAGCTACAATAGAAGGGTCGGAAAATGAAAAGAATTCCAGGAGTTTTTCCATATCAATACTTTTCCCTGCTTGGAATTTGCCTTTTCCGGATCAACTCTCCAATTTCAGATAAAACGGTCAATCTACCACCATAAGTTTCCTGAAGCAGGCTCTGCGTAAACACCTTTTCGATGGGGCCTGAGGCGATTAAACGCATATTCAGCAAGAGAATCCAATCGAAAAATTCAGCTGCAGATTGAAGATCGTGGTGCACCACCACAACTGTCTTTCCTTCAGAGGTAAGTTTTTGGAGGATCTCCAAAATCGCTGTTTCGGTAGCAGCATCCACACCGGCAAAGGGTTCGTCCATGAAGTATAGATCCGCTTCCTGAGCCAATGACCTTGCAAGAAATACCCGCTGTTGCTGCCCCCCTGACAATTGCGAGATCTGTCTTTTGCGGAAGCTCGCCAAACCTACTTGTTCGAGGCAATACATCGCTTTATCCTTTTGTGCCCGACTCGGCCTTTTGAATAAGCCAATGTCTTTATACATACCCATCATGACCACATCTAAAACGGAAGTCGGAAAATCCCAATCCACAGACTCCCTTTGAGGCACATAACTAACTTGGTGCCTTACTTTATCTAAGGGCTGTCCCAATAATTCCACATAACCGGAAGCCAAAGGAAGCAAGCCCATCGCTGACTTGATTAAGGTAGATTTACCGGCGCCATTAGGACCTATGATTCCGATCAAACTGCCTTTCGGCAAAGTTGCATCAATATTCCACAGAACCGGTTTT
Organism: uncultured Saprospiraceae bacterium; assembly: GCA_964525165.1. Lineage (GTDB taxonomy): Bacteria > Bacteroidota > Bacteroidia > Chitinophagales > Saprospiraceae > JAWLFI01. Next base: position 17,724 of record CAZGGG010000044.1, on the reverse strand, counting down.
TTATGGTAGGAAACCGTTAAATCATGGAACTCAACAGCCGGATGGGTCACCTCAATTTTCATTCAATTTGGGTTTCAATGCTGAAACAATAGTATTGACATTAGCCTCAACCATCCCCACATAAGTCCCTGCCACCGAAGATGCTTCGCCCATAGCATCAGAATACAAACTTCCTCCTAATTCCACTGAGTGACCTTGTTTTTGGCATGCTTCCAAAACGGATCTTATATTCCTTTCAGAAACGGAGGTCTCAACGAAAATAGCCGGCACTTTATACTCAATAATATAATCTACCAAATCTACTCGATCTTTCAAACCGAATTCTGATACCGTAGAAATTCCTTGAAGCCCTCTGACTTCAATCCCGTAAGCTTTTCCAAAATACTTAAACGCATCGTGAGCGGTAATCAACTTTCTCTTAGAGGGGGGAATCGTACGAATCTTTCTGTAAACCCACTGATTCAATTCACCTAATCTGATTTGATAATCCACCGCATTTTCCAAGAAATATTGCTCCGCTTCAGGCTTTACCCGAATCAGTTCTTGGGTCAATCCATCAATGGTGCTCGCCCAAATATTTAGATCAAACCAAATATGTGGATCAAAGGCCCCCGGGTATGCAGGATCTGATAATAGCAAGCTACTGTCCACCGCTTTGGCAATCGGAAATACATTTTGAACATTGCCCAATTGTTCTAGCACTTCGCCCATTTTACCTTCAAGGTGCAGGCCATTATAGACAATCAAGTCGGCCGCTCTTAATTTCGACAAGTCACCCTGCGTCGCTTTGTATAAATGAGGATCCACCCCGGGCCCCATCAGGACAGTAAGTTCAATAGAGTCTCCTGCAATATTACGGACCAGATCGCCGATCATACCTGTGGTACAAACCACGATGGTCTTCCCTGTTTTCTCCCCACTCTCATTTGCACAAGAGACAAGCACAAGGCTCAACAGCAACAAAAGAGGTAAATATTTAAGATTCTTGATCATTATATAGCATTGTTATTCATAAAAATTTCCCAGTTTGACTCCAATAAAAAAGGTTCTGGGGCGCAAGGGGCCATACACAAAGTCCGCATCACGCATAGGCCCTTGGTCAAACTCAGACTGAAAGCTATCCAAAATATTCTGAACACCTGTCATGAACTGCAAACTAAAGTCATTGGAGAGTTTCCATTGATAGCTCCACTTTACATTCAAGTCAAGAAAAGTCTCACTGTCAATCAACGATATTTCTCCATTGGCACCGACCACTCGGGGCACTATCATAGAACCTGTATAGGTGCCGGTAACATCAACCTTCCAATCATGGTCTGAACGATAGGTAGAGGAAATAAATCCATAAAGATTCGGATTCCGAATAAATTCATCTATGGCTACTTCTGTTCCCTCTTCTCCTTCGAAAATTATTTGATCTTCCAAGTACCGCGCTTCTTGTACTGTTCCACCTATCTGGAAATACCAATGAGCAGATGGAGATGCGCTGGCTTCAAAGTTGAGTCCTGCAACATAAGCGCCGTTCCCATTTCGGACTTCCTCTACAATGGATCCATTAGGCAGAATGGCTCCGGTGCTCACCAGGGTAAATGGATTATTAAGGCGGTTATAAAAACCATCTATAGCCAACTTAGTCTGCCAGCGTCCAAATAAATGGCTATAGTCCAGACTGAGGGTATAGGCATCAGAAGTCTCATTGGTTAAACCTTCACTTAACAAAACAAATTGAGGTTCCCCGCCTACAGAGGAAATGTGTAAATCCTCATTAAAAGCTTGCGGAGCCCTAAAACCTCTCCCATAAGTCCCACGAAGCTGCCAATCTCTGTGTAATTTATACAACAAAGTCATTCTAGGACTAAATATACTGGTGGAGAGTTCATTTTCACGAACAATGGATCCCAAGGTATAGAGACCCCGTACTTCAGTATGATCCAATCGCAACCCTCCTAAGATAGTAAGTTGAGGAATTGGGTTCCATTCATATTGCGCAAACAGACCGGTCGTAGCGACATTCTGATCGATCTCTCTTCCATATCCTTCTATTTGGTCCACAACATCATATAGTTGATGTTCAGCACCTAGAACGAGTCTATCCTGCTCCCTCAGTTTTAAGCTTGCTTGAACGCCCCCTACAAAAGCTTGGTCCAAAGTTTGGCCATAAGCATTTTGGGCCAGCAGACTATCCGCTTGAGTTCGTCCACCACCTAAACCTCCGTAATAACTTTCGCGCACCGTATTTTGGTAAGAAGCATAGGTAGTGATTTGAATATCCCCATCTTTTGAGCTCCATTCATATTCAAGCCCTCCCATTAAGGTATTATGATCTAACTCTTCGGCAATATCTGTAAAATGAGGAGCTAATTTTAATCGGTCTCCTCCTCTCCTATACTCCTGTATACTAGAGAAGTTGAAGCGGATTTTATGTTGCTCATTGAATTCATGATAGGCTTGCGCTCCAAAAGTCTGATTGTTTAATTGCACCAATTCTGTATATCCATCTCCATCGGCATCCAATGAGGATCGATCTCTTCTCATACCAAAGAAGCTGACGCCTGAAGTCAATTCTTCATTCACGATAGAGGTATTGAACTGCAGGGTGTGATCCGGGCGTCGCCCTCTTAGCCAACCTAAATTACTGCTGATCGACCAGGTATTAAATGTAGGTTTTTTAGTGATGATATTTACAGTACCCGCAATCGCATTACTACCATACAAGGCAGATCCCCCACCTCTGACAACTTCGATTTGTTCTACCATGGCTGCCGGAATTTGTTCTAAGCCATAAACACTATTTAAGGCGCTAAACACAGCTCTATTATTGACCAATATTTGTGTATAGGGTCCCTCTAATCCGTTCAATCTCACTTGTGTAAAACCACAATTTTGACAATTCGTTTCCACGCGAACCCCCGCTTGTAGATTCATACCTTCTGAAATCACCATGGATTGAGCAGCCTGTAATGTCCTTGAATCCAATACTGCGACTTTGACCGGAGCATCTTGCTGTCGTAATTGATAGCGGGTAGCTGAAATTACGACCTGATCAAGAAGTAAATTATCATTTTCCATATCGTAGGAAAGCTGGAGATCCTGTCCGGCTTTCAAGTTAATTTGCTCTGATATGTCCTTATAATTTACATGTTCTAAACTGATCTCATAGGCTCCGGGAACCAGATCCGTAAAAACAAACATCCCTTTTTCATTCGTCACTGTACCCAAAAAATGTTCTTCAGTTTCTAGGCTAATGGATACGAAACTCAATGGTCCATCTTCGCCAATAACAAGCCCTCTTATTTGAGCAGTTTGAGCTTCCATAATCAAAGGCAAAAGGAAAAACATACAAATACCGGATATCAATTTTTTCATTCGCACCAACTTACTTTAGGATGGTAAAAATAATATAGTTAGACTAATCTAACAATAAATATTTAGAAGCATTGTTTAACTTTATGGCACAACCTTAATTTATGGCTTCACAGACCAAAGAAAACTACCTCAAAGCTTTATATTTCTTAGATCAAGATCAACCTGAGATTGGGGTATCAGATTTAGGAAAAGCGATGGATGTTAGCAGTCCTACTGTAAATAGTATGGTAAAACAGTTAGAAAAAAAGGGATGGGTACAATACAAGAAGTATAAGCCTCTTCGCCTTACGGCAAAAGGCAAAAAAGAAGCCGCACTGATCATCCGCAAACACAGAATTACAGAAATGTTTCTGGTAGAACAAATGAATTTTGGCTGGGAAGAGGTGCACGATATTGCTGAAGAAATGGAGCATATTCAAACAGAAGAGCTCTTTGACAGGATGGATGAAATTCTTGGATATCCAAAATTCGATCCTCACGGCTCCCCTATTCCTGATAAAGAGGGAAAAGTGGTTGATCATAATTACATTTCCTTAGATCAAGTTAAGGAGGGCGATCAAGTCACACTGAAAGCCTTGCGATATTCTCCCAAAGAATTGCTGGAGTACTTGAATCAAAAAAAAATCGAACTAGGCACTCAAATGATTATTCTTCGAATAGAGCCGTTTGACCATAGCCTCCTCATCAGCTATGACGGTAAGGAAGAATCCCTTAGTCAAAAAGTATGCGAACAATTATTAGTGGAGATTCAAGGTCGAGACTAAAACTGGTTCAGAGTATCGAACAAATCGTCGCCCGTATCGAGATTCAGTTTCTTTCGAAGTCTGGATCGACTCACATTGACGCTGGATGGCAATACACCCTGAATTTGGGCGATTTCTTTGGAGCTCAAACCTAACTTGACATAAGCACATAATCTCAAATCATAGGTTGATAAATCAGGGTACGCCTCCTTCAAACTTTTATAGAAATCCTGTTGCAACTCATCTATCTGGATTTCAAAGGTCTTATCATCCAACTGGATAAAATTATCAATCAATCGCAGCATTTCAGAAACTTCCTTAGAAGCACCCTTAGCTGATTTCCACTGCATCAGCTTGGCTTTTAACTGATCGAGAATCTTATTTTTATCATCACTTTCTTTGGCCTTTTTGGCTAATTCTACAGATTTATCCTTGACTTTTTGCTCTAATTCAGAAACTTCCTTTTCTAAATTCTTTTTCTCCATGAGCATGGATTGTCGCTCCTCTCTCCAAGCATCTTGTTTCTTGGAGGCGAACCATTGTTCCTTCATCCTTTTCTCTTTCCTTTTTCGAACTTTGCTTTGCAGGTAATACATCAAAGCTACCAGAGCGATTGCTATAAGTACATAAAGAGAAATAGCCCAAGCAGAAAAATACCAAGGAGCTACTATAGAAAACTCGAAAAGATGCTGCGCTTGATGGCCATCACCATAGTTTGCTTCAAGCATAAGTCGATGAGACCCTGGCTCTAAATTGAAAAGCTGAATATGTCCCTGCTCATTCCATGTAACCCATTCTTTTGAATCGTCTAGTTGAAATCGAAATTGAGCATCTCCATATTGCGGAACCACAGCTTCAATAAGGCAGTGTTCTGCCGACAAGGACGGTATTTGCTGGTTACTAACTCTTACACATTGATTGCCTTCTATAGAAGAGATACTCCTTATGAGTATAGGTGCTTCTCCGGGCTGACTATCATTCATTGATTTCTGGCTCAATCGAAAACCACCATCGACTAGGGCAAATGAATAGGTACTATCCAGACTTATTCCTTGCGTTTGTTCTCTCTTTAATGATTGATGCGATTTAAAGCTTTGCGTATCTTCATCAAAGAGGAATACCATGCCATCTTCGACAAGGTATAATCCATCTTTTTCAAGCCTTAAATCAGGATTCAGCATTTGCAGTGAGTCAAAGTAAAAGTTGCTTCTCTCAACAACTGAATGAGATGCATCCAAAACGACTTTCACCAATCCAAAATTGGGGATCTTCACCCATAGAAGACCTTCCTCCTCCTTTACCAATTGGTTACAAGATCCTACCAAACCCCCTAATCTTTTTGAATAGGTCCAATGAGCATCCCCTTTCTCAAATAAATGAACACCATCATAATTTCCGGTCAGCAATTTATTTTTGCCGTAAGGCAGGATATCCCAAACACCCGGAACGGATTCGAGTAAAACTGCTTTTCCCTTCTCAATTTCAAATAAGCCTTTATCGTGACCACAAAGTAATGTTCCATCTATGAGTTGGAGTGTCCACACCTGTCCAAGGGTATTCGGGACAAATGAGAAATTTAAGGTAGGATAACTATTCGCCAGTTGGGACCAATCTATAAAATAAAGCCCTTGATTCGTACCAACATAAAGGATGTTATCATGCAGCAGCGCGGTCTGAGGATTTCCAAAGTTTCCTAAATCATCAAAGACATAGCCGAAAGTACTGTTCATTTGAATTTGCGCAAGACCATAATCCAGACTTAACCAAAGAAAACCGCTTTTACTGGAAAATGAAGCAAGGATAGTTTGATTGATGAGACCCTTATTGCGGTTGATCAGATGTACCATCTTTCCTTGTCCATCAGTGATGTAAACTCCTCCTCTGATGGTACCAAAGACTAAATGGCCATTCGCTAAAGTCGTAAATGTAAATACCTGGTTGAACTGCAAATCCTGATTGACTGTCCAATCAGCAAGGGTTAATTTTTCATGCTCTAATATCCAAATACCCTTTTGACGACTGACGAGACCTTTGCCTTTTGGGGTTTCAAACATCCCAACCAATTCGATGGGTTCAGATAAACGTATTGGATCGGAAAAAACCATGCCGTCAAAGGAGAACAGCTTATCCTGAGCGCTGATATATAGTTCCTCTCCCCATTGAGCGCAGCCGCTGAAGCCATCGGGTAAAGCTATTTTTGTAATCTTTTCATTGAAGTAGACATAAATATTTTGATTAGATAGAAATAACACGTAATCTCTGATGGCAAAAACATTCCAGAATTCCTCGCTTTCGGTGAGTTCACCCCCGGCATATGGATAAAGCGATTGGTATTCCCAATCTTGTTCTTCGTTTAAGCTCCATTTTCCAAAGTCCAGATCAGAACCTGTATAAAGATTGCCTTCTTTGTACAGAATGGATCTGTTGACCCCTTTACTAC
>CAZGGG010000044.1:0-11165 GCA_964525165.1 uncultured Saprospiraceae bacterium | reverse complement strand
AGTTCCTCCAATGGGTTCCATCAAATTCCATCAACCCCTGATCGCTTGCCATATAGACCAAACCACTAGAGTCTTCAGTCATTTGCCAAACCTTCCCTAAGTCACCATAATGCAAGGGGGTATACTGGCTCATGGGCGGAACGCCTTTGAAGGCAGCGTTCTGTGAATACACAACATGTGGAAGAGCCGCTATCATCCAAGTCAGAACAACCACTGCTTTGATGGAAAAAGTCAGCTTTGATGCTTTTGATACGATTCGATATCTCAGAATATTAAACTGACCTTTTAGCATACGTTGTACCGATTAGAAAGAAGGGCCACCCGTAAGTACGAGTGGCCCGAAAGTTATCGTATTGAAAATTTATTCAATAATGACGGTCTGAGAAGAAATTTTACCTTCTTGATCTCTGACCTTTAGGAAGTACATTCCCGGTACCAAACCTTGAGTAGTCAATTGGTTTGCTCTCAAGTTTCTGATCAACATTCCTTGGGTATTGAACAACTTAAGCTCAGATTGTACATCAGTTCCAATCATGATATCCTGACCGATCTGTACGGGATTCGGATATACCAAAACGCCTTTATTCACAACATTATTTACAGAAGTTGCCTCTTTCGAGAAGTGAATATTGTCGAAATAAACAAAGTCAGAAACATCACCATTGGAGCGATCTACTTTCCACTGGAAGAATCTGTCTTTACTAAAACCCAAATCCTCAAAGTAGCTCAACGGAATAGAAACACGTGTCCATACTTCGTTTACAATGGTTGCATTTGTACCTGCCGCATTGATTGTATATGTATACTCCGTTACCCCTCCGTCATCCTCAATGAGGAAGAAAATTAACTCACTTGAATTGGCATCCGCCCAATAGTCAAAGTGAAGCGTATCGTAATCAGAAATATCGGTTACAGCATTTGTACCTTCTCCGTATCCTGCATTCTGAAAGTTGACTAAAAGGGCATTATTAGTACCATTAGCATCTAAATTCACTTCAGACGAAGTACCAAAGTTATAATCCCGAACCCAAACGTTGGAGTATCCAAAATCGCCATATATACTTAATGCTTCTTCATCCGGTGTACTTGGATCCGGTGCTGGTCCATCAGGCTCCGGAGTGGTGGGTACAGGATCACCATTCGGTCCATCAATATTATCGATGTAGTAGGTACCCGTGGCAGTATTGCCTACTCCGGCATCTGTAAAGATTACCATTACCGGGTATTGATTTCCTAAACCAGCGGGAAAATCAACTGAAACTTGCTGCCATCCAGTACCGGAAGTGGTGAATGCCAATTCCGTAGCTCCGGAAGGGCCTCCTTCCAATTTTAACAAGTGATTGTTTGAGGAACTCCCATCTAATGGTGTATACATGTCAAATGTAATCGTGTTATTCGCATCATCTGAAAGATCTACATAAGTATCTAAGCTTATGGCAGCTCCATCAAAATCAGCTGTTCCTCCCACCATCTGTAATACAGAATTATTGGCATCATCGGGATCTGCGGTTACACTTGTGGTGGTACCATTGAATCCTGACCAATTGGCATCATCCGGATCGTCAAAATCCAGAGGTAAGGACTGACCCCATGCGGTCATGCCCAAAAATAATAGTAGACTGAGTAAAGTGTACTTCATTGCATTATTTGTTTAGTGTTAAAGAATTATTGTTTGCTTTTGTACGATTCTTTTCATTAAGAATCCATTGTTTGAGATTTTATTAATTTTTGACCTTTCAGTGTTTTGCCTACGTCCGTCCACCATCATAGATTAAAATCTAGCGAAAGGTAAAAGGCTCAACACACAAACAAATTGCCTGTTGTAGGTTACATATACTTTAATTGTTCATGTTTGTCCCAAAGACCCCAATACGCTCCCACGTCACCTTCGGCACCAGTTTTCCAATCTTCATCGAAAGAGGTAAAATAGAAAGTCTCTATGCCTTCATCCATCGCCCACAAGTGGGTATTGATGAAATATTTAAGCGCAGCTTCTGCTGAGGGAACAGCACCACCTATTGATTGCCCCTGACTGGGCCATCCGGTTTCTGTGATGATCACTTTTTTACCTTTTGCTGCATGCATGGCTTCATAGTACATTTTGCGCATATGGTCAAAAGAGTATTCAAAGGGACATTTTTCCCAAAAGGGATAGCAATTTGTCAATATTACATCACAGGCTTCCGCCAATGCAGGCCTGTGTGAGAATTCATAGTAGGCATCCACATATCCTACCGGTACTTCAGGATGGTCATTCTTAAAACGATAGATATAATCCAACAGTTCCTGTTCACTTAAATCATTCCGATAAAGTACCTCGTTACCTATTGCCGCAATATCCACATACCCATCTTTGACCAAACCGGATAAAGCTTCAAGTTCTTGTTCGTTTTTCTCTTTATCGTGTCCCAACCAAGCGCCCACAAGCGTGCCCATACCATTTTTCTTTGCATGGATGGGAATAAATTCATTCCCTTCAATACAAGAAAAAGACCTCACAGAGTTGACATAAGGTTTCAAAACATTGATTCGACGCTCTACTTGCTCCTCGGAAATATGATCTCCGGGTTGTTGTCCACTTTCATATAGGCTGAAGCAGATCCCATGAATTTTATTCTGAAGGATTTCTGCAAACAAATGTTTAAGATCTTCAAAAGATTGACCTTTTGTGTAATAATCTCCCGATCCAAAAGGTACTTGTGATTTTTTAAATTCTATGCCTTTTCTGTATGACATCTGGTTTAATATTTATGATTCTTCAAATTTGAATGTTTCTTCATTATCCCACAATCCCCAAGCAGTTCCTGCCCATCCCTCGGCATGAATTTTCCATGACTCATCAAAAGAAGAGAAGTAGAATGTGGGGGTTTGAGATTGTGCTGCAAATAGTTGAGTATGCAAGAAGTATTTCTTAAAGTTCTCAGGTGAAGGCACGGCTTCACCAACTTTCTGGCCATTACTAGGCCATCCGGTCTCAGTGAGAATCACCTGCTTACCTTTAGCAGCATTTTTGGTTTGTGCAACCATCTCTTGCAAATAGGTATCCGCCTGATCGATATCGGCTCCCTCCCAGAAGGGATAGCAATTGATCATAATTAAATCACAAGCATTTATGATGGCCGGTCGCTGGTTGATTTCATAATACACATCCACATAACTAATGGGCGTATTGTCAGTAGCGTTTCTTACTGTTTGGATATATTCAATCACCTTAGACTCAGAGAGGTCCCTTCTAAACAAGACTTCATTCCCTACTGCTGCTTGATCCACATATCCTGCATTGATTAATTCAATTAATGAGGCCACTTCTTTTTCGTTTGAAGCAAGATCTTTACTGATCCAGGCTCCTACCAGGGTTTTAAAACCCATTTCCTTTGCAATTCCCGGAATTAATTCATGCCCTTCTGTACAAGAGAAAACTCTGATCCATTCCGTGTAGGGTTTCAAGATTTCTAATCTTTTGCGGATTTGATCTTCGGTAATACGATCGCCTGGATTTTGGTTTTGCCGATATATACTCAAACAGATTCCATGTATTCCGCTATCCAATTGCTCCATAAATGAAGTATGTAATTGATGGTCTTTTAATCCTGCCACATTTACCGGTATCTGATAATGATGTGGGAATCTGTGCAGAAGTTCATTTTTACTGAGCCCCAAAATTGACTTTCCACCGAAAATGTGATAGGCGCTATAGCCTGACGGCTTGGGGGCTTTCCTACGGGCTAGTTCTTCCTGTATTTCATTAGTTCTTTCTTCATCCAAGTCATATTTCCACATGACAAAAATGGCCATTAAAGCGGTGGTTGCAGGGATGATCATGTCTGCAATCCTCAAATTGGTCATCGTCTCAGCGGTTTGTTGCTCTAATGTTTGATCAAAACCCACTACTTTCAACACATACCCTCCTAATACTAACGCGACCGCTTGCCCTAATTTGACCATCCACCAATAAATGGCGCCATAAGTACTTTCTTTACGTGGACCTCCGTTTTCTAGTTCGTCGAGGTCACATACATCAGCTGTCATACTCATCATGATCGTAAAAAGACCACCCATTCCAAATGCAAATAACGGAATCGGTACAAATATGAGCCATGGAATTCCTGATGAAGCATCGATACTAAACCAAGACATTCCTAACTGTTCAAGGTAAGGGTTTAAGAAAGCGAATATATTTCCTACACCTGTGTTTAAAGCTTGTCCAAATGCGGTTTGATTGAATTGCTCATTTAAAGTGACATCAAAACCCCACCATTTCAAACTGTACCCAACTACTGATAAAAAGGTGGAAATAATGAAAGCATTCTTTTTCCCAAACTTATTGTCTAATCTCGCAACGATAGGAATAACAATAAATGCAGTAATAATGGCATTGATGGTATTGAACCAAGCGGGCCATGTGCCAGCCTCGGCATAACTACCATTGTACATGTAGAATACGATAATAAATACTCCAAAAGCTGCCACGAGTTGAAAACCATTGAACACCAAGAAAGTAGCCCCACAAATTTTCATGAACGGCTTGTTCTTACTCACCTGAACAATGCTTTGGAAAAGATCCTTCAGATTGGCCAATAGACTGGAAAAAGATAACTCTTTATAATCATCACTTCCTTCAATACTACTATGACAGAAAAGAGCGGGGAAGACTCCAAAAACGATACATATGGTACCAACGATAAGGGACATTTGACGCACACCTTCCGCCTGAGTAGCGAATAAATTCTCATCCGGAATAATCACATATAGCCAAGGAACAATCATCCATGCAATTTGCCCCATAGAATTGGCAAAGCTCATCAGCCTTGTTCGCTCGTTATAATCAGGTGTCATCTCATAACCTAATCCTACTAATGGCGTTGCGAACATTGTATTGCCTATTAAAAACAACATTTGCAGGATCAATACATACCAGAAGTTAAAAGTCTGGGAGTTGCCTTCATCTAGTTGCCACATCACCATAAACAAGAGTCCGCTGATGACGGCTCCGGCAAAAATATATGGGCGTCTTCTACCCCACCTGGATTTCGTATTATCTGATATGAAACCCATTATCGGATCCGTTACCGCATCGAAGATTCTGGGAAGACCTCCCAACAATCCAGCGAGGAAGGGGTCCATTCCAAAAGCGGTCAACAAGAAAAATTGGATAAACACTCCTAGTGTACCCGGTAAAATATTCAATACAAAATGTCCAGCTCCGAAAGCTCCTTTTTGAAAAAGAGGGATTCTATTTTTGGAAATTGTACTGGCTTTACTCATCGCTGGAAGTGTTTATGAATGATTGAAGATGATTGTTTGAATAGAAGCAGGCCCTACTTTGACATAAAAAGATTGACCTTCAATATTCAATTGCAGATCCATTTCTCTTTGTGTCTCATTTAATAAAACCACAGCAATACTTCCATCCGGATTCTGTGCTGCCGTCATTTGCAAGTCTCCTTTCTCACCCTCTAAACCAATACGATACGCGCCGGGACGGATAAACTTGCTAAAATGTGCCATGGTATAATAAAGAGGCGTATAATATACTTCATCTATAGCCGGATCCACGATGACCGGAGCGACACACCAATTTTCGAACCAATTAGGCCCACCCTCTGTATCCAATACCATGTTCCAATCAATCCAACCCTGCACCCAATGATTCAAACAACCAATGACCGGGACGATTCCACCCGATCTGGAGAGCGTTGTCCCCGACTACCTGGACCATGTTCCAATCGATCCATCCTTGCACGTGATGATTCAAACAACCAATAATATCTCTCGCATATCGATAGACTGGAACATACTTGGGATGCAAATACTTTTCTTCCTCTGAGGCCCAATCCCATCCCCAATCCGTAGCTTCTTTCTGCCAATACCAATCATCATCTTTCCAATGCGGGACTTCCGCATCGACACAAGCTTCTGTCTGAAGCAATAACTTATCGGGAGCTTTTTGGTATGCATAATCCAGAGCTTCCGGAAAATAATCATAGGTACTTTCGTACCAATGGACAGCTGTCCCATCATAATACTCTGAGGAGGCAGAATCTCTAAACATCACATCGACCCATTCCTTAAGACCGGCACGATTCTGGTCATATCCCAATATCTTCACATCCCTAAGGCCTGCTTTTTCAAGCTGTGGTCCTAAATGATTCTGCACAAAATCCGTCATTTCTTCGGGCGTATAATGCATGCTTTCCCAGTTGTTTCCATTCCCGTGGGGCTCATTTTCCACTGTCAATCCCCAAATGGGGATTCCTATTTCCTGATACGCCTGAATATACTTTTCAAAGAATAAGGCCCAGGTGGGATAATACTCCGGCAATAATTTTCCTCCAACCCAATCGTGGTTGTCTTTCATCCAAGGTGGGGCGGTCCAGGGAGAGGCTAGAATTTTAAAACCCTCAGAAGAAACTTTCATAGCCTCTTGAATCATGGGTATGAGATCAGCACTATCCTCCTGGACAGAAAAATGCTGGAGCAAAATATCTCCTGGAACAGGTGCATATGAATACTGCCTGAGAGAGAAATCACAACTATTCATATGAGTACGGGTCAATGAATAATTAGCCCCACTCGTATCAAAATAGGCACGAATCACCTCCTCTCGATTTTCTTCACCTAACTGATTCAATAAGAAGGCAGAAGATTCGGTGAATGCACCACCAAAGCCAATGATCTGCTGAAATTTCTCACCTGGCTGAAGGGTAATAGCGATGGCATTCTGACCGGAAGAATCCTTCAATTCCTTTAGGGCCAGTTTTTGTCCACTCCTGGACGTTTCATAAGCTACCGCCTCATACTTTTTCGTCATATCAGTTTCGGTTGACTCCTGGCATCCGAGTACGAATACCATCAATACAATAAAAGAAAGCTTAATTGAATTCATAGAACTGGTTTTGTTCGTCCAATGTCAATGGTATACTTGGCAATTCCACTGACTTAAATAAAGCTTCCTCATTGCCCTCAAAGGTCTTTTCTACTGCTCGCCCGGATCTCCCCAAGCCGCTAAAGGCACCCTGATCCACTAAATCCCACAATGCGTACTTAGCTTTCCCATCCACTGTAAAGAGCCCGAAATGATTCTCAGATCCACCAGGGTGATATGCATCTTTCCACGGCTCATCGAATGCTTCAAAAAAGAAGCAGCTGATTCCTTGTTCGTCACACCATTCTCTCATAAGATTATAGTATGCAGCTTGTTTATATTCATCACAAGCAGCAGAACCATTGATACCGTAAAAGCCTTGCGAAACGCTTGCCCAACCTGTCTCCCCTATATGTATGGGTTTGTCGACGCCAATGCTCTGCATATAGTTTTTTACAGAATCATATTGGCTGATAGCATATCGAAGTGCTCGCCCCATAACCAGGTCAACCTGGCGTCGCGGCTTTAATTGTCTTTCTTCCTCCGTTAGCCCCCAAAATACTGGGTGATAATGGGTATCATGCATGGGGTACGTATGAATTGATAAATAATCTACCGATCGGATCAACTCTTTCAAATCCTCATTATGATATTCTCTTCCCCCTCCTCCCCAGGAGGCGAAATTATCGGAACTTGTAATCCAAAGAGATTTGGGAAGGATTCCCTTCTGCTTAAGCTTTTGCAGTTGCTGCACATATTTCAGAATGACCCAGGGTTCTACAAAATAGGAAGCTGCCCATTTTACCATGGCTTCATTACCCACCGCAATAACCTTTACAATCTCAGGGTATTTCTGAGCCAATTCTATGGCTTTATCGATCTCTTTTTGGTTTCTCGGGCTTTCAGCCTCATGATTGGGTGGTCTTTCAGACCAAGCATACTGACAATCAATCCATGCTCCCAGCATCACATACATCTCAAAGTCCGGATTTTCTTCACGCAGTTCAAAAATCGCTTTGAGAATATTGGATGCGTGCGGCAAATGAACATTATAAGTGCGCAAGATTTTAATCCCCATAGCGGACAGAAGACGCAGATCCTCTTTAATTTCCGCCACTGTTGGTTGAATCTCACGAGTATTTATGCGATATCCACCATAGGAAATAGCCTGGTACTCAGGATTCCCCAAAATGTCTGCTGCAGTTACTTTATCTTGTTTCATAGATGATTTCGATTGATTTTGACATGACATCAAACCTGTGATCGCGCATATAAAGGAACAAAACGCACATAATCTCCATATGAGGTTACGGATCATCATTTCAAGTCTTTTTCAGTGACGGTTACTTCAATAGATTGAACCATTCCTGTTCTCATAAAAATCTCTTCGCTTTGCGCCTGAGGAATTTCCAATGACGAAAAAGAAAGGGACTCCCCATTGGTGAAATGCAAGACCAATTTTTCTTGTCCACCGATGGTGTAAACAATCGGTACCTGACAATATGTATATGCCATTTGACCTGCATCTAAAGCGATAGACTGGCCTTGTCCGAAAACATCCATGTATTGAAACTCTGTTGCTTCCGACAGGAATTCCTCCCGCTTCCGCAAAAGGCAGGGGTGGAAATAAATTTTTCCGGCTTTCACAAACACACCTAACTCACCGAATCGACACAATATATCTTCTTTGACCTGACCCGTCATGCCGGGCTGCTGGGCCCCTTTGCCGAAAGGCGTATGAGAATAAGGATCAGTAGGGAAGGCTCCATACAATTTAGGAGATTTATGAACCCCTATACCTGCTTGAATCTCATAATAATGTTCTAACAAACGCCCGATAATCTCCTCAGAAGCATTCGCTCGAATAGCACCCAAGGTAGCTTCTTGCACCGCTACTAGTAGTTTAGAGACCATGTGCCAATATATAGATCCCAATCCTTCGTATCCAAAAAAGGTACCTGACCTACCTGTAAATTCTTTGTGATTAAAAACCTGCTCGTAAATGTCTTTCAGAAGCGCTCTTTCCGCATCAGCCATTGCTTTGTAGGGTCCTTCGGATAATTCGTCTAAAGCAGCTTCCAGATAGCTTACATTCTGGAAGTTTCCATTAAAATGTAACATACCCTTTCGATCCTCAAAAATGATGGAGGTGTCACCAGCTTCCCTCATGGATTTGATCAGGCTAGATTGTTGCGCCAAATCTTTAGGTATCACATTTTTTTCCAGAAAGCCGGGTAACTCCTTATTGGGATAAAGTATATAGCTATATTGATCAGGCCTAAATAAAGAGCTGCTTTTGAGCGCATCTAAGACGGCTAAAGCTTCTTTCGGTTTGAGATAGGCTGAGCTGAGAACAGCTACCTGTCCTTCGAGCATCTCCGTCAGATACGAAATCTTCGCTTTATCATCATCGAGAGAAAGTAAATTGTAGGAGTGGTATAGTTCGTCCGGGCGCTCATTATTTTTTATAGATTGTTCAAAGATTTCAAGAGAGGCTGCTGCAAAATTGAGTAAACCTTCTTTGGACACACTTCTCTTTTTACCCCAAAATCCACTGCTGTAAATGTGGTTACGATAGTCAGAAGCTACACGTCCCATTTGATTGAGAATCTCTCTTCTCTGCTCCACGGATATCCCCGAAGAATCCAAAGGCGTATAGGTCGTTAACACCTTTCTAATCCCTTTGTAAAAGTCAACCAATTCACTTGAAATACGGAATTCGGATTGTTTGGATCGGGCAACAAGGGCTTCAAAGAACTTCATAAATCTTCTTAGATAATATAAAGTCACCATGGATAAACCATTCCCAACTAAAGCGTTATTCGCGTCATTCCATTCAGGCCGCTGAGTATTCATCCAAATGCCTCCGTCAGGTACTAAATTGGAAACCTTGGCCAATATGGTGGCCAATAATTTTTCCAATAAGTTTACATGATAGATATGACCATCTTCCTTCAAGTGCAAGACTCCATCAGCACCCAATTGATCCATTCGTTGTCTCAGGTTCAAATCTCCCTGATGGTCAAACTCAATGGTATCCTTAGGGTCTTTTAGGATTTCTTCATAATTTTTAATTCGATAAGGCACCTGGGCATAGACAAAGACTTCATCGCCTAACCAGGACTCAAGTGTTCCGGGCTGATGATTGTTAATAAACTCCAGGAACTTCAACAAGTAGATAATCTGGTGGTCGCCCCAATATCCTATGTAAGACCATGGGTCATCCTCTTCAATAACTTCCCAATCAATACCACCTTTCATCACCCTGTATGGGTTATATCCATCAAAAGTGGAAGCATTCAAGAACTTAAATATCATACCTTCAATAAAAGCAGGATATGAATATGCTAAAGCCTCCCAATTTTGAAAAATATCCCTCCAGTTACCCTCATAATCATAGTTGATAGAACCATCCTCTTCTTTACGAGTATTAATTGAAAATTGGTTCCATGGTCTACTGGGGTCACCATGCCGGCGACTGTAGGTGAAAGGGAGATATTCTAATGTCAATCTATATAAATCAGGATTAGAGCCTTGATCCACTAACTGTTTGATTTCAGAAAGAGAGACAACAGAAGACAAATTTTCGAATCTTGCTTTTTCAGTTTTCCATACGGCCCGATTAGCTGATTTCAGATAAGACAAAAAATCAGAAAGGGGAACAGAATAATTCCCCAAGGGTAATCCCCCCCTAAATACGTTAAACAGAACATTAGAGGTATGCCTTGCATCTCTTTGTGAATCTTTCGTCTTTTGAAGACCATCACTGGATGCTATGAGACCTATTAATTTATCTGTTCCTTTTCTGATATCAGTCTCAATATCTTGGACCAATTGATCTTCGTTTTGACATTGATACATCAAATCAACAATATCAGATTGGTCTTTTTTTATGTCCGCCACAAAATACCAGTGCTGGCCCTTTCCGGCAGGCAATACAAGAGATTGAACGTTGAGGTAAGCTCCTTTCTCCGCTTTAACATCTAACTCGGTTTTAACTTCCCCTGTTTTGATAAAGGTAGAAATCTGCTTAGAGCACAGCAATCGTTGAGGGTTCAATAGATTTAATCCAAAGCAGATATTGGCAAATAGGGATTCTGCTGGTTCTGCTTTGTCAACAATTTTTGCGCTTAATGCGTAAATACCTATTCCGCTTTCCTTATGGAGCTCGGCTCTTTTATAGGCATCTGATAAATTACTGGAGCGGGTTTGAAGCTCCTGGCCAACTCCGTATGGTAAAATATTTTCGAAGCCATCAAGAATCTGCAATTCCCGCTCTCGACTCGCCGTATTTTTCAAT
>CAZGGG010000043.1:2193-23431 GCA_964525165.1 uncultured Saprospiraceae bacterium | reverse complement strand
CATAGGCTACTGTTCCTGTTGTTCCTTGCAATGTAGCTGGTCCAACGCAATCTGCACCCAAAACAGGTGGAGGCAGATTGATCGTAGCTTCACATGAGCCAGGATTCAAACCCGCCTGAATGTCAGCAGGACACTCAATCGTACAAGAAGCTGCTGCTACTGTGAAAGAACAAGCTACTGTACCACCACTATTTGCAGTACCGCATGAAGCTCCAAAGTTAGCAACGCCACCAGTTGGCAAGCCAGCAAGGCACAATGACTGTCCTGATTGCAGAACTTCAAGTTCACAACCATTCCAGCCATCACCGAAACTGTCAAATGCTCTGATTTCATAATCGCCTTCGTCTACGAAGACTGTAAAATTGGTCGCTCCTGCAAAGTCACCGGGTGTAGCATAGGCTACGATATCACCTGTAGACTGGTCTACAAGTTCAAACCCAACTTCTCCAGCAAAAGCTCCCACTGTAAACGCCATATCCAGTTGAATGCCAGAACCCTGACAACCGGTCTGCGCCGCAGTATAGGTATAGCTTGATCCTAAGAGCATCATTAGCCCCACAACCAAACTATATAGAGTAAAGTTTTTGATATTCATAATCGAATTGATTTATTGGTTTTGTTGTTGTTTAATTCTAATTCTGAGTCGTTCGGTCTCTTGTCGTTACAACAAATTGTCTTCTGCTTCTTGTCTGATGACTTGTAAATCAACAGAACCGTCCATTTTCCACTCATACTTACCCTGGTTCAACAAATTGTAAGTAGCATCAATACTTGCTGCTAACTCAACACCCTGCTGACGGTAAGAGTAGATGGTCTTGTAAAAAATTCGACGAGCTTCTTTTTGAGAAGTAGTCAAATTAGGATCAGCCTCTGCTTGAGCGACTAGGTCTTTCAAATCATCGGCCAATTCATTCAGTACTGACTGAGGCACCTGATTTGTAGGTACCGCTTCTGTAGTTAATGACTGCGCATTAGCTTGAGAAGGCATCAGAACCAAAATGAAAACAAATGCGGCAAAAGACATCGCAACCTTAGCGAAGTTCCTACCGAAATCAAATTTGTTCATGAGATATGGTTTTGGTTAAAAAATTATTCGTTTCGATCTAAGCCGATCATTCTGCCAAAACCATAAAAGATTAGTAGTCTCCGAAAGTGAATTACGGAAACTGGGTCTATGAATGGCTTATTGGCAGTCTGAATGGTCGGTTCAGACATAAAGCAAAGATAACATGCATTATTAGGCTTTACCCTAACCCAAGCATGGTAAATTTCATATTTGTTATTATTCTAATTTGTTAAGTTCTGTTGGTTAGACGAAACCCTCGATAAATTTATGCCTACAGTAAGCTCATGGCTTCCGTTACTGTAATCTTGAAGTAGATTGGTCGAAACATCATAGGAGTAGTAAAAATTGAAATCATTCAGCTTCGTTCCAATGATGAACCCAATTCGGTTTGCAGCCCCCACCTGGTAGGTCACACCACCCAGCAATTGCTCATCCAAGAAGGACACCAATAGGTTCAAATCTGCATGAATATCATCTGGTCCCTGATAGATTCTCTTAAGTACAACACTAGGTAATATATTGACTCCATAGTCATCCAAGCCAAAGCGGTATCCGGTCATTAATGTAAAATACCTAAAGCTTGTCGACTCTGTCTCCTCATCGGAAATACTTTGATCGATTCTCGCTCTTACTAAGTTTGGAAAAGACAAGCCAAAAGTAAAGTCTCCACCAATGTCCCCAAATACACCTACAGTCACATCAAAATACTGTGCCCCATCAGCAGCATCTTGTAAAACGGCATCGTTAATGTCCAGCATTGGATTTAGAATAGATGCCCCGGATAGATTAAACTGATGATACTCTGTGGAAAGGCCTATGCCTAAATTATAATTCTCTGCTTCAATTTGATAAGCATAGGAAAGCAACACTCTGTATCTACGGGTAGGCCCAAAGGTCTCTGCATTAGCCATAAATCCCAAGCCAACGCGATCTGTAGCTTTCCCATTGTAGCTGATGGTATAGTTCCTCGGTGCGCCCTCAATACTTGACCATTGATTTCTGTAATTCAAAAACAACTCATGCTGGTCGCCTGCACCGGTAGCACCCGGATTAATCAATACAGGATTCAACATATACTGAGTGTAAATAGCCTGATCCTGAGCTGACAAATATGCCCACGAAGCCATGAAAATGGATATGGATAGGAATAACTTTTTCATGAATATTATTTTCTGTTGCTGTTTAGCGCAAGTTTCTGATTATGGTCACTGTCCCATTAAACACCTGGGTCGGTCCATTATTAAAAGGTACACGCAGTACCCATATATAGGTTCCTTCTTCCAAGGGTTGCCCTGTGTTGTCTACCCCTTCCCAAGTATTGGTATAGTTTTGTTCTTCATACATTAGTTGTCCAAATTTGTCGAAGACCTGTAGATCATTTGTTCGATCCAATGCACAACTAATGATCAACTGATCATTTCGTCCGTCTGAATTAGGCGTTATGACAGGGATACCCTGATAACAGTCCATCCCTTGTTCGCAATCCGGAATGATATAGCTTTCCATCATTTCACAACCATTTGCATCTCTGATAAACAGCATATTGCTGCCAGCAGGCCTGTTCTCAAAAGAATTCTGGCTGATGAAATTGATTCCATCCCATGAGTACAAATAAGGCTCTGTTCCTCCGGAAACAGAAGCAATCGCAGCTCCATCGTCGCCATTAGAGCAATCTGTAGCAATGGTGATAGATAAGGCTTCCGGTTCTGTTAAGGTGACTTCACCGGTGCTTTCAGCGTTCTCTCCATCAGTCACTGTATAACTATAGGTTCCGGGACACAAGTCCTCCCTCAAGAAATTTACACTTCCATCACCCCATACAATGGAATAAGGTTCTACTCCACCGAATGCTTGAACGTCGATGAATCCATCACATGCCATATGACAGCTTACACCTGAGCCATTATATTCTCTCTCTGAAGAGATCGCGACTACAAGTAAATTGCCATCTGTAACAGGAATAGGACCGGATTGGAAAGTACAGCCATTTTGGTCGGTAATGGTTACGAAATACACATTTGCCGAAAGGCCACTTAAATTCTCACTCGTTTCACCATTACTCCAGCTAAATGTATAGGGTGGGTTGCCGCCTGAAGGATTCAAGGTAATGGCACCGTTTCCACTTCCATCATCATCCGTAATCGTCGGATTAATGGTGATCGCGCTAGGTCCTCCAACAGTAAAGGTACGAGACAATTGAAAGCCGGATACATTATCGGTGACCGTTACGGTGCACTCACCACTAGCCAAATCACGCGCACTTCCGGTTGTAGAACCAGAACAACTCCACTCATAAGTGAAGTCCCCTGAACCTCCATTAATTGTCAAATCAATAGCACCATCATTCGCTCCATTGCAACTTTCATCTGTGATATCTGCCGACAATTCAAAACCTAACAATACTTCATAAGCCGGAGAAATCAGCTCACAACCAGTATCCTCATCCGTTATTGTTACTGTATAATTCCCCGGATCCAATCCTGTCGCATCCTGAGTCGTTTGGGTAGGGTTGGTACTCCATGAGTAGGTAAAATTGCCGCTGCCGCCGTCGATGGTAATATCAATACCTCCATCTCCTCCATTAATGGCAGGAGCAATATTTGCATTAGAAATACTGAAGGCATTAGGACTTAGAACATTAAAGCTGGTTTCAATGGTAAAGTTGTTATTATCTGTTACCGTTACTTCATATGTGCCATCACATAAAGAAGTAGGGTTGGTTTCATCATTTGGTATGGATGTTGGACCGTTCCAACTGATTGAAAAAGGCGCCGCTCCTCCATTGATCATGAGTTCAATACTTCCATCACAAGCATCTGCGCAACTCTCATTGTTTACATCTCCTTCAACAGAGAAGCCACAAACTATATCTACCGTGGAAGTCCTTACGGCAAAAGGGATGGCTGCTCCGGTGGAGTCTAGAGCTTCAAAACCTGAGAAATTAGGATTATTGACAATATCAGTTTCCATCGGACAAGAACCGATTACTGTAAAACAGTACTCGAAGATACTTTCTCCTGCAGGTACACTAATCCCTTCTAATTCTAAACTATTATCGAACCAAACGACCGTAATAACTCCGTTGCCGGCCGTTGTGGTATTAAAGTTTCCGGTGGTTAAGAAATCAAGGTTGATATTCGAAATGGAATCAAACCTTAATTTAGTTTCATCAAAATTGATCTCATAGCTAAATGAAGTGATGCGATCAAAATTTTGAACAAGTACCGGAACACATATCGAAGCATTCTCATTGGCGGTCTGATCCTCTAAGGTCAACTCTAATCCATTGAATACCCCGCCTCCGTCAATCATTACTGAACCATTTTGGGTGGTCGGATCAACAGAAACAATATTTCCATTATCGTCTACACCTACATCATTGGGAACAATTCCATCTACAAATGCAATTGCTGAGCTGGCCCCATTATTTCCAATAGCGGTGAAGCAAATCTCAAAAATGGCCGTTCCATCAGATTCAGATACCCCACCACTAGGTGAGCTCCATGATAATCGAACAAAACCCGGGTCGCTGATATTAAAATTACCATTTGTCAATCCAGGCAAGTTCAAATTACTGATGTTGTCCAATGACAAGACAGAAGGATTGTACTCTATTGTCAAATCCACCGTGACCACATCGTTAAAATTTTCAACTGTGATGGGAATACAAAAAGATTCATTTGCATCAACCGTGCGATTGGGAGCAATAAAGGTAATTTCTCCATTACCACCCATTCCGCCGCAATCATCCCCATTGACGGAGAGCGTCGCGTTTTGTGTATTCACCATAGCTTCCTGTAAAGTGCCATCTACACTTCTAATGATTTCCAGAGCCAAAGGAGCAGGTGGGGCTCCCACCGTTAAAGGGCCTTCATCGCATTCATCACCAATAATATCCAAGACAATGGTAAATAGCACTGAGTTGCCTTCCAAGGTTCGAGGTGTCAAACTTGCATCATTCCAGGAAACGGTAACTAATCCCGGATCTGCATTCACCACATTACCTGTAGTAAGATTAAGGTTGGAATTTAAATTGGTAACGGAATTGAATTGCGCGATGCTTTCCGGCCAGTAGACACTAAACTGCATGGTCACAATATCTGTAAAGTTGTCAACCGTAACATCTAATTCCACTGTGCTTCCAGCATCAGCTGTGATGTCCGCCACAGAAATCTCTACTGCCTGGGCAGAGGCATTTTGAGCACTCCATCCAAGAATCAGTGACAACATCAGCAATCCTCTAAAAATATTTTTCATAATCCTTTCTTCAATATTCATCTGCTAATATCAAGAGGCGAAGATACAAATGTTCGCTGCATTATACTTTTGCCTTGTATTAATATATTTTATTAAATCATATTATAATCCAAAATCATACCAAAAAAAAGGGGCTGCAACTGCAACCCCTTTGTTATTCTTAAGGAAAAATTACTTTTTGATGATGCGTTTATTCCAAACGGGCTGACCTTCCTTGTATACAGACATCTGGTAAATTCCGGACACCCATTGTTGTTGGGTCATGATTTGGATTTGTTGCTTTCCTTCTGCCCACTCGAATGAACGTTCATAAACTTTTCGTCCGGCTATATCAGTAATCACCACATCATACCTGCCACTTTCACCTAATTCTGCATATAAGTCAAACATCTCTTCAAAAGGATTTGGTGCAACAACTGCATCAAATCTCACCTCTGAAGCTGACGTGCCTCCCAACCGAAGTTCAAATGCCGTACCATCAAAACGATGTACGATAAGCTTTGCCCCTGAATTTATTAAGCTTGTGCTCCAATCAGAAGCTTGAATCCAATCAGAAGGCTTCAAATGAAGCTTAAAAGATTTTTGGCCTTGGGTAGCCAAACCTATCCAATGGCCTTCTCCCTTCTCAACCTTATGGAAGCCTGGCGCTTCCAATTCAGCGATAACTCCTTGTTGATCTCCTCTGATTTCAAAAGCAACGATTGCCATGGATTCGTCCTGCATCCGGATGGTCATTTCTTGTGAGCCAACTCCAGAAGGCGTGATCTCAGCGCTTAATTGATCTAAGGATCGTCCTCTCACACCCGGAATACCGCTGTAATCCAAGTCTCCAATCTTCACGCCTTTGAAATTCACATTGTGGATGGCTTCAAGATAAAAGTCCACATACTTCATTTCAGGAAGGGACTTGATAGACTGAGTCTCTCCAAAATCATAAGAAGCATCTACAAACCTCCAGGAATCATTATTAGGGAAACTGGTCGTCTTTCTTAACAAGAAGTCTCTCAAATCATGATAATCCTGGAATGTAATATTTCCATCCTTATCGATATCTGCAGCGATGCGCTTATAGGGATCATCTAATTGAGTCAGATTAAGTATATCCAACTGTAATAAGTACAAATCGTAAGCAGTAACCCCTAGAAGAGGCTCCCAGTCAGACTCCGGCTGCACCATGATGCTATCACCGTTCATTGGACCGGAATATGGAAGGTTGTAATTTCCATTGGTCTGGGTCATGCTATATGTTCCATTCTGAATTAATGGATGTACGAAATTGACTGCTGCCTGCGGCACACCAACACCAAAAGGCGTGGTAATTTGCCCTGCGATCATATTTGAGGTATCCGGACAGGTTCCTAAATTATCCTGAATGATCACATAGGTGACGCAATAATCCTGATTTCCGGCCTCATCTGTGACCCATATTTCTACCTCATTGGTACCAAGATCATTACAAGTAAACATTTGCGTCTTGTCATTCACATCCGATGAGAAAGAGAACTGTAGTTGATCCGAAGGAGTGCAGTTATCGAAACTATTGAGGTTAAATTTATCAACTTCTACCTCTATCGCTCCGGCTGATGGCATGACCACCGTGGTAATACCATGTATACATACCGGTGTAGGCTGCTTGCAATCTTCAACTGTGAACAAATAACTGCAAGTTTCTTCATTGCCACAACCGTCTCTCACTTTCCAAAGGATACGGTGGGTACCAAAAGGAACGTAGTCATTAAAAGACTTACTGGTTCCCCCATCATCCCATCTTCCTGCAGGATTATCATTATTGACATCTATGAAATAGTTGTATTTCAAGAACTCCTCAGGCGTACAATCCTCTACCCTTGGTTCCAAATGAACAAATCCTTCGCATCCGCGCGTATCTGCAGTACAAATAGTTACATCGTCGCAGCCGGCCACAAAAACAGGCTTGTCAGAATCAATCACTTTGATTACCTGAGTGTATTCACAAATCTTCGATCCATGTGGACTGTGAGGATCATAGGAACACCAGTCCAGGACTTTCCATGTTCTGATAATCTTATAACAGAACTCATCTACAATCGGGAATACTTCATCTTTATAATTGGTCGCCAATAATGTTCCACATCCGGCTCCCGGGAATTCAGGGCGGCCCGTGTTATCCGGATCTGTCATGAAGGTTTGACAAGAATTCAATTCTACATCCTTAGGCCAATTGATACTGCTACACGTAAAGCCATTTCCGCTGCTGACAAATATTTTTTGCGTACAAGTTGACTTGAGTCCTCCCCAATCTGTCGCTGTGAATGTTCTTCGAATATATCCTCCTCCACAATCTCTGAAGTCTTCTACAGACTCAGTAATGGAGACTTCTTCGCAATTATCTTCAGCATAGCCATCATAACCTGCGAAACCGTCATTGGGGTATCCGTAGATGTAAATAGGCTTCCTGTCTTTTTTATCAGCAACTACTGTACCAAAGGCAGACAAATCCCAAATATCGATCGGGTAGTCACAATCAATCGTTAAGTCAGGTGGGCAGACAATTTTCGGAGGCAACTTATCCTGCACATGTACGACCACCATACATTCGTTCCAATTGCCGCTATTGTCCCAGACCCTCAATATGACCTGAACAGACTGTCCGATATCAGCACAACAAAACTCAACAAAGTCTCTAAACTCAGTATCATCTGCTACACCATGAGGGCAGTTGCCCATAACCATTCTTCGTACTTTGATATTGGAAACATTTCCGCAACTTCCTCCGTAAGAACCATCATTAAAAGTACTTGCGTGCACACGTGCAACTCCATCTGAACCAAGAGCTACAACTGTGTTCTGATCACAAACCGGAATCGGTCCGGATCCGCCACCTACAACCGTAATGTGCATTGAACAATGAGTTGTGGCTCCTCCACAAGGGTTAGAAACCTGATATAAGGCTGTATATTCTCCCGGTGTAAGTCCGGAAACCACATAAAAACCATTCACCAATTGCACATAACCACCATTGACCGTAACCGTATAAGATCCGGTGCCGGAGCATCCACCGCCAATAAATGGAGGAGGCAATTGGGTGCTTGCCTGACAATCATATCCACCGCTAATGGTGATATCATGAGGGCAACTAATGGTGGGCGTACTATTATCTTCTACTTTAATGACTTGAATATCAGAACTAGATGCTCCCGAGGAACACCAATCGTATACTGTCCAGGTTCTTACGACCTTGAATCCACCACCACATAATGGAATCTCACTGTCTGTAAATACCGCCGCTAAATCACAATAGGCTCCATTCGGATAAATTGGACTTCCATCAACCGTTGGAACTCCGGTCTCTTCCGGATCCGGATAGCCATTTCCATTAGTATCCCAGCTGTTATTACTGCAACTTAAGGAAGGAGCTTCTATCCCGTCCAAACTTACGGGGTAATCGACCTGGTTCAATGTTGCTCTCTCATATTGAATGGTCTGGGTGCAGGTGGCACTTTCATTGCCTGCTGCGTCGACCGCCTTGTAAGTGATCGTTCTGATGGCAGTATAGGTGTTTCCGCAAGGTAAGTCTTGAAAATTATCGCTAATGATGACAATTTCCGGATCAGGATCACAATTATCTGTTACTAAATAGGAAGGTATACCTCCTGCATTGGCATCACCACAAAGAGCAGTAACTGTTGGCTGACAATTAATAACCGGCGGAAACCGATCTTCTACATCAATCGATCCCCAACAAGAATTGCCATTTAGGAACACTCGTACTTCTAATGTCATTCCGATATAACTTCCATCTACCGAATTTCCGATAGGAAGGCCATTGGGGTCGTAAACGGTAACAGTGTAAGGACAACCATTGCCTGGATTCTCCAAAATATCGTCCGGAGTAATCACAGCAGAGCAATCGGGTCCGAGTGCTACTTCCACATTATCATTACATGATAAGGGACAATTTTGAGCCTGAGTTTCAGCGCTCAAAAGAGCAAAAAAAGCAATTAATAAAATACCGTAGAAACGCTTCATACAATTTATTTTAGTCGTGGTTAGGGCTATAGCAAATATACAGAAGGGTAAAGCTCGTTCTATTAAGAATAAATGGTAATTTTTATATATGTAAAATATATAATATCAGGAAACTAATCCATGCTTGAGGGCCACCTTAATAAGGCTGGCCGTGCTTGTCACGTTGAGTTTTTTCATAATATTCTTCCGGTGAACGGAAACGGTTTGATCTGAGATAAACAGTTCTTCCGCAATATCTTTATTGTTCTTTGCTAAGGCGATTTGATCGAGAATTTCCTTCTCTCTCTTAGTCAGCAGGTTTTTTAGATAAAATGGGTCCTCCCGCTCAAAAGTTTCTGCTTTGGGAGAACCATTTGACAGGCCGTTTTGAGGACCTATGCTTACACAAGTACCCATGTAGGCAATACCTCGCATAATTTCACCAATTCCTTTGGCGAGATCATCCAGTTCAGATTGCTTCAGGATGAATCCATCGGCTCCATTTTGGAAAGCTTCTTTAACAAACTTAGAATCATGGTATTGCGTCAATATGCAAATGCGCATATCCGGGTTGATCTCCTTCATTTCAGAGATCAGATCAATTCCATCTTTCCCGGGCAGCTTGAGCTCTGTAATCAATAGGTCTACAGGCGATTCTTTGAGTCGATCCAACAATTCAGTACCGGAATGTGCAGACCAAAGCGGAACGCAAGACCAACCATGCTCCTTGCTGTCTAGACAAATGCTAAGCATTTTGGTAAACAGCTTTTGTTCATCTGCTAAGCCGACTTTTATCACCTCCATATCAACCTCTTTACCCATTGCATGCTAATCTTTCACTGACCTTGAATTTGGCAGATTTCTTTTAAAAGGTGTGGCAATTTACACTTGTTCGTACTTTTTCAAAAAAATGAGGCGGCCTTTTTCGATTTTGTTTCGTTATATATAACAAGATGATGCAAACGATCGCAGAAAAATTTCTTTTTCTTGCCTAAATGAAATATTATCTTTGGCAATCCAAAAATTACCCAATATATGATTAAACTGAACACACTATTCCTGTTTTGCCTCAGCGCAGCTCTTGCTCTGACTGGATTACAGGGCCAAAGCTTGTTTCGTGCCATCGAAGCAGAACAGGTCAGTTTCGGACCTAAATCAATTGAGCGACCTGATCATTTTTCCGCTTTTAAGACGGACCATGACGCTTTACAGAATATTATAGAAACTGCGCTCTTTTCAGATAAGACGGTGCCCCTCCCTTTGCCGGAAGGCTCATTAGGACAATTTAGAATAGACTTTTATCCGGTTGCTGAGGCTGATTTCTATAAGCGCTTTCCAAATATTCACACCTTTCGAATCACGCAGGTAGACGGTGATTATACGGGCTATGGTGACCTTACGGCAAAAGGGTTCCATGCCGCTCTTCACGGGGAAGGCGGATTATATTACATTGATCCCACACACCTTACTATTGACCAAAGGAATTACGTTTCTTATTTCGTAAAGGACTATTCCAGAGATACAGAATTACCTGTTTTTGAATGTAGTACTGAGGAGCCCGTATTAGAGCACAATGTGCAGGACCCCTCCATTGATGATTATCGCACGGCACAAAGTCGATCCGTTCAGGCTGACAGCCTTCCTTTGAGAAGGTACCGCCTCGCTGCTTCAACCACTGCTGAATATTCGCAATTTCACGGCAATACTGTAGAAAGCGTTGCAGATGCTTTGGCAAGTCTTGTGGTGAGGGTCAATGAAATCATGAGACGAGAGTATTCGATCGAATATGTTTTGATAGGGAACACAGATACATTGTTCTTTTTTGATCGCAATAATGATGGCTATACCAATGGTAACACTCAAGCCCTCATTAATGAAGGAGCAGGTATCATCAATAGCCGGATATTCGTAAATGATTATGATATAGGACATGTATTCTGTACCAATGCCGGGGGCTTGGCTCAAGTTTCTTCTATTTGCACACGTCAAGGAAAAGCCCGAGGAGTGTCTTGTAGCTTCAATCCTATTGGCGACGGATATTACGTATCCATTGTGTGTCACGAGATTGGACACCAGATGGGATCAAGACATTCTTTTAACTTCTGCAGAGGTCAAAATGAAAGCTTAGCTTCCGGCTATGAGCCCGGAAGTGGAACAACCATTATGGCTTATGCCGGACTGTGTGGAAGTAGAAATACGCAGACTTTTACAGATCCTTATTATAACATCGGATCTGTGGAAAGTATTACCAATTATATGCATAATAATTTCGGTGCCAGTTGTGCAGAAACGATCGAGCGAGCGAATACGCCTCCGGTTGTAAATATTCCTTATGAAGATGGATTTTTCATCCCTGTTTCCACTCCTTTTGAATTAGACGGCTCGGCAACCGATGCAGAGAATCAAGAATTGTTTTATTGTTGGGAACAACACGATTCAGGCCTGACCAATTGTGAGCCCGGATCTGCCGAAGGCAATTGCCCATTATTCAGAACGTTTATTCCTACTACTGATTCGATTCGTGTATTTCCTGAAATCGCGGATATTGTACAAGGTCGAAATGATCGTTGGGAAAGCCTTCCCACTTATTCAAGAAGCCTGGAATTTGCGCTCACCGTAAGAGATTGGGATCCGGAAGGAGGAGCCCTGGCTTGGGAATTTCTTCAGTTCAATGCCACTGAAGATGCGGGTCCCTTTACGGTAGGTGAAGTGAATGGCGTATATCAAGTCGGAGAGCTGGTAGAACTTAACTGGAATGTAGCCAATACAGACCAAGAACCGGTCAATTGCCAGTTTGTTGATGTTTACATGTCTACAGATGGTGGATTCAATTATCCACATCTCATAGCGACAGGCATTCCCAATACAGGCTCCGTTAAATTAAATATGCCTAATATTCCTACGAATAGCGGCGTCTTTAAAGTGAAAGCAAGTAATAACATCTTCTTCAATATTTCTGATGGAGAGTTCAGAATCGAAACACCTTCAGAACCAGGATTTTTGGCAGGTCTTCAGCCCTTTGCGCAACAAGTATGCTTACCGGAATCCGGAGATTTCACGATTACCACAGAGGGTTACCTGAATTTTGCAGAAGATATTTTTGTAGCAGAGGTTATGGGACTTCCAATGGATGCTAGCTTTAGTACAGATCTACCGTCTGTACAAGCGGGCGAAAACATGGTGTTAACTATTGACTTTGGAGACAATCCTGCAGAAGGAATCTATGATTTTGAAATCCTATTGACCAGTGCTACCTCCGACACCTTGCTGTTGCCTGCGAGGGCTACCCTAGTGTCGAATGATTTCAGCGAGCTAGCAGGTACCCTGCCGGCACAAAATGCAGATAATGTTACCGAGCTTCCTACCTTCAAGTGGGTAGCTGTAGAAGATGCCAACAGTTACACCCTGGAGGTGGCTTCTTCTCCGAATTTTAACGCAGAGAATATCATCTTCTCAGAAGAAAACATCTCTTTGGATAGTATCCTAATCGATGAATTATTGCCTAAAAATAGTTTGTTGTATTGGAGAGTTGTTCCGGTCAATGAATGTGGACCGGGTGCTCCTTCGTCGGTGTATGTCTTCCATACTCAGGCTCAAGACTGCAATACTTACACCTCTATTGACGTGCCCAGAATCATCACCACGAGCGGGAGTGCGCGAACCACTTCTGAGTTAGTGATAGAAGAGGAAGGTGTTATATCAGACGTGAATGTATTAAACCTCAGAGGAGGGCATCAGTATATTGGAGAACTCATAGCAGAGTTGGAAAGCCCTGCAGAAACCAAGGTCATTCTATTTGATGAAGATTGTTTCAATAATCAAGACTTCAGGGTCACTTTTGATGATCAGGCGCCTATTGAACTCACTTGCCCCCTCAACCAAGGGCGCACGAATCAACCTGTAGGTCAACTAGCAGATTTTATTGGCGAAAACACACGAGGTACTTGGAAAATCAATCTTCGGGATAACACCCCTGGTTTCGGAGGAGAACTTCAAGGTTGGGGTCTCGAAATTTGCGGAAGCATCAGCATTCCAAAGCCTGACTATAGCGTGGACACCATGTATGTGGATAAAGGTGGCGAGCAATTTATCACTCCTCAAAACCTTCAAGCGTCAAAGGACGGTTTGGGAGAATTTGACTTACTCTATACCGTGGTTGAAGGACCTAAAAACGGACAGTTGAGTCACGGTTCTGAATCAATTGAACCGGGAAGTCAGTTTAACCAATTTGCAGTAAACTCCTACCATTTGGTCTACACCCATGATAACTCAGATGCCATTGTCGATTATATCACCTTCACCATAGAAGATGGACAAGGTGGTTGGATTGGGCTGGATACGCTGTATATAATCGTAGATCCGGTATTGAACAATATTCAAGGACATGCTATTGAATTTGATGTGTTCCCGAATCCTACGGATATCGAATTTACGGTTCGAATGCCGGAAGCTCACCGAACCGGGAATATCAGAGTCTTTAACATGCAAGGACAAATCGTGAGAGAAAGAAAACTCAATGGTAGCCTATTGTACCATTTCTTTAGCGGTGATCTGCCTAAAGGAGCTTATATTGTAAGTGTACAAGATCAAAAAGGCCAATCCGTTAAACAGATCATTGTACAATAAAGATTAATTTTTGGTTGCTTAGTAAAGTCGGAGTCCTCAGGGGCTTCGGCTTTTTTTATGTGAGTGCCCAAGACTTGCGACGGTATAAAAACCATTGAAACAAAGCCCTGGCTAAAAGGAAGACCATCATACTGAACCAAAGTCCGTGATTCCCCCAATGAAAGGGCACCAATGCATAAGCCAATAAAAAGACGAGCAAAGAAGCTAACATACTATTGCGCATAGCTTTTCCGGCGGTGATCCCCACAAAAACACCGTCCCAAATGTAGGATGCGAACCCGGCAATAGGTAAAACGACCATCCAGCTCAAATAGGTTCGGGATGCTTCTCGAACTTTTTCTATATCTGTAAATATGTCAATAATCTCCTCCCCTGCTGTAAAATAAACCAGCGCGTATATGCCGGCCAATACAGCTCCCCATATAAAGTTCCATTGCAATGCCAAATCAAAACGAAATTTGTCCTTTGCGCCTTTATATTTCCCTATCAAACTCTCTGCAGCATAGGCAAATCCATCCACGCCATAAGACATCCAATTCAAGAATTGCAGCAAAACCACATTGGCATCCAGGACAAGAGGGCCATAGGCAGAAGAACGATTATAGAAAAAAGCAAAAGCAAAAGACAGACATAGGGTCCGAATAAAAATATTACTATTCAAATGTAGGAAAGATCGAAAAGCGGACCATCTCCAGAATCCTTGTGGTTTGAAAAATGGAGCATATTTTGAGTATCGCACCCACCACAAGCCCAAAGCTCCTGCTAAACCGGTATACTGAGCAATCAAAGTTCCCCAGGCTACCCCTTCAATATCCCAAGACAAATGAACGACCAGAATAGGATAAAACAATATTGGTAGCATTGATCAGAATCGTTAAAATCAGCGGAAAGATGGCATTTTGCATACCAAAATACCAACCCATGAAAACATATAGGGCAAAAGTCGCCGGGGCAGCCCAAATTCGAATTCTGAAGTAACGATCTGCCAATTCCAGGTGCGTATCCGGCGTATTCAACAACTCCAATCCCAGGTAAGATATCGGTGATTGAAAGAGGAGTAATATCCCTGCCACGATAAGTCCTACCCATAAGGCTCGAAGCAAATTGATCATGATATCTGCAGGACGATTGGCACCGTAAGCTTGGGCAATCATTCCGGTAGTCCCCATACGCAGGAAACCGAAATTCCAATACAAAAAATTAAAGAGCATGGCTCCAATCCCTACGGCACCCAAATGCGTAGATGACAAGTGGCCCATTAATGCAGTATCCACCGAGCTGATCAAAGGAACTGAGATATTGCTGATGACATTCGGCAGCGCTAAATTGAATATCTCTCTATTGATCTTAAGAAGGGATCGCTTCATTTTGCAAATATCCACCATATTTTGAGCTTGACAAATGCAATGAAGCCTTTCGCTTCTGCACTTTTCTTACCTTTGCAGGCATACACAAGATTTTCAGCTGAAATAGAGTTATTCTTTCATGGCAGCCAATCAAAATTCTAATTCCTGGATCTCAGATCTATGGTCATATTTTAAAAGCAAAACGCTTTGGATCAATGTTGGACTTATGGTACTCACTTTGGGGGTGCTTTTATGGTTGGTTTTTATATGGCTGGATTCCTATACCCGACATGGGCAGCAATTATTACTACCTGACTATGTCGACAAACCCCTGGAGTTATCCATAGCCGATGCTGAGGACCGATCCTTCGAAATCGCAGTTACGGATAGTGTATTTATTGCCGGTGAAGAAGGAGGGATCATCACACTTCAAAATCCGGTGGGGGGCTCTAAAGTCAAAGAGGGACGAACGATTTACGTGACGGTCACAAAATATCAGGCAGAAAAGGTAAAAGTCTCTTCATTACCTCGCTTATATGGAGAAAACTTTGCCAATAAAGCGAAAGAACTACAGATAGGATTCAACTTAGGTGCACGGGTCGTAGGAGAACAATATGATCCGGGACCGGAAGGCCACATCATGGCCGTCATACATGAGGGTGACACCATTATAGATTCAGATTATCGAGATGCCGGACATGAAATGAATAAGGGAAGCATCTTAGACTTTATTCTTTCCACTCAAGAAGGAGGCTACTTTCCATTGCCTGATTTAAAATGCAAACGCTTGGTCGAGGCTCAGTTTCAATTAGATGCGCTGCGGATTTCTTTAGGTGAAGTCACCGTGATGGGCGCTACAGAGAACGTGGATCAAGCATATATCATCAGTCAAGATCCACCCTATTCCGAGAATGCGAAAATTAAAATTGGTGATAGTGTGCATGTCGTCGTATCGCCTTTAATTCCGGAAGACTGCATTTCCAAAAATGAATAATTTCCCGCTGATTTCAGCGTTTCAAAACAAACCGAATATATGAGAGTTACGCTCTTCATTGCAATTCTTTTTCTTGGATGGTCTGCGATTCAGGCACAACCGGCATTAGCACCTCTAAGCCACAATGTGCAGCTCTTTCAATCGGCCGAGATTGAATTGAGAAATGCCTTTGACTATGAGGAAGAGGTCTATATTCAATCGGGTCGTATGTACGACTATTGCCTCGATCTTGCGTTACTGAGTAACCCATTTCGCTCCATGCAGGTTGAGACCGGACAATCCACCATTATTGGCGGATCCCCATCGGTAGTTGATTCTTGCTTTTCATATGCTGCTTTTGCGATTCAATCCAATGTCGTTGATACGGTTCTATTGAGTGTGAAGGATGATCAGGACCTGACGTACCTTCTCAGGTTTATTATTCATGTTCGAACTTCTGAGGCACTACCGTTTTTGGATGACTTCAGTTATGAGGGGCCTTTTCCCGATCATCGCTTTTGGATTGACCGGAACGTGTTCATCAACAATGGACTAGCGACCCGTCCTTTATCAATTGGCGTTGCCACCTTCGATGGCGTAGATGCTGATGGTGGACCTTATGGTGGTGGTACAGGCATTAGTGATTATCTAACATCCACTTTTTTCAATTTAGATGGTGCCGGAGATGCTGTTTTAGAGTTTTATTACCAGCCTCGAGGCAATGGTTTTGCTAACTTCCCTCGTCCGGAGGACTCACTGATTGTGCAGTTTAGAACTGAAGAAGGGGACTGGCAACGGATGGCTTCCTTTGCAGGCATTGGGGATCAACCCACGCCCGACTTCACCTACTTCCAAATCCCGGTTCCCGAATCCTTTCAATATGATGGTTTCCAGTTTCGGTTTGTGAATATTTCTCCCAATGATGGAGTTTTGGCCATGTGGCATCTCGACTATGTTCAGTTATCGGATGATCCTGCGGCAAGTGCTGCGATTGCGGATATCGCTTTTACCAGCGCTCCGCCCTCCTTATTCCGCTCCTATACCGCCATTCCATCCGCTCAATTTAAAAATAATGTCAACTCCTATCTCGCAGAGGATATAGAGATCGGCATTGGCAGTTACTTTGTCAATAATGGAACCGTTCCGGTCAGCCGGCTAAGGTTTTTCAATGAAGAAGGAACCAATCTGACAGATGAGACTCTTTTAGAGGTGCCCCCGGTCGTTGCTCAGAACCAAAGGGACCTCGCTCCGGGCCAGTACAACTTTACGAACCCCATTAAAGAGCGAAACACATTAGTACAGCAGGTCATCAACCTCAATATCCAAACGGATGACAGCGCCTCTTTGGAGACCATGTACAGCATGTCCCCAAATAATCAAGGAAGTCTGCAGGCTTTCCGTCGAAATGATACCGTTCGATTCGTATCCGAAATAAAAGATTACTTCGCCTATGATGATGGCACGGCAGAGGTCGGTATTTACATTCAAGGAGGGACCCAATTTGATCTGATCGCTCAGGAATATGAATTAGTAGAAGGAGATACCTTGAAAGCCATTCGTATGTTCTTTCCTTATGTTTTCAATCAGGGGAATCGACAACGATTTGAGTTGATGATATGGGGTGAACGCCTGGAGGATGGGCCCATCTATCAAAAGATTTATGATCAACCCGTATTCCCCGACCGTTTTGGCCAGCGGGTAGGTTCTTTTACCAATTTTGCGCTTAAGACTGCTACAGATCAAGATACTTCTCTTTTTGTGCCTTCCGGCAAATTTTATGTCGGCTGGCGACAAATTTCTGCTAATACCACAGCGGGATTATATGTTGGTTTTGACAAGAGTAGACCCGAAATCAGCGATAAAATCTATTACAATAAAACGGGAACCTGGCAGAAGTTAAGTGTGCCCACCATTCAGGGTGCGATTATGATACGTCCCGTATTCGGGAAAGAACGGCAAATATCTACGAATCGGTCGGATCAAAATTCCAAAGGCACCTGGACTGCCTATCCCAATCCATCATCAGGCTGGCTGAATCTCAAAGGTGACGTCCGTCACGAAGCTGCAACCATCGAAATAATATCTTTGCGGGGACAATTGATCAAGAGCATAGGGTTTGAACCTCAAATCAATATTTCTGATCTATTGCCGGGTCGTTACATTTTGGTCATTCAAGACCGAAAAGGAAACATCCTGGATCGTTTACAAATCATAAAAATTTAAGCAATGGATATTACCGTTCAAGAACTGAAGGAGAAGATGGACAGAAAAGATGACTTCATTTTCATCGACGTAAGAGAACCTTATGAATATCAGGACTTTAACCTTGGTGCGGAATTAATCCCTCTAGGAGATTTGATGGGTAAAATCGGAAAATATGCCGATCAAAAAGATAAAGAAGTGGTCGTGCATTGTCGTTCCGGCGCTCGTTCGGGTATGGCTAAGCAAATGATGATGCAAGACGGCTTCCAAAATGTTCGCAATCTACTAGGTGGTGTGATTGCCTGGCAGGAGGCCTTTTCAGCATCTTAAAATCCAAACTCATTAAATCTTAAGGAAGGAAAGGGGTTGACAGACTTCTGGTTAGCCCTAAAGTTGATTAGAGATTTAGTGATTCTTTAAAAAAGTGTGTGCCATTTAAAAGCAAACCCTCTTTTGCGGAAGCAAAGAGTGCAAAGGGCTATTGAATGACAACCTTTTTGTACCTACTTTCTCCTTCGATAGAATACTTCAATAGATACATACCCGGCAATAGCTCGCCGACTTGTATGATCCATTGCTGAGATTGATACTGTGCTGATACCTTCATTTCAGAACCCGATAAAGTGATTAAGCTGGGCGGCGCATCCAAGATCTCATGGGTAGAGATAAACAGCTGCCCTTCTGCAGGATTCGGATACACAAATACAGCTTTTTCTTCCTGATTCGTTTGATTCGGATCTCGATAAGTGAAGTAATAATCGATTCTGGACCCAAAGTCTCCTGAAAAACGCTTGAGGGGAATTCCATTAGCGCTTTCAAGGCGAACGTAACCACTGCCATCATTATTCGCGAAAAAGGCCAATCCATCCTCATCGGTATCGACAATCTCTAAATGATAACAACCGGTCGCCAGATCTAACATGAACTCGTTTCTTTGATTGGAGGGCATATTTCGCTCTTCATATACCACATTGCCGGCTTCATCACTTAACCTCCACCAACTCTCATTGGGTCTGAAATTCGTTTTAAACTCTAGCGTTAAGGGTTGTTCAAAATGGTCCATCACCTCCGCCTGCGTTTCCATTCTATTATTATCTGTTTGTTCGTCAGCATTACCATTCACAGATTCGATCACCGCATAAAAGCGCTGGCTTTCCATTCTCTGCCCTAATACAGGCATAGGCATGTACACCTCTTCTTTTTCCATGGGTGCCAGAAAGCCATTCCATGTAAAAATTTGCTCTGCACCTCCTTCAAACCCATACTTGATTTCAGCTGACTGCATCGCAACCCCCCCCAAATTCTGTATTTCAATAATAGCCTCTCCACAAGATGGATTTTGGCGAGAATGCCTGACATCCGTAGAAGGCTTGATAATATCTGTTAAGGCCGCATTATGATCAAAATTATAGCCTTCATGATGAATCAACACAGCAGAGATATTGTAATTCGCTGGTACCTCCCCTGCCGGTACGGTATACTCATATCGTTCAATGTCAATATCAAAACCCGGAATGGTATCATTCAAGATGGCAGGTGTCAAGTCATGCTCATAGCGGATGGCCTTACTCCCGGGACACCAGTTCGCACGGTCATAGAGCCAGGTCCCCCCTTGAGGATAAATGGGATTGACTCCACAATCAAATCGCCACATCAACTGATCGATGAAGGTGACATCCTGTGCAGACACATAATAGGAACGTTGACAAAATTCTGCACAATTCAAGCTATTGATAAATCCATGACCGGTGGGTAAAAAGTGGAGCGCCACATGACTGGCCCCTCCTTTGACCGGTACATCCATTTTGGGTAATACGTTCTTCTCAAAAGAGTCCGGCTGAATATAATTATAGCCTCCCGGCCGATAAATATTTTCAATATGCACCACATTCCGAGGAGGGGTTCCTTCAATGAAATCAAAACTTAGGTCCACACTAAATCCTGAACTCCAGCCCTGATAGAAAATCTGTAACTCTGTAGAATCCGTCAGAAGTGACCGATAATCTGTCACATCAAAAGTGTAAGGATGCTGCCAATTATTATCAAACCCATTCGTACCTCTCGCCATATAACCGGCATAAGGTGTGATCATTCTCCCTAATTCGAAGCGCTCTTTGATCTGCCGATATCGATAGGTCGTATCCAAAACCAATGGATCTGTGCTGATCGTATCGATAGATTGAATACTGGTATCAACTTCGCCTGTTGGCCGTAAGGCAAATATGAGCACCGTATAGTCCCAGTCGCTGCAGCCCGACGCAGGGCAACCCAAAGTAAGATTCATGTTGATCTTTTGATACGCAGAACCCTCTTCGGGAAATGCGACCATTTGGTTGTATCCTTCATACCATTTCATCACCGTACCCTGATGGGCGGTGACCCTTACGGTATCTTGTGCCTGTAGGAAGGCTGTCAGAATGAGAAAACTAAAAATGGAGAGTAGAGCTTCGCGCATAGAATCGTGCTTTGCCCTAAGATAATAAGAAAGATGACGATTCTACTAGAATTGATTCTTCCACATCATACTTTCCACCGGCTTTGTCGTTCGCTGGTTATACTTAGCATTGGGTTTTTTATTGTAGTAGCGCTCTATATCTCCATCGACCATGAAATAGATCAGCTGTCCGATAGGCATTCCTGCATATACCCGAACGGCCTGTGTACAAGAGATTTCTAAGGTCCAGGTATTACAAAATCCTACATCTCCCTTGCCTGCTGTGGCATGGATATCAATTCCTAAACGGCCTACGCTGGATTTTCCTTCTAAAAAAGGGACAGCCG
>CAZGGG010000043.1:0-2183 GCA_964525165.1 uncultured Saprospiraceae bacterium | reverse complement strand
TAGCCTTCTTCAGGAATAATAATCTCTTGTATTTCATTATGGGCCTTGGCGTCTAAGATTCTGGATTTGTACGTGGCGAGATATTTCCCTAAATGAACATCATAGGAGTTGGTCCCCAGCTTATCCCTATGGAAAGGCTCAATCACAATCTCCCCTTTATCCATTAATTCCAAAATACGTTTATCAGATAGAATCATACCCTTTTATTTGAGACCGAAGTTAGTGATTTCGAGTCGAATCGCTCCACTTCCACAATCGAATCGTCCGATCGTCCGAGGCAGTAACCAAAAGATCGCTTTTCGGCCATAAAACTTTATTGACTGAATTCATGTGATAAGACTCTTTTGTTACGTCCACTACTTTTTGAAGTTTCAAATCCTCACCTCGCCAAAGTTTGAAAGATTTATCTCGGCTTCCCGACAATAACCATTTTTGATCCGGTGAAACAGCCAAACTATTCACTGTGAAAAGATGAGCAGGGACCTCTTTTTTTAACACCCCTGTCTCCCAGTCCCAAGAACGAATCATTGCGTCCCGACCTCCACTCATCAAGGCAGAAGTTGTGGGATGAAAACAAAGGTCAAATATGGATGAATCATGAGCCTCTTCTATCGTTTGAACCCAATTCCATTGTTCCGTATCCACAATAAAAATGTGTCCCTCCCGTCCTGCCAGTGCCATAATGGGTCGCTTTGGGTGCACAGCTATCGCCCGCAGATGCGCTGCAGATAACTGAAAGGTATGCAAGGGTGCCATCGCTTCCGGATCCCAAACACTAAAAGCCCCTTCTCCCCCCAAAGTCAATACATGATCTCCCACCACTTCAATCGCATAAGTTCCTTTTTGATGCCTTTTGACTTTATACAATAGTTGCCGGGTGCTTTCATCAATGATGTAGACCCCGCCATTCATATCTCCAGTCCAAATTCTTTTCCGTTGGGAATCAAAGGCAACACTAAATAACTGACCATCCACCTTAAATATCAAGGAACCATCTTCCTCCCTGAAATTCCATTGTACGATCCAACCGTCGCCTGCTACAGATAAAAATTGATCGGCACCATTCATACACAAATCGTAGATGCCCGATTGGTGTCCCATTCTTATTGATTGCTGTTGAATCTCCATCGCTTCTGTTTCCTTACCTTTGTCTCATGCCCTATTTACTGCATAAAAATATTAAACCTAAGGGAGAAGTAGGCTGCTGGAAGATCGAAGAATCAGAAGATTGGTTCAGGGAGCGGCTGGACCTGTTTGACGAAGAGGAAAAAGCACTTCTGAAGATCAAAGGAGAAGGCAAAAGGAAAGAGTGGCTGGCAGCGCGCTGGTTGCTTCATTGTATGACCGGTCGAGATATCCGTGAGCAATGCTTAAAAGATGCATTCGGAAAGCCGTACCTTAATGAAAGTCAGTGGGAAATCTCTCTTTCCCATTCCACCCATGTGGCAGCCGTCATGGCACACCCTCAGGCTTGCGGGATTGATATTCAGAAAAAGGTGGAAAGAATTACCAGACTAGCTCATAAATTCGTTAATGAACAAGAGAAGAACTGGGTTCGAGAAGAAGCATTGATAGAGGATTACCATTTGATTTGGGGGGCGAAAGAGGCATTATATAAAACCTACAGCAAGGGAAAGGTGGACTTCATCAACGATTTGGAAATCAGAAATGTATCACATGAAAAAGGAACAGCAAGAGGAATCATTCGAAAAGCTTCAAGCGTTGAATGCCAAATCCTATTCGAATGGGTGGATGAATATCTTTTGGTTTATACTCATCTTGATTAAATTTTCGGCCCTTATCGTGCTAATGAGCCTTTATTCATGCGGGAACACTGAAGCATCCGGGTATAATCAAGAAGTAGCTGCTCCGGCGGAAGTCATGGAATTACCTGAAGATTTCATTACGGCCTATGAAGACTACCACTCAGACAGTATGGCACAAATGCAGCACATTCAATTCCCCCTTTCGGGAAAAGGCTCGAGGCGTTAGGCGCAACGCGTCAGGCACCCGATCCCCAAGGGAATTTAGGCTTCATCGATCTTGCCGATCATGTAAAGGGACCTTTCTGGATAATCGGTGAATTCATCGTTCAGGATCCGCTCGCACCCATCGAGAGCATCCTCGAGATCCACCATTTTGCCCTCATGACCCGTAAACTGTTCAGTGACAAAAAACGGCTG
>CAZGGG010000042.1:0-24073 GCA_964525165.1 uncultured Saprospiraceae bacterium | reverse complement strand
TTGGGGAAAATGCACTGGAAACCATTGACAACGTAAAGGCCAAGTTGAAAGAACGGAGATCCGAAGATGTGTTGGTAGAGTTCCGGTGGGACGGGGGCATCAGCTTTTCAGAAATCCTGGCAGAAGCGGGTGAAGTACCCTTGCCGCCCTATCTCAATCGTGAAACAGAAGAGTCCGATAAAGAACAATACCAGACGGTCTACGCCGAAAAAGAAGGTGCTGTGGCTGCTCCGACTGCAGGCTTACACTTTGTAGGGGAACAGTTGAAAGACCTTCAGCACAAAGGTCATGATTTGGCTTACCTTACCTTACATGTAGGCGCCGGCACTTTCAAGCCGGTCAAAGCCGATAAATTGGTAGATCATCATATGCATCAGGAGCGCATTGTGATTCACAAAGCCACCCTGCAACAATTGATCGATACAGAAGGGGCGACGATCGCCGTGGGAACGACTAGTTTGCGGTCTTTGGAGAGTTTGTATTGGATGGGTGTAAAAATGCAGGAGCAGAATGCACGCGACGTTTTGAATGTCAGCCAGGAAGATGCCTACTCGCTTCCGCAAAAATTGAAGGCAAAAGAAGTGTTTCGGTTCCTGTTAGCATTTATGGAATCAAATGCCTTGGAGGTACTCGATTTTCATTCTGCCTTATACATCATGCCGGGCTATGACTGGCAGGTGATCGAAGGTTTGATCACGAATTTCCATCAGCCGCAGAGTACCTTGCTAGCTTTGATTTCTGCATGGATAGGGGAAGATTGGAAGAAGGTGTATGACTATGCTTTGGCGAATGCGTTTCGATTTTTGAGTTATGGAGATTCGTCTTTGTTGATTCGTTAAGCCGGGCGGATGCATTAGGGGTTGCAATAGTCACAGCGACCCGGATCGGCTTCTTTTTGACCTTTCGGAAAAAGGCGCTCCTCTCTATAGGAGCATTTCGGACACGCCCATATTTCGGCAAGAATTTGTGAGGTGGCTTGGCCACACCAACCGCAAGGCAGGCCGGGGCGGACATCCACTACGCCAAATCCCGGATGGCCACATTCTGGACAATATTGTTGTAAACGAGCTACCAATTGCTGTGTGAGCTCCTCAATGACCTTCATGCGACTGGGATTGTAGAGCGCGCGCATGTCGGTTTCAGCGTAGACGGAATCATGTTCCGCCTTCAACCTTCGGAAGCTTTCCAGCAAAAGGGTTTTGTCTTGAATTCCTTTGACGATGTCTTCCTTAGCGTTTTGAAAAGGTCTTAGGATCAATGCATGTGAGGGGAATAAGGCTGCTTCCGCAAAAGCTAATAACGCTTCTTCATCTTGAAGCTGTTGCCCTGCAAAATTCGTTTCAGAACTAATGGTTCGAACATGTAGTTCCCAGTGATTCTTTGTGTCTATCAGAAAGAGAATTTCTTCGTCGGCAGGAATCATGAATAAGGCACGATGAGGACCGAAGGATCCTTCATTGGCAATAGCTAAATCATAAGGACTATCGGCAAGTGCTCTATGGCACTTTTCTTTGGCTGCAGAAAGAGGGTTGAGTTTTCGTTCTATTTCCCCGGAAAAGGTGCCCAGTTGGTCTGTTTCAAGCCCTTCGGCTACCACACAGCGCACACCCAGTGCTTGTTCCATCACCGGAGCAATAGCTTGTTCTTTGTGATGTTTTGTCGCAATGACGAGTGTGCGTCCTTCAAACATAGCCTTTCTACTGTTTCGGCAAATATAATTGCATTCGTCCCCATTCTGCCTGATCCAAATGACCCATCTTTTGCTTGTCGGCAGTGAGCAAGTGCATATGCAGGTAAGAATCATGATGGGTGAAAATGCCTTGGTGTTGCGTGGAGAAAAACCCGGTAATGAAGACTTTTTCCTGTTCTAGCTTGTATTTGACCTGCCCTCTATGGGCCTCTTCCGGAGAGGAAACCGAACTGCCTTTCGGCAAATTTTGAACGTGAATTTGTGCTTGTTCCACCCTTCCTTCCATACGGAAAGCGAAAGGACGAGAGCGCGCTTTGCTCAGGGAATCTATATAATTCTCCAGTTGTCGGGTATTTTGAATAGTATTGGGCATCGGAAAGCTATCCCATTCTTGGACCCGACTATAGACGAAAAAAGGCGCAGAAGCTTCATGAGAGGGCACTACTTTCATCATCGAATCCTCTGTCACTCTTGAAATATAACAGTCGCCATTGTAGATCATAATTTCTCCTCTCAGATAGGCTAAAGGACCTACACCATATAAGCCGATTTTATGGTTGAGGGTATCCAAATGAATGGTAGCACCCAGTTCGCCTCTTTTCATTACGTTTTTCATGGCTCCGCTAACGCTTACCAAACTGTCTCTATAAGGTTTGGATGGAGCACTTTCTGGCTCTTCGCAGGACAAAAGAGTGAGGAAGATGAGGGAGAACAGCAGACCTATTATTGGCTTCATGTCTTGATGGTAGTTTGATCAGCTAATCTGTTGTATTTCGGATAATATGTAAGCGTGAGCATAGTGACCTTATTCAATTAAGATTGATCCAATTCTTTTAATAAGGATTGATATTCTTTGTCTTCAGGGTGTCGCTTCAGTAGTTCTTGAAGGATTTTTTTTGCCTTTCTTTTTGAATTTTTCTTGATCTGCCTATCTAGTTTCTCTTCTAATTCTGCTCTGGAAGGACAAGGATTCTCTCCGGATGCCGGGAAGGCAATTATTTTTACTGCAGATTCAATTTCGGAACGGTACCCAATTTCGAAGCCAAAGGTCAAGATGAAGCGATCTCTTCCTTCGCCCGGCAACCAAGATGGATGAATAGAATTCATGATTCTTTCCACTTCAGTTTTCAAAGCGGGGTAGGAGGCGTTCAATACCTTTATTTGTAGAGATGCCTCCTCAATATCAATACCTAAAGTCACGACACCCATTTGACATTTGTCTAGCATGTGCAAAGGGTATCTGACATGAGCATATATTTGCTCAAGGAAGCCGGCTGAACTATCTGCATATCTGCGATCTAACACTTCATACGCATGAGCCTGGTTTGCTTTGGATGCGTATGATTGGGCTGAAAGCTGAGGGTAAATAATGGCAATAAAACAAAAAGATAAAATCAATTTTTTCACGAGAAAACTAATTGTAATTATTTGATGATAAAAGCTAAATCATTTTTTCTGAAGTCATACTCTTGTTTCAATGCTTCGTTCTAGCTCATTTTACTAGACACAGCATCTTTAGCAATGGCCGCTAAGCCGAAGCCTACGAACAGAATAAGGAGCCCTAAGAAATTTTTCATTCTTATATGATTTTCAAGCTCATATCCAGACTGCCGGCAGAGTGGGTGAGTGCGCCCACTGAGATATAATCTACCCCGGTTTCCGCTACTCTGCGCACATTCTGTAAGGTGATGCCTCCACTGGCTTCACTTTCAAAGCGCTTTCCAATGGTATGAATGGCTTCTTGTAATAAGGGTAACTCGAAATTGTCCAACATGATACGCGTGATGCCTCCTACGCGGAGGGTTTCATGAAGTTCG
The DNA here is from genome assembly GCA_964525165.1 of uncultured Saprospiraceae bacterium. Taxonomy (GTDB): domain Bacteria; phylum Bacteroidota; class Bacteroidia; order Chitinophagales; family Saprospiraceae; genus JAWLFI01. Next base: position 20,566 of record CAZGGG010000042.1, on the reverse strand, counting down.
ACAAGGTTTCTGACTTCCACAGTGATGCCCAGGTCGAGCTTATTGTCTTTTAAATACCTATGTACTTGCTGAATGGCTTTTTCCACACTACCGCAAGCATCGATATGGTTGTCTTTGATCATGATCCAGTCATACAATCCGTCTCTGTAATTCGTGCAGCCTCCAATACGGACGGCCCATTTCTCTAAAAAGCGCAATAGAGGTGTGGTCTTCCGAGTATCTAAAATCTTGACATCGATGCCTTCTACTTCTGTAGCAAATCGGTTGGATAAAGTGGCGATACCACTCATGCGCTGCATCGCATTCAATGCTAAACGTTCTCCCTTCAAAATGGCTCTTGCCTTTGCCTTTACGCGAAAGGCAACATCCCCTTCTCTTACTTCGGAACCGTCCGGGATTAAAGTTTCAAATTCGGTTTCCGGATCAAGAGTTCTAAAAATCTGCTCTGCCAGTGCTACTCCTGCGATGATGCCGATATCCTTTACCAATAATTGGGCTTCATCCATAGTTCCTTCCGGAATACAGGCATTAGAGGTATGATCCCCCGTTCCGATGTCTTCAGCTAAAGCATCGGTAATAAAGTGATTGATTTGCTCCTGGGCAATATCCATCTTTTGTCCTTTCATAGTTAAAATAATATGCCAACACGTAATTGAATCAACCCGAAACTACCTTTTGAGTTTTCATCACGCCCATTATTTTTTTGACCACTATCATCCGTGATGTCTACAAAGCTTTGATGGTAGTAGAGACCGGTTACAATGGAGCTGTTGGGACTCAGGCTGTATTCAAAACCTCCGCCAAAGCCCCACGTAAGATTGAAAAAGGTGGCGTCTCGGCTGATGTTTTCGTTTTCCGCTCGATCCTCAGGACCATCTATATCTCCCCGGGCTCGCGTTAGGATATTCAAATGAAAAATAGGCATTTCTGCAAAGTACCTCACATAACCAAACTCTTCTGTGCGCATCTTCAGGCCTAAAGGAATTTCCAGATATTGCAGATTGTATTTTATCCGTGTACCATCAGCTACTTCTCTCAGGGACTCATCCGATAATTCAGAATCCGGTAAAAATGCACCGCCTACCTCATAAATCATTGGCCCCCCATGATTAAAAGCCATGTTGAGCCCACTGGTAATAGCATAGGTCTCTGCAAAGTAATATTCGGCCATCAAACCTAGTTTTAACCCTAGATTGATGCCATCAGAATTGATTTGGTTGTCATTGGCATACATGAAACTGATCACCGGGCTGGCTTGAACGCCAAAACGCAATCTGCTGAAATCCATTTCATCTAATTGGGCAGAAGAAATGCCGGGCCATGAGAATAGAAAAGCAATCGTCAATATGGTAGTTCGAATGAACATATCTTTTGATGATAAGATAATAAATCTCAAGAGTTCACATATTTGCGGAAGCGAAAAAATAAAAACACTATGAAAATCTTGATTCGATCTAAATCTATTCTGTTCATCCTATGGGCGATGAGTCTCGTGGGCTGCAGTACGGATGAGCAAGCGCCGGATGTGCGTCATATAGAAGCTTCATTTGAATGGGTAAGGTTTGATCAAGCGTTGATGCAATTGGATACAGCGAGATTTGAGTTGGCTCTTTCAGAATTGGTGGATCAGTATCCATCTTTCTCAGAAATCTACTTTGAGCGTATTTTGAGATTGCCTATCGATAGCAGCAGACAGATCCAATCTCTTTTGCAAAGTGAGGCTCTTCGTGCATTGAATGATAGCATTCAGTTGCGTTTTTCTGAGACCGAAGATGTCCAACAGCAACTAGCAGAGGCTTTTCGATATTATAAATATTATTTTCCGGAAGAAGAAGCTCCGAATGTATATACTTCCTGCACTGAATTTTCTGTCGGTGCTTTTTTATTTACGGATACGCTCCGCCAGGATTCGCTGAAAGATGCCTTGGGAATCAGCCTTGAATTCTTTCTGGGCAAGGGCTTTCCTTATTTGCGCTTAGGACGGGCCGGTCAGTCCACTTTTTCGGCTTACATGACACGCACCTTCAATAAAGATCATTTGGTACGCAAAGCCATTCAGGTCTTGGTTGAAGATCAATTCCAGCCCCTCCGTGATAACCGATTGATCGATTTTATGATTCAAAACGGTGCTCAATTAGTGATCTTGGATCATTTGCTTCCGCAAATGGCAGATACAGTATTATTTGAATGCACGCCGGCACAACTGGAGTGGTGTCAAAACAACGAGCTGCAAATATGGGCTCATCTTATTGATAGGGATCTTTTGTACAGCAGGAGAATGGCAGATATCGCTACCCTCATTCGTCCGGCTCCCAGTTCTGCCGGCATGCCCGCTGAGTCTCCGGGACAGACGGCGAATTATATAGGTTACAAGATTGTCAAAGCCTATATGGAACAAACGGGTGCAGAGGTTAAAGATTTGGTACAACTTAGAGATGCTCAGGAAGTGCTGACCCGATCCAAGTATAAAGCCCGTTAAGAACGCTCAAAAATATGGTGATCCAAGTCTGAAACAGCACGGACAGAGGATAAAGACATATTTAATTCCAGTTCAGCCTTGTAGTAGCGAATGAGGTCTTCCACTCCTGATTGTCCGCCAATACCCAATGCATACACGTAGGGCCTGCCAATACAAACAGCTTTGGCTCCTAGCGCTAGTGCTTTCATAGCATCGGTTCCGGATCGGATACCACTGTCCATCATCACGGGAAAATCACGCCCAACTCTTTGTGTGATGCGCGGGAGGGCAGTGAGGGCTGCCGCTGCTCCATCTACTTGTCTTCCTCCGTGATTGGAAACGATAATACCGTCCATCCCGAGGTCTTTTGCTTTTTGTGCATCGTCTTCATGCATGATTCCTTTGAGCACGATAGGGAGGGAAGTATAAGATCTTAATTTGGGCAGATCTTCCCAGGATAGGTCAGGGCGTGCGTAAATATTAATAAACAATCGGACAGCTCTGGTGGCGCGATCGGAGAATAAGTTGGACCAGAAAGAGCCCGGATAATTTCTCTTTTGGGCGAGCGCATTTCTCAGGGTGGTCAGATTGAACCGGGGCTGGGGGGCGTTGGCAAGGGCCTTTCCGGCTCCTTCATCCAGCATTTTTTGAAAGACAGGATCAGAGGTGTATTGCGCAATGCCCATTCCCCTTAAAAAAGGCAAATAGGCCAGCTTTAGATCTCTTGGTCGCCAGCCTAATTGAGTGGTATCCAGCGTTACGACAATCGCTTTAGCGCCTGTCTTTTCTGCACGTTGAACCAGGCTTTGGACCAATTCATCGCTCTGACTCCAATACAATTGAAACCATCTTGGGTGATTGCCCATTTCCCGCGCACATTCCTCCATAGGAGCAGATGCTTGATTTGAGAAAATCATGGGTGTTTCTGTGGCAGCAGCAGCCCTGGCGGTTAGTTGATCTCCTTTGGGATATGCCATGTCCAGGACTCCGATGGGTGCCAGGAAAAAGGGATGTTGATAGGTATCCCCAAATAATTCTATAGAAAGATCAGCCTCTACTTTTCCATCTAACATTTTTGGAAGGATGCGATATTGGCGGAAGGCTTCTCTGTTCCTGAACTCTGTATCTTCCCGTCCGGCTCCACCGGCGACATAGGCAAATGCCTCAGCGGATAATTGATTTTGAGCAAGTCTTTCCAGCTCCTCAAAATGAAAAGGTATAGAAGGCTTCTTTCCGGAAAGACCGTGAATGTAAATATGACTCTGAGTTTGACGTGCTTGATTTGACATTTGAACGCAACTAGTTCGAAAGTTAAACTACGATTTTTTCAAATTTTCTCAGGCTTGTTGAGCAGTCAATTCAGGAAATTAATATAAGGATATCGGCAGGTTCTATATCTTAACAGTCAAGGCGCGGGACAAAACAGTAATTTTAAATGAATTCCTATTTAAGCAGAACAATCGTCATGGGCTGGAGCCTACATAAATGGATGAGTTATGGCATCGCTGTTCAATGCGCCGCTCTTGCATCGGTGATTCCTTTTTTCTCGGAACACTGGCATCTTCAATTTCTGGAAATCTTTCTGTACAGTTCCTTTTTGGGTGTTTTCGCCTTCGCATTTATTTTGTTTGCTCTGCTGGACGATTATACACATGAGGCTTACAGGAAAAAACGCGGATTATTTCGATTGGCCAATTTCATTGTTTTTGTGCTCCTGTTGGTATTGCTGTTTAGTTTGAAAAACAGACTGATCAAGGGGTCGGAGTGGATGACAGATCCTTTACCGACTCAGGCCTGGATTTACAAAATAGACCCGGAAGGTTACCGGAAAAAGCGAACGGTGTATTACACCTTCGAGCACGATGGGAAGATGTATAATGGCTCAAAAGTCAACCCGCAAGAAACTTTCAGCATTGGAGATTCCCTTCAAGTCATTTTCTCCAAGAAAAACCCCCATGAAAGCATCCTCCCTTAGTGATTACCAACCTAAAATTCGGGCAAAAATTAAGGGCGCAACAATAGTAGCATCGGATTCAATAATAAACTTTGGCGTGTCTGCATCCAGTTTTCCCCAGGTAATCTTCTCATTAGGAACCGCACCGGAATAGGAGCCATAAGAAGTGGTGGAGTCTGAAATTTGGCAGAAATAACTCCAAAAAGGAATTTCCGTTAGTTCAAGATCCTGATACAGCATCGGAACGACACAAATAGGGAAATCCCCTGCAATGCCTCCCCCAATCTGGAAAAATCCTACCCCTGCTCCGTAACAATGATCTTGATACCATTGCGCCAGTTCCATCATGTATTCAATTCCGGATTTTACAGTAGTGGATTGTAATTCACCTTTGATACAATAGGAGGCAAAAATATTCCCCATCGTACTATCTTCCCAACCCGGGACAACAATGGGTAAGTTTTTCTCTGCAGCTGCAATCATCCAGGAGTCTTCCGGTGGGATTTGATAGTATTGTTCCAAGTCACCTGACAGAATCATACGATACATAAATTCATGGGGTAGCAAGCGCTCTCCTTTTGCTTCTGCCTCTTTCCAATGGTGCTCTATATGGCCTTGCAGTCTCCGGAAAGCTTCTTCCTCAGGTATACAGGTATCCGTGACCCGATTAAGGCCTTGGTCCAATAAATCTCTTTCTTGCTGAGGGGTTAAGTCCCTGTATTCAGGGATTCTTTTATAATGGTCATGAGCGACTAGATTCATCAGGTCTTCTTCTAAATTTGCTCCGGTACATGAAATGATATGCACTTTGTCTTGCCGGATCATTTCTGCAAGGATTTTACCGAGTTCGGCTGTACTCATGGCACCTGCCAGGGTGACCATCATTTTGCCCCCTTGATTCAATAAGTTGATAATAAAGCTTCGCGGCCAGGAAGTTGGCCCCGTGGTGGCTACTATTCGGTGCCAGTTCAACAATATCAAAGCCAACGATTGTTGATTTTTTCATGACCTTTTTCACGAGTTTCAGGACCGAATAGTATCCCAATCCGCCGGGTTCCGGGGTTCCGGTGGCAGGCATCAATCCTATATCGAAGGCATCAAGATCTATGGTGAGATAGACTTTTTTAGTACAAAGTTTTGCTACTTCTTTGATCCAGTCTTCATCCTTGTAGATCTTATGCATGAAGAAGGTTTTATTGAAATTCATGTGCTCCTTTTCAGATCGATCCATTGATCGAATACCTACTTGTATCAAATTTGTGGTTTTACTGGCCTCAGACATTGCACAAGCATGATTAAAGGGTGTTCCTTCGTATTCTGTTCTCAGGTCGGCATGTGCGTCAAGTTGCAATACGGTAAGGTTATCAAATTCTTCTCTGAATGCTCTGATACTACCTATGCTGATGGAGTGCTCACCTCCAAAGAGGGTGCAGTATTTTTCTTCGACCAAGTATTTTTTTACTTTTTGGTACACATCGGTGACCATTTCATCGGGGCTATTATATCCCTCGAGAGGCTCAGCCAGGTAAATCCCTTCTTTGTATACTTCAGAATCTGTGATGATATCATACAATTCCATATTCTCAGAAGCCTCTAGAAATGCTTCCGGACCTTTATCTGCTCCTTTTCCCCAAGTGCTGGTGCCATCATAAGGGACGGGCTGTAACACAATCTTGGCGTTTTCATAGCTTGCCAACTCTTCCGGAATGCCGGCATAGGTTCTGTTCATCATTCTTTGTATTTAATAGCCTAATAGATCTAAAAATGCTTCAGGCTTTTGTTCCTGAGCAAACACGCGGGTTTCAATGTCTCCAATTTCGTTCTTTCTGATGAGAATATGCTTAGGGTTGGGCACCAGACAATGTTGATAACCTCCAAATCCGCCCAGGGATTCCTGATAGGCGCCGGTATTAAAAAAACCGATATAGAGCGGCTTCTTTTCACTGTATTTGGGTAGATAGATAGCATTTACATGTTGCTCTGAATTATAGTAATCATCACTATCACAGGTAATTCCTCCTAGAAATACCCGTTCATACTCTTCCTCCCATCGGTGCAGCGGAAGCAGTACAAACCTTTTAGAGAGCGCCCAGGCATCCGGCAAATTTGTCATGAAGGAACTATTGATCATATTCCATTTTTCCCGATCATTTTGCTTCTTCTGACCTAAAATTTTAAAAAGGGCTCCTCCGCTTTCGCCTACCGTGTAGGAGCCAAATTCAGTAAAGATATTGGGAACAGGTACTCCCTCAGCGTCACAGTATCTTTTGATCTGATCCACAATTTCCCGAATGATATAAGCATAATCATAGTCAAAAGCAAGACTGCTCTTGATGGGGAATCCCCCCCCAATATTAAAGGAAGTCAATTCCGGGCACATACGTTTGAGCTGCACATACACATTCAAGCATTTCAAAAGCTCATTCCAATAATAGGCGGTATCCCGAATCCCCGTATTAATGAAAAAGTGCAGCATTTTCAGGCTGAATTTCTTATTTCCTGCAATCTTGTTCTTGTACAGAGGGAGGATATTTTTGTATCCAATTCCGAGGCGGGAGGTATAAAATTCAAATTTTGGCTCTTCTTCTGATGCTATTCGGATTCCAATTGGCATGGGCGCTCCTTCCGGGAGGGCAGCAGCCAACTTATCGAGTTCTGATTCGGCATCGAGCACTGAGATTAAACTGTGATAACCCTTAGATTTCAGACGTGCGATACCTTCAATATATGCCTCCGTTTTAAAACCGTTACACACAATTTGCTTGTGCTCATCCAACCTCCCTTTTGCCGCAAGGCGTTCGATTAATTGTAGGTCTGTAGCATGGGAAGTTTCCAGGCTGACATTATTTTTCAAGACCTCCTCAAGGACAAATGAAAAGTGGGAGCTTTTCGTGCAATAGCAATAGGTGTAAGTGCCCTCATAATCGAGTTCTTCCATAGCATCCTGAAACCATGTTCTGGCTTTTTGGATATTCTCAGAAATCTTTGGCAGGTAGGTGAATTTTAATGGGCTTCCATATTGCTCTACGAGGTCCAACATGGATATGCCATGAAATAAAAGTTTATCAGCGTCCAATGAAAATTCCTCTTGAGGGAAGTCATAAGTCTGTTGGACGAAATCAAGATATTTTATTTTCATTCAAGTGTACAATTTAAGAGGGCTTAAGATAAGTTATATCTGATGGATTCCGTTACGTGTAGGTACAAAAAGCGCTATGAAAATGATTAACTTTGGTGTATGAAATGGTTATGGATTATCTGCATCCTTCCTTTGACGATGGTCATGAAAGCTCAAGATCAGCCTTTGAGCTATACCCTGATGGATCAGGAGGTGAGAAGGGTTTGGGATATTTGGGAGGAAGAAAATAACAGGAAGACGACTGTACGAGTTTGGAGAGTTTTAGTGGTTGGGGTGGAAAGTCGCCGGATCTTAGATGCTGAAATCCGAAACTTTGAAGAGGCGTTTCCGGATATGGACTATGATTGGAGTTATGAAGCACCTTTTTATAAATTGAAAGTTGGGGCGACACAAAAACGCTTGGATATCAAGCCGCTACTATATACTCTGAAAGAATCTTACCCTTCAGCTTTGGAAATTCGCGATGATATAACGTTTGAACGTTATTTTGAGATTCAGAGGTATGAGCCTTAAGAAGAGAACTCAATCTTATGATTATCTGACATTAAGCTTGCTTTTGGCCCTTTTGGTCTTGGGTTGGCTGATGATTTATGCTTCGGAATATACCATTGATGAAGCGTATAGCCCGTTTAGCTTGGCCACGAATGCCGGAAAGCAATTACTTTGGGTAGGATTATCCGCTTTTGTATTCTTTTTGGTACAAATCATGGATGCCCGTTTCTGGCGGACCTTTGCATATCCATTGTACTTCTTGGGTCTTTTACTATTGGTATTGGTTTTGATTTTCGGGAGTGAAATTAAGGGCGCGACTTCATGGTTTACCTTCGGTGGGTTTTCATTTCAGCCTTCTGAATACATGAAATTTGCAACAGCGTTAGCATTAGCAGCCTACCTGTCCTACTTTAAAACCAACCTCAACGAAGCCTCTTCCCGATGGGTGGCTATAGGAATTTTCTCTCTTCCGGTCTTGCTCATTTTATTGCAACCGGACGCAGGAAGTGCTTTGGTTTTTCTTTCGTTTTTTTTGGTGCTTTTCCGGGAGGGCTTAAATCCTTTGTGGTATCTATTGGTGGCAGTGCTGGCTGCATTGGTGATTTTCTCTCTGATATTTGAAAGTAACGTAGTGATTACCTTTTTAGGGATATCCGGAATTGCATTACTCACCTTTGCCATCCGGAATCGCTTACCGTGGATTTTTTCAGGATTATTAGTGGCAGTTATAACCGTCATCTTAATGATTGAATCATTTTATCTATATGGCTTTCTGTTGATGGGGCTTTATTTGCTGCTGCTTTCGGTCATTTTGCTGAGGGATCGAAAAGAGCAATGGCCGTCTATATTATGGCCCGCTATGATCGTCATGTCTCTGATTTCCTTTGGGACTGATTTTGCATTCAATCATTTTCTGGAAGCACACCAGCAAGATCGTATCAACGTTTGGCTTAAACCAGAAGAATGTGATCCCCGGGGCTCTTTGTATAATGTATTGCAATCTAAAATGGCTATTGGTTCAGGAGGTTTTTCCGGCAAGGGGTATTTAAAAGGCACCATGACCCAGTTTAATTATGTACCGGAGCAGTCTACAGATTTTATTTTCTGTACCATTGGAGAAGAATGGGGTTTTCTGGGAAGCACGCTGATCATTCTGCTCTTTTTCGGGCTCATTTTGCGTATCACTATCATTGCTGAACGAGCAAGGGCCCCTTTTGATCGGCATTATGCCTATGCGCTGGCGGGTATTCTCTTTGTGCATGTGATGATTAATCTGGGGATGACCATGGGCTTGGTGCCCATTATTGGTATTCCATTACCCTTCATCAGTTACGGGGGCTCATCGCTACTCATTTTTAGTTTGATGATGGCTGTCTTATTAAAGATGGACCGGGAACGATCTGCCTGAGGTCATAAACCGAATCTTTGATACCTTTGGACTATGGTTTTTCGGATAGATGCAACAACACAAGACTCAGATGCTCGAGCCGGTACGCTGACACTTTCACATGGAGAGGTTCAAACACCCATTTTTATGCCGGTCGGTACATTGGGTACGGTGAAAACAGTGGAGCAACGCTTGCTAAAGGATGAAGTGAAAGCTCAAATCATCCTGGGAAACACCTATCACCTGTATCTCAGGCCGGGAATGGAAGTTTTAGAAGCTGCCGGTGGCTTGCATAAATTCATGCAGTGGGATCGTCCTATGCTCACCGACAGCGGAGGCTATCAGGTATATTCTCTCAGCCAACGCAGGAAGATCACTGAAGAAGGCGTGGAGTTTCGCTCTCATATCGACGGCTCCAAACACTTTTTCAGCCCTGAAAAGGCTATGGATATTCAAAGACAAATTGGCGCCGATATCATGATGGCATTTGATGAATGTCCACCTTATCCCTGCGATCGGGCTTATGCGACAGAAAGTATGCATTTAACGCATCGATGGTTGGACAGATGTATTAAAGAAGTCGCAAAAGCTAAGGAGCGGTATGGCTATGAACAGATACTAGCACCCATCGTACAGGGTAGTACCTATAAGGACCTTAGGATCGCTTCCGCAAAATATATATCGGAGCAAGATCAACCCATCAATGCCATTGGGGGCTTGTCTGTCGGAGAACCGCATGAGGACATGTATGAAATGACAGAGGTGTGCTGTGGTGTTTTACCTAAGGATAAGGCAAGATACCTTATGGGAGTGGGTACTCCTGCCAATTTATTGGAGTGTATAGATAGAGGAATAGATATGTTTGACTGTGTATTGCCTACCCGCAACGCCCGTCATGGACTCATCTATACCCGAAATGGAATCATCAACATTAAGAACGCCAAGTGGCAAAATGTTTTTGAGCCCATTGATGAAGGAGGTCCCTGCCCTACCAGTGAGACCTATTCAAAGGCTTATTTAAGACATCTGTTTGCAAGTAAAGAATACTTGGGACCGCAGTTAGCGAGCATACATAATTTATCTTTTTTCCTTTGGCTGGTAGGAGAAGCCAGGAGGCATATTATCCAGGGTGATTTTTCAAGTTGGAAGCAGGATATGGTTCAGAGGGTTCAAGTGCGTTTATAATACATGAAGCTTCTTGATCGCTATATCATTCGAAAGTTTCTGCTTTCATTCTTGTATACAGCTTTGCTGTTTACACTGATATCTGTAGTGATTGATTTTGCGGATAAGTCAGAAAACTTAATCAAGGAAGAGGTTCCCTGGACAAGGATCTTATCTGAGTATTATCTGAATTTCATCCCCTATATCAACGGCCTTTTATGGCCACTCTTCGTGCTGATTGCGGTCATTTTCTTTACTTCGCGTTTGGCCCGGGATTCTGAATTTATTGCTATGTTGAATGCGGGCGTTTCTTTTCGAAGGTTAATGCTTCCCTATTTCATCACTTCGGTTTTTATAGCGATTTTATTTTTCTGGGGAAGTCATTACATCATCCCCCAAGCCAATAAAATCAAGTTTGATTTTGAAAATACCCATATTTTCAAGTCGAATGATAAGGGTAAAACCCGGGATGTCCACATGATGGTAGGACCGGACACTAAAGTGTTTGTTCGCTATTACAGAAAATCGGATACCACTGCCCGTGATGTACGAATTGAAAAATTTAAGGACGGGCAAATTTCAGAAGTGACGGAAGTAGAAAGAATGGATTGGAAAAGACCTCCTAATGTTTGGGAGATCAGTAATTACAGCATTCATCGCTTTGGGAAAGAAGGGGAGCAGCTGATCATCGTTCAAGATAGTTCAGAAGAATTAGCGCTAGAGCTATATCCCAAGGATTTTGTTCGTTTTGTGAATGACAAGGAACAAATGACTTCGACGCAATTGCGGGCATACTTGAGCGAACAGAGGGCTAAAGGAAGGTCCAATCTGAGAGCCTACGAAGTGGAATTGCATAGGCGAACCGCTGAATCCGGAACGATTATTATTCTGACCTTGATCGGAATGATCGTTGCTTCCCGTAAGGTCAGAGGTGGTTTGGGCTTACATTTGGCCTTGGGAATTAGTCTTGGAGCAATTTTTGTTTTCTTGTCTCGCTTTTCCGTCACCTTTGCAACCAACCAAAGCCTGAATCCTATTCTCGGTGTTTGGTTGCCCAATATTATTTTCATGGGTGTAGCGATATACTTATTCACGAAAGCTCAGCGTTAAACAAAAGTACCATTCAGCTCCCTTTTTCACCTAAAAAGTACTCATTCAAGCCCCTTTTTTGAGCTTTCTTTCAAAAAATATTGAAAGTTCTACAAATTGTACGATTTCGATAAAAATCCACAAAAACCTGATTATTAGTTAGTTGTAATATATTTGTATATACATCAAATGTTAAAATCACTTTTTTCATCAAGTTTTGTTTAAGTATTTATTGACAAACGTTAAACAAAGTTATATCTTAGGGTCATAATCGAACAGCATAAATAAATACGAATATGTCAGCAGCAGAGTTTAATGGAATGATAGATGAGTTGAGTCAGGTGCTTTATTCGTTTGCTTACAACCTTACGAAAAGTGCAGATGCCTCTAAAGATTTATATCAGGAGACTGCCTTCAGAGCGATAACTAACAGAGATAAATTCAGACCGGGTACAAATTTTAAGGCCTGGATGTTTACCATCATGAAAAACATTTTCATAAATAACTATCGTAAGAAGAAAAAAGCCAATACAATTATCGACACCACTGAGAATATGTACTATATCAACAGTGGTAGCGTAACCATTAACAATAAAGCAGAATCGTCAATAATGACGACTGAGTTAATGGGAATGATCGATGAGTTGGATGATTCTACTCGAATACCATTTATGATGCACTATGAGGGGTATAAGTATCAGGAAATCGCTGATGAACTTGACCTTCCATTGGGTACAGTAAAAAGTAGAATTTTCTTTGCCAGAAAGGCTTTGAAAGAAAAAATAGCAGCCCGCTATAGTCATTTGTATGAGAATCGAATGCGCTCTAACAGAGCATCCTAAAAGCATTTTTATTCTCAAGGTAACGGGGTCATAGCTTTATGGCCCCGTTTTTTGTTTGTCAACCTCTTTTCTTTTGATCGTTTGAATATACAGAGCTTTCAGAATCGAACTGAATCATTTGGATGTATGAGTTATCCATCGCTCTGAAAAAGAATGAACCTCCTGACAAGACGGGGCTTCTTCCATCCGATTACTATCTTCGTTGTATGCACAAAAAATGGTTTACACAAAAGCTATTGCATTGGCACGAGACCGATAACCAAAGGTCTATGCCCTGGAAAGGTGAGCAGGATCCTTATAAAATATGGCTTTCTGAAATCATCCTTCAGCAAACTAGGGTAGAACAGGGAACAACCTATTATGAGAAATTTATATCCCACTATCCTACCGTCTTCGAATTGGCGAAAGCCCCCATTGATGAAGTATTAAAATTGTGGGAAGGGTTGGGTTATTATAGCCGGGCAAGAAACCTTCATTTTACGGCACGTATGATTCAAGAACAATACGATGGTATTTTCCCGGATACCTACAAAGAATTGTTGAAACTAAAGGGAGTAGGGCCTTATACGGCATCGGCCATCGCTTCCTTTGCCTTTGGGTTGCCTCATCCCGTGGTCGATGGAAATAGCTTGCGATTGGTGTCCCGTTTTACGGGCTCTGAGCGTCCGATCGATCAGCCTTCCGGCAAAAAATGGGTGCAGGAATTTCTTGAGAAAATGATATCTGCCGATTCCGCAGCCGGATTTAATCAAGCTTTGATGGATTTCGGTGCAACTGTTTGTAAGCCTGCCAAACCTGACTGCCAACATTGTCCATTGGCATCCAGATGTGCAGCATTCAAAGAAGGGATGATTGAAGAGATTCCAATGAAGGCCAAAAAATTGAAGCGGGTAGCCCGAGTATTTCACTATCTCTATGCAGAACAAAGTGCTCAGGTGTTGATTACCAAAAGGGATCAAAAGGATATATGGCAAGGCTTATATGAATTACCCATGAAGGAATCTGATGCTCCCAAGCCTTTGAAGGTCGAGGAAGTGAAAGAAGTTTTTCTTTTGCCGAAAGGCAGTGAGGTGCGTTTACTTTCGAAAGGCAAACAAAGACTTACACATCAGGACCTAACAGCCTATTTTTATGCCTGTTCCGACCTGCCTCAGGATTGGGGCCAGCAGCATAGTGGCACATGGGTCGATATCAAAAACTTGTCTACCTTTGGCTTCCCAAAATTGGTACGTTGTTTTTTAGAAGAGAAACAACTAACTTTAAATATATAAGAAGAGAGATATATGATCAATAAAGTCATTCTAATCGGAAATTTAGGTAGAGACCCGGAAGTGCGCATGTTGGAAGGCGGGGTGGCAGTCGGCAATTTTCCTATCGCCACCAATGAGAATTATAAAGATAAATCCGGTAATTGGCAAACGCGGACCGAATGGCATGATATTGTTGCCTGGAGACAACTTGCAGAGAACTTGGAGAGTCGCATGTCCAAGGGAACCTTGGTGTATGTAGAGGGAAAACTGAGTTCTAGAAAGTATACCGATAAAGATGGTATCGAACGTTATAAGACAGATGTTGTGGCAAGTACCATCAGAGTAATCGATCGTAAAAACGAGACTTCATCCGGAGGGCCGGGGATGGGTGCATCCTCTTCCGGTAATTCGCAGAGTGCTAGTGATTCCGGCAGTCAAGGGTCTGATTCAGAAGAACTGGACGACTTACCCTTCTAGCCTTATTGTTAACCAAATTGCAGGTATTGGAAACCGAAGATGAACCGCCGAGTCAGATCCTATACATGGCGATCTTGCCTTTTTTGGCCAGCTCATTTGACCCGACCGTCCTTTTGGGCGTCTTATTGCTGATATTATTGTTGATGGGGTCCGCATTGATTTCAGGCTCAGAGGTGGCATTTTTCTCCCTGGATCAGAATGACATAAAAACCTTTGAAGAAGAAGATTCTGCTTCCGCAAAAACAATATTGCGCTTACGGAGAGCCCCCAGAAGACTGTTAGCAACTATTCTGATTGCGAATAACTTTATCAACATTGCGATTGTCATAGTTTCCGACTATATCGTTTGGAATTTTGTGTCCGAAGAGATGTTTTTAAGCTGGTCAGAGCAGCTTTTGAATACGACCGGTTGGCCCCTCAGCAGCTTTTTCCTGGCACGCTTTCTTAACTTCTTAATTACGGTGGTTTCGGTCACCTTTTTATTGGTGCTATTTGGTGAAGTAGCCCCCAAAGTTTATGCAAATTTGAATCGCTCCTCTCTGAGTCGTTTTATGTCTAAGCCCCTTTCAATCTTGAACAGTCTCTTATCTCCTTTATCGGGTCTGTTGGTATCTATGTCTACGAGTATGGAAAAGCGATTGGGCGGCAATCAGCTCTCACGTTCCGGAACCAGCAGGGAAGATATTGACAGAGCGATTGAGCTGACGGTCAAGGATGACCTTCATTCAGCGGAGGAGATAGATATCCTTAAGAGTATCGTGAAATTTGGCGATGTGACGGCCAAACAAATCATGCGTTCTCGTGTGGATGTGACGGCTGTGGATGTACATACGCCCTATTCAGAATTATTATATACGGTCCGGGAATCCGGTTATTCCCGATTGCCGGTCTATGAAGAAGATTTTGACCAAATTGTAGGGATCTTATACGTGAAAGATCTCTTAGGTCACCTTGAAGAAGATGACGGCTATCAATGGACAGATCTGATCCGTCCCGAGATCTTATATGTTCCGGAAAATAAGAAGATCAATGAGTTGTTGAAAGAATTTCAGACAAAGCGGATGCATATGGGTATAGTGGTGGATGAGTATGGCGGAAGTGCCGGAATTGTGACTTTGGAAGATGTGATGGAAGAAGTCATTGGAGATATCAAGGATGAATTTGATCAGGAAGATGAAGTAGAATATGTGAAGCTGGATAATGAGAACTACATATTTGAAGGAAAAACCTTGCTGAACGATGTTTGCCGTGTGGTTGGAATTTCTACAGACACCTTCGACGAATGGAAAGGGGATGCGGACTCCATTGCAGGTTTGTTTTTAGAGTGGACCGGTAAGATGCCGGTACGAGATCAAGAGGTGCGCATTAAAACCTATGTCTTTAAAGTGATGTCTGTATCGAAGCGTAGAATCGAGAAAGTAAAATTAAGTTTGCAGGAATGAGACAATCTTGGATCATAGTATTTATCCTCATTGGAATGTTTGTGGGTGCTTGCGGGGAAGACACTCCAACGCCCAAGCCCCGTATCTATCCTCGAGTCGAATATCCAACAGGGGAATGGACAAGTTTTGAGGATAGCAATTGTCCCTTTTCTTTTGATTATCCGGACTATGTAGAGGTTAAAAGAAGTGAGTCTTATGCCAAGATGAATCCGGTGCACCCTTGCTGGTTCAATTTGGTCTATCCGATGTTTAATGCTGAGATTTATTGCAGTTATGTTCCGGTGCGCTCACGGGCAGAATTTGATGAGGTGCGCATGGATGCTTTTGAAATCATTGATCAGATCAATAAGCGATCAGACTATATGGAAGAGATTCCTTACCGAAATGCTCAGGGTGTGAGCGGTTTGGTTTTTGATTTTTCAGGGCCTGCTGCTTCGCCTTTTCAATTCTATCTAACCGATACCAGTCAGCATTTTTTTAAGGGGGCATTGTACTTTAATACGCAAGTGCGGCCGGACTCTTTAGCCCCTGTGGCAGAGTTTGTGAAGGCCGATTTGCAGCGAATGTTGGGGAGTTTTGAGTGGGAGTGAGTTATGAGACCCTTTATTTTTTAAGGTATCTTTCGTATTACACATATTTATAATATAGCTATAAGTAATGTTTAAATCATTGGCTTTTAATTTGTTGTGGTATTTAGTTGTAGGTACAACAATATAAACGGGTGTTTATCTACGTTTATAGCCGAAATCGACGATCTGAATCCAAAACTTGTTGGTTACAAACGACCATAATTTCTTAAGTTTGTATCTGGTTTCGGCACTATTTGTCAGTCCTATGAACGCAAAATCGTTTTGCTTGGGTTAGTGAACGATTATTTTTAACAGGGTTTAAATACCTACAATTCTAAGTATATGGATAACATGTACACTCCATTGTCTCGAATAACGTATGTCACATTCTTGACTGTTATTTCTTTATTTGTTCAACTTCACGCCCAGTCCATTACGCTAACTCCTGACCCTAGTCCTTATAATGAGGGATCCGGATGGCAAGTTTTAGATGCAGGTATGACTATTAATACTGGAGCATCTAACCTTGATGGTGGATTTATCCGTTTTGCTGTCACAGCTGGCGGTGATTCAGAAGATGAGTTCCGATTGACTTCCGATGCGAATCCGAATGCCAATGGGGCGATCTCTGTGGTAGGCTCTAATGTGTTTTTAGGGAATGGTACGGGTACAGATCAAATTGGTGTCATTGATGGTACTGAAAATGGATTAAATGGTCAGCCATTGCGTATTAATTTTGTAGCAAACTTCAATAACCCTTCATTTGAATCAGCTACTCAAGGTTGGACTATTTTAAATCAGCAAATTGATTTGGGATCTGACAATATTGCGGGTTGGTTAGCTCCGGACAGTGATCCTTATCCAGCGAATACAAATCCTCCAAATGATGACGCGGTTACTTCTGGCTGGAATTGGAGTACTACTGTAGATAACACAACATTTACAGAAGGTAATTCTTCCTTAAGACTTCAAAGCAGTGGGACAACCCCTGCTGGAGGTACAGGAAACAGTTCAGCTTGTCAAGTAATCCATGGTCCTGCAGTTTATAGTGATGTTTTTCAGGCTTCAGCGGGTGATGAATTGTTTTTCGATTGGCAAGCACAAGGAGGTAGTGATGACTATGATGTTTATGGATACATACTAAATGCAGATAATGGTAATACAATAGAGGTTGTAAATGGCAATGGAGGGTCAACTACTTGGACTACTTCAAGTGGGATTATTCCTGTCGATGGTAATTACCGCTTTGTATTTGTAAATGGAACGCATGATGCAACTTGCTTCTATGCAGCAGGAGCTTCTCTTTATATTGATAATTTTCTAGTATTCGGTAATAGAGTAGATAACGCTGTGGCTAATGCTTTAGCCAGGAATGTTGAGTACCAAAATGATTGTGGATCCAGTGGAGCCAACAGAAGTATCCAGGTTTCATTAGAGAACCAAAATGGAGGAACAGCTTCTACGACCCAAACAATGAATTTTAATGCTATTGCTCCGGTCATTACACCCACAGATATTACGATCGCTTTGGATGCCAATGGTGATGCTTCCATTGTGTTGGCAGATGTAGCCACAGTAACTGACGACTGTTTGGTCAGTTCATCCATAGATATTAGTTCCTTTGATTGCATGGATTTGGGAGATGCAACGGTTACCATTACGGCTACAGATACCTATGGTGCGGTGGCTAATGAAACGGCTACAGTTACAGTGGTTGATGATCAGGCCCCTCAGGCTTTTTGTCAGGATTTTACCTGCTATTTAGATGCGTCGGGCAATGGTTCGGTTACCCTTGCGGATGTAGATGGAGGTAGTTTTGATAACTGTACGCAAAGTATTGCGATTTCCAGTACCTCTCAAACCAACTTTACTTGTTCGGACCTGGGCCTTAACCAGGTATTTGTGGTGATCACTTCTTTAAATGGAGAAGCAGATTCTTGTATCGCCAATGTAGATGTGTTAGACACAGTGGCCCCTGTCATTACTTGTCCTACAGATATTACCGTAGAATGTGATGGATCCGGAAACACAGTCGCTTTGAACAATTGGCTAGCGACAGTAAGTGCTACAGATCAATGCGATGCGAACCCTTCCATTGCTTCAAGTTTAAATAATACGATCAGTATTTGCGGAAACTCTGAAACTTTAGTGTACGAATTCGTTGCTACCGATGCTTCAGGTAATACCAGCAGGTGCTTTGCCAACTTTACGATAGATGATACAACGGAACCAACGATCACTGCACCGGCATCTGATTTAAGTGTCCAATGTGACGGAAGTAATAATGTAGCGCAATTGTTAGCATGGTTAAATGATAATGGTGGAGCAGAAGCTTCAGATGTGTGTGCGTCAACGATCGTTTGGTCTAACAATTATGGTGGAGTGATGCCGGGCGCTTGCAGTGGCTCAGGAAGTATTGAAGTAACTTTTTATGCGTCTGATGGATGCGGAAATGTAGATAGTACCACAGCTACATTAAATATCCAAGATGATAATGCGCCTGTTTGGACGATTGATCCTGTAGATATCACAGTTGATTGTTCCTTTAACGGGCCCAATAATGATATCCAGCAGTGGTTAGATGCTGCCGGAAATGGAGCAGCAGAAGATTCTTGTAGTGTAGTGGTGTATACCAATGACCCCTTTGTTTTGACCGGAGGATGTGGTCCCGGAAGTGAAACGGGAAGTGCTACGGTGACCTTTACGGCCACGGACGCTTGTGGTAATACGGCTACGAATCAAGCGACGGTCACGGTTGTCGATAGTGTAGGTCCTGCAATTATCAACCCTGCTACTGACACTTTGGTTGAATGTGATGGAGCTGGCAATACGGCAGCACTCACCGCTTGGTTAAATAATAATGGAGGAGCCGAAGCAGAGGATTATTGCGGAACATTTACTTGGAATGCTCCGGTTTTATTGTCCGAAACGCCGGGTTGTGGAGGAGCAACTGTTCTGGTCTACAGCTTTAGTGCTCAGGATGTGTGTGGTAATAACAGTGCTAATACGGTTGCAAGTTTTACCATTTCCGATTCCACGGCGCCTGTGATTACGACCCCTGCTGCAGATCTCACAGTAGTTTGTGACGGCGGTGGAAATAGCACAGAACTTAATACTTGGTTGAATAGCAATGGTGGTGCAGTTGCCTCTGATATTTGCGGAGATGTAACATGGACATTCGATCTTGTTTCTGAAGTGGATTCTTGTGGAGGAACACAAACCCAATTGTATCGCTTTACAGCGACGGATGAATGTGGGTATACGGATACAACAGAAGCAAGCTTCATCATTATTGACGAAACGCCCCCCGTATTTAGTAGCCCTGCTGCAGATTTAGAAGTTGCTTGTGACGGCAGTAACAATACAGCCAACCTTATTGGGTGGTTAAATAATAATGGAGGAGCAGTAGCGACGGATAATTGCTCTAATATTAGCTGGAGTAATAATTATGACACACTTGTTCCGGGTATTTGTGAAGGTGAGGCGTCTGCCACTGTGACCTTCTATGCAGAAGACGAATGTGGGAATATTGATAGTACCACAGCTACTTTTTCAATTGTTGACAATGAATCACCGATTTGGACGATTAATCCGGCAGATGCTACTTTCGAATGTACAGATGAGAATGATCCTTACGCTCAAATCCAGTATTGGTTGCAAACAGCAGGAGGCGCTCAGGTGTCTGATGATTGCGGAAGTATCATCATAACCAATGACTTTGATACTCTAGCAGATGGATGCAGCGGAAGTGTGAATACAGGAAATGCGACCGTTATTTTCACTGCAACTGATAATTGTGGAAATACCTCCACTCGAGTAGCTATAGTTACTGTAGAAGATAACGTAGCTCCCGCTATAGGTTTCCCAGCTTTGGACACATTAGTTGAATGTGATGGAGCAGGGAATGTAGCTGAACTTGCAGCCTGGTTGGCTAATAATGGAGGGGCTGTTGCAGAAGACTTATGTACGGGTAATTTGACTTGGTCCAATACATTAGTTCAAACGAATACAACGCAAAACTCCACGGAGTTTGTCTATTCCTTCGTAGCCACAGATGCTTGCGGAAATGCAAGTGTAGCGACGGTTGCAAGTTTTACGATAGAAGATACACAGGCTCCAAGTTTGACTTGCCCTGCTGATGCGGTATACAGCACAAATACAGGTACATGTGATACTATTGTAAATACTTTGGCTCAGCCAATCGTTACGGAAATATGTTCAGATGCCGCTGTAAATTATACAGTGACCAATCCGGACAATAGTGTAAGCGGACCGTTTGTGAATACGGCGTCTTATACCTTTG
>CAZGGG010000041.1:0-24223 GCA_964525165.1 uncultured Saprospiraceae bacterium | reverse complement strand
AGTTGACATCAGGCGAGTACAGCGCGACGAAGAAGATGATCATTGTCGAGTAATCGATAAAACATCATAGACATAACTGGTATCGCTTGATATATCGGTTTTGGGAAAGCCTCGAGTATAGTGCTCGGGGCTTTTTTAATTCAATACATATTAAATTTATTTGCAATATGTAAAATCTTGTTATATATTTGATCACGGAAGGATTTAGGTGTCTCATCCCAAAAACGGTTCTCTGTTTTGAGTCACTTAATCCTAAAAGATGAAAAAGAATCTACTATTATGCTTCGCTATTGCGAACGCCCTTACAGTTCAATCTCTATTTGCTGGTTCCATTGCCGGACTGGTTTGCCCTCCTGATACCACAGTAGACTGTGATGCTGAAATTTGGGATTTATCCGGTTATGGAGATGCAATCCTTAAAACGTATACGGACACCCTAGATCCTGGAGATCCTGAGGTAGAATATCATTTGAATGATTGCAATATAGGTGTGATCACCAGAACATGGTCTGCATATGATCCTTATGGACATTATCATACTTGCACTCAAACCATTACGGTTACTGGTACAAATACTTTCGGAGAACACAATATCAATTGGCCGCCTGATTATATGACTGATGAGTGCGGAGCCTCTCTAGACCCTGATGATCTTCCTGAGCCATTTAATGCACCGACTTGGGATGATGTTTCTTGTTCTATGATTATGTATAATCATAAGGATCTTGATTTTTATATAAGTGACGGATGCGTAAAAATCTTGAGGAAGTGGTCACTCTTGGATTGGTGTACTTATGATCCGAATAGCGGGAGTAATGCCGGAAGGTGGGAACACACCCAGGTTTTAAAGATTATGACCTTAGATGAACCTGAAATAATCTGCATTCCTGATGTGACGGTCAGTTCCGGTGCTGAATGTGGTATTGCATATGTTCAATTAGATGATGTAACCGGAAGTACCATATGCGGTGCCGGTGTTACTATTACAAACAATAGTCCATATGCAGATGACGGGGGAGCGAATGCTAGTGGGACTTATCCAGAAGGTACTACGGAAGTTAAGTTTACAGCGGAAGATGGTTGTGGTAACAAGTCTTATTGTAAGGTGAATATTACAGTATTGGATTTAAAACAACCTACGCCTATTTGTATGCATGGAATTTCTGCGACGCTATCGGTCATGTCCAATGGATATTATACGGTCCTTTTTCCGGAATTATTTGATAGGGGGAGTTATGATAATTGTACTCCTAAGAATAAATTGAAATTCTGGGTGGAGCCTGATACGCTTTGGTGTAGTGATTTAGACACAGCTGATGTACGAGTATATGTGGAGGATGAGTCCGGGAATGTTTCTTATTGCGAGTCATATGTGTATTTAACTGACAACCAAGACAAGTGTCCTAATACCGGTAATTTTACCGTGAATGGTTCCATTCAAGGCCCTAATCAAATGATGGTTAATCAGGGTACCATCAGCTTTAACTATTCAGGAGGAAAAGTCGAAAGTGCAATCCAATCTGATGGAACCTTTGCAGCAGATGCGTTAAAAGTGGGACAGGATTACCAGATACAATATGTAGGGGAAGAGCTGTATGAGCCCTTATCTACTTTGGATCAAGTTTATCTTATTCAGAGTTTATTGGGTCAAGAATTATTATCTGAGCAGAGAGCCATTGCTTCAGCAGATTTAGATGAGGATGGAATTGTCACAGCTTATGATGCATATCTCATGCAGCAAATCATATTAGGGAAGTTACAAGGATATGGACCGAATCAATATTTATTTATAGACCGTATGGTACCATACAATGGGGAATTTAAACTCCCATCTGATATGGTCACATCTAGTATCAGGGGACTTCAGAGAGATGAAGTCCTATCTAAATCACTGCTCATTCTTCAAAAGGGAATTTTAAAGGATTTTAGCACAGATGTACCTGAAATAGATGAGCCATTGGTTCTTTCTTATGATGCGCACAAGCTGTTACAGTCTGATGAGCCGGAAAGTGTAGAATTGATTACTGAAGAAGACGTCTCATTATGGGGAGGACAGTTTAGTTTTAATTTGCCGAAGGATAGAATAGAGGAGCTAGAAATTCATTTTGCGGGCAAACCATTGAATCAGGATGCCTATCATTGGAATATGGAGGATGGCATCTTAAGAATCAGTATTGCTTTGACGAGTCCAATAGAAATAGCGTCCGGTTCTTCAGTGATCAGATTGAATGTAAGATTGACTCAAGCAACGACTATTCAAGAGTTGGTCCAACTGAGCTCATCAGCGAATTGGAGTCAGGAAGTCTACACCGAAGATTTTAAAACAAAGCCAGTAACTATAGATGGAGCTGTTTCTGTTCAGTCTGGTTCTAGCGAAATAGGGGAAGAAATACAGCTACATGTTTATCCAAACCCTTTGAAAAGGTATGAGGATGTTCGCCTGCTTTTTGATATCCCACATTCAAACAGCTCTTTGGAGATGAATTATCAAGCATCTGTAGTATCTATAGCAGGGCAGACAGTCATCTCTAGGGAAGTTGATTTGAATCAAAGAGCGAGCCTTTCCGCTCTAGAGCAGCAGATACGTCAGTTAAAAGGAGGGGTGTACATTATTCACTTAGTAAGTAAAAACCATCAATTTGCCGAAAGGCTGATGATACACGAGTAAGCATTATGAAGGCTTATTCAGATAGTTCTGCTACGCCCAAACATATTAAAAAATAAAATAATATGTAATTAGTGTGCAAAAATGAAGGAATATAAAAACATATTAAATATATTTGTAATATATAGTAGTCTCAACCAAAGTAGTATACCTGCTAGAGAAGGGAGCCCTTGTGAGGGTTCCCTTTACGTGGTTGAATTTTGCTGTTGTCTAAAGGTCTCATTATGAAACAACTATTACGTTCGATTGCCATTATATCGTTATTAACAGGCGCGTATTTTACTTGGGCCGGAATCACTTCCCATGCATCGCGTATTCAAGATGCAAAGATCTCCACTTCCGACGTTCTGGAGATGCCCATGACTTGCAAGTCTAATGTGCAATTATCATTGGGTGGTGCAGGTTTTGCTGTCCTTGAACCACAAATGCTGCTTGCCGGGAATCATGGTGATTACTCCATATTTGAAGTAACCATTACAGATCCACCTTTAGGACATGATACGGCGAGCTGCGAACTTGTAGGTGAAGAGATCATGGTTGAAGTATTCAATACGGTAACACAAAACAAGTGTTGGTCCAATGTATTTGTGGAGGACAAATTGGCTCCTGTACTTGTATGTGATACAATTGACGTACCATGTACGATTGACCCATGGGAAGATAATTTTGATGTGTACTTATCAGGTGTTTCAGATAACTGTACGCCTTTTGATGAGTTGGAAATCAACTACAGCCAGAATTTAATACCTCAAAATTGTAGTAGTGATTATGTCTTGATTGTAAATCGAACCTGGACCATTACAGATGCTTCTAACAACTCAGCTACTTGTGATCAAATCATAAGGTTTACCAGACCTGATCTGAATGATATCATATTCCCTGAGGATGATACATTATATTGCCCGAATATTGATACCATGCCGGAAGTAACAGGTTTTCCTACTATTGACAGCCTGGATATCCCTTTACTATGTGGTTTGAT
This sequence comes from uncultured Saprospiraceae bacterium, assembly GCA_964525165.1. GTDB lineage: Bacteria > Bacteroidota > Bacteroidia > Chitinophagales > Saprospiraceae > JAWLFI01. Next base: position 20,576 of record CAZGGG010000041.1, on the reverse strand, counting down.
GGTATGGAAGACTGACTATATAAGTCCTAATTGCGGCGGAACCTTTACGATTACACGAACTTGGAATGTTATGGACTGGTGTAGAGGGCTTCAGGAAATGGATGTTCAAAATATTGTAGTTCTTGATACGACGGGGCCTGTGATAACTTGTCCCGGAGCTGTAGAAATTAATACTGCTTTTGAGCAATGTTTTGGGGTGTATAATATTCCACAACCGGCAACAGAAGATGACTGCAGCAGCCCAGGTGACCTTGATTTCTTTTACTACGTCAATGGGGTCTTCGAATCTGATCCGAATGGGGTTGAATTACCTTTAGGTGAGAATGAAATAAGAATTGTTGTCTTTGATGGTTGTGGAAATGATTCTGAGTGCACTTATACTGTAGTGGTCAATGATGTTCAAGATCCGACCATTATTTGTTTTCAAGATATCGTGGGTTTACCGGGATCCGGAGAAGCCATATTATCCCCCTCAAGTTTTTTAGATTTTGAATATCGTGACAATTGTGCGGTCGTAGATACCAGTATTCGACGAATGACGGATAATTGTGGTCAAGCTGATGACTTAAGCTTTGGTCCATCCATTACTGTTTGTTGTGAAGACGTTGGAGATACCATCATGGTTGAATTGATGGCCGTTGATGAAGCAGGTAATTCTGCGCGATGCATGTTTGAAATGATAGTGCAGGATAAGTTAGATCCTATCGTGGAATGTCCGGCTGATGTAACCGTGAATTGTGATCAATTTTCAACGGATTTGTCGGCCTACGGCCCTGTGTCTATTACAGACAATTGTTCATTTACAGTGGACTCATCTGAGTCTGTGAATTTGAATGCATGTAAAGAAGGTACGGCCACAAGAACTTGGATCGTAACTGATATTGGAGGAAATGTAGCAAGTTGTACGCAGACCATCACGATTGTCAATCCATACAACTTTGACACCACATCTATTACATGGCCTGCAGACACGATGTTAAGTGCCTGCAATATGAATGGTCTAGATCCTTTTGATATCGGATCATTTCCAACCTTCACCCAGACTCCTTGTGAAACAATAGGTTTGGATTACTCTGACATGACTATGGATCAGGATAGCGCCTGCTTGGATATCATGAGGACTTGGGTGATTTATGATTCCTGTGAAAATAGAGCCTTTGAATATGTTCAAATGGTGAAAATTATTAACAATGCTCCTCCTGTATTGACAGTGCCGGCTGATGTGACCCTCTTTGCGGACGATGAGTGTCAAGATTCTGTTGCCTTACCGGCAGCGATCACCAATGAGTGCAGTTCAGGAGTTGTATTTGAAAATTCATATTCCAGTCAGGGAGCAGTTGTCGATACTACGTTTGAATTAGGAGAAACGACCATTATTTATACGGCTACGGATGAATGTAATAATGTAAGCACAGACGTTACGGTTGTAACGGTTTTGGATACGACTGCCCCCGTGATCAATTGTCCCATGGATATCGTCATCGGAAATGATCCGGATTCATGTGGCGCATTGGTCAACATAGCCATTCCATTTACGGATGATAATTGTAGTATCGATTCTGTGGTAAACACCTATACCGGCACTGCAGATGCCACTGCCTATTATCCTGTTGGAACGACCAATATAATTTATACTGTTTATGATGGCTCCGGAAATAGTGCGAGTTGCAGTTTCAGTGTAACCGTGGAAGATGAGCAAGCTCCGGACCTCACTTGCCAGACAGATACTGTTGAGTTGTTTTTAGACTCGATCTGTAATGCTATGATTCCGGATCTCACTAGCACCGTTTCTGTAACCGAAAATTGTCCGGCTTCCATTACGATTACCCAAGACATTTTGCCTGGTCAAACTTTCATGATGGTACAAGATACTGTGGTAGAGATCATTGCTACGGACATTGCGGGTAATAGTGACACATGCTATATACCTGTAAGCTTTATTGATACTTTACCTCCAAATATTATTTGTCCTGATAACGATACTGTTTTTGTTGGTAGTCAATGTGAGCATATATTGCAAGATTACAGAGGACAAGCCATGGTCATGAGTAATTGTACTGACACCATGAATGTGGTCATTCAACAGAATCCGGCTCCCGGCGATACAGTATATGGTTCAGGTAATCTGATTTCTGTTGAACTTACAGCCTTTGATGCTTCAGGGAATATGATGAGTTGCACCTTTACGGTCTTATTACAAGATTCCATCTCACCATTCGTGAGTACTTTAAATGACCTATCTGTCCCTAATGATGTGGATTCTTGTTCTGCTTTTGTCTTGCTTAGTCTACCGGACACTTCCGACAACTGTGGGATTGTTTCCATCACCAATAGTTATAACAACAATGGTCTGAATGCCAGCGATCAATATCCTGTAGGTACGACTGAAGTTATATTTACGGTGACAGATGCAGCAGGTAATAGTTCGACTTCCAGTTTTGAAGTGACGGTAGAGGATACTCAGGCGCCTGATTTGAGTATCCCGACAGATATCACTTTTGATTGTTTGGAAGGTGATACCACATTTGCCACTGCGACGGACAATTGTGATGCAGATCCTCAGATTACTTTTTCAGATGTAGTGGTGTTAGATAGCTGTGGTTTAGGCTCGATCAACCGTACATGGGTTGCAACTGATTCTGCAGGAAATTCTTCTTCAGATATTCAAGTCATTACGATTCAAGATACAACAGCCCCGGTTATCAACTTACCGGCTGATACCACCTTTGATTGTGTGCCGGGGATTTCCGGCACAGCTACGGCAACGGATAATTGTTCTGCTCAAGTGCGGATCGATTTTTCTGATTCGGAAGACTTGGATAGTTGCGGATTGGGAACAATTACAAGAACCTGGACGGCAACCGACTGTGCCGGGAATGTGAGTACCGGAAACCAAGTCATTACCCTTCAAGATACAACTGCCCCTATCTTGGATCTTCCTGCTGATATCACTTTTGATTGTATAGTGGGCAATGTTGGAATGGCATCTGCAACCGATAATTGTGATAATCAAGTGAGTATAGCGTTTACAGATTTTGAAAGTATAGATAGTTGTGGATTGGGAACGATAATAAGAACATGGACAGCCACGGATTGTGCAGGAAATGTAAGCTCTGGCGAACAAATGATAACTGTTCAGGATACGGTTGCACCCATTTTAGGAATCCCATTGGATGTTACTTTCGATTGCTTGGAAGGGGATACCACTTTTGCACAAGCGACAGACAATTGTGATGTGAATCCTTCCGTGACTTTTACAGATTTGTCAAATCTTGACAGTTGTGGATTGGGAACGATTACAAGAACTTGGATTGCAACAGATTGTGCCGGAAACATGAGTTCCGACATTCAGATAATTACCATACAAGATACTGCTGCTCCGGCATTGACCATACCTGTGGACATTACGTTTGATTGCCTGGAAGGCAATGCAGGAATAGCGACTGCGATCGATGACTGTGATAATTCTGTATCGATAAGTTTTACGGACTTAGAAGATATTGATAGCTGTGGGTTAGGGACGATTTCAAGAAATTGGGTGGCTACAGACTGCTCAGGGAATATCACTTCAGCTGTTCAGTTGATTACGATACAGGACACAACTGCACCAGTTCTAATACTACCTGCAGACACAGTGTTTGATTGCATCGCAGGAGATGCGGGTATGGCGACTGCGACGGATGATTGTGATAATTCCGTAAGTATTTCCTTTACTGATTTTGAGAATTTAGATACTTGTGGATTAGGGACGATAAGTCGAAACTGGGTAGCTACGGATTGCTCCGGGAATGTGACCAGTGGTGTTCAGACTATTACCATTCAGGATACAGTTGCTCCGACCATAACTTGCCCTATGGATACAATTATCGCTTTAGACAGCTTGTGTAATGGAGAGATTCCTGCATTTGCAGCTGTGGCAACTGATAATTGTACTGATGCGAACGACATACAGTTTTTCCAAACTCCACCTGCAGGAACAGTATTCAATGGTCCGGACACCATAGTGGTAACGATTACTGCTGAAGATTGTGCAGGTAATTCCTCAAGTTGTACCCTGGAAGTAGTCTTTGAGGATCAGACTCCTCCTGCTCTGGTATGTCTCAATCAAGATACGACCTATGTGAATGAAGAATGCTTTGTGTTAGTGGATGATTATACTCTATTAGCGGTTGCGACGGATAATTGTGCAACTTTAGGCACTATTTCATTTAATCAAAGTCCGGCGCCAGGGGATACCCTGTTTGTAGCAGATACGACCATCTTTGTAGAGATTGTTGCATCTGACCCTTCCGGAAATATGGATACATGTATGATTCCAGTATTCGTAGCGGACACCATTCCACCTATGATCTCTTGTCCGGATGATATCACGCTATATTTGGATACACTATGTGAGGCGACCATTCCTGACTTAACGGGACAAGTGCTCTTAGAAGATAATTGTGATCCCAGTATTTCGTTGATGGCGACACAAACTCCTCCGGGGGGAACTATTGTGAATGGAGAAGATACTATCACCTTAGTATTCGAATACGTAGATGGCGTCGATACAGTTACTTGTACATCCAGTGTATTTGTGGTTGACACCATAAGTCCATCTATTATGTGTCCTCCAGACAGTATTGTGTTTGTGGGTGGTGATTGTGAGATTATGGTCCCGGACTTTACTTCCACCACGACAGTCTCAGATAACTGCTCTCAAGTAGATAGCATTTCCATTACTCAAGTTCCTCCTCCAGGATCCATATTTATATATCAAAGTCAGGAGCCAGGAGATTATGAAGTTGAATTAATTGCGACCGATCAGAATGGAAATAGCACGACTTGTATAGTGAACTTAATATCTCAAGATACAACAGCACCGGTGCTAGAATGTAGTGGTGCAACGCTGGATCTTTTCTTAGATGAAAACTGTGCATCCACCATTCCGGATGTGACTGCTGAAATTCTTTCACTCACGGATAATTGTACAGACTCTTCTTTCATAACCATCGAGCAAATTCCTGCTTCAGGTAGTCAGGTAGTGGATACAGGTAGTGTTAGTATTACGATTAGAGCAACAGATGCTTCAGGAAATATGGATAGCTGTGTGATCACTGTTAATTATTCAGATACCATAGCTCCGACGCTTCAATGTCCTGCGGATACAACTGTAGATTGTACTGTAGAATTTGATATGGCTGATTTAAGCATGTTTGGAAATGCTACAGCTTCCGATGCTTGTGGCACTGTGATTCTGACAGACACTGCAGAATTCTTCGGTCTACCATCTTGTAAAACAGACTCCATCATCAGAACCTTTACGGCTATAGATGAGTCAGGAAATATATCGGTTTGTACACAAGTCATCGTGTTTGATGGAAGCAGTATTGTACTAACTGCAGGTGATTTTATTTTTCAAGATAGTGTCACCATAACCTCTTGTGATGTATTAGAGCCATTTGGTCCAAACTCCGGAGCGCCGGTATTGGATTCTAATTTGCTGATTTGTAACGTCATTGGTTACGAAGTTGAAGATAGTATCATTGGCTCGAATATTGGATGTTTTGCCATCGACAGAGTGTATACCGTAACAGACTCTTGTCATTTCGATCCATTGACAGGGGCAGGTCAGTTTACCTTTGAGCAAATTATTACAGTTATTGATACCACCGGGCCTACTATTACTGCCCCATTCTTGGATTCAGTCATTTATCAGGATAGCTGTGGACCGGTAGAAATTGTCGTACCTGCTGCAACAGTATTCGATTGTGCGGGAATAGACACGGTATTCAATAACTCACCTTTTGCCAATTCTACTGCCGGAGCCGATATAAGTGGAGTCTATGAGCAAGGGATATATGAGTTTTCCATTTTTGCGATAGATTCTTGTGGGAATCTGGACTCCGTAAATATTAATTTGACGGTAAATGACACATTCCCGAATGAGTTCACTTGTATATTTAAGATCATCAAGGATTTGGATCCCAATACCTTAACGGCAGTTTTCTTTGCCAGTGAATTTGCAGAATCATTTGTGGATTCCTGTGGCAATGAGCCTCTGGAGGATTTTAGTTTCTCTTTTAGTGATATGGACCCGGTGGACTCTGTATTGGTTATTGATTGTGATTCAATTGCAAGTACTCAGGATCCTCAGGAATATGTAGTGAATTACTATTTATACGTGTGGTTAGAAGGTATGGTTGTCGATAGTTGCTTCATTGAAGTAGCGGCAGTAGATAGAAATGGTGATTGCCCGAACACTCTTGTGGGAGGTGCAGTCAGTTCCATCCAAGGTAACCCGATGAATGGTGTCGCTGTTTTGTTGGATGATCAAAACTCAATTATTGTTGACGAAACAGACGAGGAAGGTCGGTATGCATTCTTCAATAGGAGTGGAAATGACTTCATCAAGATTGATGCTTACTACGATACGCATCCGTTGCAGGGAGTGTCTACTTTTGATATTCTCTTGATCATGCAACATATCTTGCAATTGAGCCCTATTGAGAATCCTTATTATTTGATTGCAGCAGATGTTGATCAGTCCAGGACGATCTCTGGAGCAGATATAGTGCATTTGAGAAAGGCATTACTGCGTCTAACAGACGATCTGCCCCACGATAATTGGCGTTTTGTAAGCTCTTATTATGAGTTTAATGATGCGTCACGCGCTCATTCAGAAATGTATGACGAGTCCATCTATCTTGATGATATGATGCAGGATGTGACCCATGCGGACTTTACAGCCATCAAAGTGGGAGATATTGACGGATCGGTTGAACCTTGGATTAGAGGTAGATCTGGCTCAGATGAAGTTTTGATGCGAAGAGAAGGTAATCTCATTCATTTTATTGCGGGTAAATCTGACTTGTTACATGGGTTCCAGTTTGATTTGAGCACTCAGGAAGGCAGGCTGACAGGTGTCAGTGCCGGAAAAGTTCCGCTTACCTTAGAGGATTACACGCAAACGGAAAGTGGTCATCTGATCATATCCTGGGTAGACGCTTATGGGTTGAACATCAAAGAGGGGGATATCTTATTTAGTCTACAAGTCGCAGACCGCTTCACAGAGCCTAGTTGTGCTGAAGAGTTCCTGTCGTCAGAAATTTATTGGAATCAATCCGGTATTCCTGAATCGATACAGCTAAGATGGGATGTTGAGCAGTCTGCAGAATGGGCTTTACACCAAAATAGCCCGAACCCATGGAAAGATGTTACGCGCATTCTCTTTGAAGCACCTTCTAAAGGAATAGTGGATCTGACCATTAGAGATGCAGCGGGCAGAATGATTTTGAGCCAGAAGATTTCAGCAGAGATCGGCAATAATGCAATAGAGCTGAACAGAAGGCAACTCCCTGGCGCAGGCTTGTATTACTATACTTTAGAAGGAGATCAATTCTCCGCTTCTAAAACCATGATTGTGACAGAGTAGACAAAGAAATCAAAAGTTTAGTCGTGTAGGAGGGGGAGCATCAAAGGATGCTTCCCTTTCTTTGGTATGTGAATAATTAATAATCTGTATAAGATTATTTGAAAGTTTTTTACATATGTAAAATATATTTAATATATTTGTTCTAAGTCTATACACCAAAAGCAGTACAGTAGCTCAATACGACTTTAAACACGACTAAAACTAAGTATTATGAGAAGGTGTACATTACTAGTGCTACTAGTGATGATTGGACTAACCAACAGTTTGCTTCATGCCCAAAATGGAGTAGACATTTGTGATTGTTTTGCCAATCCTCACAGTCCCCAGCTGACGGTATCTGATGATATAACAATCTGCGAAGGGGATACGATTGAATTGTCAACCAGCGTAAGCGGAGGGATATCCTCCTCACCGTTTTTAAACATTGTTTGGACGGACTCTGCTACCGCATTGCCTTTGTCACTAAGTGTTTTCCAATTAAATGGTGCTTCTGAGCCCCCTTTGGATATCAGTAGTATCGGAAGGCGAGTGGTGGCCATGGCTGACATTAATGACTCCCTGCACATACTGACAGCCTCAGGCCAATTACTTTATATAGATACTTTGGCAGGGGCAGCAGTAATAGATACAGTAGCAGAGTTCGACTCTCGTATTTCTTCCAATTGGGTGGGTTTAGCCTGGGATCCTAGTGATTCTACTTTGTATGGTCTATCCAATGACCCTGGAAATGAATCGGTGCTTTATGAATTGAACACCAACACCTCTGATACCACTTTGGTGGGTGAATATATTCCGGCCATGAGCTGGTTAACCTCTTCTCCAACAGGCTCTTTATTCCTTGGAAATATCCAAACAGATAGTTTGTACAAGATTAATCCTGCCACTGCCCAGATTACCACAGTCGGACCTTACAATGTCAATAGTGCTACCTGTCAAGGTGCGGATTTTGACCGGACTACAGGAGAATTATACGCCTTGATGGAAGTTACTGGAGGATTTTCAGTGATCGGTATCTTAGATACAGTTAGTGGATCTTTTTGTGCGGCAGACTCTGCTGCGGTTCCTGCCGTAGACCTTTGTCCCTTTAATGTGCGAGATTCAGAATACAATGCCGAAGGTCTGACTTATAGTTGGTCTCCCACCACTGGACTTTCAGATACGAGCAGTAGTCAAACATTGGCTTATCCGGTAGCCACCACCACCTACACAGTTTATGTAGAGGACCAATGTGGAAATATAGATTCCAATGAAGTAACTGTTACGGTTAATAACACACCGAATCCTTTAAACAGTCAATCATGTGTGGCATCTGTGAATATTAGTTTGGATAGCAATTGTATGGCTGTCGTACAACCTTCTGAAATTCTCACAGCCAATTATGTGTGTGCTGATGAATTTTTTGAAGCAATAATTGAAGATGGACGTCCGGCACCTATTGTAGATGGACAAGATCTTGGACAAACCCTTCAGGTAAGGATACAACCTATTGGTGGGGGGAATAGCTGTTGGGCGGATATCCTCATAGAAGATAAACTCGATCCCGTAATTATATGTGAGAATGATACAGTGGCTTATGGACAAACGCCTTCTCCTGCTCAAACGGATGATAATTGTGGGGTGGTGGATATTGATACCTTGAATTTAGTCCCATTTGCACCTATGCCTTGTGATACCAATCTATTATATGGTTATACGGAGACAGTAGTGGCAATTGATGGATATGGAAATCGCTCTGATACATGTACAAGAACAGTTTTCGTGGAACGTCCGGTAATTGGTCAAATTGAATTCCCGGATTCCTTATCCTTACCATCGAATAATCCCATCTCTTGTGAAACGAGTTTCCCTGAAACACCTCAGGGGTACCCAACGCCTGATTTTGCCGGAGAACCTCTATTGGAAGGAACTCCTATCAACGATCTTCCAATGGAATACAATATCGGTGCATTTTTTACTGATATGCCTCAAGGTCCGGCCACTTCATGTAAGACCTCTGTATTAAGAGTGTGGAATGTTGTGACATGGGTATGTAATGACCCTGATACCATTGGTACATGGCAACAATTGATTGAAGTAGTAGATACTTTGGGACCTAATATCGTTTGTCCTCAATTTGACACCTTAACCACTACAGGTCCTGATTGCTCTACTTCACTCAATATTCCTTATCCTGTGGTCAATGATAATTGTTCCGGAGTGGATCGAGTAACTGTTTCGTATGATTTTGGATTTATCAATGATCTTACACAGGCTGGGGCGACTATAGAATTACCGGTTGGAACACACGAGATTACATACACCGCACTTGATAATTGTACACCGCCCAACTTCTCTAGTTGCACATTTACCGTAGTGGTAGAAGACAGAAATCAACCGGTCATCCAAGCACGTATTCCTAATGTGGGTTTAAATAATTTTGGTCCTACCAGAGTATATGCTTCTTCCTTTGACAATGGGTCATATGATGATTGCGCTTTAGATTACATTGAAATCGCAAGAATGTCTGATATGCAATTTGGACCATTTATCGATTTTGATTGCTCAGATGTTGGAGCACCGGTCATGATCATTCTCAGAGGGTTTGATGAAGCGGGCAACTCTAATCAGGTCATGACAGAAATCAATGTTCAAGACAAAGACGAAGCCATCATCATCGCTCCTGATGATATCACGATCAGCTGTGAATATCCTATTGACTTTACGGATCTCAGCGAATTTGGAACTGTGGTGATGACGGACAATCCGAATGCCATCAACAATCGCCAATTAGAACCCAACGTAGACTCCATATTATTGACAGATCCGGGTGATGCGCCTGTGATGGAGCGTTTTTATGGCCTTGATGGAATTATCTACGATAACTGTGGAGCTTCGTTCACTGTTGAAGACAGTGTAGAATCCTTTATGTGTAACACCTTCAGAATTACCAGAACATTCTCAGCGATTGCAAATGGAGTAGTGGAGGATACTGATGTTCAGCATATCTATGTACAGAATGTCAATACTTTTGATGAAAAGAGTATCGCATGGCCTAGGGATACGATGTTTACAGCCATGTGTTCGGGTCCTTCTTTAGAGCCGGAAAATTTGCCGGAAGGCTATGATTTCCCATCTTATACAGAAGGTCCTTGCTCAGATGTGGCAGTGAGTCATAAGGATTCAGAGTTTTACTCATTAACTCCTGGAGACTCTGTTTGCACCAAAATCTTAAGAGAATGGCAAGTGATGGATTGGTGTAATCGTTCCAGATCCGGTGAACCTATTATCTATAGACACACTCAGCTGATTAAGGTGGTGAATACCACAGCGCCTACTTTCACCACTGCTTGTGAAGACCTTACAGAATGTTCTTTCGCAGCAAATTGTGGTCCAGGATTTATTGCCTTGAGTCAAGCAGCTACAGATGATTGTACTTCAGAAGAGAATTTAGTGTGGAGATATACGATTGATCCATTTAATGATGGAGTAGGTCCGTTTATCTATGGAAGTACGAATGATGCGAGTGGTGTGTACCCTGTTGGACAGCATGAAATTATCTGGACAGTGGAAGATGAGTGTGGCAATGTTACCAATTGTGTTCAATTGTTTGAAATAGAAGCATGTAAAACTCCGACACCGATATCTTTGAGTGGCGTTATCTTGGAATTAACACCGATGGATACTACCGGTGATGGTCAGGCAGATATTGCCATGGCACAGATTACAGCGCAACAATTAGGTTATGATTCCTATCACGCTTGTGGCTATGAGGTTTTCCTATCCTTTAATCAAAATGACTTAGCTGACAGCATTGCAGTATTTGATTGTGAGGATGTAGGGATCCAGGAGTTAACCTTATGGGTTACAGATGAAAAAGGAAGACAAGACTTCTTGAGAACGTACGTAGCTGTTCAGGACAATCAATTGTTCTGCGGAAATGATCCAGGGCCGATATTCCCGATCACGGGTAATATTAGCAGTCCTACAGGATTAGCCTTGCCAGATACTGAGGTCGAAATGGATGGAGATACTTACTTTTCTGTGATGACGGATGATCAAGGGCAATATGACTTCCCGGATATGCCGGAAGGAGGAGCTTACACAATCACCCCGACAAATGATAAAGAACACCTTAATGGCGTATCAACTTTCGATATCCTATTGATTCAGCAATTTGTATTGGGTCTTAATGATTTCGATGACCCATTGACTCATATTGCTGCGGATGTAGACAATAGCGGAAGAATCAGTGGTAAGGATATTATAGAGTTGAGAAAGACAATTCTAGGCTTTCAACAATCTTTCCCGAACAATACAAGCTGGAGATTTGTGGATCGACAATTCGTATTCTCGCCGGATAACCCATTGAGTCAGAATTTCCCTGAATCTTACGAGATCAATGGTTTGAACGCGTCTATGGAGATTGATTTCACTGCGGTTAAGGTAGGAGATGTTAACGGTAGTGCTCAGCTCGGCGGCAAAAGCGTTGAAGGCAGAAGTCAGGATATCTACTGGACATTGAAAGACGATCTGTTTCAGGAAGGTCAGGATATTCAGATACCGGTGTATGCAGGTGAAAACATGGATGAGATATTTGGATTCCAGTGGTCTGTAGGTGCTAATGACCGCTTCCTTGAGATAACAGGGGTCAAAGCCGGTCAATTAGAAGTTTCTTCAGATCAGATGCACTTGGATGCTTCAGGAATGAAGGTGAGCTGGGTAGATGCGAAAGGCGTCGAACTCGAAGATGGAACACCTCTCTTCTACCTTACGGCAAAAGCGAAATCAACAGGAAAACCTTCCTATGCATTATTCGTCTCTGAGGATTTACATGCAGAGTGCTATACGCACAATGGGCAGCACGATGTAGCTATTCAATTTAGAAGTGATGCTGAACAACTGCACACGTTTGAATTACTTCAAAATCAACCGAATCCTGTGAAAAGCCAAACATTGGTCAAATTTAGTTTGCCTAGAGCCATGGATGCTCAGCTGATTATTACCGATGTAAACGGCCGCAGAGTTTTGGAGGAAAGAGGTTCCTTCGCAAAAGGTTGGAATCAGTTTGAGATTCACCGATCTAAGCTGGAAGCCTCAGGAGTGTATTATTATCAATTAAGAGCAGGATCATTCCATGCCACGAAGAAGATGATCTTAGTAGATTAAGAGCGTAAACTTATCTGCAATAAAAACGGGGCTGTGATTTCACAGTCCCGTTTTTTTATTCATGGAAGCTTCTTTTCAGAGTAAGGTTTTATGAAGCTTCTTTTCTGTTCTTTTCCTCTTCATCTTTCAAAACTCTTCTAAGTATTTTACCGACGGTTGATTTAGGAAGCTCGTCTCGCCATTCCACCGCTTTCGGAACTTTGTAACCCGTCATCTCCTCTCTGCAGAAATCGATCAATTCTTTTTCCGTAAGGGAAGGATCCTTCTTTACGATAAATACTTTCACCACTTCGTTGGATTTTGGATCAGGGATGCCAATGGCCGCCACCTCAAGTACTTTATCATGTGTAGCAATGACTTCCTCGATTTCATTCGGGTAGACATTGAAACCTGAGACATTTATCATATCTTTTTTACGATCTACAATTTCAAAGTAGCCGTCATCATGCATTATGGCAACATCCCCGGTGGATAGCCACCCATCCTTAAGGACTTTGGCCGTTTCGTCCGGTCGATTGTAATATCCTTTCATTACCTGTGGACCTTTAATTTGTATTTCACCTACTTCATTAGGCCCCAGGATGTTTCCGTTTTCATCTACGACCCTCATATCTGTCGAAGGGACAGGGAATCCGATACTACCCAACTTGCCGGTACCATCAATAGGATTCACACTTGCAACTGGTGAAGTCTCTGTAAGGCCATAACCTTCTGTGAGAGGGCATCCTGTGAGCTTTTGCCATCTTTCTCCCACAGCTTTTTGCACCGCCATACCTCCTCCCACTGTAATTTTCAAGTGGTCGAAATTTGCTTTTTGAAAACCCTCATGGTTGAGCAAAGCATTGAATAATGTATTCACTCCGGTCATGATACTGATGGGATATTTCTTGAACTCTTTTACGAGCGAATCCAGATCTCTGGGGTTGGTTACCAAAATGCTGAGGGCGCCTACCCCCAACATGGCCAGGCAATTGGTAGTAAAGGCAAAAATATGGTATAGCGGGAGTGGACAGAGCACCTTTTCCGAATCTTGAGTCATCCGCGTCGATAAGATGGAGCGGATTTGGAGCATGTTCGTGACAATATTTCTATTGGTAAGCATTGCGCCTTTCGCAACCCCGGTGGTGCCGCCGGTATACTGGTGAAGGATGACTCGGTGAGGATGATCCTCAAATACCGGCAACTTAAATTTCTTACCTCCTTTAATCGCCTCTTTAAATTTTACAGTATTGGGAAGGTTATATTTTGGGACCATTTTTTTAATGGTGCGCACTACAAAATTGATGATGTTGCCTTTAGGGAATCCCAATAACTCACCTAAACTAGTTACAATCACGGTTTTGATTTCAGTATCCTGGATAATTTTCTCAAGATTGTGCGCAAAATTCTCTGCTATAATCACAGCCTTCACTCCGGAGTCTTTAAATTGATGATGCATCTCTCTGGCGGTATAGAGTGGGTTGGTATTGACGACAATAAGTCCTGCTCTAAGAGCCCCAAATAGGGCAATGGGGTACTGTAATAGATTCGGCATCATGAGTGCAATACGATCTCCGGGTTGAAGTCCCCTTGAATGTAAATAGGCACCAAAATTACGGGACATATCATCCACTTGTTGATAGGTCAGCTCTTTACCAAAACAGGAATATGCCTTTCTGTTCTTGTATTTTTTTAAGGATTCGTCAATAAATCCATTGAGGGTCGGATATTCATCTGGGTTTATATTTGCGGGGATACCTGCTGCATAGTGCTTTAACCAAGGTCTTTCTTCACTCATACGACTAGATTTAGGTTGGAATAATATCTTACCAAAGCCTCTTTCGAGGAAATTTTTGTTTAAAATAACGTCCTTAAGCGAATATTTCTAATTTGAAGGATTCCTTGTAGGTGAAATGACAAAAGGGCCCCCTATTTCCTAGGGCGCCCTTTCCGGATATAAAGCGTTACTTTGATTATAAGCTCTTATGAGATAGATAGAAATCAGTCATTTCTATTCCAGGCTCGTTTTTACGATTTTTCATCTCCTCAAGCGTTTTTGGGGGAGGGACAATCACCTTTTCCCCGGGTTTCCAGTTTAGCGGCATAGCTACTTTATGCTCGTCGGAAGTCTGAAGAGCTAGCAAGCTACGTTTGATCTCCTCCATGTTTCGGCCCACATTGAGCGGGTAATACATAATGAGACGTATCTTTTGTGCAGGATCTATAAAAAAGACGGCTCTTACTGATGCCGTATCACTTTCGTTCTCGTGTAGCATCCCATATTTTTTGGATACTGCCATATCTAAATCTGCGATAATCGGAAAGTCAAAGTAGACGCCGGTTTTTTCATCGACATTATTTACCCATGCTAAATGAGAGTGTACACTATCGATGCTCAGGCCGATGAGTTTGGTTTGATGCTCGGTAAAAAAGTCTTTTTCCCGGGCAAACCCACTCATTTCAGTGGTACATACCGGTGTAAAATCAGCCGGGTGAGAAAATAAGATCACCCATGAATCTTTTCCGTATTCAGATAGTTTCAAGGGTCCGGTAGTAGTTTTTGCCATGAAATCCGGAGCTAAATCACCAATTCGAGGCATTTGCATGATTTCTTTTTCTTGCGCTTCCATAATATTTGTTTTAATTATAGTTTTTTTGAAAATTATAATACAAACTTATACTATGTGGCATGAAAAATCTGTGATTGAAGTTACGTATAGGTGCCTTTTTGATAAATCTAAACCCCATGCTTAAAAAGTATAGGGGAAAAGCGTACCTTTGCAGTCCGAAATTTGATTTTTTAACCAAAAAAAGGTTCGATATGTCTGAAGAAAAAGATCAGAACCAAGAGGAGATGCAGAAGGCTCCTGAAAATCAAGCTGCTGTTGAAAACAATAGTGAAAAGGTTGATACTCCTGCAACAGAAGAAGTGAAAGCGGCACCCGAAGTACAAGTTGCCCATGACGATTTTGATTGGGAAGGTACTGCTGACACGGATGCTGTGTACTCAAAAGATGAGTTCAAGAAGCTAGAGGAAATGTATGAACGTACATTAACCTTTATTGAAGATACAGAAATTGTAACCGGAGTTGTACAAAGGATTTCTGATGGAGACGTTGTTTTAGACTTAAATTACAAGTCAAATGGTGTGGTGTCTCTTTCGGAATTTAGAGATCAGCCAGATTTGGCTCCCGGTGATAAAGTGGATGTATACGTTGAGCAGACGGAAGATGAAAAAGGTCAGTTAGTTTTATCCAGAAGAAAGGCCAAATTACTTCGTGCCTGGGATGCGATCGTTGATTCTTATGAAAACGATACAGTTATCAAAGGTACTGTGATCAGTAAGACAAAAGGAGGATTGATTGCAGATTGTGGAGGATTAGAGACTTTCTTGCCTGGTTCACAAATTGATATTAAGCCTATTATCGACTACGATTCATACGTAGGAAAGACTATGGAATTCAAAGTGGTGAAAATCAATGAAGCCATTAAGAATGCTGTTGTGTCTCATAAAGCGTTGATCGAAAGTGATTTGGCTGAGCAAAGAGACCAAATCATTGCCGGCCTAGAAAAAGGTCAAGTATTGGAGGGTGTGGTGAAAAACCTTACCGATTTCGGTGCTTTCCTTGACTTGGGAGGTGTTGATGGTCTATTGTATATCACCGATATTTCTTGGGGAAGAATTAATCACCCTAGCGAGGTATTAGCCTTGAATGATAAGATCAATGTGGTGGTTCTTGATTTTGATGAGAACAAAAAACGAATCTCCTTAGGTCTGAAGCAATTACAACCTCATCCATGGGATGTGTTGCCTGAAGACATCAGCGAAGGTTCTGTTGTGAAAGGTTCTATCGTAAATATTGAAGATTACGGTGCATTCCTTGAAATATCTCCTGGAGTTGAAGGTTTGATCCACGTTTCTGAAGTAAGCTGGAGCAACCAACCCGTTAATGCAAGAGAATTCTTTACGCTAGGTCAAGATTTTGAAGCCAAGATTGTCACAATCGATCGCGAGGATAGAAAGATGTCTTTGTCCTTGAAGCAGTTGCAAAGTGATCCATGGGATGAGATTGAAATCAAATATCCTGTGAATAGCCGACATAAAGGAGAAGTTAAAAACCTTACTCCATATGGCGTCTTCGTTGAGTTGGAAGAAGGTATTGGAGGTATGATTCACATTTCTGACCTTTCATGGACTAAGAGATACAATCACCCATCAGAATTCACCAAAGTAGGTGATACGATTGAGTGTGTCGTCTTAGAAATTGACAAAGAGGACAGAAAAATGTCTCTGGGACACAAGCAGTTGGAAGAGAATCCATGGGATACTTTCGAAAATGTATTCCCTGTAGGTTCTTATCACGAAGCAACCATCATCAGAAAAGATGATAGAGGAGCAATCGTACAATTGCCATATGGCTTGGAAGCTTTTGCGCCATTAAAGCACGTTAAGAAAGAAGACGGGACTATGGCCGAAGTGGATGAGACACTTACTTTTAAGGTGATTGAATTCAACAGAGATGATAAAAGAATCCTTGTCTCTCACCTGAGATATCTTGATGATATCAGAAGAGAGGCTGATGATAAAGTGAAAGCCGAGCAACGACAAGAAAGACAAGAAACCCGTAAGCAGGTTAGAAAATCTCAATCTAATATTGAGCGATCTACTATGGGTGAATTGGATGCTTTCTCTCAATTGAAAGAGCAGTTGTCTAACGCTTCTCAGGAAGAGGAGTAAAAATAAGGCTCGCCTAAATACAAAAGCCCCGACTAAGTTCGGGGCTTTTTTTATGCATTCAGATTGCGTTGTGCATTTTATTGTTTAATTTTTAGGAGTTTTATTGAGTCTATCCTTAAACAAAAACAGGGCTTTGGGTTTATAACACCATAATTATAGAAATTGAGCAAAAAGAATATTCATATCATCGGTGCCGGAGTAGCCGGATTATCTGCAGCAGGTACCCTGGCAAAGTTGGGATACGAAGTTGAAGTGTTCGATAAGAATCCTCAAGTAGGAGGAAGGGCATCTATTTGGAAAAAGGATGGCTTTACCTTCGATATGGGGCCGAGTTGGTATTGGATGCCGGAAGTCTTTGAAGAATACTTTGAGTCAATGGACTCTAGCGTGGCTGCCCATTATGATTTAATTCGCCTGGATCCCTCCTATAGAGTATTCTTTGGTGAAGAACAAATCGTAGATGTGCCCGCTTCGTTTGACGAACTCAAAGCGCTTTTTGAGAGTTTTGAGCCGGGAGCAGCCCGAAAGCTTCAGGAATATATGGATGAGGCCTCCTATAAATATCAGGTGGGGATGAACGAATTTGTGTGGAAACCCAGTAAGTCCATTCTGGATTTCATGCAATTCAAAGTCTTGCGATCTTTGTTGAAATTAGACATGCTGACTTCAATTTCTGATCATGTTTCTAAGTACTTTCAAGACACCCGGATAAAGCAGATCATGGAATTCCCAGTACTGTTTTTGGGCGCACCGCCCAGCAGTACGCCTGCGCTATACAGTCTTATGAACTATGCGGATCTGAAGTTGGGTACCTGGTATCCTAAGAAGGGTATGCATGAAATATCAAAAGGAATGCATGCTGTTGCGGAGCAATATGGGGCGAAGTTCCACTTGAATGCACCTGTAGAAGAAATACAACTCGCCGGGAACAAGACAAAAGGAATTCGCCTTCAGGGAGGAGCGACATATGAATCTGAGGCCATGGTGGCAGCAGCAGACTACCATCATGTCGACCAACACCTTTTGCCGAAAGGCTATCAACAATACAGCGAAAGATATTGGGAATCCAGAGCAATGGCGCCGTCCAGTTTGCTATTTTACCTTGGTTTTGACCGGACACTGCCGGGCTTAAAGCATCATAATTTATTTTTTGATGAATCTTTTGATGTCCATAGTGATACCATTTATAATACAGGAACTTGGCCCAAGGATCCGATGTTCTACGCTTGTGTTCCGTCCAAAACAGACCCGACAGTAGCTCCTGAAGGGATGGAAAATGTTTTTCTTTTGGTTCCATTAGCACCCGGTCTGAAAGATGATGAAAAAGAAAGGGATCGATTGTTTGAGTTCATGATGAAAAAACTAGAACACTACACAGGTGTGGATCCGATACCTCATGTGAAAGTCAAGAGGGCATTTGCCATGAATGAGTTTCAATCAGTATATAATAGTTTTAAAGGTAACGCATATGGTTTAGCAAACACATTGCGTCAAACTGCTTTTCTAAAACCTTCAATGTTTCATAAAAAGCTAAAGAATCTGTTTTTTGCAGGACAATTAACCGTCCCGGGTCCGGGATTGCCGCCTTCCATTATTTCCGGGCAATTGGCTGCGCGACAGGTTCATAAAAAGCTACGATAATAGGAGCCTATGTTGAATTTATACCAAGAAGTATGCAGATCTTGCAGTAAACTGATCACCCAACGGTATAGTACATCCTTTACGCTGGGTATACGTATGTTTCAGAAAAAGTATCAGGAGCCTATCTATAATTTATATGGTTTTGTGCGCTTTGCAGATGAAATCGTTGATACCTTCCACGATCAGGATAAAGCCTTGTTGCTAGAAGAATTCAAGAAGGATACCTGGCTGGCGATTGACAGAAAATTGTCTTTGAACCCAGTCTTGCAATCATTTCAGGAAGTAGTCAATCAATATGGAATAGAGAAAGAACTCATCGAAGCCTTTCTTAAGAGCATGGAAATGGATCTTCACCACCAGGATTATCAGCAAGATCTATATGAAGAATACATTTATGGCTCTGCTGAGGTCGTGGGGCTCATGTGCCTCAGAGTTTTTTGCGAAGGGGACGATGAGATGTATCAGGCACTCAAAAAACCTGCGTGTAAATTAGGTTCGGCTTTTCAGAAAGTGAATTTTCTGCGAGATATGAAAAGTGACTTTGATATTCGCGAGCGGGTCTACTTTCCGGGAATTGACTTTTTGAGTTTTAATGAAGCGCAGAAAAAGGCAATTGAGGCTGATATAAAGGCGGACTTCGATGAAGCGTATGAGGGTATAAAGAGACTGCCCAAAGGCGCAAGGTTTGGAGTGTACTTGGCCTACATTTACTACCTCAAACTCCTTAACAAAATAGCCAGAACGCCTGCCTCCGAAATAACGAAGAGAAGATTGCGTGTGCATGATTCGCGAAAGGCATATCTTTTGCTGAGTAGTGCAGTGCGGCACCAATTCAACTTGATCTGATTGAAGATGACAAAGTTACCCTGGCTCTTGTATGGCCTGACCATAGTGCTCCTCGTCGTGTTTTATGGAGGGTGGTCTTTCAGCGGGGAAATCAATAAGGATCCTCAATTCTTCACGATCTGGAATTTTTTAGAAGGGCAGCCTGCATATTTGCTTTTAATGCTGGGGTCCATCTTTTTCCCGTTGATTCTTTCTTTTGATCGTAAGGTAGCTTACTGGAGGAGTTGGAAATACCTCTGGGCCCCATTATTGTTTATCTCCATTCCCTACATTTTGTGGGATATTGCATTTACAAGTTTAGGCATTTGGGATTTTAACGATTTGTACCTTACCGGTTTTCATATGGCCAATCTGCCGGTCGAAGAGATCAGTTTCTTTTTTGTGATTCCCTTTGCTTGCATATTTATTTATGAGTGCGTGGTCGCCTACGGACTTGACCGTTGGTTGGGGAGTCTTTCCTTGTATGTGATGAAAGCATTTTGGTTGCTGGCGCTGCTGGTGATTATATTCTTTTGGGGGCATCACTATTCAGGAGCTGCAGCGCTGACTGTATTGACCAGTATTCCGGTATTATTATTGTTCCACAATTTGCAGAGTCGTCGTCAAATGGCTACCGCAATGCTCATCAGCTATGTGCCGTTTTTTTTAGTGAATAGCATATTGACCGGAAGTTTTACCCAGACGCCCATCGTACGGTATAATATGGAAGAGAATCTAGGCTTTCGCATAGGGAGTATACCGGCAGATGATTTCTTGTATCAGACGGGAATGTTGTTGGGGATGTATCTCATCTATCACTTCTTTAAGAGTCAG
>CAZGGG010000040.1:20974-24506 GCA_964525165.1 uncultured Saprospiraceae bacterium | reverse complement strand
TGCCACTTTTATCATGATGTTGTAACTCGCTTTTAAAAAGCGATGGCAGGACAAAGGATCGACATCATGGAACTAAGAGAATTGATTTTACTCAAACAACAGGGCCTCAGTAACAGGAAAGTGGCAAAACATCTTTCTGTCAGCCGTAATACTGTCAATAGCTATGTAAAGATATTTGAAGCCTATCATCTTGAATATGGAGAATTACTGGAGCTGAACGATACCGAGCTTGCTGAGTTGTTCCCTGCAGTTTCTGAAGTGGAAGAGAACAGGTACAAAGAACTGGCCCAGTATTTCTCTTACTTCAAGGACGAGCTCAAAAAGCCCGGCTGTACATTGCAGTTTTTGTGGGAAGATTATCTGAACAAACATCCGGATGGCTATAAGAGCACCCAGTTTAATTACCATTTCAATAGATGGTTGAAGAAAGAGAAAGGAAGTTTACGCATAGACCATAAGGCGGGACAAGCACTGTTTATAGACTTTACGGGTAAAAAGCTACATATAATAGACCGTCAGAGCGGAGAGCTGCAGGAAGTGAATGTGTTTGTTGCCATATTACCATGTAGTCAGTATACGTTTGTCACTGCTGTAACCACCCAGAGCAGGGAAAATGTAATTCGGGCATTGAATAAATGTCTGAGATTTCTGGGTGGTGTTCCTCAGGTCATTATTGCCGACAACCTAAAAGCCGTTGTCAATAAAGCGAGCAAGTATTCTTCCAAGGTCAACAGAACACTGAAGCACTTTGGATTGCATTACAACTGCTGTATTGATGCCACACGCCCATATAGTGCCAAAGATAAGGCCATGGTCGAAGGAGCGGTAAAACTGGTCTATCAGCGCATTTTTTATCCCCTGAGTAAGCATACCTTCTTCAGCCTTGAAGAGTTGAACCGGGAAATTGAAACACTGCTCACAGCGTATAATAATTATCAATTCAGCAATACTGATTCTACGAGGACTCAGGATTTTCACTCCATAGAAAAGGAGTGGTTGCAACCCCTTCCTGCTGGACCTTATGAGCTGAGGTATTATAAGCGTCTAGTGGTACAAAAGATGGGGTATGTACAATTATCAGATGACAAGCATTACTATAGTGCCCCTTATCAGTATATCGGCAAAAAAGTGGACGTAGAGTATACACAAAGGACAGTGGAGATATATTATAAAGGAAAACGAATAGCTACCCATCCCCGAGACTTCACAAGAGGGAAATATAGTACAATAGAGGCTCATCTTAGTGAAGCAAAGAATAATTACACCAACTGGAGCCCTGAATATTTCCAGCAAAAGGCTGAACGAATCGGTCCATCCACTAAAGCCTACATCACAAAAATAATAGAGGAGCAAACTTATCCTCAAACGGGATATAAACAAGCAGTGGGCATAATCTCCTTCCGCAGACAATACCCGGATGAAAGAATAGAAGAGGCTTGTCGCAGGGCACTGCCTCATCACAAGCACGGATACTATACCATTGAATCTATCCTCAAAAAGGGAATCGATCTTCAAAAGCAAGGAAACCGGCTTACTTCAAAGATCCCGGAACACAAAAACATCAGAGGTCAAAATCATTATCAATAAAACACAATCAAAATGAACGTACAACACACCATTGAAAAAATGAGGCAAATGCGCCTGCATGGCATGAGTGACATTTATCATCGAAGCCTGAAAGAAAACCTTTACAAGGACTACAGTCTTGATGAATTTATTGCTTTGTTAGTCGATACAGAACATGATCACCGGTATAACCGGAAGATCAAAAACCTCATTAAAGCAGCAGGATTTAAAACCAGCGTATCTTCAAACGATATAGATTACAGAACAAGGAGAGGCCTTGATAAAAACATATTTGAAAGATTGCTAGGCCTTCGATTTATACAACAGGCGGAAAATGTGATTATCACAGGTCCCACCGGAGTGGGTAAAAGTTATCTGGCTCAGGCATTAGGCCTGGTAGCTTGCAAACAAACCATAAGAACGCTATATATCAGTTCCGGACAACTCTCAGAACAGCTAAAGCTTGCTAAACTGGAAGGCAACTACCTGAAACTACTAAAGAAATTACAGCGTGCTCCATTGTTGATCCTCGATGACTTTGGTCTGCATCCATTTGACCAACTCTACACCGGTGCACTGCTGGATATCATAGAAGACCGATATGAAAAGTCTTCTCTGATCATTACTTCCCAATTACCCGTCTCTGCATGGCATACAACGATAGGTGAGGGAACCATTGCAGATGCCATTTTGGACAGAGTGGTTTACTCCTCTCACAGAATTGAACTGGAAGGAGAATCATTGAGGAAAAACAAAGAACTGAAAGGCTAATATTTTTAACCTAAATTAGACTGCCAAACGTCATGAAAAAAGTGGCACTATATCACCGGAATGACTGGCACTATATGGCCGGAATATGCACTCATTGAGTAGTTAAAACCCGAAAAACACCAAAAACGACCAAGAAATTTAAATGGGTTTTCTTAAATAATAATAGATATATAAATTGTTGACTGTCCATAGAATAATACGTTTTTAATATAAGAGTTAGAAGGTTAATACATTACAAAACTTAATCGAATGTTCTCCCCCATCCTCCACATCCCACATGCCTCCACCACCATTCCTTTTGCTGAGGGTTATGTGGTGTCTATGAATACCCTGGATCAAGAGATCCTCAAACTCACAGATTGGTATACAGATGACCTATTCGCTCAGGAAGACAGCATAGTGGTAAAGGCCGATTTTTCACGGATCTTTTGTGATGTAGAACGATTTGCGGATGACAAACAGGAGATCATGGCGCAAAAAGGAATGGGCGTACTTTATGAAAAGGCAGACAACGGATCAGTGATTCGTTATGTCAACCCTGCGCTTCGATCAAAGATCTTAGAGAACTTCTATTGGCCTCACCATAAACGCCTTAATCAAGAGGTGAATGAGCAGCTCCAATCCCACGGAAAGGCTCTGATCATCGATGGCCATTCTTTTCCCAGCACTCCTTTTGTTCGGGATCTTGATCAAACCCCTGATCGACCGGATTTTAATATTGGGACTGATCCTTACCACACGCCCGATAATTTGGTAGAAGCTTCAAACAAGTTTTTCCATGAAAAAGGATACAGCTTGGGCATCAACCGGCCTTATAGCGGATCGATCGTTCCCATGGAGCATTATCGTAGCACACGCGCAGTACAATCCATCATGCTAGAAGTGAACCGGGCATTATACCTGGAAGAACCCTCTAACCGTAAATCCCACAACTATGATCAGATCAAAATGATCGAGCTGAAACTCAGCCAAGGCGCTAAACCCGGTCATGGCGGCATGTTGCCCGCCGCAAAAATCACACCCGAGATTGCAGAAGCCCGCGATATTGCCCCGACCTGCTGAAAGTGCTGTTTGATTTCATGGACCGCCACGCGGCAGATGCCGCCCGCGAAGGGGGGATCGTCGGCGATCACGCCCAACTCGGGACGGACGAAGTACATGCGACGCGAACTGTCCGTCCTTGAGGGACTACTCA
>CAZGGG010000040.1:20557-20964 GCA_964525165.1 uncultured Saprospiraceae bacterium | reverse complement strand
CCTTCAATGAAACCTAAAGCGCACTGTTTGATTGACAGATTTTTAATCATTTTGATTATTTTTTAATCAACTATTTTTGCTTCTTTTACCTCTAGCGGCCATTTTTAACTTCCTAAAGAGCCTACCGCTGAAAGCTATATCCGTTTTTCGTTTTAGTTTTTACAAAAAGCACCTATTACCTCAAGTAATCAGATTGAGACAATGAATGCTTGCTCTCGTATACCTGCCCGACATCTCACACCCAAATCAACGACTCTTCCCTCAACTCCTTTTCCCCCTCATACCGATAGGCCACCAACTCGCCGCCTCTAGCGACGCTGTAGTCCAGGCAACAGGCGTTGGACGTAGAGAGCTGGACAGTGCCGGTGAGCCAATAATGGCCGAAGAAAACGGGTTTGTCTTTAGGA
>CAZGGG010000040.1:0-20391 GCA_964525165.1 uncultured Saprospiraceae bacterium | reverse complement strand
GAAAGTGCTTGCCTTCCGGTAGGGCTGCCTCCTTGCCTTTCAGCAAATCATCGATCAGCTCATACAGCAGACTACCCTTCTTACCGGCCTCTGGCCAGTGTTCTTCTTTTAGGGATCGATCTTCATTGAGAAAAGGCTGGATTTGCTTGATCAATTGGGAATCCCAACAAGCGTGAATGGCCCGAAAATTCTCATCCTCATAATAGAGGGGTAAACTTTTGAACCATGTAATGCTTTCATCGTAGGCTTCTTGACTCTTCTCAAACTGCAGTAAGGTCTGATGATGCTGCTTGAAGTTCTTGATCGTATGCGCCCGACGATAGCCACCCCCCTCTTTCTTGAGATTAAATTGTATAGCATTGAATTCATGATTGCCCATCAAGGCAATGGCCTGTCCGGCGGTGACCATCGCTTTTACAATCTCTAACACCTCGGGAATCTGCGGTCCCCGATCAATGTAATCTCCTACAAATAAGACGCGCCGGCCTTCCGAATGACGGTAGACGCCATCTTTCCGTTCATAACCCAACTTATCAAGTAGAAGCTTGAGTTCTTCCGCATGTCCGTGAATGTCTCCTATCAAATCAAACTTTTGCATCGATAAATTTTAAAGCTTCAAACATATTAAAACACCCTATTGAGCAGCGGGAGTTCCATTTTGAGGGTAAAAATGCCTTGGGATCAATTTTTTTTACTTCCGGGAACTTTCATAAGCTCTGCCTGGTTTTTTGAGTTGGAATTCATCATCAAGATCTCTACGGAGAGCCAACCGAGCACACACAGCCACGGTGGCCCAAAGATGAGGGCAGCACTGCCAAAATATTTGTGTCTTTATTCCTATAGGTTTTGATGGTTACTTCCCTTTGCAGAAAGGTGCGAGCTCAACCCTCCCACTAGAGCGCATCGAGTACCCTTTTATTTCATTAGAATCAAGAAATATGAAAGCCTATCCGATCCAAACTGAACCCGTGAGTCTGCTGCTTCGGCAAATCTTGCACGCACAAGATCCGAAATCCAATTCAACCTATACCCTACACCAAAAGTTGCATATCCTAGCTGGTTTAAAAGAGCGCTATTCCGCTTTGCGGAAGCGATTCAACAGCCATACCCACAAAGAACTCGAATGGGCACTCTTCAAACTGCAGGGAATGAAAATTGTGCGGAATAAGGCCCCTATGGACTCCCATCAGCTTGCTTACCAAGCAGATCAGTTGAAGCGTTTGATTCAACTCAAAGCACTCACCGAGACGCTACCACCCTTCCGGGAGCTAGCGGAACACGCAACCCTCATCCAAAGTATCATAAACCAAAAAATATAAACATGCAAAACCTACACGAAAGATGGCTTACTGCCTTTCAAAAGCACTCCATCTACGGCCATAAGCGATTTAAAATCCTCCCGGATATTGCTGGTCATTTACGCCTCAAGGATCATGAACTTTTTGATATCGTAGATAAATCGACCTTCAAAAAACTTGAACCTCATCGACTTCCTGTCTTTATGGGGGGATATATGGGTGTGGGTCCGGGCGTTAGCTTGCTCAATACGACTATTGATCATGAGGTGGCCGTCATTGCGCGGTCTCCCCTCAGCGGTGCGGTTGCGGGAATGCGGATCTGGCAAGTGAAAGCAGGCGATCCTTCCTTTACCATGACCGAAGAGCGAAAAGGGGTCTTTTTTTCAAATTGACCACCGAGTGGGTAGAAGAGGCTTTCCGCCAAAACCGCTACGTCTAGATTTGTATTCAATTTGTCCGACCCAGACTCACCATTCAAGGCGTTTTTGACGTGTTTTTAGTCGAATTGATTATTTTCAAATCAAAAAATCATTGCTCAAGTCATTAAAGTCCATGAGCTCTTAATACTTTTAGGCAACTAATTGAACCCCGCAAACTTTTCAACCAGCAAGATTTGAAATACGAGCACTAAAAATTCTTTTACCGTTCTTATCGTTATCTTTATAACTCCATCTTAAAACATGAACTTCGAAAACCAACTTGAAATCGGGATCGGGATCTACACCCCATCAGAAATCGCCCAGATTCTTCGTCTGCCGTATCACAAGATCCATAGGTGGTTGAATCGGTATTGGGATGGTGAGTTGGGCGAAAAGTATGAGTCCAAATACTCCTGGCAGATTGACAAAAGCAAAGCGGTCAGTTTTCATACGCTTATTGAGTTTTATGTCATGATGCAACTTTCAGAATCCGGCATTCGAACCCGAGAGGTACTGAAAGCACATCTTCAACTATCAAAGTGGTATGATTCCTCATTTCCATTTGCAATCAAAGAAGTGCTGCAAGGCATTGAAACTGATAAAAAGAAGATCTATTTCAGAAGCGGGGATAACATAATAACTCTAGACGGCTCCAATCAGCTGAACCTTCAAATCATCGAAAGCTTCTTCTCTAACCTTGATTTTGATTCCAACAACCTTGCCAGCAGGTATTGGCCTATGGGAAAACAGAATTCCATAGTATTAGACCCCAAGCGAAAGTTTGGACACCCTGTTATCGAGAATTATAATATCTATCCGGAAACCATTTATAAGCTCTATAAAGCCGGAGACCCTATTCCCTATATCGCCCATGTATATGAACTAACGGAGCAACAAGTAAATAATGCTATTGAGTTTTGTCAAGCCGCTTAATTCTATATCTAGACGAAAATTTGCCTCCACACCTTGCGAAAGGGTTTCATATCCTTCAATATCCTGAAGGACTGAAAACAGGAAAAAATATTGATGTTCGGTACATTCCCACTGATTTCGGGCAAGGGGCTAAAGATGAAGATTGGATTCAGGAAGTTGGGAAGCAAAAAGGTTGTGTAATCACACAAGACATAAATATAAATCGCAGAAAACACGAATTAGAACTATATCGTAAGCACAAAATTGGCATTTTCTTTTTGAGAGGAACCAGCAAGAAGCAAGGCATGAGTATTTGGGAAATGGTTCAAGCTTTGGCTAAGAACTGGTCTGAGATTACGAACATAATGTATAATGAGCCAAGGCCATTTGCATGTGAAATTACTCTGACTAGAAAAATGAAAAAGCTATAGTAACAGTTCATATATCAACAGGCCTCAATCCCCTATAAAATGGATAATCATAGATTTGACTCTTTAACCTTAGAAAAACTCAAATACTATGTCTATGCACTTGTTGACCCAAGGTCTAACCAACCTTTTTATATTGGAAAAGGCTTAAACAGTCGGGTCTTTGATCATGTGCAACAAGACATTGCTACTGATGAGCTTGGTGCAAAACTCGATATCATAAGAGAGATTCAAGCATCCGGAAATGAGGTAAAACACTACCTTCTAAGGTCTGGGTTGACGGAAAAGGAAGCTTTTGAAGTAGAATCTGCACTTATTGACTTTGCTTCTAAGTTTGAAGTGAGTTTGACCAACATCGTAGAAGGCCATTATGCTTCAGAACGAGGACTCATGACAACCACTGATATCATCAGAAAGTACAATGCCCCACCTTTAACCTCCTTGGATGATCCTGCCATGATCATCAACATTAACAAAGCTTATCGAAGAGGGTCAGATAAAGATGAAATTTATGAGGCTACCCGACAAGCCTGGGTCGTTGGAAAAAACAGAAGAGATACCATCAAATTTGCTTTAGCTGAATTTGGAGGGGTCATCATTGAAGTCTTTGAAATACACGATTGGTTTTCCGTAACAACAAATAACAATATTCGAAACAATCGTTGGGGGTTCAATGGAAAAATAGCTCCTGATCATATAAGATCAAAATATCTATCCAAATCCATTGCTCATACCAAAAAAAGAGGCTCTGCTAATCCGATTCGATACAATATCTAAGGTGTTTCAACACCCAGTCAAAATAGCTGCTGAACGCCATTTGTGCAAGGGGTCGCGAGATAGTAGGAGGAAATACTATCAAGATGAACCTTAATGGATACAAGTAATATTGCTCCTCTCTTTATGTAGAGTAACTGAAATATTTGAGTTACAGTCATCACCAAAAAATTAGTTTTCGTTTTAGTCTTAGTTATAGTTCGCCCGCCCGCCCCTTCAGAGGCTGGTGGCGAACGTGGGCCTTATCCCTACTGAGAAGACGCATTGCCTGTCCACCATATTCGATTGCAAAATAACCTTCCCTTTTTCCTACAGGAGGAAACCATTATAACGCGTTCTGAAATCCTTTGTAAATCCAATCCAGTAAATCCATAAATCCTGAGAATCCGCACAAGGCGGACACGGTCCGCCCGAGGCGGATGCAATCCTGATTCAGACAACTACCGAATCCAGAATAATAGTATTAAAACCTTTAGGAGATCCTGCGTATATTCATGAGACTGCGGGTCAAGCCCCCCAAATAATCGGGGCAGGCGCAGTGACGATACCATGTTTGTATCTTAGTTCAATCTTTCAAAGAGAGTCACTTCCCTTTGTAAATCCAATACAGTAAATCTCTTAAGCCGCCTGAGCCTGTCCGCCTGATGTGGAGCGGAGCGGAGCGAACACAGTCGTCGCATAATCGCATAACCGCATAACCGCATAATCAAATAACCAAATGACAGAGTCACCGCTCTCATCTCTCTCACCTGGCTCGCCCCCTCATCTCATCATCCGGCCAAGGGCGGACACTGCTGATCACTAAACACTGTTCCTTCTCATCCGCTAAAGCGGACACAGTCCCCTCATCCTCCTCAAATCCTCAAATCCTCAAATCCAAAAAATCGCATAACCACATAATCGCATAATCGCATAACCAAATAATCACGCTCACCGTTCTCATCCGCTATTCCGGATGCTGTCCCCTCATCTTATCACCTTCTCATTAATTGCCCATACTTTCTGAAGTCTCTGAAAACTGAATACTGGCAACTGCCCCCGTTAATACCCCAACAACTCTATCCCTCCTTGCGCATCCTGCACCAAAAAATACATGGACGACTCACCCATGAAAATCGCATCTGGGCCTAGTAGAGGATTCGGCAGACTGTAACATTCAGAGGTCATATCCGCTTTATTCAAGCTGCACATTTTGACAAAGTCTGCCCCGGAGGTTTGATCCGTCAATTTCAAAACGAAGGCCTCTTCTGTTTCAGATAAAAAGGCAACATCCATTGGCTCAGCGTAGGAATCTCCAAAGCGCTCTAATACCGCCACATTGGAAATCGATCCGTCTGCGTTGACCTTATAGAATAAATAGTTGTAATACTGCGCCGGAACAGCGGGCTGTTGTGTCGTGGCTTTCCGCGCCTCTGTGTACAATTGATCCAGAAAATAGTGGGCGCCCTCTTGGGTTTGGTAGTACATCACATTTTGGATGTCTTTGGTGCCGGACAAAGGAATGAAAGCCGCATCCTGTGCTTGATCGGAGCCGGTTTGCAAAAGCGCTTGATCCAATACTCCCTGACTTCTATCCAAAGTATAGATGCCGGCAAAGGCATGAGGTTGCGTGGCAGCATAGGTGTTCACCAAAATCATATCATTGAGTGGCACTACTCTTTGCAGGTTCTTCGACAAGTGAGAAACACTCTTGACCACTTCCGTAAATACCACTTCACCTTCTTTATTGACGATGACGAATCGTTGCTGATCCTCATGTTGGGCCCAATCTTTTTTCGGTGGATCCTGAGCGATGAAGATCTGATCAAAAGCTGGGTCTCCCACAACGGCAAAGGATTCTTCACCCAATAATTTGCTGCTGCCGACTTCCCAACCCAGATCATTTTTAAAGGTTTGCTTCTGGAGCACCTTCCCTTTTCGATCCAAACGCAAGATGATGTGCTCAAAGAATTTATTGTCTTTCGGACTTTTATCCTTTTTGATTTTCACGCCGGCATAAATGATCACATTTCCCGTAAGGGGATCATTCACGATATGATTCACTCCTGTAAAGCGCTTGTTTTCATCATCAAAAAAAGATGCCATATCGACCTTGATCGTCTCACTATCTCCGGTTTTATACCTGCCGGTCAACATCCCGGATTCCCCATTAGGTCGCTTGTTGTAGCTTGTACTGCGGACTTTGCTTAATTTTCCGCTAAAGACGGAAACCAAAGGTTCGGTATTGTAAATTGTATTGGGTAATTGGTCGCCGGAATATTCTTCTTTTTTGAATAATTCTTTGAGCGGAGTAAAAGCAGTTTGGACCTCTTGCACAAAATCCGACAAGGTGTTTTCCACCTCTTGTGCGATTTCTTCGTCAGACATTTTGAGCACTTTTTTGATCTGGTAATTCCGATAGTCAGCCGTGGACAAAACATCAGCTTCCGTCGCCAGGACTTTGGCATTCAAATGAGCCTCCGCGTCTGTGAGGGGCATGCTGAGGTAGTTAAACTTTTCCGGTGCAGCAGAAGCTTTCAACCATTGGGTCTCTTTGCGCAACTCTTTACCCTCTGCGTCCAGGACATAAATATATGTGGCTGTAAGTGTCAAAGCATCTTTACCTCCGGACATCAAACTGCCCATCCGCTTTTGAATCGCTCCCCGCGTATTGACTTCAAGGGCTACCATAACGGAATCGCCCATGGGTTCTACCCGCAGCACTTTTACAGATAAAGGTTCAAAAGCTTCATTTTGAAGAAGAGGCGCCGTAAAATTAGGTTCCTGAGCCTGAAGGCTGAAGGCACACCACAATACGGCAGCCAGAGATAACAAGTGCTTCATAATTGATTGAATGGGTAGATTTGAATTGATTTGCAGGACTAAAGATAAGAAGTTCAAGAGAAACAGTCGGCTTTTATTGTTTTCAGGCTTTCTACCTCAACAGCCAAGTCTTCCCATTCAAAAATTCACCCGACCCCGGCATAGATACAGACAAATCACCCAAATCATCACGCTCACCCTTCTCAGCTGTTCCACCGACGCTGACCATCCGCCAAAGGCGGAGCGCCCGCAGTAACTGACCTCTTTTCACAAATAATCGCATAACCAAATACCCGTATATTCAAATCACCTTTCTCATCCGCTAAAGCGGACACGGTCTTTCTCATCAAATCACTGAAAACTGGTAACTGACCACTTTCCACAAATAACCGAATAATCAAATACCAAAATCATCACGCTCACCCTTCTCATCTCATCATCCCCTCACCTGTCTCATCTGATCACTGAAAACTGAAAACTGGTAACTGGTAACTGACCACTAACCTATTCTAATTGTTTTCGCTACCTTCAAGGCATGAACATCTGCGTCTACTGCGCCTCCAGCTCGCGCATCCATCCCAACTACTTTGAAGCCACCCGTCAAATGGCCACCCTACTGGTCCAACAGAATTGTAAGGTCGTCTATGGTGGAGGGGGCAGCGGCCTCATGGGCCAACTGGCCGATACCGTCCTCGAACTCGGTGGACACATCAAAGGCATTATGCCTCAATTCATGAATGAAGTGGAATGGGCACATCGGGACGTCACCGACTTTGTCTTTACCCAAAGCATGCACGAACGCAAAGCGAAATTTCTCGAAGGCATCGACGGTCTCATCGCCTTGCCGGGCGGCACCGGCACCCTGGAAGAATTGCTAGAAGCCATCACGCTGAAGCGCCTCGGACAAATCTCGAAACCCATCGCTATCCTCAATACCCGCGGCTATTATGACCCCTTGAAAACCATGCTCGAACGTTGCGTTTCGGAAGATTTCATGGAACCCAAACACCTGGACATGTGGCAATTCTGCGATCACCCTCAAGAAGTCATGGACTATCTCCAAAATGCCAAACCCTGGACCGGCGGAGCCATTCAGTTCGGACCGCAGACCGCAGATGGTATGGAGTGAGGTGCAAGGAGCGGGGTGCAGGGATCGGGGTGCAAGGAGCAGGGCCAAATTCGCCAAGTCACAGATGCCGACAAAGCGAAGCTTTCGTCAGCAGCGAACACAGTAATCAAATCACCTCTCTCATCTCTCTCACCTTCCTCACCTTTCTCATCAAATCACTGAAAACTGGTAACTGACCACTTTCCACAAATAACCGAATAACCAAATACCCAAATCATCACGCTCACCCTTCTCATCCGCTAAAGCGGACACGGCCTCTCTCATCTGACCACTGAAAACTGAGCCGCCTGTGGCGCCCGCAGTAACTGATAACTTTCCACAAATAACCGAATAACCAAAAACCCCGGCTATTCGCCAATCACCACAACCTCCCTTCCTACGAGGCGACCTGCATCATCCTTCAAGATCATCAGATACGTGCCGGTTGCCAGATGCCCCAATTCTAAGCTCGTTCGGAATCCTTTTGAGCCCGCAAAGATAGTTTGAGACAAAACCTTCTGTCCTGTCCAATAGTGCAACTCAATAACATACCGGCCTTCTTTATGAACTTCCCCCTCAACCGTCAACAAGTTGCGCACAGGATTAGGAAAGACCTGAAGTGGCTTCAAAATACCTGAGGGGTCAGACTGTTGGTTGCCTTCCAGAATGCATTTTTTATACGTCTTGGAGCGAACAAAAAGATCCAAAATAACATTCTGAGTATAACCAAAACCATCTGTATATACCGCCTGATATTGGGTGCGCCCGGGTTGATTAATATCAATCATTCCGGAATCAGGAGTAAATCGAATTCCAAACGGACCCGCCCAATCACTAATCGGCTCTCCCTTACATATCGTATCCCGGACCAAAAAGTCGTCTTTTTCAGTCACGACAATCGTCTGACATGCTTGTGCACTAGTATCCCCGCAAAAGACCATTTGCACACAAACCTCATAATTACCCGGCTCGGGAAATGTCACAATATGTTCTACTCCTTGATTTCCGGTATTGTCCACAATACTATTCACAGACCAAATGTATTGAGCCGGTCCCAAATCATAAGCTGAGCGCATCACTCTTTCACCTGTACCCTCACAAATTGTATCCGTTTCACGCCCGGGCTCTCGTCCATTCAAATAGGGCCGATGCGATTGTACACTGTCATGATCGGGAAGGATAGCACCATTCAGCAATTCCCCCCGAACCTCACATGGCGATCTTCTGTAAGGATCAAATATAATGACGTAGACACGTCCCTCTTTGGTGGGTATTTTGAGCAATCGTTCTCCTTCCTGAGGGTCTTCTACAAATACACAGGTGCTGACCTTATGCACTAATTGATCAAATGGGAGGGGCACTGCCGATGGGTGCAGCAATATGGAATCCGGCACTTCATAAACGCCATACTGTATCCCCTCACCCATACAATTTTGCACATCTAGGTTCAATCGTGTCAAGCGGTCAGGACCGGCGACAAACGTCAAACAATGGGGGTCTGTTATGTCGTAAAGCCCGCATTCCGGCCAATTCGTATTTGTAAAATTAGCCCTGCTTGACATGGAAAAACAGAAATCCTTCAGTTTTTACTGCTCACAATAGGATGTACTCTGATTGAAATAGACGGTAGGTTCGATCAAGCAACTATCGAATTGGGCAGAAGCAAATATCGTACGCTCCTGAGCAGACGGTTGATGCATGGACTCCGCTTCCTTCTGAGAATATGCTTGTACTGCGAAAAGCAAGCTGAGCAAAATGTAAAAGTGTTTCATAACAATATACTTTCATGAGTAGGAATCTTTCGCTTCCGCAAAGGGAGATCTGCCCAACATTTAGGCGATCATCATTTAAAAAACGTCTACGATACGGCTTTCGATGCCCTGATCAAACCCCATAAACCCTATAAACCCTCAACGACCCCTTCTGCAGTTTCCATAAAATAACCAAATACCCAAATCATCACGCTCACCCTTCTCATCCCCTCATCCGCTAAAGCGGACACGGTCCTTCTCATCTGATCACTGATCACTGAGCCGCCTGTGGCGCCCGCAGTAACTGATAACTGATAACTGACAACTGATCACTAATCTCTATTCACAAATAATCAAATAACCGCATAATCGCATTCGCCAAGGCCTGTCCGCCAAAGGAGGAGCGAACGCAGTAACCAAATAACCAAATGACAGAGTCACCCCTCTCACCTCTCTCATCTTTCTCATCTTTCTCATCTGATAACTGAAAACTGACCACTATTCACAAATAATCAATTTCGCCAAGGGCGAACACAATCGTCAAATAACCAAACCTCCTTCCATTAGTCACTTTTACAAGCTATAGCAATCAATTACTATTATGTTTTCATTCGTTATTTGTATATTGATTAGAGTTTAGTTTTCATTTATTACTGAATATTTATGAATTACCAACTATCTGTATTTACCCTTTTGATTACTCTATCTATTGTGTTTGTGAGCCAAGGTCAGGAAATAACTTTTGAGCAAACTGTATGGGAAAAAATATATTATTTGGAAGGCGAAAGAATTTCTCCGAATGATATCAACAAGCTTACAGAACCGTATCCTTTAGCACAAGAACATATGCAAAAGGCAAGGAGTACAAGATCTTCCGCTACAGCTGTGGGAGTTATCGGCGGTGGCCTTTTAGGGTGGGGCCTTGGTAGTTTAATCTTCTCGAGGGAACCAAGTTATGTAACCCTAGGTATTGGTGCATTCATGACGCTTGTTACTTTTCCCATTGCAAATACCAGTAAACGTCATGTGCATCGGGCGGTTGAAATTTATAATGATGCTCAGGCGGTAGGTTTTGAGACGCAACGCAATACAAACATTACATTTTCCGTCACCGGGAACGGCATAGGATTGACCCTCCAATTCTGAAGTTATGGTTGATTTATCCTTACAGTGAGTCGAAGGTAATTCGTGAGTGAATGCTCCAATCAATATTCAAATACTGATCAGGTCTATTTTTCTTCCGCAACCGGTTGACTCGGATGTTAGCTGATTACCCGCCACAGATGCCGACAAATCCTAGCGTTTTTTAATGGCGCACCTTCAGCGCTTTTCTATTTATGGGATCAACCCTAAAAGTATTTGAAAGCCCTATCGTATTTTCCGCCAAATTAGCCGAGGGCGAACACGGTATCCAAATCACCCCGCTCATCTCTCTCATTTTTCTCATCTTTCTCATCTGATCATCCGCCAAAGGCGGACACTGCTGACCACTAATCTCTATTCACAAATAATCGCATTCGCCAAGGGCGAACACAGTAATCAAATCATCAATCGTCCATTTTCTTCGTAACTTAAAATCTCGATCAAATTGCTCAACCAGAATGAAATTTCTAAGCACCACCGTCCTCCCGATTTTCTTGGCTACCCTTTGGATTTCCCTCAGTGAATTTGTGCGCAACGAATTTTTAGCAAAGTCCTACTGGACAGAACACTACAATGAACTGGGATTGACTTTTCCCTCCGAACCCGTCAATGGTATGATTTGGGGCCTCTGGTCTTTGTGTATGGCCATTTTTCTATATGTAATGCGAGAGCGGTTTTCGTTTGTAGAAAGCTTAGCTATAGGCTGGTGGGCCGGATTTATGCTGATGTGGATCGTCACCTACAATATGATGGTCTTCCCATTGGGTATCCTCATCTATGCCTTACCCCTGAGTGTACTGGAAGTCGCCCTTGCACTCTGGATCATGGATCGCTTCCGACCATAATTCAAAGTAAAACAGGATGTACCTCAAAGACTGACAAAACACAGCACTCTTAATTGACGCACCTACAGCGCTTTTATATACTAAAGTATAGGGTCATTGAAATATTTCCAAAACGCATGGGACTGCGGGTCAAGCCCGCAG
Organism: uncultured Saprospiraceae bacterium; assembly: GCA_964525165.1. Classification (GTDB taxonomy): domain Bacteria; phylum Bacteroidota; class Bacteroidia; order Chitinophagales; family Saprospiraceae; genus JAWLFI01. The sequence continues at coordinate 8,770 of CAZGGG010000040.1, read as the reverse complement.
TGACGTTAAATGTTTATGCTTTGGATTATTTTTTAAAAAGAAACGCCGCAGCAATCAACTACCTCATCTTTCTCATCTGATGACTTACCACTCACTAAACCCCATTAACCTTCATAAAACATATAAACCTTTCATGGCTTTCTCACCTCTCTCATCTATCTCATCCGCTAAAGCGGACGCGGCCCCCTCATCTGATAACTGATAACTATTCACAAATAATCAAATAACCGCATAATCGCATTCGCCAAGGCCTGTCCGCCAAAGGAGGAGCGAACGCAGTAACCAAATAACCAAATGACAGAGTCACCCCTCTCACCTCTCTCATCTTTCTCATCTTTCTCATCTGATAACTGAAAACTGACCACTATTCACAAATAATCAATTTCGCCAAGGGCGAACACAATCGTCAAATAACCAAACCTCCTTCCATTAGTCACTTTTACAAGCTATAGCAATCAATTACTATTATGTTTTCATTCGTTATTTGTATATTGATTAGAGTTTAGTTTTCATTTATTACTGAATATTTATGAATTACCAACTATCTGTATTTACCCTTTTGATTACTCTATCTATTGTGTTTGTGAGCCAAGGTCAGGAAATAACTTTTGAGCAAACTGTATGGGAAAAAATATATTATTTGGAAGGCGAAAGAATTTCTCCGAATGATATCAACAAGCTTACAGAACCGTATCCTTTAGCACAAGAACATATGCAAAAGGCAAGGAGTACAAGATCTTCCGCTACAGCTGTGGGAGTTATCGGCGGTGGCCTTTTAGGGTGGGGCCTTGGTAGTTTAATCTTCTCGAGGGAACCAAGTTATGTAACCCTAGGTATTGGTGCATTCATGACGCTTGTTACTTTTCCCATTGCAAATACCAGTAAACGTCATGTGCATCGGGCGGTTGAAATTTATAATGATGCTCAGGCGGTAGGTTTTGAGACGCAACGCAATACAAACATTACATTTTCCGTCACCGGGAACGGCATAGGATTGACCCTCCAATTCTGAAGTTATGGTTGATTTATCCTTACAGTGAGTCGAAGGTAATTCGTGAGTGAATGCTCCAATCAATATTCAAATACTGATCAGGTCTATTTTTCTTCCGCAACCGGTTGACTCGGATGTTAGCTGATTACCCGCCACAGATGCCGACAAATCCTAGCGTTTTTTAATGGCGCACCTTCAGCGCTTTTCTATTTATGGGATCAACCCTAAAAGTATTTGAAAGCCCTATCGTATTTTCCGCCAAATTAGCCGAGGGCGAACACGGTATCCAAATCACCCCGCTCATCTCTCTCATTTTTCTCATCTTTCTCATCTGATCATCCGCCAAAGGCGGACACTGCTGACCACTAATCTCTATTCACAAATAATCGCATTCGCCAAGGGCGAACACAGTAATCAAATCATCAATCGTCCATTTTCTTCGTAACTTAAAATCTCGATCAAATTGCTCAACCAGAATGAAATTTCTAAGCACCACCGTCCTCCCGATTTTCTTGGCTACCCTTTGGATTTCCCTCAGTGAATTTGTGCGCAACGAATTTTTAGCAAAGTCCTACTGGACAGAACACTACAATGAACTGGGATTGACTTTTCCCTCCGAACCCGTCAATGGTATGATTTGGGGCCTCTGGTCTTTGTGTATGGCCATTTTTCTATATGTAATGCGAGAGCGGTTTTCGTTTGTAGAAAGCTTAGCTATAGGCTGGTGGGCCGGATTTATGCTGATGTGGATCGTCACCTACAATATGATGGTCTTCCCATTGGGTATCCTCATCTATGCCTTACCCCTGAGTGTACTGGAAGTCGCCCTTGCACTCTGGATCATGGATCGCTTCCGACCATAATTCAAAGTAAAACAGGATGTACCTCAAAGACTGACAAAACACAGCACTCTTAATTGACGCACCTACAGCGCTTTTATATACTAAAGTATAGGGTCATTGAAATATTTCCAAAACGCATGGGACTGCGGGTCAAGCCCGCAGTGACGTTAAATGTTTATGCTTTGGATTATTTTTTAAAAAGAAACGCCGCAGCAATCAACTACCTCATCTTTCTCATCTGATGACTTACCACTCACTAAACCCCATTAACCTTCATAAAACATATAAACCTTTCATGGCTTTCTCACCTCTCTCATCTATCTCATCCGCTAAAGCGGACGCGGCCCCCTCATCTGATAACTGATAACTATTCACAAATAATCAAATAACCGCATAATCGCATTCGCCAAGGGCGAACGCAGTAATCAAATCATCATTCTCACCTCTCTCACCTGTCTCACCTGATCACTGAGCCGCCTACGCCTGTCCGCCAAAGGCGGAGCGCCCGCAGTAACTGATAACTTTCCACAAATAACCGCATAACCAAATACCCAAATAATCATGCTCACCTCCCTCATCTCTCTCACCTCATCACTGAAAACCGACCACTGACCACTAAAAACAGCAAAAGCAGCGAACCCCCACTCTACCTTCTCTCTTATGTAAGGAGGGAATCCTTAAGAAAGAATCCTTTTTTGTATTTTCAATCTTCTATCGATCTGGATCAGAGCGTTTGGGTTTGCATGCTGATGACAGAACCGATTAGGGGAGTCGGAAGAACACACGATAATGGGAGATAAGCTTCTTTTTTTGCTGGTCATCTTAATAAGCTGTCAGAGCTATGCCCTGGCACAACAGGATTCATTTGAATATGAATGGAACGGCCAAGGTTTTATTCGCCAATCGCTTTTGATCCAGGATGAAACACCCCTAATTTTTCGTCAGCTCATACCCGGATCAGAATATACTTTAGTCCTCAAGTCGGAGGAGCCCTATAATCTGAATACCGGCAGTCTGTCTCATCCCTCAGAAGATAAATATCCATCCACCAATACTCAAAGGGTGCGCTTTACTGCTTCCGCAGAGCAACACACTCTTCAGCTTGAGCCCTCAAGCAAGTCTCGACAATTTTTTTGGATCAGCTTTTTTGATCAATATCAGCCCAAAATGGCGGCTTCAGCCTCGGCCATGGGGATTCAAACAACCTCCAATACCGATCCGGAATTCCTGATCAAGGAGGTCTTAATTGGTGGAGATTGCTTTGACGTCAGCTCTTTTTCCCTCGATAGTCGGTCGCGTTCGGCCGGAACCTTTGCTTCAGGCCTGGAAAGCATCGGTATTGATGAAGGCGTCATTCTGGCTACCGGAAATGTGGCCATCGCGCAAGGCGCCAATACCAATACAGCTGCGGGTACAGATGACGGCGCCGGTGGCGATCCCGACCTCTCTCAATTGGTTGCGGAGCTCTTCGGAGGTACCAATCAACCGATATTTGATGCCACTGTGCTGGAATTTGAATTTACACCTACCGTAGACTCGCTCTCTTTCGAATATGTTTTTGCCTCAGAGGAGTATTGCGATTATGTGAATTCTTCCTTCAATGATGTCTTTGGCTTTTTCATTTCGGGTCCGGGTATCAACGGTAACTTTTCAAATAATGCGGAAAATGTGGCGCTGGTGCCGGGTACGGGAGATTATGTGAGTATCAATACGGTCAATATTCAGTCCAATGCAGCCTTTTATCAGGATAATGTGCCCCCAGGTCAGATGCAACAGGCAGGAGGATGTACCACAGAGCCGAATGATGCGGATCCGGCCAATGGACTCACCCAATATGATGGCTTCACCGTTCCTTTGGTCGCTTCGATTGAAGTCATTCCCTGCGAAACCTACACCATTAAACTCGCCGTGGCCGATGTGGGCGATGGATTCTTTGACTCGGCCGTCATGCTGAAAGCGGGTTCCTTCGCAGCAGGGGGAGATGCGCTCTTAGATGTCCAAACCGATGAAGACGGAAATATTGTCTTTGAAAAATGTTCCGAAGGGGGCATCATCGTTCGCCGCGGAAACTCTCGAGACCTCAGTGAACCCCTTGTGGTCAATATTAGTGTTGATACCAACAGCACGGCGACTGTCGGAGAGGATTATGCACCCTTCGATACAGTCATCACCATTCCGGCCGGGCAGTTAAGTGTATTTATTCCGATTGAAGTCTATGAAGACCTGCTGGTCGAAGGCACCGAAAATATTATTGTAAATCTGGACAACAGTTGCTCCTGCGAAGTGGAAAGTACAGAGATCATCATTCGTGATGTCCCTCCACTGGAGTCCAACCTCATGGATGATACCGTTTGCGCACTCACTCCGGTATTCCTGGAACCCTCACCCAATAACGGTCCCAATGTCCGATATCGATGGAGCGACGGGCAAAACGGCTCTGTCATAGCCGTCTACCCAAATGAAGATATTACCTATACCGTGCGTCTTTCTAATGTATGCGATGAGTTATTTGACACCGTATCTCTGACCGTTGTGGAAGAGCCGATTGCGATTTTCGATCTGGATACGGCGATCTGTCAAGGCGACTTGGAAAACACCCAATTTCCGATCCGACTACAAGGACAAGGTCCATTCACTATTTATTATAAGATCAATGGCAGGAATTATTTTGTCTTTGACCATCCGGATTCCATCTTCTATATCCCTTCCGATCAAATAGATACCGGCCTCATTGAATTGACCTCCGTTACCGGCTATCTGGGTTGCGATGGCGAGGTCATCGACCCGGGGCGTATTCGATTGATCGACCCACAAATCGATTTGGAGGTAGTAGATGCCAGTTGCGGCGGACAAATCGACGGAAGCATTTCCGTTGCTTCCTCCGAACTGGATTCTCCTTTGATCTATGAATGGAGTACGGGTGATAACGGACCCGTTTTAGACAGCGTGCCGAAAGGAAACTATAGCCTGACCCTGACCGATGGCAATGGCTGCACCTATGAACTCGACGCCACTGTCGAGGAAACCGCTTCCATAGACGTAGCTTTGGAACTTCGAGATGTCCCTGACTGTGATTCAGATACAGGAGTGGTGGCCTTTATGGCAGATCCGACCGCTTATGACTCTTTGCGTTGGAGTAATGGATCGCAGGATACCTTGCTAGACAATCTCTTGCCCGGCTGGTACAGCGTAGAAGTCTTCACGCCGGATGGTTGCAGCCGCATCGATTCTATTGAAGTACCTTCTCCGCCTTCTCCGCCCGGGGCAGAAATTCTAAATCTTCAAGGAATTAATTGTTCGAATGATACAGCGCAACTTGCGATCCGCATTTCCGGAAGGGAACCTATCAAAATTCTTTGGTCTACCGGCGATACCACAGAAACCCTGCAAACCACGGAGGCCGACACCCTCAGTCTGACGCTGACCGATTCGATCGGATGCACATGGGATACCAGCTTTGTGATACCCATAGATACCCTGAGTCCGGAGCTATTATTTCCGGATGAAGCCACCTTGCGTTGCGATGGGGAACCTTTGATCATAGACGCTTCCGCAAATGGGGGAACGGCGCATATTCTCTATTCGTGGACGACCCAAAATGGTCGTATCGACTCTGCGAATGCAGCTTGGCTGCAAACTTCAAGCGTAGGGCGATATACCCTCAACGCTACAGATACCGTCAATGGCTGCAACACACAAAAATCCATAGATATTAACCCCGCTGAGCCTCCTGCTTTCAGTATTCCGACCCTGGACTCGCTGACTTGTAATCGAGACTCGGTAGAAGTGGCCTTGCAAAACACTTCCGGTACTCAAATTTATATTTGGCTGAATGCTGCCGGAGATACGCTCCGCTCTGGTTCCCCTATGCTTCGCCTGGCAGCCAGCGGTTCCTATAGCGTCCAATTATTGGATACCTTGACCCAATGTGCCACTACAGAAAGTTTTGAGATCGAAGAAGACTTGGCCACGCCCAATATCTCCCATCCAAGCGATCTGGTGCTGAGTTGTTCCGATTCCCTGGTTTCTGCTCAATGGGAAGTCCTGGAGCAAGGCTCCTTCCGTTATGTCATGCAAAGAGGCGGCATCGCTCTGGACTCCGGTTCTGTACCAATGAATGGTTTGGTAACGCTCGATTTTACGTCTGCCGGATCCTACGAATTCATCCTCTTCAACTTAAGAAATGGCTGCCACAGCAGCGACACGATCGAAGTCAGCACCGATCAAAATGCCCCTACGGTCAATCTCCTCAATCCTGCACCCTTGACTTGCAGAGACACGATACAATTGATCAGTGCACAAGGTTCGTCTGCCGGCTCCCAATTTGTCTATGAATGGGTGGGGCCCGGAGGAAATGATCTTACCGGACAAGGAGGTAATACCATCGAAGCCGGAGAGGGGGGCACCTATACTTTGCGCATCACGGACACCCTCAATGGTTGTTCTGCCGAAGCCTCCATTAATCTGGAGTGGGACACCCTGGCTCCTTTAGTGAGTATTCCTGAACCGGCTACTTTGACCTGTGGGCGCAGAAGTGTCCGCTTAACGGCCTCGGGCAATCCCAACTGGCAATTCAGTTGGACCAGCGAACGACCGGGTTTTTCAGGATCCGGAAGCAACATTGAGGTGACGGCCGGTGACGGGCTTTCCTATACCGTTACGGTGGTCGACCCGGATAATGGCTGTCGCAGTCAAGCACAGACACAACTGACGCTAGATACCGTCGCGCCTCAAGTATCTCTTTCCATTACTCGTCCTTTGCCCTGTGAGGGAGGGTCCGCACTCATAGAAGCCTTGGGCTCCGCAGACTCCGCTGCATATGAGTGGCGCTCAAATAGTATGGTTCTGGGATCTGCAGATAGTTTGAGAATCATCAATGCAGGAACGTATAACCTGCTGTACACCGACCTGAGCAACGGTTGTGCCACACAGTCCTCTTTGGAGGTATCCACCGATGAGCCGGTAGAAGCCATCATTTCGGCCATCCAGCCGGATTGTCAAGAATTGACAGGCACACTCAGCGTCGAGTCTGTCTCGGGAGGAACGCCTCCTTTTGAATATGCTCTGAATAATGGCGGCTTTTCAAGAGAAGATCAATTTACCGGGCTGGAGCCGGGGGTATATACCCTTACGGTAAAAGATGCGCTGGGTTGTACCATCACCACCTCTGCGACCATTGAAACCTTTGAGGAATTGGAGATTTCGACACAAAGGGATCTAGAGCTGGAATATGGGTCGTCACAGCCGATTGTAATCACCACTAATCGCGATCCACAGGAGATTAGTGTCATTGAGTGGACACCCACTGAGGGCTTGAGCTGCGCGAATTGTTTGAACCCCACCCTTACCGCTCTGGAAAGTGGAACCTATACCCTACGGGTCATCGACATTTATGGCTGTGAAGAAACCATCACCTTCCGACTTTCTGTGGATTTCGTTCCGGAAATCTTCCTTCCCAATGTGTTCTCCCCCAATTCGGACAATATCAACGATTGGTTCTATCCTTCGACCAATGAGGTGGTCCGTTCCATCTCCTCCATGGTCATCTTTGACCGTTGGGGGAACAAGGTATTCGAAGGACAAGATTTCCCACCCAATAGTCCTACAGATGGATGGGATGGAAGTTTCAGAAATCGATTGATGGATCCCAGCGTCTTTGTATACGTGATCCGCTTTGAGCTGGCAGATGGTACCACCCTGACCCGATCCGGGGATATTACTTTGACTCAATAACCCCTCTTTTCACCTTTAAATTGAACAACACTCAAAATTAAGTATATCAACCACGCAATACATATTATAATTTTTTGTAATATTATACCCGTAACCCCTCCTGGCAAATTTTTCTAATAGAAAACCAAGCATTATGAAAAAGCAATGGCTTATGATTTTGGTATTAGGCCTTTTCTGGATGGGCTGTAACCAAGACAGCAATTCCCTTCTGCCACAAGAAGAGGAGATCGTGCAGATACAAAGCACAGAAAATTCTCAAGAAGAAATCAATCTCAGAAGGAACAACCAACCTAGACCCTTTAAAGGAACGATTGTATACGAACAAGTAGCTGCTAATGGTTTAGAGTGTGGATGTACAAATGGACAGTTGGTACAAATTGAAGGATCCGGAACGGTCACCCACTTAGGTCGCGTAAGTTCCGCCACCTCCTATTGTTTACTCCTTGGTGCAGCTCAAAACTGCCCGGGTCCCGGAGCATTGGTCAATAATGCTTGTCTGACCATCACAGCAGCTAATGGGGATGAAATCAATCTGGACGTTTTGACTCCTTATTAAACTTGCATCACAGCCTGTTGCTTTGAAGCTTCCATTCAAGGAACTTTCAATGGAGGTACGGGTCGATTTGACGATGCTTCCGGAACATGGACAGCAGAAATTATCCAGGAATTGGGCAGTCCTGTCTCCACCGTCACTGTAGATGGTCAGATTACCTACTAACCCATACGTTTGAATATTAATGGAGTGTGCTACGAAAGTTGGGGCCCCATCCAACTGAGCCACTCAAGTAAGGAAAGCGGCCGGACCACATGAGTGCGTTCCGGCCGCCTTTATATGTTATTTACCTATTTATAAATGTATCGACGCAATCCTCTGCCAACCCTCCTATCGTCAGTCGGCATTACAACCATAAGTGTTCTTCCAACACAAAAGTTACCTCTTTTCCATCTTGGCCATCGTGTTCAAAATATGAGCGCGGGATCTTCCCTTTAGGGTTTGGGGTGTGGGTAATAGAGAACACAAACATGTCACCCCTTCCGGGGCTAAAACACACTTATATTAATTACTACAAACATTTCGGCCCTTACGGGCCTTTTCAACCCTTAATAACATATCGCTAACAGCCAAATCTGATAAATAACCAAAAAGCTTTCAGCTTCTTCATATTACTGCAATGGACCTCTTTCCATCCAAATAATCGCATAA
>CAZGGG010000039.1:20520-26449 GCA_964525165.1 uncultured Saprospiraceae bacterium | reverse complement strand
ATAGTAGCAACTGCTTATCATGGTGCGCCTGAAGATTCCAAACATGTTGTAGATCATGTTGATAGTAATTGTAGGAATAATAGGCCAGAAAATTTAAGATGGTTAAGTCGTCTCGAGAATGCTCTATTGAACCCTGCAACAAGAAAGAAAATAGAATACCTATGTGGAAGTATTGAAGCTTTTTGTAAAGATCCTTCGATTCTTCATGGGATGAATTTAGAACCAAATTATAAGTGGATGAGGACTGTAACTGTGGAGGAGGGACAGAACTGTTTAACAAGAATGGAGCTATGGGCAAATTCTGAAAGCAAAAAGTTAGAGGGCAAACCTATAAAGGGGAATCGCGAACCATTTGAAAGTAGGGTTTTTCAACCTGTTAAAAAATGGGAGGCTGATTTAGCAGGAGAACCAGGCTTAGATTTTGCTAAGAATCCATGGTGTGCTCAATATCTGTGGGGTAAAGACACTTACTTCCCTTTATGCCCAAAATACTTGAGGGATGATACTCTTTTACATTACCAACAAGCCTTAAAGAGTGGATTAAAATTCGCATATAAAGATGATCCAGAATTTCCAGACTTCATTGTAGTCAAGTCTGATTTATCGCCAAGCAGGTCTATGGTTGTTGTGATGTGTGAAAGGTCTGATGGTTGTTGGGCGATAGCAGGAATTGAGCAGAATGAGAAAAGGTTTTGTATTCATTTTTATTATGGATCATACTTAAACAAGAATGAAGCTGAAAAAGCATTTGTTTCAAAGCTGAAAAGTGATGAACCATGGGAAGGCAATTACTTTATGACCTGGGATCCTGTATAACTAATTCAAATGCTATACAATAATTAAAGCCTGTAGACTTTTCTATTCCAAAATTACAATAGTTCCTATTAAGATATAATGTAGAATTGGAATGCTTGAAGACATTAGCTCTTCTGATGAAGAACTTGATCTACTTTATAATTCTGACAATAATTATTTGGAGATAATACAAGCTCAGGATTAGTTCTTTATGTTTGATTCTAAAAATGCATTATTATCTATTTATTCATTATGTATATTTGGAATTCATTGAGAAATTTTAATTTGGATATATGATTCTTATTGCTTATTTGTAGGGAATTGATACAAAATATTTTCTAGCTTTTTGCTCAAATGATGATTTCCAATCATTATCTCTTTCTATTTGTTCATAACAATTTCGAAATCCACTGCGAAATGATTCAAATAGATCTTCAACTTTTACACCTACATATCTTTCTTCCTGATCAGAAGATTTGATTGCTTTGTTTGGTATTTCAGGGGGTGCTTCCCCATAACTATAAAGTATTTGTTTTGCTTTATCTTTATTTGATAAGTCAGATTCACTAATAAAACCATGTAGAATTCCACATCTTGCAGCATAAAGGTCGATGCCTGCAACATTTTCAAGAGTGTCATTTAACATCCATTTGTCAACCCACTTTATAAAAATTTGCCTACCTGAAGAATTTGTTCTATTTGCTAAGTTGCTAAAGCTGTCAATTGCTGAATATAATAGTATTAATGAGGTTATTATTTTATTTTCTTTCAATGATTTATCAATTGAGCCAATTATTTCATCATAAGTTTGCTTAAAACCTTTCATAATAAATATTTTCAAGATTCTTAAGTAGCTCTCATTTATTAGGTGTAACAAAACTATTCTCCTTCAAAGAAATCGTTGTCAACCTCTTTTACTTCATAAATGGTCTTTACTTGAACACCAACATTGTATTGATGCATCAGATCTACTAGTTTAGGGCCATCAATAAGAATGATGGAGTGGTGAGCTTCTCTAGATTTCTTTATTGCTGAATCATCAAAAGTTGAGGTTGTTATGAAAACCCCTTTTGAGGTATCTCCACTCATTGCCCCAATGAAGTTTCTTATATCCTTTTCACGAACCTTATTCTCATTATACCTTTTAGCCTGAGTGTAAATCTTTTCAAGCCCTAGTTTATCTTCATTAATTATACCATCTATTCCCCCATCTCCTGACTTTGAAGTTTCAATAAAGTCTCCATATCCCATTCTCTTAAGCAATATCAGAATCACTTTTTCAAAAAAGTAGGGGTCAAGCTCTTTTAGTTTGTCAAGAAGTTCAGTTTTAACCTCTGTTTCAATTGACTCAAATCCAGTATCTATTAAATCTTGAGGAGTTGCATTATCAGCGTCAACAGTTTCAATCTCTGCCTTCTGCTCTTTTCTGCTTTTAACAGAAGAGCGATGTTGAATGAAATCAGGGTCACTCTTCAGGTCTGATAAAAGTAATTGCCCACTAGCCAGTGCTTGTTTACCCTTTTCCCCAATTTGGACCATTCCTCTCTTTGGATAGAAAACAAACTTCCCCATTTTCAAATAAGACTTCCCCCATAGAATTCTGTCAGTCAAGATATTAGCACCAGTACTTGTTTTTTTATTTAATAAGTCTTTTGGTAAATGAGAATAATAATTGTCACGAACTCTATTTGCTAATTCTCTACTGTTTATTGATTCAACAGAGTTCAAAGTTTCTAAAATAGGCATGAAAGTTTCGTGATACTTGGGTAGCTCCACCTTAAATCTATTTGATTGATAATAAGTTACATGATGTTTAATAGATAATAATTAAAACATCTATTGCTAAGTTAGTACATTCAAGACAAATGAAATAGGCAAGCTGTGAAGTGCTGATTTTACACTAATCCTTATATGCCTGATATGTAAATCTGGAATCACCTAGCAAAGAACTCATGCCTTGCCATCAATAAAGCATTCTCTTCTTCATCAATACAAATATACTTCATGAAGGATTGATTGGTCTTGTGTCCTGTAATCTTCATGATACTGATGGCAGGGATACCTGCCTTATATGCATTGGTGGCAAATGATCGTCTTGCAGTATGGGTGCAAATGAGTTCATATTTCTTGTAAGAGGTTTTGTCACCTCTGCCATTTCTGTATACCACTTTAACTATTTCATCATCTATTCCTGCAAGCTTTCCAATTTGCTTTAGCGCTCGATTCATAACCTGGTTAACTGCATTGTATTGATTCAGGTTATATTGATGTTTTTTGAGTATGGCTTCAACAATAGGATGTACAGGGATGAGTACATGATCATTGACCTTTTGCATATTTACTTTTAGAACTTTTGTTGAAGTGTTATCCTTATTCCAGATTTGCATAATGTTCTCTGGAACAATAGATGTAAAATCAGAATATCGAAGTCCAGTAAAAGCACCTACGATAAACAAGTCTCTATAAATTCTTTGTTTACCCTCTTTTGGCAATTTGAGGTGATAGATTCTTATCAGTTCTTCAGTTGTCAGATAGATATTGTCTGCTGGTTTTGGAGAATGACTAAATATTTTTGATTTGTAATCCATATTTGTATTAAAACCTCGTTCAGTGGCATCATTCAATATGACTTTCCCTGTACGTATCATTTTATCGATCAGGTTATCACTGTATTTAAATTTGTGATTGATGAGATAGAATTTGAAGCTTTCTAATACAGACACAGTCAATTCACTAAACTCTAATTTCTTGCCCTTGCAAAACTTTGTCCAATGCTTCCTAAACCTCTTGTATACCTTAATAGTGCCATTAGCAAAGTTGGGGTCAGCTGCTCTCCTCTTGATAAATAGATTGATATATCCATTGAAAGAATTGGTGCTTTCATTTTCATTGCTGGTCGATGCTTTCTCTCCATATAGTTTTTCATTGAGAGTGTCTCTTAATTTGTTTCTGGTCAGGACCTCTCCCTTCTTATGAAAGTCAGCTTCGATGGAATAGACTAAGCTTCTTATTCTGGTCAACTTATTGTTGATCTTTTCAGAAACTACTCCAAAAGACTGTCTCACTTCCCTTTTGTGGTGATTCCAATACTTAGGAGGAACACTTTCTCTGGTAGAATAGGTGAACTTGGCATTATTAACTTGATAGATTAAACGAATACTGGTGTTATTAGCACTTTTATCTCTGAGATTGAATCTTACTGATGACATGACCTGTTTTTCAATTTTTAGAAACAGGGGTCAATAGAGGGGTCAAAAAGTGTCTACAATTGACCCATCAATGTATCATGCTCATCATATAACCAAAAACCTCAAAAACGACTAGAACTCATATATACCAACAACAATGGGCGATTAACTCAGTTGGTTTAGAGTGCCACCCTTACAAGGTGGAAGTCGTAGGTTCGAGTCCTACATCGCCCACAAAGCTTTCTTAGAAATCTCTGCAATCATTGGTTGTAGGGATTTTTTTGTTTTAGTTACACAGCTCGTTGTTACCTGAGTTGTCGCTTTTTTTACTGTTTATCAGAATGATGTATTTTTAGTTCATGTCACCCTTTGATGAACAAGTACAAAAAGAACGCTTCCACGACCCTCAAGTAAGGAAAGAAGTTAATGAGATAATAGATCGTGGACAAGATTTTCAAAAATTATAATTAAAAAATGAAGAGTTCGAAATACTATAGAATCATTTCATTTTGTATTCTATTTCTACTATTATTTTGCTTGGGTTGTCACTTACTTTTTTTCCCAAAATATTCTTTAGATAAAGTGGAGATATCTGAAGATAGACCTCTAAGAACAGGCGGAGTTTACATTCTGAAGCATAAAGGAAGGGAGGCAAGTATTATTCTTTTTGACAATGGCAATATGAAAGGAACTAGAAATAGTAGTGGAGGGCTATACAGCTACTATCAGGATACAACGAAGCTTAAAGTTTTAAACAAAAGAGATGAAACTTTCCCGATAGGATGGGGAAAATATAGGACTAACGACAATAAGATTGTCATTGAACACATTTGGATGAAGGATGCAAGCTATAAGGTGATAAAATATGAAGGTAGAATCATAAATGATACGACAATTATGGTTGAAGGGTATTTCAGCGGTCCTGAATCAATATTTCATTTCTACCCATTGGAATATAAGCCAGATAGTACTAGTAGATATGTAAATTAGAGTATGTCCTGCTTAATAGAATCCGATATTAATATGAACTCAACTATCTTTTTATGAATCGCCGCAAACTGATCTTATCCTTGAATATTATGCTGATGATGTTCATTTTAGGTTTATCGGTGAGCATAGACCAGGGGGAACTCTTTTTACCGACTTTCCTTTTGTTCGTTTCTTCTCTTACCGCCTTCCTTTTCAGAGTCAAAACTACAATGAACGCAGCTGTTTTGGTCATCGCCTTCCTTTTCCTTTTTTGTTATGGATGGTGGCTTGCTGTGGAGCCCACTAGTGAAATCTTACGTTGGGCCTCTGTCTTTTTGGGTTCATTCTTAGGGATCTTATTAGGTGGTTTATTTCAAGTTCCCGGCTCACCGGAAGGTGATTCTGCAGCCTAGAAAGCAAGGCACAATGGATAGCGTTTCTTGAAGCTTGAATCATGCTTTCCATCGCTTTTTCGTTTATTTGGGGTATGAAATATTTATATGCTTTTTTAGGTTTTGTTTTCTTGCTGGCCGTCGCTTTTCCTGCTTTATATGAAATAGGAGAAGTTGCTATCTACAATTGGGATGAGGGGCGTAATGCGATGAACGCCTATGAGATGTATCATAATGGAAATTATATCGTACGCACGATCCACGGTCAGCCGGAAACCTATGAAACCAAGCCTCCTATGCTGGTTTGGCTGCAAGTATTGGGATTTCATCTTTTTGGTTTTAATGAATATGCTATACGATTTCCTTCTGTATTGGCAGTCTTTGGAACCCTGGGGCTGTTTTTATTTTTCAGCAAAAGAGTGCTGCACACTTGGCAAATAGGTGTTTTTGCCAGTCTGGCACTAGTGAGTGCGGGAGGTTATATGCGTTTTCATGTCGCCCGTACGGGAGATCATGATGCTTTATTGTTATTCTTTCTGCTAGGCGGATTACTTTTCTTTTTTAGGTGGATTCATGAGATTGGTA
>CAZGGG010000039.1:9676-20420 GCA_964525165.1 uncultured Saprospiraceae bacterium | reverse complement strand
ATCACGAATCACGAATCACGAATCACGAATCACGAATCACGAATCACGAATCACGAATCACGGCAATTTTTCTCGCTATATTTCTAATCGGAGGCGTTCTGACAAAAAGCATCATGGGTTTTGTCTATCTGCCGGGCATGTTTTTATACGCGCTGTTCACAGGAAAACTATGGAGCATTTTGAGTTCGCGCTCATTTTATATCATTGTACTCGCTATCTGTTCAGTGGTCGTTTCCTATTATCTACTCAGGGAGCATCTCCAACCCGGTTATCTTGATTATGTGCTGGGAGGGGAATTATGGCAACGGTACAGCAACACCTCTGAATTGTATGATTTTCAAGAGCGCGATCCTTTTTATTATCTCAAACAACTGATTAATCGTCACTTTCAGGTCATGATCTATTTAGTGCCGATCTTTATGGTGAGCACCTTTTTCTTGAAGGATCGGCGGATTAGGAGTTTTAGTGTTCTTTGTACGCTAACGGCTATGGTCTTTTTCATCGTGATATCAAACGGGACGCGCAACGAGTGGTATGATGCACCTTTATTACCACTTTTATCCTTAATCATAGGCATAGGGATGTATCAGGTCCTTCAACGCTTAAAACAGATATGGCCTTGGTCTGCCCGACATCAAGAATGGGTGACGGCGGTGGTTCTTTCGTTATTGATTTTTTCAGTGCCTTACTCCAGGACGATGCAGCATGAGGTGCTTCACCCATACATCGATCAGGAGTCGAGTTTATACGGAGATTTTATGGAGCGCCTTTCGGCAAAATATCCAAAGATGAAGGCATATTTCTTGTATTCAGTCTGTACCAGTAGCTCCGCCCACTTTTACCTGAAGGTTTATAATGAAAAAAGAGGGTACCAAATCCGCAATTGCACCCCCTGTGAAGACATTGCCGATTGCCAACATGACCAAGCTCAGCCGGGGGATAGCGTTGCAGTTTGCAATCATCGATTTCATGCACAGCTGGTGGAGAAGTTTCGTATAGATACGCTTTACGCTGAAGGTTCCTGTTATCTGATACGATTGAATAGCCCGTCTGCAGCGCATTGAGCGTCAAGGATTTCATGGATCATTCAAAGTTTTGAATGGTATTGAAAGGCTCAGTCCGACCCGTAATTCTTGAAGATTGATTAACTTGAAAGATATTTCTGACCTTCTTGAATGGCATTTTTATTTCTGCGTTTTATGCGTTACAGGCAGAGGTTTGTGTCCATGGGTAAAAATCAATTATGAAATTTAGTGCAGAAGATATCAAAGGAGTCAAAACAAGAGGTGATCTCTTGAAAATTGCTCGAGATAAGGATATTTCGCTGAAGAAGACCTTGAAAAAGTTAAGGTATGAAGCTGAGTTAGAGAAACTACAAACTGAGTTTGTGAATCTTCAAAAATGGATTGCTGAAAAGCAAATGCGGGTAGCCATTATTTTTGAGGGGCGAGATGCTGCCGGTAAAGGAGGCTCTATTAAGCGCTTTAAAGAACACCTGAATCCGCGGACGTCCCGAGTGGTCGCATTGACTAAGCCGACCGAAGTGGAAAAAGGACAATGGTATTTCAGACGATATATAAAGGTGTTACCTAATCCGGGGGAGATCGTTTTTTTTGATCGAAGTTGGTATAACCGGGCAGTAGTAGAACCTGTGATGGGTTTTTGTACGAAAGAGCAGTATAAAAAGTTTATTGTCCAGGTTCCTGAATTTGAGCATTTGCTCTACGAGGATAACCTTAGAATTATCAAATTTTGGTTTTCTATTTCAAAAAAAGAACAAAAAAAGAGGTTCGATGCTCGCTTGCAAAACCCTTTAAAGCGTTGGAAGTTCAGTCCTGTTGACATGAAAGGTCAAGAATTGTGGGAGGACTACACTTATTACAAGGAGCAAATGTTCAGTAAAACACACACAAATTTTAGCCCCTGGATTATTGTAAAAACGAATGATAAGAAAGAGGCGAGATTGGAAAGTATGCGCTACGTGCTTTCACAATTTGACTATGAAGGCAAGGGGGATGCAAACATTACGCTTACACCGGATCCGAATGTCATTATGAGGTATCATAGAGCAGCGGTCCAAATTGACATTTAAGAAGATAAAGATGCGGGAAAGAAAGATTACAAAAGAAGAGATAGCCTTGTTGAATACCAAGTCAGGCCTCTACACCTTACTAAAAAACAAAAAGATAGACCTGGAAAAGGTCTTAGCAGATGTCAAGTATCTCGAAGAATTGAAGCGCCAACAAGAAGAGTTAATCAAACTCCAGAACTGGGTCATTCAAAATGATAAAAAAGTCGTGATCGTTTTTGAAGGTCGCGATGCTGCCGGGAAGGGAGGAGCCATTCGAAGAATTACCCAACATATCAATCCGAGACACTTTAGGATCGTAGCACTCAATATTCCTACTCCTGACGAGCAAAAACAGTGGTTTTTCCAACGGTACATCAACCATCTGCCCAAGCCCGGAGAAATGGTCTTTTTTGACAGAAGCTGGTACAATCGGGCAGTAGTGGAACCGGTCAATAACTTCTGTACGGAGGCAGAGTATAAAGTCTTTATGTCACAGGTGAATGATTTTGAACGAATGCTCATCCAATCAGACACTTATTTGATCAAGCTTTACTTTTCCATCACAAAAGCAGAGCAGGCTAAGCGGTTTAAGGATATTCAATCCAATCCACTTAAAAGGTGGAAGATGACTTCCGTAGATGAAAAAGCTCAGGCCTTATGGGATGATTACTCACAGTATAAAAAGGAAATGTTCCGCGTAACCGACACCGAGGATGCTCCTTGGTTGATTATTGACGCCAATAAAAAGGCTCCCGCCCGTTTAGAAGCGATAATGCACATCTTAGAGGCCATACCTTATCAATAGTCCGATATTTCAAATTGAACTCTGTGGGAATTGTGCGCTTACTAGCGCGCTATGGTGAAGGTGACCGGTAATGTGAATCGGGAGCGAACTTTTATGCCATTTTGTTCAGCCGGTGTCCATTTAGGCATGCTCATGACCACACGAACAGCTTCTTCACCACATCTGCCTCCAATGTCTCTTGCAATTTCTGCATGGGTGATGCTCCCGTCTTTTTCAATAACAAATTGTACAATTACCCTTCCGGAAATGTTGTTTTCTCTTGCCAGTGTGGGGTAGCGGATATGCTCTCCCAGATATTGATAAAGAGCTTTAACGCCGCCGGGGAAAGTAGCTTTTTGCTCTACAAAATCGAAAATTTCTTCTTCTACAGGTTCTTCTTCTAATTCAATGACATCATATTCAATTTCCATACCCTCACCGTCTCCATCGCCCAATAAAGCTACATTTTGAAGAGAATCGCCTTCTTCATCTTTGATGCCCGGGTTGACATATTTCAATTCTTCTTGAGAGGGGATGACATCCTCTTTCTCCACCTCGGCATCTGGTTTGACTGTAGGTTTTACAAACTTTTTACTGGCGACTTTTTTCCCTTCTGCAACTTTCTTACGCTTCGGGGGCTTTATTTTAACTAATTCGATGGGAGGCGGAGCAGAGAGTTGTGAATATTGAATGACCTTTCTCTGTTTGACTTTTAGTGTGTCACTCGATGCCTTTGAGGGGGCCGGTTTAGGGAAAAGAGGATAAAGTATAAGTCCAATGATCAGAATGGCTGTTGTAAAACTCAAAAGAACTCTGGGCCCTTTGTGCGTGCGATTCCAATAGGCAGAGTACGATTTCGAGAACCCATGAAAGATAATATCGAGATAGCGTTTATTGTCCATGGCTTTCAATTATCTTTTGATCATGAGCTTCCGGATCCATCAATACATAACGATTGAGAGACATTTGGTTGAGTTCATCTAAAATATCTACAATCACTCGGTAGGGTGCCTGAACTTCCGGCTTTATCAAGATCATGATTTCTTGATTAGCCTGATAAGGTTGTAACAGTGTATTCAGTTTTTCGGCCGAAAAGGTGAAGCGCTCAGCTTTGGCATTTGTGATTCCGGTGTAGATATAGGTGCTATCTATATTTTTGATGTATAAGGTAATCACCTTTGATTCAGGCAGAGCCTGTTCTACTTCCTCGTCCTCTGTGTCAGCAGGCATAATGAGTTCCATTGCCTGCGGCCGGCTGAAAGTTGTTGCCATCATGAAAAAGGTGAGCAGAAGAAAAGCCAAGTCGACCATGGGATTCATGTCCACCTTTACATTTTCTTTCTTTTCTCTGGCATTCCTTTTACTTACCTGAGTATTCATGAATAATGAAATTGCTTTTTATTCAAGTTCTGTAACAATATTGAAACGATATATTTTTAACTCCTTCAAGGTGTTGATCACACAGCGAATATATTCATAGGGCGTATCTTCATCGGCAATCACGGCTACTCTTTGAGCAGGATTTACCAAACGACTACTAAGAATCCAATCCTTTAATTCATTGCTTTTTGAATTGCAAGGAATTCCGGTAGATACGTATTGTTTTTGTTCTTCTGTTGTCAATTCCAAATAGACCGGCAATTCTTGAAAGGGTACACCTATTCCGGACAAGAGACTGAAGACATCCCGCTCAGACTCTTTAAAATCTACGCCTTTGAGCATACTCATCTTATTGAGCAGTGATCTACGGACAAATTTATTATCAATGCCAAAGAATACCTTTCCATTTTTGTTGATGGTTATTTTCATGAGGTTGCGCTCTGGTATTTTTATTTCGCTTGTGGATGATGGCTTCTGAACGCTTACCGGTTCTACTGTTTTGAAGGTAGTGGTTAACATAAAGAAACTGACCAATAAAAAGGCCATATCCACCATGGGATTCATATCGAGTTCCGGACTTGAATTTTTTGATCTGAAGAGCATAGCAATAAAAATCAATTCGGTTTGAAATGGGATTTAAATTGCTGGGTAAGAGAAAAGACAACTTCATCAATGGTATTTACAATACCATCAATCTTATTGGAGAAGTAATTATAAAAAACAACCCCTACTGCCGCTGTTGAAATACCCAGGGCAGTAGTCACCAGCGCTTGTGAAATCCCCTCTGCCAAGCCTACAGCATCGGGTGCACCTACCTGTGCCATGGCGGAGAAAGCCTTGATCATACCGGTTACCGTCCCTAAAAGACCAATCAAAGTTGAGATGGAAGCGATGGTCGATATAATCACCATATGCTTATTCAATGGTGGGATTTCCAGTTGAGTGGCGCTTTCAAAACCTCTTTCGATCGCTAGTAGGCGTTGGGCATTTTCGTAATCTTCATCATCTTTAACAGTTTCGTAAGTGTTCAATCCACTTTCAATGACCTGTGATAATGCACTTTTATTTTGTTGGCAGAGATCGATGGCTTCTTGTGTTTTCTGCTCCGCTACTTTCTGATAGACAGCTTGAATGAAATCTAATTTGTTTATTCTGCCGGATATCAAGATGATACTGATAAAACGTTCAATGACAAAAGTGACTAATATGATTTGAAAGGAAAGTAAGAGAATCACCACAGGCCCACCTTTATAAATAATCCCTAAATAATTACCTTTCTTGGGTGGGTTTAAAGAACTTTCACCAACAAAGTTTATCGGATTCCCAAAAATGTTCTGATATAGAAAGTAGGCAACAATAAGTGATAGAATGATCACTGCGATGACGACCCAAGATGAAATAGCCTCTTTGAGATTGCCTCTGTTGTTCTTTAGCATAATGGTATGTTGTGCGTCTCAGAAAGATTGTAGATTATGAGAATGAATGTACCCCCCAAGAAAACTCTTTGGACGTTTTGATTCTCTAATTAAGATATAAAAATTCAACTATGCGTTTAAAAAAATAATTCAATGTAATGACTAAGGGCTATTCAAGCATTCCTGCAGCATTGAAGTATTTTGGCCTAGTTTGGGCCTTCTTAGTTTTCTCCTGTTCTCCCGAAATCAATGAGTTTCGGCATACTTATGTGTCCAGCTTTCCTGATGTATTTACGATGGGCTTTCAAATACTCAAAGAGCCTATGGCGTACAATATAGGGACTCCTTTGTATCTGTATGAAGATTCCACCTTTATGTATAAAGCATGTAGTATTCAGTATGGCAACTATACTGTACGTCAAGACACCCTCTGGCTTCAGGTCACACGCCATGAATGGGCAAATGACAGCTTACAGGAATTTGGCTTTAATGGGGTTTGGCCTCAAGCCGGAGGAGAATTTCCTATGCTGATTAGAGGTCGACATTTAGTCTCCGATGATGAGGTTCGAATCGGTTCGTCTGAGTCTAGCCCCAGTGAGAGGCGAAAAGCACGACGGTATGTTTTATACGAAAAGGTAAATTAGCCTTAGCTTTCGCTTTTTATAGCACTTACTTATGAAGAATTATAGCATTTATATAGTACCATTATTGATCGTGGGAATCGGCTTTTTGGTACTCGATCGCTCCATTGACATGCAATGGCACGATACCTATTTTATCCTGTCTCAAGGACATCTGCTGTTGTTTGTTTGCGTGTTATTACAAATGGATCTGATTATGATGTCTCTGAGAGGGACGCGAGTCTTAGATGATCGATGGAAAAAGTTCTTTTTCATTCTCTATACTATTTTATCACTTCTAATAGCCCTCGTTTTAGGACTTATGGATCATCAAGAATTGTTATATGAGCCATTCATAATCCCTTGGAAGGCATACACACTGGGTATCTTTTTACTTCTCTTTTTAGGGGCGATCAGCGTTCGCTGGACCCTCAGGCTTTTGACATGGATTCGAACCGTTTGGCCTTAATACGTCAGATGTTATCGACGGATGATTAATTTACGAGTATATTTTTGCCCCTCTACGGATTGCAAGTTGAGGAAGTACAGTCCTTCCGGCAAATCTCCCAATTGGAGGGCGGTTCGACTGCTTTGGGATAGTCCCCATTGCTTTATAATTTGCCCATTTAGGGTGTATAGGATCGCATTTTCCCAAGCTGTATGATCATTGCTTTCAATGGTTACTTGATCATGTGCTGGATTAGGGTAGAGGATGATACTTGCCGTTTCTTGCTCAGGATCCATAAGGGATACGCTAAGGTCGAGTATAGAACAATCGAATGTCGAACGATTGACGGTATTACCGTTTCCTAATTGACTTTGATAATTGGCACCGGTGGCACAAATGCTTCTGGCATCTCCTTTTAGACCCAAAGTATGAAGTCCGAAAAGGCCATTATTTAGGAACAGTCCCCGGGCATTACTTACCTGAGTCCAATTGGTTTCCTGACCAATCTGCACCGGTTGATTTTGCTGTGTTTCGTTAGCTGTTCCTAATTGGCCCAGGCCATTGAATCCCCAACCCCAAAGTGTACTATCCCTTTGAATCGCATGCATGAAGCTGGCTCCGGGAGATATAAATGTCCATTGTGCATTGGAGTCGACTAGGGTAGGTTGTCCCACAGGGGTTGTAGAAGCATTTCCTAAACCAAGTTGGCCATTCCCATTAAATCCCCATGTATACAACCGTCCGTCCTCGGTGAGGGCAGCTGAAAATTGATAGCCACATTCAATATTGGCCCATCTGGGCATCGTATCAATTATTGAAGGCCGATTGACGATATCGTTATTGATCGATCCACTTACCTGATCGATTGAATTATCTCCCCAGCCCCACAAGCTACTGTCCGAGCGTATAGCTAAACTATGAAACCCTCCAGTGGCAATGTCTATATAGACTTGATTATCGACCCGCCTGAAGGTATCCACTTCTTCCTGAGGGTCGGCATTGCCCAACTGACCCACATTATTAAAACCACAAGACCAAATACTTCCATCTCTTTTTCGTGCCAGGGTGTGTACGAAGCCTGCTTCCACCTGCACCCAGCTGGTATCGGACCCGACTTGTTCGATGCTTCTTACGGCTTGCTGACTTCCGCCAATTCCTAATTGTCCATATAGATTGAAGCCCCAGGCCCAAAGACTCCCATCTTCTTTAATAGCAAAGCATTGTACAGCGCCTACTGCTATATCTGCCCAATCGGTGTCTTCACTGATTTGAAAAGGAATATTCTCGGCTTGTGATTGTCCGGTCAATTGTCCATTCCCATTGAAACCCCAAGCCCAAAGCGTGCCGTCAGATTTTAAGGCTAAACTAAATTCAGCGCCGGCTTCTACCTTTTGCCAGCTGTTTTGTGCCAAGGAAGTTTGGATGAATAAAATAGAAAGGATAATTAATGAAGAAAATTTCATAGGTATGGATTTAGCGTTTATTAATGAATACATATTGTACGCAAAATAGCTTTACAAAAAATACTGCCCGAAAAATACACTGCTATAGGTATATATGTTGTTAACATAAACATAAAATAATATTTTCTTTTTATCTTAGTTACAGCCTTCTAAGATAATCACAAGAGGCGGTTTATAGATGACAATTAAAAATTTAATAGTTAGAATGTTTCAAAAGCAAGCTTTTCAATCTCTCATAGCAGCACTATTATTTTTAGTCAGAATGTTGCTGGTCATGAGTCCGCTCTTTATAATTTCACTGTTAATCATTTTTTTTACAGCGGGCAGGGAAGGAATTGATTTTTTTATAGGGTGGGCTATTGCGATTTATCTGTTCTCTATTCTCATGAATTGGCTCATACATTGGTATCAAGTATCTACAATAGTAGAGGGTAGCCTAAAGTACCAAGACTTTTTATCGAAGCAAGAACAAACTTTGAGTTGTAAGAAGAGCCTTGAAGAGGTGTTTCAACTTTGTGTTCAGAATGGATCGTTCAATTCAGTAAGGCGGAAAGGGTCTAGGATCTCCTTTAATACACCAATGAACCTTTTTAGTTTTGGCACTCGAGTGGACATAATATTTTTTGATCAAACTTCAGACTCTGAACACACTTATCAAGTTAGAACTCGGCCTCGATTCGGCCCCGGCTTACAACCCATTGATTTCGGGGAAAGTCTGAGAATACTTAACAGAACGAAGCTTTTACTACAATAAAATCTTATCGGAAACAGACTTTTAAGCTGAAGTTCTCAGTACTGACCATAGCTAAGTCGGACTTACCAGCAGAAGTAAGCGCATTTCATGAATTTCGGCTAGCGAATCGATTAGAAATACATCATTCTGACTAAATTTTAATCAATATAAAATCTGTTTAATTTTTGAATGCTCTAGGAATGGTTTCAGGTTTTAAATCCTGGTGTTATGGTTCTTTATTGATACTTGAGTGGCCATAAAATGAGCGCACATCCAAATCTTGTTGACTCGTTTGAAGAGATACATATACAGTTTACCCATCAATATTTATTTTACCTCTTCAGTATCTTCTAAAACGGAGCAGGCATCCTCTGCAGACCAATCGTATCCACTTTGAAGTCATACTGATCCAGAACTTCGTATGATGTTAAGGAATACCGAAAAATCTGTGCTTCGTCTGTATTGGGTTTTTGAATGAAGGCATTCATTTGAATGGGAAAACCCTGAATGGCATCCGAAGGCAAATTAATCAAAGGGAGATCATGAAAATCATAGGAGTTAAAAGGAGACGCTTTGGTGGTATGTATGAGGATACGTATGTTCGAACCTGCTAAAGCTATTTCCAGTTCGTAGAGGGTGGTGGGCACATTCTCGATACTTGTCGCGGTATCTGCCAATAGGCGTAATTTTAAATCTCCACCTTGGTCAAATAACTCTTTGGATAGCTCACTTCCTTGCTCCTCCAATGAAAAGTAGTTTTCTTGTTCTGATTGAAAGATGGTCACGGTAGCTTTCTCCCTTTTATCGTAGTGCTTGGTAATATCTATCATGGGCGATCTTAAAATGCTTTGGTAGTGCTCTTGGCCTACATAAATCGCTCCGGTACTATTCTGGAGCAAAGAAGAAAAGATCGAATTTTTCTCCATCACCTCAATGGCATAGGCTACTTTTAAAACTCCTTCCTCCTGTGCTCTTAACATAGGCAAAAATAAGGCTGTAAGACTAATCAATAGAATCAATTTAGTTTTCATAATCAATTTGTTTATGATGATTTGGGTTATATTTTCACTATACGAAAAGAGATAAAAGTTACAAAATTAAGGAGTTACTTTTGTCTAATAGCACAAATGTATTGTCTCGGACTGGAAGCGAGACCCTGGAAGAATGCTTCTACTTTTATAGGATTTAGAATGTTAAGCTGATGAATAAATGAGGAAAACATAATTGCTAATTTTATTATTATACTAAAAACCTCTAAGAATGAAGATTAGTCTATATCGGAAGCCGAAGATCACCTTACCCTTAGTTTACATAGCAGTACCTGTATTTCTGGTATTGGGCATCGCAGAGCTGTACTTTACCTTCAATGAAGAAACCTTCCGTTGGATGGATTTACTGGGGGCATTGAATTGGTTTTTGATGGTCGTGATCGTTTTTCTATTTCGCTGGCAATCTACCAAGAGAGCAGAACGGCACTACATTCAAATTCTAGATGATCAGCTCCATTATAAACACACAGAGAGCGGTCAGGAAGGGAGCCTCCCTTTATCAGAAATTAAAGATGTTCGTTTTGAAAACAGAACCTTAGTATTGCAGACTAACGGTGACTTAATAAGGCTACCTTACGGCAAAGATAGTTATAAGGCTAATCAGCAATTGAAAAAGGAGTTGACCAAGGTATTAGCAGATTCGGGTTTGGACATTTTTAACGATAGAGAGCATAAAGCTTAAGCTGATTTTATGGAAGTGAAAGATGTAAAAAAGTATTAAAAAAGATGACTGAGTGGCCAAACTTCTTTTGATTATAATTTCTATTTTGAATAATTGTGG
>CAZGGG010000039.1:3238-9495 GCA_964525165.1 uncultured Saprospiraceae bacterium | reverse complement strand
TTATTTGGATTGGGAGTTCTTCAGGTCTGTATCGCTGGGATGGAGAGGAGTTGATTTCTTTTAGTCAGGAAACATTAGAAGCTGAAAGCCCTGACTTATCCGGTATCAATGATTTATTGTTAACAGAGGATAGTATCCTGTGGATTGGTTCTCATCAGGGTTTATTTCTTTTTAACGTACAAACACAAAAGTGGCTTGACAGCGATTCGTCTTTTTCTTTGGGTGAGGGGATTCATAGTAGTCCAACATCTGCGCTTTTGGAAGCACCGGACGGATCAGTTGTGGGCACAAGTGAGAAGGGCTTGTGGATGACTAAAGATGGTCAACTATCCATCTTAGTGGATCGAGCGCAAATATTGGATGAGCATTTATCTACCAATGTAACAGATATAGAATGTTTTGGTGATTCTATAATCTATGTTTTAACCATTTATGGGGGTTACTTTTACAATGTATCTAGCCATCAATTTCGAAAACAAAAAGTACTGCGTTTTCAAAATCAGGAGTTCACTGCTTCAAAGATTTTAAAATATGGTACGGACAAGTATTTCATTGGTAGTGTCTACGGGATGTTTGAATGGAACCCTAAAACCGATTCGATTTATAAACCTGAAGGATTACCTGAATCCATCAAGCATCAAAACTGCTGGTTGCTCGAGACCGACCGCTTGGGCAATGTATGGTTTAATGATGGTTTTGTCGTTTATCGATGGAATCCTAAAAGTAAAGCCTTTTTGGAATTTCGAAAATATGAGGAGCATGGTCGGGGCTTAAATAATCAGTATACCTTCACTTTTTTAGAAGACCAAATGGGGCATATATGGCTGGGTCAATGGGGAGGAGTAGAGCAGCTGAATATTGCTTCTGCGCCAACACGGTTTTATCAAATAAAGCCGGAAGCAAAAGAGAATTCTACCCACAATTATATTTGCTATATCTATCAGAGTCGTAAAGGGGATTTTTGGTTTGCGACAAAAGAGGGGTTGTTTCGTACAGAGCAATTAGGTAGTCGGTTATTTGAGGTTGAAGGTTTGCCCAAATTTATCAATGCACAACAGTATTTGGATGGAATTATTGAAGACTTAAATGGGACACTTTATTTTAAATTCTCTCCACTTTCAAGAGTACGTGGAATATATGAATACGACCCGAGAACGAATACAATTAAGAAAGCACGCACAGGAGCCTCTTTAGATGATTTAGTGCTTTATGATATTCAAGTCGATAAAGAACAGCCCAACTTATGGTGGTATAGCTCTGATAAAGGCTTGTGCAAGTGGAATACCCAAACGAAAGAAGAATTTTGTTTGGTAAAAGAATTGGAAGGTCCTCAAAACTTTAGAAATTTTACTCAAACTTCTACCAGAGAGCTTATCGGCCATGGCTACGATGGAATCTGGCGCGTTCAAAAAGACGATTTGGGTTTTTCTCATTATGCACATGACCCGAAGCGCTCGCAGGGGTTACCCCAAAGCTTTACCATTAATAGTTATGAGTATCCAACAGGAACGCTTTGGATTAATTACCCAAATGGCTTGACTTCTTGGGATTTAGAAACAGATACCTTTACGAACTACAGATCCGCAAATGGCTTTCAATCGAATAGTTTAAATTGTAATTTTATTGGAGATGAAAATGGGTTTTTATGGTTTACAAACCGCTCTCATTTGATCAGATTTAATACAAAGACATCGGACTTTCGATATTATGGAAAGGAAAAGGGAATCTATAGTAGATTTGGCATTCAAAATGCAATTTCGCTTCAGGACAACTCTCTATTAATGGGAGGGCAAGAAGGGCTAATATATATAGACCCAAAAGCGTTTATTGATTCTGGTCGATTTGCTTCTGTCGTTCTTACAGACATACAATACAAAGGAGCCTCTGTTTTCTCCCCTTGGGAAGTTCCTTACCAAGATGAACTTAAGGTGGATTATAAAGGGAATGCGATCACTTTTAAATTTACCGCTCTGGATTATCTCAACTCCAACTCTAGGCAGTATGCAGTGAGAATGGAAGGTTTTGAAGAAGAATGGGTGCATTTAGGGAACCGAAACTTTGCAAGTTATACCAACCTTGATCCCGGGACCTACTCTTTTCAAGCAAGAGCTACGAATGAAAATGGGAATTGGGGCCCTCTTTTATCTCAGCCTTTCACAATCGAAGTGGTACCTTTGTATTATCAAACTATATGGTTTAAGGTATTTGTACTGGTGGTGGCTGTATCACTTATTATTTTCATTTTTCAAATGATTCAACAGAGAAGGACCTATCGCGATCAAAAAGAACTGGCAGAACGAAATGCGAGCTATAAAAGCAGGTTTTTAACCAATATGAGTCATGAAATCAGAACGCCCTTAAATGCCATTATTGGCTTGAACAAGCTGTTGTTAGATACCCCACTAGATTCAAAGCAAAAGCGATTCGTTACAGCAGTCGAACAGTCTTCAGAAAACCTCTTACACATTGTGAATGACATCTTGGATCAAGCGAAGCTAGAAAGTGGGCAGTATCAACTCAAATCCACTCCTTTCACGATGGATGTCATCATCAATCAAGTAAAGACTACCTTGGAGCAAAAAGCATTGGAAAAGGGTCTTGATTTTAAGATCTACAATCATCTGGATGACACTTTGGTGTTGGAGGGTGACCCCATTCGCTTGTATCAAGTATTGATTAACTTATTGGGCAATGCATTAAAATTTACACGGCAAGGTCGCGTGAGTTTAGAGATTCAAGCTTTAGATTACAAAGAACGCTTTCTATGGGTTGAATTTAGTATTTCAGATACCGGTCCGGGTATACCAAAAGATAAAATAGAATCGATTTTTGATAGTTTTCAACAAGTAGTGAACGAGGAGGAGGAAGGAACGGGACTTGGTCTTTCGATCACAAGGCAATTAGTTCAACAACAAAAAGGTCACATTGAGGTAGAAAGTAGCCTTGGACAAGGTACTTCCTTTACAGTACGACTTCCCTATTTATTAGCAGAGCAGAAAGAGGTAGCAGCCTTGGAGAAAGAGTTAAGGGTGCACTCAGAATCATTTGATATCCTATTGGTAGAGGATAATGAATTTAATCGTTTATTGTCAGAGGAGTTGTTGAGAAAGTTCTATCCAAATATCAGGATTACCCATGCGGGGAATGGTGAAGTGGCATGCTCCTTTGCAGATAAGCGGATGTTTGATCTCATTTTAATGGATGTCAAAATGCCTGTGATGAATGGCTTAGAAGCTACTCGAACTATTCTTAGTAAAAGTATATATAATCGTAACACTCCTATTATCGCTCTTACGGCAAATGCAATACCCGACAAAATTGAGGAGTGTAAAGAAGCGGGGATGGTTGATTGTGTTACAAAGCCTGTAGAACCCTCTATATTGCTTCATGTGTTGGAACAGTATTTGCCGAAAGGCAGTAAGAATAGTGATAGCATTGATTATTCCTCTTTATTGAAAACTTTGGCCAATGATCAAAAAAGGGTGGATCGCTTTGTACAATTATTTGCCACAGAAGCCCCAATATTATTAAAAGAACTAGAAGCGGCTATATCGGTTAGTGATTTTGAGAAGATAAATAGGCATACACATACTTTAAAGTCTCAGTGCCGATATTTGGGATTGACAGAAGTTGCAACTATTGCAGAGCGCTTAGAGCAAGAGGCTGAGCATCAAAAATTTAATGTAGACGATTGGGAACATTTGAAAAGGCGCATAACAAATGTATGCAATCGGCTTATTTTACAATGAGACGATAGCCAGTTCCGTGTAGGTTCAGGATTTCGATTTTAGAATCCTGTGCGAGATATTTACGTAGTTTACTGATGTATACATTCAAACTTCTGCCGTGTAGTTCCGCTTCGTCATTCCAAATCTTATGCAGCGCTTCAGAGCGACTAATTTGTCCTTGGGAACTAGTGCAAAATAGTTGTAGTAAGCGGGACTCCGTTTCACTAAGTTTTTGAATTTCGCCTTGAAATGATAAGTGGCGGGAGATAGGGTCAAATTCGTACTTCCCGATATTTACAAGTTCAGTTAATTCGAGTATTGTTTTTTGTTTTTGGACACGTCTGAGTATGTTTTGAATTCTGAGTTCTAACTCTTCCATACTAAACGGTTTAGTGATATAGTCATCGGCTCCAAGAGAAAGACCTTGTAGACGAGTCTCCTTTTGATTTTCTCCAGTGAGGAAAAGGAAAGACATTTGAGGGTCGATGGCTGTAATTTCTTGGGCTAATTCAAGCCCACTTTTGAATGGCATCTTTATATCTAGAATGCATAGATCATAAGTTCCGGATTTAAAAAGTTCTAAACCCTGATCTGCATTCTGGGCCCAGTCTGACGAAAATCCTTTGGACTCTAAAAATTCTTTTAGAAGGGGACTAAATACTTTATCATCATCTACTAATAGGAGAGTGGGCATATATGAATGTTTTATGCAATTTCTACATTTTAGTAGACTCTATAGCTTTGGGCAGAGTAATTTTTATCTTTTTTTATCTTTTTTAAAAAAGTCTTGAAAGGCTGGCTAATGGATTTGCTTCAATTTTGTTGAAAATAAATCAATATGATGCCTAGTCGTTTTATTCTGCTGTTTTTACTTTCAGCTCTTAGTATATGGAGTCCTAAGTTAATCGCTCAGTCGGTAAATGTAAATGTTGTTGTTCAGCCTCCTTATCCAATAAATTTAGAAGACTTCTTGCAGCTAGATCGTCAGACCATTATTACTTTGACGAACAGTTCAAATGAAATTCAACAAGTCAGGTTAATACCATCTTTGACAGGAGCTAACGGTATTAAAGCAGAGGTAAAGTTGAGTTATATTCCGGTGAATCCAATCATATTACAACCTAGAGCAACGAGGGTTTTAACAGCTACAGAATTAAGGTCTCTAAATGCTGGACTAACAGAAAATGATGTTCGATTAGAAGGCTTAGATATTAGTCGAATTGTACAGACTGAAACCCTACCCGAAGGAAACTATGAATTATGTGTTCAGGCATATGATTATCAATCCAACCAATTACTATCAACAGAATTTAGTGGTTGTGCTAATATCTTTTTGACTCATTATGATCCTCCAGTACTTATTCAGCCTTATGATCAAGAAACGGTAACAGCAAAAGTTCCTCAATTTCAGCAATTTGTATGGACTCCTGCAGGAATGCCGGGAGTGACTAGATATAGATTAGAGATTGTGGACATGAGTTTGAATCAATTATTTAATCCTAACGATGCATTTGATAATCCTGCCGTACAACCTACCATAGTCAAGCAAAATTTAATAAATACTATCTATAGCCTGAACAATACAGAACCCCTTTTGCCGACAGGCAGAACATACGCAGTACGAGTTACTGCATACGATCCCACAAATCAAATTGCTTTTAAAAACGAAGGCAAAGGGCCCGTAGCCTCTTTTATATATCAGAATCAACAAATTCAATTTCCTCCGAACAACAACGGAGGACTTTCGCCAGGAAATAAAAATATTCAAAACGTGCCACCTGCAATGCAGTTTGCGATGCAAATCTGCCAAGAAAATGTAGAATTTTCCAATAATACTCCTGTTCAGGGCGAGAGTCTGTATGGGAATTTAGATGAGTTAAGTCTTGGGTCACATACTTTATTATTGACAGACGTTAGCTGGAACGGAGAAAAGCTTTCCGGGCTTGGCAAAATCACTAATACCTGGTTTAAAATTCCCATACTGGTTGAGTTTGAAGACCTGAAGGTTAACTCTGAGGGACAGGTGATTGAGGGGTTTGCCAAAGCGAGGGATGACAACAATTCTCCTTCAGAATGGATCAATGACTTGGCTAATATTGAATTTGGAGAAGCACAAGTGCAACAGGCCATTCAAAAGTTGATGGGAGAAAGTGATGAGCGGATTTATGATTTTCAGGATAAGGCAAAGAATGTGGGTGTCGGTATGCCTGTTGGGGTCAATCGAAATATAGGTGGTGCGGATCAGCTTATCGCCATAGTGGGTATGCATTTTGGAATTGGTGGAAGCGCTTTGAATGCTGTTGCCCAGTTTCAATTCCCTTCTTTTGGACAGAAATTGACTTTAGGGGCTTCTGGGGTGTGCTTTGACAATAATGGGTGGACAGATGAAGCTTTTCTTTTCCTTGCAGAAGACTATACCATTAATCCGAATGGAGGGTTTAATATCGTTTTGGATAAAGCTGATCCTAACCAACAAGAGGTGGGGACTTATGTAGTTATGACAAAGGAAGGCTTTGAAGGTTTGCGTAT
>CAZGGG010000039.1:0-3158 GCA_964525165.1 uncultured Saprospiraceae bacterium | reverse complement strand
CCTTAGATGAAGAAGAAACTAAAGTGCAAGCGCCCTTTGCTGTTGAGCTTGTGAACCCAAAAGACTTTTTGTTGGATGGGATAAGCTTTGACCCTTTTGAATTTAAACAGATGCCGGGTTTTACGATGGAAGTGCAAGAATTGATTTTCGATCATTCTGAGACTAAAAATCCAAATGGTATTGAATTTCCGGTTCCCAATTATAATTCAGAAGGTAACTTATGGAAAGGATTTTATTTTAAATCAGTAAATGTAAGTCTTCCGGAAAAGCTTCATGATAATTTTGAATTTACCGTTTCTCATTTAATTGTGGATGATTATGGTTTTACAGGCAGGTTGGATATACCTGTTGTTTTAGATAATAATGAAGGTAAAATGGGGAGTAGGAACTGGCCATTTTCCTTAAAAAACTTAGTAGTTGAAGTTGTTAAGAACCAATGGCAGGAAGGAAGTTTTAATGGCTCTATTCGCGTGCCGATTCAAAAGGAGGATCAGTCATTAAGCTATAGCGCACTGATGAGCTATATCGATGGAGCCCTAGATTATCAGTTTGAAGTCTTGAACGAAGAAGAGATAGAGTTTCCTGCAGTTATCGCGAAAGGAAAGATTCTCCCGGAGACTAGAATCGTGATTGAAACTACCAATAACGGCTTTGACCCCAAGCTGCATTTATACGCTAAATTAGACTTGAATACACCTCTTAATTTAAATATTCAATCCTTTCCTCTTGAATTCAGTGGCGTTGAAGTTGCAGATCTAATTGTAGACAAGGAAGGTTATCGTTTTGGTCCTAATGGTGCGTTCAGTTACAGTTATGGAGAAGATCAACGATCTGTTTTTGGATTCGATATTTCACTAGACACTTTCACAATAAAGAAAACGAATGAAATCTATGCAGCCATGGCAATGACTTTAATTGGTGAATCCAATGTGGTAGGAGGAAGAGTAGGTGTAGATATCAAGACGCAATGGGAAACTGATATGCTGAAGCTTTCATCTATGAAATTGTCAGACCTCTATATTGATGGGGATATAAGTATCGCTACTGTTAAGGGATATCTGCAAAGATATGAAGAAGATGATGTGTATGGAGATGGGTTCTCAGGTGGTTTGGATGTTCAGCTAAAGCTTGGTGAACAAGGGGCATTACCCATCTCAGCGGAGATGAATCTCTTGTTTGGACGTAAAAATCAGGATAAATATTTCTATGTAGATGGGGCAGTGGATGGATTGC
Organism: uncultured Saprospiraceae bacterium; assembly: GCA_964525165.1. Classification (GTDB taxonomy): domain Bacteria; phylum Bacteroidota; class Bacteroidia; order Chitinophagales; family Saprospiraceae; genus JAWLFI01. Next base: position 1,925 of record CAZGGG010000039.1, on the reverse strand, counting down.
CTAATATTCCACTTGCCGCTAGCATGCGGATGTATGGTTTTAAGGGAGGGATCTATTATAAAATGAATCGTGACAATATTAATGAATTGCCTATTCCGGATTCAAATGTGAAGTTTGGATTACTTGCTGGTGTTGCATTTGGAATGGATAGCAAGCGTGCATTCCATTCAAAAATGGTGTTGGAAGCAAATTTTACTTCCAATGGTATAGGCAAGATCCTTTTCAATGGGGATGCTTATATGTTTACCAATTATCAAGCAGGTTTTGATCCCTATGATTTATCAGATGTCCCAGTTTATATTGGTGCACATGCGAGTATGGATTTTACGAACAGAGTATTTGATTTTAATGGGAGTGTTCAGGCAAAATATCCTGTGAATAGTCCATTGGTGAAAGGGAATGGTGAAATTAAGGTTCATGTAGCCGGGCCGAATGACTGGCATATAAAAGTAGGCGAACCAGGGCCAGGAGATAATATTTCACTTGAGTTGGTCAATGTGATCAAGCGTAAACATTATATTATGGCAGGTTATAACCTTCCTGCCATGCCTTCTTTGCCCCAAATCATTCAAAGCCGAATGAATAAAGCAGGTATTCAGGTTCAGAATCAAAGAACTAACATGACTAGTGAGTCTCAGTTGAGGTATGCGGTAGGAAGTCAATTTGAGTATTCAACCGGAGATCTCGAATACTGGATTTTACGTGCCAATTTTGCTGCAAACTTAGGTTACGACATTTCCTTAAGTGATGGATGGGGGGATTGCGGATTCAAAGGGTGGTACCTGGAAGGTCAAGCCTATGCTGCCTTGGACGCTGGTGTTGCTTTGGAGGCAAAATTATTCGGTGAAATGAGGCGATTTGTTATTGCAGAACTAGCCGTGGGGGCAGCTTTGAATATGGCATTGCCTAATAAGTTTTACATGGAAGGATTTGTATATGGTGAAGCCACATTCTTGAACATCATTAAAGGAGATTTTGAATTTCATATTGAAAAAGGGGAGAAGTGTCAAACAAAGCCTACATATCAACCTGTAGATCCTTTAGAAGGCTTAAAATATGTACAAGATGTTCAACCTAAGCATCAATCTACAGGAGTGGATGTTATGGCTTCACCCCAAATAGCCATGCTTTTTTCTACTAAGTTGACTAAGAAATATGATCTCATAGAAATTGATGAAGAAGGAGTCGAGCAGGAACGGCAATTTAGCTTTCCGATACAGACTTTGACCCTTAAAGTTGACGATCCTAATAGCCCTGATGATGGTAAAATACTTGCTGAAAAGGACTATGGAGGATATGAAGGCAAATTTAAAATGAATTCTAATGGAGACCTATTCACCTATGAGTCCACAAAAGCTCTTAGACCACATACCAAATATAGTATCATCGTTGAAATACAAGTTGTAGAATGGGTAGATGGTAAAAGGAAAAATTTAAAAGCAGATCAAACTAGTTTTGAATTTACGTTTAAAACAGGTGCCGGTCCCAAAGTGATTCATGAGCAAAATGTTGCTCAATGTTATCCTGCAAGAAGACAGAACTTTTATCTCCAAAATGAGAATGGCAGGAGAGGATTCATCAAGGTAAAAAAAGACGCCTATGCACAATCCATATTTGATTTGAAAGGAAACGTCCTACAGGGAAAGGATTCGATTATTATAAGATTTATTCCTGTGGGTGGTGGCAATATCCTAAAAGGTGAATTTTTAGGTTATCATGACCGCAAAGTCAAGTTTTCACATCCTCCATTGCAATTGAATAAAATGTATGTTCTGCAGATTGTAAAGAAATCTGCTCTGTGGCTGTCTAATGGGGGGAATGATGAGGGAGGAATTGTTTTAGCTGCGAATCAAGATTTTGAGCAGAATCTTACGAAAGGTCAAAAACTATTAAATGACTTAAAAACCGACTCCAAAGAATACGAA
>CAZGGG010000038.1:0-27534 GCA_964525165.1 uncultured Saprospiraceae bacterium | reverse complement strand
AGCGGGCAGATCATTTAAAGTGTCCGGGTATTGTGTGAAGGCCGAAAGTTTGCCGTTCCGAAGTATTTTTTGGATTTCCGGAATCAGATCCAATGATTTTTTTAACTGCATTAATTCTCTTGGGTTGATTTTACCCATAGGAATTCTTGAAACAAGACGTTCCAAATCTCCAAGTTTGGACAAGTTCTTTTGAAGCTGACCTTGTTCATTTTGATGGTTAATCAAATAAGAAACAATATCATGTCTGGCGTGAATATCATCCACCAAAGTTAAGGGCAGTACTACCCATTTTTTAAGTTGACGCGCACCCATAGGAGAGACTGTTCGATCTAGAACTTCTACTAATGAAGTACCTGTCGGATGAGCACTTTTTAGTAATTCCAGATTTTGAATTGTAAATCTGTCTAACCAGATGTAATCGTCATTTTGAATGCGCTTGATCTTATTGACATGAGAAGCATTATTATTCTCAGTACTGTCTAAATATCTCAATATAGCCCCTGCAGCAATTTGAGCTAATTCCATTTCATCTACCCCAAACCCTTTTAGGTTAGGAGTGTTAAAATGCCTCAATAAGGTTTCTCTTCCAAAGTCCAATGTGTAGATCCAATCTTCAAGACCATAGGTATGGTAATCGGATCCTGTGATATTCAGAATAGCTTCCTTCTTATGCTTAGCAAATATGACTTCCGAAGGCTGAAAACTCTGTAGTAACTTCTCTGTTTGCGCTTTTCCTCCTTCACTGATCAAAAATTCACCGGTAGAGAGATCCAAAAAAGCAATGCCGATTTTATGGGCGGATTGAAAATGTAAGGAAGCCAGGTAATTATTGGATTTATGATCTAGCAACTGATCACTCATGGCTAGGCCCGGTGTAACAATTTCCGTGACCCCTCTTTTAACAATATTTTTTCCTTTCGTAGGCTTTTCGAGTTGTTCGCAGAGAGCGACTCTCAGTCCTGATTTGACTAATTTAGGAAGATAGGTATCTAATGCATGATGAGGAAAACCAGCTAATGCAATATCGCTTCCACCATTATTTCTACTTGTCAATACGATGCCTAGAATCTTTGCGGCTTTTTCGGCATCATCTCCAAAGGTCTCATAAAAATCTCCTACTCGGTATAAAAGAATCGCATCTGGGTATTTTGCTTTCATCTGAAAATACTGCCGCATTAAAGGAGTTACCTTGCTTTTGCCCTCTTTTTTCTTCTTAGCCAAATCTTTTCTTTTATCTCGTAAAATAAATGATAATCAACTGAACTTCCTATAATCCTTGTGTTCATTTACACGCTTCCGCAAAAGCGGATTGCATTTATTTCCTAAATACTCTTCTTACTTAGATAAGGAATATTAATTTTGCAGCGAAAAGCGAAAATAGTATGATACATCAACTCAGTCATTTAGATCAGGCAGAAAAGGATTTATTATTGGATATGATTCCGATGATCACCATCCTTATTGGAGGAGCCGATGGACAATTGGATTCCGATGAAGTGCATGAGTCCGAAAGGGTAACGAAAGTCCGTGCATATGTGAATTCTGATAAATTGAGTGACTATTATAATTTGGTAGGAGAACGATTTAACTCACGACTTAGAGAGTTGATCAACGAGTTGCCTAGAGACACTGATTCCAGAACTGCCGAATTGTCTGAAGAAATGGCCAAAATATCTCCGGTACTTTCCAAGATGAGAGATGATCAGGCTGAGTTATTCCTTAAATCATGGAGAACCTTCGCTAAACACGTTGCCAAATCATCGGGTGGATTTTTAAGTTACCTAACCGAGTCTGCAGAAGAGTTAGCCTTAGTTGATTTGCCTATGATCGACTTCGAGCCCGGCATCTAATTAGATATAATAAGCTTCTTACTGCTCATGCGATTTCCCTCATAGAAACGTATGATATACAGGCCGTTTGATAATTGGGAAACGTTAATGTTTGTTTGGCTTGTGTTTCCGGATTGTACCAACTTCCCTGTAACATTATAAATAGCATACTTGACCGTCCTTGTCAATTTGTGTAATTGCACAAAACCATTCGTCACTGGATTAGGGTAGACGATAAGGTCTTCATCCATTGTGTTATTTAAACTATTGGTACATGAAGGGTCGTTTGGAGCACTAACGGTTAAGTCATAGGAGCCCGGAAATTGAGGGCCGGGAAAGTCGAAAGTCTGAGTACCCAGTCCATCCAGCGTGATATCTAATTGAATGGACAACGGATAGGCTCCCGGCATGGCATTTTCGTCAACAGTTCCATACAGAAGAAGACAACCTGAGCTATCAGAAGGGAATACACAATCTGATGGCATGCACAAATAATCTAGACCCTCCGGCAATCCCTGAATGGCACCTTCTGTGGGAATCTGCGCTGTTATGATATCTAGGGTGATAGGAAAACCATTAAAATCGATGGTGACGGAATCCGGAACAATCACCGTCAATGGGAACTCATAGTAGGCCCCTATACAAGCTGGTTCGTTAATGCCACCATCAGGATTGGTAGGCGTGATGGGTGCAGGGTATACTCCAGCTGAGGAATCCGCATATATAGGGTCCGGGCTGCAAGTTTGAGCGGTGATGAAAAATGGCAAAGCCATCAATAGCATTATGGTAAGAATCCGAATCATTGGTGAGAAAGCTTTACATTTAAGATACTATGAAAATACATTTTAAGCTTTGTTGTTTTTTGGTTTGGCAAGTATTGCGACTTCTGGGCAGGTTTGCCTGAAGGTCGTGGATAGCCTCAATCAAGAACCATTACCTTATGCTATCGTAGAAGATGCAGATCGGTCAAGAACAACAAGCGTTCAAGGCCTTATTTGCTTAGAAAGAAACGATAAGTACATCATATCTTTTTTAGGCTATGAAGAGCGCGTTTTTCATTTGCCGGAAGGCTTACAAGACACCTTTTGGGTTAAAATGCGTCCATCTACTTCTATTTTATCTACCGCTGTAGTGTCCGGAAATCGGTCAGGCGAAAGGTTAATAGATGCCATAGCTCCCTTAGACATTTTAAGTTCTGAAATTATCAGTAGCCGCTCTACACCTAGTATTGAAGAGCATATCAATCGCTTGCCTGGAGTTCAAATGATTGATGGGCAGATCAGTATCAGAGGTGGAGCGGGATATGCCTATGGGGCCGGAAGCCGAGTTGCTTTATTGCTGAATGGAGTACCCATGATCTTGCCTGATGCAGGCTCTATCAGTTGGGGTGATTTACCTATAGAGTTGGTAGATCGAGTGGAATTAGTAAAAGGCCCTGCGGCTACTTTATATGGTTCTGCAGCGCTCAATGGCGTACTACAGCTGAATACTTGGTCTCAAATGAAGGATACCTCCTACACCGAATTATTGGTGGGGATGAGAGGAATTGGTCCTTCTTCCCGGGAAGAAGCTAACTGGTATGAAGGCCTGATACCTTCTCTCTGGGGGCATGTGGTGCATAAAGATGGCAAGGGACCTTTTACTTGGCAAGGCAGTATAAGAGCAGAGTCGAATCAAAGCCATTATAAAGATAGCTTTGATGAAAGGTATAGAGCCAGCTTTTTGGGTAAGTATCAATGGAAACAAGCCGAGTATGGCATACAAGTTTTGGCGAATCGTTTTCGGGCTCGATCTTTCCTGTATTGGGAAAATACTTCTGATCGTATTTTTTTTGGTGATCCGGTTTCGGAGCTGAATGATCATATCTATAGAATTCAGATAGTTCCATATGTCAAGTGGAAAGATCATAGAGCAGGTAAGCATAGTATACAAACTCGACTTTTTCATTCAAATAATGCGGCGAGTGCAGATCGGGGAAGTCGGGTAACACAATACTTATCCCAATACCAATATGATGTCGCATTATGGGGTGGAAAAGCCAAACTGACTTCAGGCGCTTTAGGACAAGCTTTTCTCTCTGAAGCGGCTTTATTTGGAGACAATAATTTATGGTCTTATCAGGCGGCGGTCTTTTCAAGGTATGAGCTTAGCCTATTGCCTAATCTTAGGTTCTTTGGAGGTTTAAGAGGTGAATATAATAGTCAGCAAGCAGGAACGATTGTATTTGACGGAGATACGATCAACGCAAATGCAGAATCCTTTGAACCCATTTTCTCGGCAGGAATTCATTATGATTTATGGAAAGGTACGGCGGTGAGTCTACATTTTGGAGAAGGTTATCGGTTTCCGAGTATAGCTGAAAAGTTTATAACGACTTCTTTAGGCCCCACAGCCATATCACCTAACCCATTTTTAACAGATGAAACTGGTGATGCCTGGAATCTTAGTGTCAAGCAAGTCCTGAAGGCCCGGGGAGTGGAATCCTTCCTTCGGCTCGACTTGTTTTGGATGCGCTATCAGAATATGATTGAGTTTGGTATACAGAATCCAATGCTTGGTTTTCAAGCCTTAAATGTAGGGGACACGGATATCAAAGGGTTGGAGCTGAGCTGGATGGGTGAATGGAAAACAAAGAATTTGAGAGGCCAATTTTTAAGTAGTTATACTTATATCGATCCTTTGTTTGCTGATTTTGAACGAGACAGCCTTGAGATTTTAGCACGTTCTTCAGCGGACTATAATGTCCTGAAGTATAGAGTCAGACATCAGTTTAGTTTACAGAATACGATTCATTGGAAGCATTGGCAATTGGGATTCGCTTTATTGTATAATTCAGATATGGAGGCGATTGATAGAATTCTGGAGTTGTTTGTGGTGAATCAGCTTGGGTCATACAGATCCTCAGACAAGGGAGCTTTTTTTAATGTAGATGTGAGTTTCGGGTATGAATTGTATGGAGTCCATTTCCTTTTAGATATTCAAAATATTTTCAACAATGTGTATAGTTTGAGGCCGGGTCTGATAGAGCCTCCCAGAAGCTTAAATTTCCAAATACGCTATCGATTTTAAAAAAAGAGGGGAGCACCATAAATAATCGGTAATGATTTCTACCTTTGCGGTGCCTTTATATAAGGTAATTGCGTTATATTTGCGCCGTTTTAACGAATTGTTAGTAAAAGAATATCATTATGCAGGGAAAGGGCATTATCCGTTTCTTTTTGGTGATCATTACGATCGTGTGCTTCATACAGTACATGTATTTACTGCCCACAAGAGGTGTAGAGTCTGATGCTGAAGAGTTTGCTGCTGCGCAGGCAGTAGGACAGGAGGGAGATCCTGAATACTTAGAGTCATTCAAGGATGCGAGAAGATCTTATTTGGATTCTATGTCGGATGAGGTTGTTTTCAGCATTCCTCTGGTAAAGGATTTTACTTATAACGAATTGAAAGGACAGCAATTGGCTTTAGGTTTGGACTTGAAAGGTGGATTGAGTGTGGTTCTTCAAGTCGATCTAAAAAAGTTTTTGATTGCACTTTCTGAAGATAGTAAGGATGAAGACTTTAGGTTAGCACTGGATCTTGCTTCTGAGCAATTGAAAGTTGCTCAAACTGATTACATTACTTTGTTTGGGCAAGCATTCAGTGAAATTGCTCCTGACAAAAAGATGGCGACCATCTTCGCCAGATCTCCTTCGCTAAGAGAAGATATCAACTTCGAAACACCTAACGGTCAAGTTTTGGGCATTCTACGAGAGAGAGCTAATGAAACAGTTGATTTAACATATAAAAGACTTAAAGATCGAATCGATAAGTTCGGTGTGACACAACCTAATGTATCGCTGGATGAGGGAAGAGACCTTATTTTAGTAGAACTGCCAGGTGTAGATAACCCTGAGCGTGCGAAGAATTATTTGCAAGCTACAGCAAGACTTGAGTTTTGGGATGTTTATCGAATCAGTGATCAAGGAATTCAAGCAGCTTTCAGAGCAGCTGATGATAAACTATCTAAAATTACAGGTGACACTACTGATGTAGCCAACGAAGGTGATAGTTTGGATGCATTAGCACAGATAGAACAAACAGGACCTTTGTTTTCACGTTTTAGATTAAACAGCGTGGACGCTGCAGGGAATATCACTATGCCATTTGCAGTTATGGGATCAGCACCTGAAAATCAAAAGGACGCTGTAGAAGCTATGTTAATGCGACCTGAAATACGCTCCTTATTTCCAAAGGATGTTGGTTTCCGATGGTCTGCCGACCCTAGAACTGATTTTGAAACCGGTGAAGAGACTAATGAATATCAGCTATATGCTGTTAAGATGCCTAGAGGACCATTGCAACCACCTTTAGAAGGGGATCATATTGTCCAGGCAATGTCCAATCCTGATCCTACTACCGGAGAGGTGAAAGTGTCTATCGTAATGGATCCTGAGGGCTCCAGAAAATGGGCGAACATGACGACTAAAGCGGCTCAGGATAACAATAGAGAAATCGCCATTGTTCTTGATGATGAAGTAGTCAGTGCGCCTACTGTAAATCAGCCTATCACCGGAGGAAACTCAGAAATTTCCGGAGATTTCTCTATCCAGGAAGGTCAGGATTTAGCCAATATATTGGAAATCGGAAAACTACCCGCAGAAACCATTATTATTCAACAGCAAACCGTAGGACCTAGTTTGGGTGCTGAAAACATTCAGAAATCTATGGTGTCATTGTTGATTGGATTTGGTTTAGTGCTTTTATTCATGATTGCTTATTATGGATCTAGTGGGGTTGTTTCTATCATTGCACTATTCGCGAACTTATTCTTCATTTTTGGTGCATTGTCTTCTTATGGAACCGTATTAACCCTTCCGGGCATTGCGGGTATCGTGTTGACGATTGGTATGGCAGTGGATGCGAATGTCATCATATTTGAACGGATTCGGGAAGAACTCCGAGATGGAAAAGGTTTGCGTTTGGCAGTATCTAACGGTTTTCAATATTCGTATTCAGCTATTATCGATGCCAACGTGACCACCATACTTACAGCTATTGTTTTGGCTTATTTTGGTCTGGGTCCTATCAAGGGATTTGCAGTTGTATTGATTATCGGTGTGATTTGTACGCTGATCACGGCTGTATTGTTTGGTCGATTATTGATTGATTGGTGGTTAGGCAAAGGAAAAGAGTTGAGCTTCTGGACAGGATTTTCTCAAAACTTGTTTGCCAATATGCAGATTGATTGGTTAGGCAAGAGAAAGGTAGCTTACATCATTTCAGCAGTTATTATCCTATCAGGTATCGCCTCCTTTGCTATGAGAGGATTTGAACTTGGTGTTGACTTTAAAGGGGGATACTCCTATAATATTGAGTTCGCAGAAAGTGAGGCAGTTGATGCAGAAGAATTACGATCTGAATTGGCCGATGTGTTTGGTGAGGAGCCGATTGTAAAGGCTGTAGATACCCGAAACACTTATAGAGTCACAACGGCATATGGAATTGATAACCAAGAGCAAGATGCTGAAGATGAAGTTATGACTTTATTGCACCAGGGAGTAAATACCTTGGTAGGTGGAAATCTTGATTTTGAGTCATTCAAAACTCCTGATGCTGTAGGTACGCACGTGACCAGCTTTAGTCAGGTAACGCCTATTATTGCCGATGATATCGTCAATAGTTCCTATTACGCGACGATCTTCGCCTTATTATTGATCTTCTTGTACATTTTCATTCGATTCAGCAAATGGCAATATTCATTGGGAGCAGTTGCGGCTCTTTTCCATGATACCTTGATCGTGCTTGCTGTATTCTCGATTGGATATGGATGGTTGCCTTTCTCTCTTGAGATTGATCAGGCATTTATCGCGGCACTCTTAACCGTTATTGGTTATTCCATAAATGATACCGTGATTGTATTTGATAGAATCAGAGAGTTTACCAATACCTATACCAGCAGAGGCAAAAAGGAAGTAATTAATATGGCTGTAAACAGCACTGTTTCCAGAACAGTAATTACTTCACTCACTACATTATTAGTGGTGTTGATCTTGTTCATTTTTGGGGGAACCAGTATCAAAGGATTTGCTTTTGCTCTTGTAGTCGGTATTATTGTAGGAACTTATTCTTCCATTTTCGTAGCTACACCGATTATGTCGGATTTAACTCCTGAATTTGGATCTAAAAGTAATAGCAAAAAATCAACTGCCGCTGCGAAAGCATAATAGAAACGTCAGGAATTTTTTAGATATTAAGGGTGTCTCATTCAACTAATGAGCACCCTTTTTGCGTTAATCCTACAATGATGCGTTCCATTTCATTTGTACTTTTTGCTTTTCTATGGATTCTTTTGGGATCCATAAGCTGCACAACTACCCAAAAGGTTAACACGGGTAGTATGGCCATGGAGTTTAAACAGTATCATCGAGCCATCCAATTACTGAAAGAAGAGTTGAATAGGACTTCCTCCTCAGATGTGGCTTCTCAAAAAGCTTTTCAGATTGCCTATTGCTATGAGGTTTTAAATGATGTTCCAGGTGCCTTGACTTGGTATCAAAGGGCGTTTGAAGCCGGTTTTGGAGATCGGGCTTTATTTAAATATGCCCAAATGTTGAAACGTGATGAGCAGTATAAGAATGCTGTCAATATTCTCAGTCGACTGGTACAGAATGAACCTTCCAATATCCAATATAGAAAGGAGTTGACAGCAACTCGTCAAGCAGCACAATGGGCAACGAGTGAGAGAGGAGTGGTGGTAACAGCTCTTCCTATTAACTCACAGCATGCGGATTTTAATCCGGTGCTCGGTCCCAATCAAAAGTTATACTTTGCTTCCGATCGACGAGAAAGTACAGGAGACGAATTATATAATTGGACAGGACAGAAATTCATGGATATTTATGAAATCTCTTTGGAGAATTTGACTGGAACGGTTCAATTAAGTTCTTTGCCTATCAATTCTGAATTTCATGAATCTACCCCCACCTTTCATCCTGAGGGTAGAGATATTGTCTTTTCTAGATGTGGTGACGATAATCAGCAATATGATCAATATTGTCTATTGTATCATGCTGTTTTTTCAGAAGGTAGATGGAATTTAGCACAAATACTTCCTTTCCAACATTCGGGTGTTAATTATAAAGACCCTCATTTTTCAAATGATGGCACAACGCTCTATTTTAGTGCAGATGATGAAGATGGATTCGGAAGGTTTGACTTATGGGAAGTAAATTTCGATAATGGGATTTGGGGAGAGCCTACTAATTTAGGCCCACGGATTAATACGGAAGGAAATGAAGTGTTTCCCAGCACCTATTCTGATACGCTTTATTTTTCTTCAGATTTTGGAACAGGCTTGGGTGGCTTAGATATTTATTTCAGCACCCTTCACCCAAGTTTAGGTTGGTTGCCTCCCCAACATTTGGAGTTCCCAATCAACTCCGGGGGAGATGACATGTCTTATATACCTATTCAAACTGCAGATTATGATGGTATTTTTGCCAGTTCTCGAAAAGGAGGTGAGGGAGCGGATGATCTTTACTTTTTCAAGTCATATCAGCTTGAAAAGGAAATACAAGAGAAAGAGGAGTCCGGCTTAGAACTAGAGGTTTCTGTTGTAGGAGAAATTTATAATGAATTTGATAATCCTTCCAGTGGAGTTGCTGATTTATTTCCACTTCAAAATGCTGTTGTAGATGTTGTAGTGAACGGAAAACTAAGCACTTATAACACAAATTCAGAAGGTAAGATAATAATTAAAATAGATGCCGATGAAGATTACCTTCTGGTGGCGAGTGCCCCGGATCACCTGAATCGATCTGAAAAATTCAGTTCCTTTGGAATAAGTCCAATAGATGGTAAAGTGCTCACCTATTCATTAGAGATTCAATTACCTCAAAAGTTCTTAAATCAAGAAATTGTTTTAAATAATATCTACTATGATTATGATAAAGCTGAAATCAGACCTGATGCTGCGAAAGTGTTAGATACTTTAGCGAGGTTGCTTATCGATAATCCTGCATTGAATGTACAGATGGGATCTCACACGGATTGTCGAGGGGATGATCAGTACAATGTTGATTTATCCCTTAGAAGAGCTCAAGCTGCAGTAGATTATCTGGCTTCCCGGGGGGTGAAATTAAAACGCCTTTCGGCAAAAGGATATGGAGAAACCGAACGTGTTTCTGATTGTTTTTGTGAGAATTGTACCGAAGAGGAGTTTCAAAAAGATCGACGTACTACATTCATGATTTTGGAGTGATCTATTGCTTGACAATTTTTTTGGTACCTATCCAACCATTTTGATCAAAAAATCGAATCCAATAACTACCATTCGCTAGTCCTTTGAGATTGATTAATGGTTGCGTTCCTGGATCTTCTATTATCATTGATATCCGACCCAATGCATCCCATATTTCAATATATTGAATGGGAATATTGTCCGTATCCACTCGAATGTACTGAGAGGTAGGATTGGGGAAGATGTTGATAAAGTTCGATCGGTCATATTGATGGGAAGAAGTTCCAAAAACTGGATAAGCCGAGATACATTGATTGCCAAAATAGACTTCCAAAATGACCGAACTTTGGTGTACAGGTGAAATACAAATTACTGTATCAGTGATTTTATTTGACTGAACTAACCAACTAAAGGAGTCTAGAGCCGCTTTAGAACCTACTCCAAAACAGATTTGCTCTCCTTGAATAAAAGTATCTATTTCAATCTCGGGTTCAGCAAATTCAGCAATGGTAAATTCAAGCGGAGGAAAAGGGCAACCGGATGCATCTGATAGGCTCAGGCTATAGTTGCCTGCTGAGAGATTTTCAATACGGTTTCCTTCTTGGGTGCCCCAATTATAGATCAAAGGTGGTCGGTTAGATAGCGCATTGAGTTGAATCCATCCATTGTTAGCCTCAGGACAAATGGAGTCACTTAAAAGTGTATCTAAGATTAAAATAGGTGCTACAGAATCAATGAGGACTTCATCTGAAACACCTACACAACCGATCGCATCGGTTAAAGTGACTTGATAACTTCCTGCTAAAGGAATGCCTATAGTGTCTTTTATACCGCTTGTGGTATACTGACTTCCAAAACTCCAATTGTATGTGATGGGAGCCATTGCAGAATCGGTCTGCACGCTTATGAATGCACTATCTCCCTGTAAACACCACAATGGGTCGATTATGGATACATGCGGAAATAAAGATTTGTCTCCCGCTTGTACCTGAAAGGGTGAAAAGATTTCTTTACAACCTAAACCGTCGGTAATCGTAAGTCCATATTTGCCGGAAGGCAAGTGGTTTCTTGTGGACATAGAAGGACCATTATCAGACCAACTAAAGATGTAGTCAGGCTGTCCTCCTGATATGGAAATTTGAATACCTCCGTCAGAACTTAAAGGACAAGTGGTAGGCTGAACTTCCAAAGATTGAATAGAAATTGGATTGGTTTCAGAAACAAGAATGGAATCCGTGATAAAACTGCATCCTTTTTGATCGTTGATCGTGAGTCGATAATAACCGGGTTCTAGATCCTTGATAGTCGAACCAATAAGTACTTGATTGTCAGGAGTTGTGAATCGATAATTGTAAGGAGGTGTTCCTCCCTGGGCTGTGACCTCAATACTTCCATCATCGGCACCAAAACACGAAATATCCTGAACTGCTACATTCAAAATGGATATAGGAGCCGGAGCATTGATGGATATAGAGTCAATGACTGTCCTACATCCTACTGCATCTTCAATGCTGACAGAATAGAGACCTGCAGCAACATTTTCTATGGATGAAGTGGTATCTCCTGTATTCCAGTGGTATTGGAAAGGGGGGAGTCCATTCTCCATAATAACTCTCAATGAGGCATTAGAACTATTGTGACAGCTGAGCGGACGATTGACAATAACATTTCCTGACAAGCTTTTGGCTGTCATTACGATGTTTGGGTGAATAAGAAAGCATCCTTCCTGGTCTGTGACGGTCAGCGCATACACTCCTGCTGAGATGGAATCAGCTGTATGGGTGGTGTCTCCATTGGACCAAAGGTATTGGTAAGGAGGTAGCCCTCCTGAAGCAGAAGCTACAAAGATTCCGAGCCCATCTTCTGGACAATCTGCATTTTTTTGAATATTGACAGATATTTTGAGCTCATTGGGGTCTTGAAGCGTAAAAGTCTGCAAGATAGACTGACAACTATCTGCATCGATTACGGAAACATGATAGATCCCCTTTGCCAAACTATCTATCACTGAACTATCTTGTCCGGTGGACCATAAAAGTTCATAAGGAGCGGACCCACCGCTCACCGTGACCGCAATCTTACCATTACTAAACTCGGGACAAGAGGGTGGAATCAAGGTGTCTAAAGTTATGGTGAGGGGCATCGCTCCATTCAAATTATCTAATCCATTACAATTCTCGTCAATACCATTACAAGCTGTATCTAAAGCATTAGGATGAATATTAGGATTGAGATCATTACAGTCCTGATTATCCAGTGTTAAAAATACCGGATTTTTCTGGCCGCAGTAAAGGACTATGGAATCCGGGGAACCAAAGCCGTCTTGATCTTGATCCACATAGCGTACTTGTTCAAAGGTGGGCACTCCTTGGATATGGTGGAGTACAATATCAGCCAAAGCTACATTCCCAAATGAATTCGAACTGCCTTCAGCCAAAATTCTTAATTTGAATATGCCTGAGGCATAGTATTCAGGCAGGGAAACGAAGGACTCAATCCAAGTGCTTGTTTCATTGGGCTCAAAAATGGCTAATGTATCCTGTGTAACAAATTCGTCTGCGCTTATCAAAAGGAGAACATTTCCAGAGTTTGCAGATTGAGCATAGGTATATAAACTTAAAAAACAAGATGAATCTGCTGTGGGCAAGGCCTGTAAACAGATGCTTTCCAGGATGGCTTCCTCAGTCCGGCAATCAATTTGTGAGGATGCCCTATATAAGTAGGTACCCATTCCAAAAATATCTGTAATAGGTGGATTCTGATCAGGGGTACTTATTTGCCATACAGTTTGGCCTACGTTTGACCACAATGGATCGCTTAATGGGCATTCATTACAATCATTGCAGGATGATTCATTTTCCCAATTAGATTCTAATGAAATAGGTGCGCAGCTGCTTGTAAAGTTCTCTATACAAGCGGGCCCTATCCATCTTCCATCACAAAGGATGTAAGAGGTGATCCCATAAGTGCTAGAAAGTTCCAGGTTGGTTAATCGATAATTATGCCTACCCGGTCCCAGAATGATCCGTTGAAAGTTGGGATCTGTAATGCTATCGGGTTCGTTCAATAGGTTGCCCCAAAGAAGAGCGATACTGTCATAAGAGCTGTTCGAATCCCATCCCACTAGAACAGTTGTATCTGCAAATTCCCTCTGATGAATCGGGGGAGGCTCAGGGCAAGTATCAGAGGAGAAGTTAAGATTGAGATATTCTAAAGAACCAATGTCATCGCCCGCTCTATCACAAATCCAAAGGCTCCATTTCCCTTTGACCGGAATGGTTCTCTCATTAAGTATGTCGAATGACTCTACCGCTTGGTAACTGCCGATAAAGGGTGGTGCACTCTCTGATAATCTGGCACAAGCTGAGCCAGATAGTTGAGTGAATTGTTGACATGAGCTATCATTTGGGTTGCCAAAGTGGTCATTTAGGGTACCTTCATGTTCAACAAGACTCATATGGGTTCCATCAGGAGCTATGAGTTGAATATTGAGATCTGCAGGGTAGGAGTGATCTATGATGAACTCTACAGACTCTAATTTACTATTTCGGTTTAAACTATCTCCGGAAAAACTTCTGATGTAATAATCAAATTGTTGACCACCGGTAGGACAGCTGAGGTCTCGAATAGGTATATTCAAATTGCAATTGAAATCTGAAAGAATAGCCGTGCGGAAGTCCAACCTCTTCCAATCGCTGGTGTCAGGACCGCAAAGAGATTGAATATAGGCGGAATAGGCTGTGTTCGGCAAAAGTTGGTCAAATAGGTATTGATCTTTGTTTCCGGCCAGGATAATAGAGGAATCCTTGATCGGAGGAAATCCTTGCAGCCGTATGTCCAAAGCAAAAGAGTCCGGTGAAGGAGGTATTTGAAACCAGCGAACAACAGCCATGGTGTCCTCCACTCTTTGACTGGTGAAAACTAAAGGTGCATCGCAGTTTTGTCCCTTACCCATAAAAGGGAAGAGCAGAACCCATAGCCCAAAATATAGAACGCTTTTTTTCATGCAGACTAAATATATCTTTTTTCAACCTGGCATAAAAGTCAGCGGGAACTCTTTCATTTTACATTAGGAGACAACGACATTAATCATTCTGTTAGGCACTACAATAACTTTTCTAATGGTCTTCCCATCTGTCCATTTTCGAACAATCTCCAATTCTGGAGCAGCCTTAGCCAGATCATCCTTCGTCATATCTGCAGCAAAAGTGGCATCGCCACGTTTTTTTCCATTGATGCAAATGGGGTATTCAACCTCCGATTCCACTAAGTATTCCTCAGAGTGTGTCGGATAGGCCGCTAAACATATACTGTTGGAGTGACCTAATTTCTCGTTCAATTCTTCGGCTAAATGTGGTGCGAAGGGACTTAATAATGCTACCAAAGGCTCCAAAACCTCTCTTTTGTGACATTTCAAGCTTCTTAATTCATTGACGGCAATCATCATGGCCGAAATGCAAGTATTAAAGGAGAGGCGCTCAATATCTTCATTAACCTTTTTAATGCAGCTATGCACAATTTTGAACTCTTCTTTAGTGCCGGCTTCCTCCGTTACGATCAAATTCTGATTTTCATCGCAAAACAGCGACCAAAACTTATTAATGAACTTGCCCACACCGGTAATACTTTGCATATCCCAGGGTTTGTGATCTTCTATGGGTCCCAAGAACATCTCAAACATTCGAAAGCAATCGGTGCCGTAAGATTCTATGACTTCATCCGGGTTGACGACATTGTATTTTGACTTGGACATTTTTTCAATTTCTGGTTCCAACTTAGTCACCCATTCGTCTGCGTCATTTTGGTACCATTGAATGTCCGTATCCGGTTGGACATCTTCGAACCTGTTGTCTTCTTTTATTAGATTAAGGAACGATTCTTTGCTTAATTCATCTTGTACGTTCGCAAGGTGAATAGGAATGTGTAATCTTCGGGACTGATTGTCTTTCGTAATTAAGATGTAAAGAGATCTTCCCTGAATCATTCCTTGGTTGATCAGTTTTTTGAAAGGTTCTTGAGTGGGTACACGCCCCAAATCGTATAGGAATTTATGCCAAAAACGAGCATACATCAAATGTCCAACAGCGTGCTCTGTACCCCCTACATAGCAATCCACATCTTTCCAATAATTTACGGCCTCCTCGCTGAACATTTCGTTCTCGTTCATTGGATCCATATATCTTAAGAAATACCATGAAGATCCTGCAAATCCGGGCATTGTATCTGTTTCTCTGGAGTAACCTTCTATTTCATGTACCCAGGACTCTTTTCTGCTGAGGGGACTTTTCCCATTCTCGGAGCGAATATCATTCATTTGCGGAAGCGTAACGGGAAGTTCCTCCTCAGATACCAGTTTGATTAAACCTTGCTCATCATATAATACAGGAAAGGGTTCACCCCAATATCTTTGTCTGCTGAAATTAGCATCTCTCAATTTATAATTGGTTTGTCGTTGTCCGATCCCTTTTTCCTCGAGTGCTTGAATACTGGCCTCAATCGCTTCTAAAACGGACATTCCATTTAAAAAGTCTGAGCTTTTGAGCGTCCCGACTTTCTCTTCTCGTGAAGCATCAGGATAGTTGCTCATATCAATAATATCGATAATGTCGAGATCAAAATGTTCAGCAAAGCGGTGATCCCTTTCGTCGTTGCTGGGTACAGCCATAATGGCTCCTGTTCCATAATCTTTTAACACATATTCACTGATATAAATAGGTATTTCCCTTTCGGTAAAAGGATGTATCGCGTAGGCTCCTGTGAATGCACCACTTACAGATTTATCTGACATTCTCTCGATTTCACTTTTGCTGCTTACAGCTTTCACGTAGTCTTCCACTGTCTGTTTCTGTTCAGAAGTGGTTAAGGAAGGGACCAAATCATGTTCAGGAGCCATCACCATAAATGTGCAACCAAAAAGTGTATCCGGACGGGTTGTGAAGACATCTATTGTCTCATCATGGTCTTGAATACTAAAGGATATTTTCGCACCCGTTGATTTGCCAATCCAGTTTTGTTGCTGAATTTTGAGGGCATCCGTCCAATCTAAGGTGTCCAGACCACTGAGTAATCGTTCAGCATAAGCAGTGATTCGTAAAGACCATTGCAGCATGGGTTTTTGAACTACCGGATAGCCACCTCTTTCAGACACACCATTGATTACTTCATCATTCGCCAAAACTGTGCCCAAAGCCTCACACCAATTTACGTAACTTATCTTCCTGTAAGCCAGTCGGTAGTGCATGATAACTTCCTGCTTTTTTAAGGCAGAGAACCCTTGCCAGTCTTCGGCAGTAAATGGCTCTTCGAGACTATTGTGCGCATTTGCGGAAGCGGACCCTCCTTTTTCCAATCTTTCAATTAGGATTTCTATGGGTTGCGCTTTATTAGACTCTAGGTCGTAAAAGTGCCCAAACAGTAGAATGAAAATTTCTTGTGTCCATTTGTAGTAAGAGGGGTCGCACGTTTTAACTTCTCTGGACCAATCATAGGATAGGCCAATTAACTCTAATTGACTCCTGAATCGTTTTATATTTTCTTCTGTGGATTGCGCAGGGTGCACACCTTTTTGAATGGCATATTGCTCAGCAGGAAGTCCAAATGCATCATAGCCCATAGGGTGCAGTACTTGATACCCTTGCATACGTTTGTGTCTGGCAATGATATCAGAGGCAATATATCCCAACGGATGTCCTACATGCAGCCCTGATCCTGAGGGATAAGGGAACATGTCCAGAACATAGTATTTCTCTTTTGTATCATCTTGTGAAACCTGATAGGTGTTGTTTTCTTTCCAGGTGGCTTGCCATTTACTCTCAATACTTCTAGCTGGGTAACTCATAGGTCTACTCTGATTTCATGCGAAATTAGGAAATTCGGACTATTTGATGAATTCACTAACTTTAAAGAAAAAAATATATGATTCGTTCTTTGATTAAATGGGCCCTCATAGCACTGATTGCTATCATCGCATACAACTACTTTTTTGGCAATGAGCAGGAAAAACAACAAAGTCAAAGTATCATAGAGGGTGTGGGGGATATTGGTGTGGCTGCTTATCATCTGATTCAGGATGAGATTCAAAAAGCAAAGGATGGTAAATATGATGAAGTGGTGCAAAAGATACAATCAGCGATTGATGAATTGAGAGGGCAAGGAAAAGATAGCTCTGACGAGTTAGATCAGCTCCAAAAAGAACTCGATGCCGCTAAAGAAAAGATTAAAAGTGCCGTAAAAGATACCAGTAAGGAAGCATCAAAAGAAAAGAGTATTAAAGAAGATTTATCTGATATTCTGAAGCATATCAAAGAGTTAGATGGAGGTAACTAAGCCTGGCCGCATGGTAGGATAGCACTGATTTGATCTATAAGAATATTGCCTTTGGCCTGAAGATTCTCCTCCGGAAAGGCTGCTTCAATAATGAAGTAAGGGTAGTCTTTTTGAGAAGTAAACTGAACTTCTATTTGTTTCCAATCTTCATAATCAATCAATTCACTTTCAAAAATCTTTTGTGCTCTGTCTGTTTTTGTTTTACCTATCCAAATCCTGCATAGGATTGGATCGCTAAAGCCGGCATATACATTTGAATGAGATAAAAAGAATTGTAGCTGATAGCATCTCCCTTCTTTCACTTCAATAGGAAAACGTTGACCGATGCTTTCATATGATCCATCCGGACGGGTAATCAGTCCCAGAAAGGTGTCTCCATCAGCAGGCTCTTTGTAAACGCCCCAGACACCCGGAAATATGTCCGGCGTTGTGTTTGGCGAGCAAATGTGCCAGCCTACAGGCAGAACTGCGTCTTGAGGTTCTCCTTCAAACGAAGGATTCACAAAGATTTGAGCCACGGCAAAAGGAGCAATGCAGATGCATAAAAGAATAGATAGCAAAACTCTCATATAGAGATTATTTTAATACTTTTGTTACTAAGGTAACGATATCTCTTCATTATGCGCAGTAGCCGAACAAATACGCTCATTACTAGCAGTTCGATTTTTATCGTCGTGCTTATGATTGGTTTGTATTCTTTCGTCTACATGCATCCCCAATTAGTCGTGGATCGCATGAAAGAGCAGCTGCAAATTGTGGTAGAAATGAAGCAAGGTCATCAGGTAAGCGCGGATGGTGTGATCCAAAAGCTTTCGGAGATGGAAGATATCAGGACAGCTACGATTCGGTGGGTCCCTTCTAAGGAAGCAGAGCGTGAAATGCGTTATGAAATGGGTCCATTAGTGGATAATCTCGAGGGACAATCCCCATTTAGGGATCTGGTCTTGTTCTCAGTGAAAGCTGAATTTTATGATGCGGTATCTTTGGAATTGATCAAGCAAAAGGTGAAAAAAATTGAAGGTGTAGATGAAGTCTTTTATCAGGATAAAGTCGCTTCTCAATTAGAAGATGCAGTTCAATCGTGGTCTCAAGTCTTGTTATATGGGGGATCAATATTCATATTAATTGCCCTTCTACTCATCTATAACACACTGCGGTTAGGGTTATTCGCGGATCGAAATTCGATAGTGACTCTTGACCTTATGGGGGCTAGAAAATCATTTATCAAGAGACCTTACATTTGGAAGTCATTTAAAATTGGATTGCTTGTTGGAGTCCTGACGATTCTTTTGGTGATGCTGGCGGTGTATACTTTGTCCAGAACCTATCCGGAAATTTGGAAAGTATTTTTAGAGGATTCTTTCCTTTTATGGGCGTTGACCGTTCTTTCTTTCAGCCTTTTATTTAATGTCCTTTCGACTTGGGTCATTTTGTCCTCTTTCCTGAAGGGAAGGCTGCAGTTTTCATAAAGCCTACTTTTAGTATCTTTGAAATAAATCCGAATACATGAGTCAATCAAAGTCAAGGAATAAGAAAAAGAGAAGCAGCAGAAGGTCTTCCGGTTCTTCCAAATCTCCAGCCACATTTGAGTTTTTATTTGGATGGCAGAATTATAAGTGGGTTTTGATGGGATTGGGTCTTATCCTATTAGGTATGATTCTTATGTTAGGTGGCGAACAGAGTAGTCCCGATGTTTGGGAGCCGGAAAAAATCTACTCGTTTACAAGAATTACGCTGGCCCCGGCACTCATTCTTGCTGGATTAGCATTCCAAATAGTTGCGATATTTAAGAAGTAATCTGCGATGAGTGAACTGCTTAGAGCTGTCATTCTGGGTATTATTCAGGGATTGACGGAATTCTTACCTGTTAGTAGTAGTGGCCACTTGGAAATAGCTAGATTTTTTCTGGAGGATGGTGTACAGACTGAGATGGGACTAGCCATGTCTGTGGTACTTCATTTTGCTACGGCCTTGGCCACAGTTTTTGTATTTCGCAAAGATGTATGGCATATTCTAAGCACTGCATTACAAAAAGACAAAGACTCCATCGGGTTTATTTTGAAAATTATTGTTTCAATGATCCCTGCTGCCATGGTGGGATTTTTTTTTGAAGATTTACTGGAATCACTATTTAACAAGAACATGTTACTTGTGGGGAGCATGCTCTTGATTACCGCTTTTTTACTTTGGTACTCGGAGAAAGCCCATACGGCAAACAGACCTTTGACATATGGAAAGAGTCTATTGATAGGTTTAGCACAGGCGGTTGCAATATTGCCGGGAGTGTCCAGGTCAGGGTCTACCATTTCCACGGCTTTGTTATTAAATGTGGAAAGATCTGAAGCTGCTCGCTTTTCATTTCTGATGGTCGTGCCACTTATTTTTGGCAAGATTGCTAAAGACCTTTTGTCGGGATCTTTAGCTGAGGAAGCCATCAGCACCTCTGCTTTAGGAGTCGGTTTTGTAGCGGCTTTTGTTGCAGGTTTTTTGGCTTGTAAATGGATGATCCAAATTGTTAAAAATGCACGACTTGCCTATTTTGCAATCTATTGCCTCATCGTTGGTTCTATAGCTATTATAAGTCAGTTTATATGATTTATGGAAAGGACCAGAAGGAACAGCTGAATGTTGGTTTGGCGAATATTCCGTCAGGGCTTGTATTACTCGTTGACAAGCCTTTACAATGGACTTCTTTTGATATTGTAAAAAAGCTTCGTTGGCTCTTAAAAAGAAAAGCAGGTCTTAAGAAACTCAAAGTTGGGCATGCCGGTACCTTGGATCCTTTGGCTACGGGTTTACTCATTGTGTGTGCCGGGAAAGAAACGAAGAATATTAATCAGTATCAAGGTTTGCATAAAAGATATACAGCTGAATTGAAGTTAGGAGCCACAACGCCTTCCTATGATGCAGAAACAGAAGAGGCCAACCATCAACCTATTGACCATTTAACCACAGATTTCATTATCGCAAAAATTCAAAAGTTTAAAGGCTTAATTATGCAAAAGCCACCTATGTATTCTGCCATAAAAAAAGATGGTAAGAAACTTTACGAACATGCAAGGGCAGGAGAAACCGTTGAAGTGAAGAGCCGGCAAGTGGAGATTCTTGATCTCGAAATCATAAAAATGAATCTTCCTTACATTCAAATTGATTTAGTTTGTTCGAAAGGGACGTATGTGCGTTCTTTAGCGTTTGATATTGGAGAGGCTTTAGGTGTAGGAGCATATTTGACCTCATTAAGAAGAACGGCCATTGGTCCCTACGAAGTAGAGCAGGCTTTTTCAATTGAGGAATGGGTGCAATTGATCGAGCAGGAAATTAAAGAAGAGTAAATGTCAATCATTGTAGAGCAACTTGTGAAAGAATATGGGCCGCAGAGAGCTGTCGATGAAATCTCTTTCTCGATAGGTAAAGGTGAGATTGTTGGCTTTCTGGGACCCAATGGAGCCGGTAAGTCTACCACCATGAAGATGCTGACGTGTTTTATTCCGCCCACATCAGGCCATGCTTCAGTTGCCGGTTTAGATATTCAGGAGGACAGTATACCTTTAAGGAGGAAGGTAGGTTATTTAGCGGAACATAATCCACTTTATCTGGATATGTATGTGAAAGAATATCTAAGTTTTGTCGCACGTTTACATAAACTTTCTTCTATTCCGGACAAGGTCAATCGAATGATTGAAATTACAGGTTTACAACGTGAAAAACATAAGCCTTTGAGCGCATTGTCTAAGGGATATCGACAAAGAGTTGGTTTAGCACAGGCCATGATTCATGATCCTGAAGTTTTAATACTGGATGAACCTACTTCTGGTCTGGATCCCAATCAATTGGTAGAGATACGCGAGTTAATTAGCTCAATGGGAAAGGATAAAACCGTTCTCTTTTCATCGCATATCATGCAGGAAGTACAAGCTTTATGTGATCGGGTCATCATCATTAACCAGGGGAAGATTGTGGCAGATGAGAGTATGGAAGCTTTAGGGAATAGAATGCAAGGTGTTGTGGTATGTGCATGCGCATTCCAGGAAAAGGTCTCCCAAGAACAATTATTGAGGATTCCCGGTGCTTTTGCTGCTGATCAAAAAGGATCTTATTGGAATATTAAGTTCAAAACTTTGGAGGATCCCAGAGCGGATATTTTTAACTGGTCTAAAGATCATTCTTTTACTTTGATTCATCTTGAGAAAGTTTCTTCTTCTTTAGAATCAGTCTTTCAGGAGTTGACAAGAGTTGAAAAAGAGGTGTAACATGTGGACAATTTATAGAAAAGAGCTAGCATCATTTTTTAGTTCTGTAACAGGTTATCTTGTTATCAGCCTATTCCTGATCATATTAGGTCTATTCATGTGGGTTTTCCCGGATTCGAGTCTGCTGGAATATAATTATGCAAGTTTGAATCAATTATTTGATCTCAGTCCGTTTATTTTCATGTTCTTGATTCCTGCTGTATGTATGCGTTCTATATCTGAAGAATTGCAGGCGGGCACCATGGAGTTTTTAGCGACAAAGCCACTTGAGGATTGGAAGATTGTTGCAGGCAAGTTTCTGGCAGCCTTATCACTGGTAGCTTTTGCCTTATTACCTACTACATTATATATCTATACGGTTTATCAATTAGGAGCTCCTGTAGGAAATATTGATACGGGTGCTGTAGGGGCATCTTATTTTGGTCTATTTCTGCTAGCTTCTGCATATGTGTCTTTGGGATTGTTTGCTTCGAGTCTCACCAAAAATCAAATAGTGGCCTTTTTATTGGCTGTTTTATTTTGCTTCGTATTCTATATATCCTTTTTATATCTAAGTAAGCTGCCAATATTTTTGGGTAAGTTTGATGACATAGTTCAAAAGATAGGTATCGAGTACCACTACGTATCTATGTCCAGGGGCTTGATCGATAGTAGAGATATCATATATTTTCTGGGGTTTATTTTCTTTTTCTTGTTGAGTACACAAGTGAGTTTGTCAAGTAGAAGATGGTAGTATGAGAAGCAGGAAGATTACAGATATCATTACTTTATCAATTGCGCTTGCCGTAATTATAGTTCTCAATATGCTTTCTTCATATGTCTATGAACAGTGGGATTGGACGGAGGAAAAGAAATACACATTGAGTAGCTCGACTATTCATATCATTGATTCGGTGCAACAACCATTGTATGTAAGGATATTATTAGAAGGGGAGTTTCCTGCTGGTTTTAAAAGACTGCAAGATGCAACCAGCGACTTTTTGCGGGACCTAGAATATCGTAATGGATTAATTGAAGTTGATTTCTTCAATCCTGTTGAGGGTTCTACGGAGGAAGTCAATCAAAGAAAACAGAATCTCAGCGAAAAAGGTATTGTGCCGGTTAATTTTCGATTGGTGCAAGGGGAGGAGTCTGTTGAAAAACTGATTTACCCCTATGCGATTCTTAGTATGGGAGAGGAAGAAGCGGTAGTCAACCTGTTGGAAGAGCAAACTCCCGGGCTGAGTGATGAAGTGGTCCTAAACAATAGTATCAGCTTACTTGAATATAAGTTTGCCAATGCCATTCATAAATTAAACAGGAAGTTTAAACCTTTAATTGTTTTTATTCAGGGACACGGGGAGTTGACGAATGAGCAGGTCGCGGATTATCGCAATCAATTAGATGAGTATTACCGATTTGCTACTCTAACCTTGGATAGTTCAACATTTATTCCTCCCAGCGTTGAACTTGTGATCGTAGCGAGACCTAAAACCGCTTTTACAGAGAAAGAGAAATTCGTACTGGACCAATATGTGATGAATGGAGGACATATGTTATGGTTGATTGATCAACTAGATGTAAATCTGGACTCACTCAGAGGTAAAAAACAGTATATCCCGACAGTAAGAGAACTGAATCTGGATGATATGTTTTTCAAATATGGTTTTAGAATCAACCCAGATTTGGTGTTAGATTTAGAATGTAGTTCCATTCCTCTCCAAATTGGAATGAGTGGAGGAAGCCCTCAATTCGAACTGTTCCCTTGGTATTATCACCCGCTGATCCAACCTTCTCAAGATCATCCGGTATCCAGGAATATGGGAAGAGTAAATCTCCTTTTCCCTTCTTCCATAGATACGCTAAAAACGAAATACCCTACTCAGAAAAAGGTGTTGCTGGCTAGTTCAGATTACAGTATGCGGCAATTAATCCCTATGCGATTGAATTTTGAAATTCTGAGATATGAACCTGATCCGGATATGTTCTCAAAGAGTAGCTTTCCAACAGGAGTTTTGTTAGAAGGGCAATTCTCATCATTGTATGAGAACAGAATTACAGCGCAAATGGAACAAGGACTCGATCAATTAGATTTAAAGTTCAAAGAATCCGGCCCCCAAAATGGAAGAATGGCGATTATTTCTGATGGTGATATTATCAAGAACATGATCAATATAGAAAATGACCAATACCGCCCAGTAGGATTCAATCCATTTGACAGAAGGACTTATGATAATCGGGATTTTATAGTCAATTTAACTGAATACCTTATCAACGGAGCGACGATCTTAGGAGCCAGAAATAAAGAAGTTAAATTGCGTTTGTTAGATAGAGTACAAGCAAAAGAAGAGCAAACCTACTGGCAGTTTTTCAATCTGGCTGTGCCGCTCATTTTTCTATTCATCTTTGGTGTGGGCTTCAATTTTTGGCGACAGAAAAAATATTCAGCTTAATATGATGCGTAATCGATTATTCTACCTGATTGTTCTTCTTGTATTTGCGGTGGGTGCCCTATGGTACTTTTCTACACAGGAAGAGGAGAAAACCTTAACAGATAGGGATTTTAAAGTAGAGTCAGTTGAAGAGGTGGGGAAGATTGTGTTGACCAAGAGATTTGCTGATCAGTCCCTTGTACTTGAAAAGATCGATGATCGTTGGTGGGTGAATGGCGAGAGAGAGGCAAGAGCGAATGCTATGGCCAATTTACTTACGGCCATTCAAAGGGTACAAATTAAAAGTCTGCCTCCCTTTTCTCAATATGAAACTTTAAAAAAGGATTTTATCGCCTTCTCCATTAAGGTAGAAGTCTATGACGAAGCTGGATCTAAACTTAGAACTTATTATATCGGTCCCGATAATAATGAAGGCAATGGGACCTATTATATGATGGAAAATGCTGAGCGTATCTACCTAATGAGTCTACCTGTTTTCGATGGTTCTTTGAGAGCTAGATTCGATTTAAAAGAATCTGCTTGGTGGAAGCGAAGAGTCATAGAATATGCACCCGAAACAATCCAGAAGCTGACAGTAAATTATCCAAGGCAACCTCAGGAGTCCTTTCAACTCCTCCAAAATGATGGATTGCTTTCTGTGGAGCCGGCAACTACTGAAGTTCCTAAGATCACACGTCCTTTTTTGAAAGAACGCGCTTTGGAGTATTTAAAAGAGTTTCGCAAGAAAGGTATACTCGCATATATGAACGATTATGAAGGTAGAGATTCAGTACTACAAATCACTCCATTTGCTGAAATTGAAATCATAACTCATGATGCAGATACGCAACAATTTGTGTTGATACCCGCTACATCACAAGATATTGAAGGACCTAGTTCGACTGCACAGAATAAATACTTTAATTACACTTATTGGATGTACGATCCTCAAAAAAACGATTTAATGCAGGCTCAATATTTTTTATTTAAGCCCGTTTTTAGATCATACAGTTACTTTTTTGAATAAGAATGAAATCGTTTACTTCTTTTATAGTTATTCTTTCTCTTTTATGTAGTGGCTATTGGGCTAGAAATGCTTGGGTTGATGAGGATTGGGGCTTTTTCGCGCATCGTAGAATCAATCAACTCGCTGTATTTACCTTGCCCATGGAAATGTTGGTTTTATACCGCCCTGAGATTGAATATATCAAGGAACATGCAGTAGATCCCGATAAAAGAAGGTATGCATCCATCTATGAAGGTATCCGACATTATATTGATTTGGATAAATGGGAAGGACAACTACCCATTGATACGCTTCCGCAAATTTGGGATCAGGCCTTATTGCAGTATGCAAAGGTATATACCATCCTTCCTTCTTCTGATACGGTATGGATCAGGGAGCCCGGTCCCATAGATGAGTCAAAAGCATATATCCCTTGGGGGACGGATTCTGTAGAGTTGAAAAGACTACGGAACGCGTTCAGGACGCTTATTCTCCCTCAATATTATAATAGCACTTGGGATTGTGATGCGGACACCTTGGCGACTTTTCTGAATTGGTATGCGCCCGGGAGGAGGGTGTTTTGGGAGGATCATCTTTCTGAACATGGAGTGCTCCCTTATCACTTACAGCATATGCAGCGAAGACTTACAAAGGCATTTGAAAGTAAAGATGTAGCACTCATACTGCGATTGTCGGCCGAGATGGGGCATTATATTGGCGACGCTCATGTTCCACTTCATACTAGTGAGAATTATAATGGTCAATTGACGAACCAGAATGGTATCCATGCTTTTTGGGAGTCCAGGATTCCTGAGCTTTTTGCAAATGATGAATACGATTTTTATGTCGGGGAGGCAGTGTATTTTGAAGATAAAGCCCAGTATTTTTGGGATATCGTAGAACATAGTCACCAGCTAGTGGATAGTGTACTTGCTATTGAAAGGGCCTTGAGGGAGGAAGTATCTAAAGATCAACAGATGTGTTTCGATGAACGTTTGGGAAGGACTGTGCTTACCCAATGTGAGGATTTTGCAAGGGCATACCAAGATCGGATGAACGGGATGGTGGAGAATAGGATGAGAGCCAGTATCTTGGCAATTGGTTCCAGTTGGTATACCGCTTGGGTGGATGCCGGACAACCAGATTTAACAAATTTGAGTTCTGATTTATCGTCAGACTTTATTGACTCCTTACCCCAATCTAAAGGAAGTTGGATAAAGAGAACACATCAAGATTGAAATTATGCAAAAAACAATAGCATTAATGCTGAAAGGTTTCGCTATGGGAATCGCTGAAATTATTCCCGGTGTGAGCGGCGGAACTATCGCCTTTATCACAGGGATATATGAAGAGCTCATTGATACTATTAAAAGTTTTGGTCCACATTTAATTTCAGTACTCCGGAAGCAAGGTGTTAGTGCTTTTTGGACAGCAATCAATGGTTCTTTTTTACTCAAGTTAATAATGGGGATGCTCTTGGGGATTGTTTCAGGAGTATTTTTGATTACGCAACTGGTACAAGACTACCCTGAAATCCTTTGGGGCTTTTTCTTTGGATTGATTCTAGCTTCATCGGTTTATATTTTCAGAATCATGCCTAGCCGGAGTCCAAAGGAATATGTACTCATCATTCTCGCTGCATTCATTGCTTTTGCCTTAACCTCAATCGCTCCTGCTGAAGGATCCCGTTCGTTGCCCTTTGTTTTCTTGTCTGGAATGGTTGCCATTAGTGCGTTAATGTTGCCCGGAATATCCGGAAGTTTTATTCTTCTGATTATGGGTATGTATGTGATTGTTATTCCGGAACTGAAGCTTTTAATCACGGATTTTAATACCGACAGCTTACTATTAATCTTCATCTTTGGGCTTGGATGTTTAACCGGAATGGCGATCTTTTCAAGGGTGCTTTCATATGCCTTCCATCATTTCAAATCTCCCACCTTTGCTATCCTTTGTGGATTTATGCTGGGTTCCCTGAATAAGATATGGCCATGGAGAATTCCCACACTTTGGACAGATAGTTCCGGGACTCAATGGAGTTCTCTGGAGACTTATACCGGAGAGGCAGAAGAATTGAAAGTATTGCAAGAAATGAAGGTTTTCCCGGATCAATACTCGTCAGAACCCTACCTTTGGGCCACCATCATTTCTTTTATCTTAGGATTGATAATTGTCGCTGCACTGACCCGGGGTGAAGCTGAAAAGTCTAAAAGTGCTACATTTTAATGACTCTAACTTGATAAGCTGCCTGCTTTCCTATAATGCGCACAATATAAGTACCTGCCTGTAATGAAGCGGGTGGGTAGATGCGCTTACCCTCTTGAATCATCATCCTTTGGGACTCAATGATTTTACCTTGTAAATCCATCCAGATCACTTCTGCTTGTTGCGGAGTTTCTATGTGTCCAATGGAGAACGCCTGTTGGAATGGATTAGGAAACACCTCCAACTGCTGATAAGTGGCCTCGGATACGGTATTCATACATTCTGT
>CAZGGG010000037.1:11610-28091 GCA_964525165.1 uncultured Saprospiraceae bacterium | reverse complement strand
GAAAAGGCAAGCTGCAATGCTCCGAATACAAGGAAAATGTATTCGCTCCGATACGATCAATAATCAAATGGTTGCCAATGTTAGCCTCTAGAAGGGGCACGGATCGCTGAATGTAGTCGCCGGAGAAGCATAAGGGCCCCGCAAGGTCATAGCTTAGCTTTTTTGCGGAAGCAGCATCTTCTAATAACTCATATCGAAAGGGTGGCGGACTATCTGTATAGGCTTGGCGAAGGAAAATATTAGCTCCTGCACTCAAGATCATAGTCGCATGTTTTTTGTCATGCTGTAAAATATCTGAAATTTCTGTTAGTAGAAATGCATGATGGGTATGCACATATTGTCCGAATTCTGTGATGATCCGGGGGGCGTTTTCGTAACTGAATTGTTCTTTCACGAGTTGCCCCAGGGCACGTACCAGCTGGAATTGATCAGCCTCCGGCTCTGCTTTGAGTCCGCCCCCGATATCCAAAAGAAGGATGCGTTCTTGAATACCCATCTCTTCTCTTTTTATATGAATATCATCCAGTAAACTCTTGATCACTTGAAAGGCTTCTTGGAAAGGGGCTATGGAGGTCATGCCACTTCCAATATGAAAATGTAGGGCATTTAGACGAGGATGATCTACATAGGCTTGGAGGATCGCTTCTTTTTGCGAAATCGGTACTCCAAATTTGGATCGCCGGGTGCTTACATCATAGCGGGCTTCGACACCGGCTGCTACTTCAGTATTGATTCGTATCCCAATGTTGGGAAAAGGATGTTGAAGAATTTTATGTAGATCATGAAAAGAATTGGCGTTGATGAGCATCCTTTCTCCGAATTCATGCATTTTTTCCAATTCAAAATGATGCTTAGCCGGACCATCATATACCACAAAACCTTCCGAAGAGGTTAAGGCTTTCGTGACTTCCCCGGCTGACGCTGCCTCATGAGCATGCCCAAGACTTCCTATTTTTTCTAACACACCCGGCAGGGAACATGTCTTGATAGCTACCGCGTGGATGCTATCTTTAGGAAAAGCTGCCTGGATTTCCTGCAGACTTTTAGCCAAACCCATAAGATCATAAAAGATGACATTCACATCCTCTTCCCTATGCTGACCGGTATCGAGATAATCCTGTATCAAAGCTTTCCTAGACATGGGGAACAGCTTCTTGGCTCAGGGCAACGATTCTTTGGATAATGAACAAGTCATTTCTGAAGTCTTCCTTCTCAATCAATTTTCGAATATCAAAAGAGCCTATCGCCACCCTAAGAAATGCTCGCTCTCCATATTTAACCGGTTGACCAATGGTGAAGCGGTTGTATTCATTAAACATGCCATCATGTGTACGGAGGCAACATCGAGCATACAGCTCTTTTAGTTCGTCATAATTTAGAAAGGTCCCATTTCTTTTCACTCGAAAGGAAATGATACTATTATTGGTATGTTCCTGGTGAGGCATGAGTTCCAATGCTTCGTGCCGTGCAATTTCCTCACGAACCACATCATGCCATTTATCGATCATGTTTTGAGATACATCGGAAGGAATTCGGTCCAATGCTTCCATTTCTGAAATGGCAGCTTCCCATCTTAACAACAAACCGAGATTTTCATCTGGTTTAAAATAGGTGCTCAAATGACTCCAGCTGAACGGAAGGTTGAGCCGTGAGAATAATCGGGTGAATCCCTGATCTATGGGACCTCTGTATGCCGCTACTTTCTCAGAAATAGATTTTGGAATCAGCATGACGCCACAGAAGGGAGGTGCTTGATAAAACTTAGAGCCGGTGATCATAATCATGCAATTCCGATCCAATAACTTGTGAATTAAAGAACTGGAATTTCGCAACTGGCATAGATCTACCGTCCAAATGACTTCTTTAGGTGCTTCCGGTATAATGTCGAGATTATCTTCAATCCCTGATTTGCTTCCAACGACGAGATGCCCCAAAATCGCTTCATCCTTTGAGTTCCTCATCAGAGTCAGAATATCTTCATCGTAATTCGCGATTTCTCCATTCTTCTTCCTGGCAGAAAAACTATGTAAGCGAATCTTCAAGTGCTCAAAAGCCTGCGCTCCTTTTTGAACCTCCTCTCCAAATTGATTCTTCTGGTAAAAATACTGACCCATCATAGCCAGTCGAGAACCGGAGCCTAGTTCCTCGGGGCAGGTGACGATAGAGGTAATCTTTTTGCCATGGTGTAGGATATCAGCGATCAAAAGCGGAATGTAGGCAAGGTCAGAACCGGAAGGGGCAATGAGAATATCGTACTCATTAAAGTAGTTTTTCGATAGCAATGCATAGAGTCGCTCCAACTGATGACTCAATACGGTTTCATAACCTTTTGCCTGATAAACCTGATAGGTTTTGCGAACCGCCTCTTCTGAGGGCTCATTCAGGAAGTTGCAAGTACAGGAGCCCCGACATAATAGACCTTCGTGGTCTACAGGATCTATGAAATATTTATTCTTTCCGGTTTCTGGCAGAATAATAGAACGTTCATCGGACCCACTGATCAGAATGTCCCGTAACTTTTCTTTTGTCAGTTCGTTTTCGCTAGAATGCTTCATATCTTGAATTGCAAAGATAGAAATCCATAAGGATTTAGGATATTTGAAGATTGTTTCGCCTATTGCACGCGTTTATATAATCTTGGAATCAAATCAACATATGCTGAACGGAGCGCCTAAAGTTTTGATCATCTCCTACTATTGGCCACCCGGTAGCAGCCCGGGTGTACAGCGTTGGTTAAAATTCACAAAATTTCTACCTTCCTTAGGAATACAGCCTTTCGTCCTTACCGTAAAAAATGGATCTTTCCCTTCCTACGATGAGTCTTTATTGGATGAAGTGCCCAAAGAGGTAAAGGTTTACAGGACACGAGCTATAGAGCCTTTTGCATTGTACAACATGCTTAGAGGCAAAACGGGGAAGCAGGTAGAAGTAGGGATGGGCAACATCAAGAATGATCAGAACCTCTTATCAAAAGTAGCAAACTATGTTCGATCTAATTATTTCATTCCGGATGCCCGTGTAGGGTGGAATTTTGGGGCCATCAAAAAAGCGAAAAAAATCATTCAGAAAGAGCAAATTGATTTAATCATTACCACAGGCCCACCGCACAGCACCCAGCTGATAGGGTTGCAACTGAAAACTTGGAAACCCGACCTAAAATGGATCGCCGACTTGAGAGATCCCTGGACCCGAATATATTATAACCAATTTTTGAATCGAAGCAAGAAGGCCCAACGTAAAGATCAAACACTTGAAAACCAGGTGGTGCAAAAGGCAGACCTGCTAACGGTGGTCAGTCCCGGGATGAGAGACGAGTTTTCAGATCGGGCAAAAAATATAGAGGTCGTCTATAATGGCTATGATGAAGATGACCTGAGTAATATCAAGCCTCAAAGGAACGACCAATTTGTTCTTTCATATGTAGGAAATTTTAAAGCCAGCCAGCATATCCCTGCCTTTTGGCGTGCCTTGAAACGTATGATACATGAGGTTCCGGAAGGAACTATTCGGTTCAAATTGGTAGGAAACCGATCAGAAGTTATTGATCGTCAAATTCAGGAAGTGCTAGGATGGGATGCTGTGATCGAAAAGCCTTTTCTCCCTCACGATCAAGCACTTGCTGAAATGATGAATAGCAGCCTCCTATTTTTACCTATTCCGCAACAAGGAAATAATAAGAGTATCATTACCGGGAAGATTTTTGAATATTTGGCGGTTCGGCGACCCATTCTCAGCATAGGCCCTTTAGATGGAGATGCCGCCTCGATTTTGCGCACTTCCGAAAGAGCAGCTATGATTGATTATGATGATGAAGAATTGATCTTCAAACGATTATGGCAAGAGTATCAAAATTGGCAAAACCGAAATAAAACTCCTTTGACCCATACAAGTGATGCGCATAAGGTGTTTACCCGCAAGGGGATGGCTTCAAAAATGGTCTCATTAATTAAGCAAGAAGTACATGGAACATAAGAAGATTAATATCCTGGATTTTGAATGGGACGCAGCACATTTTAAAAGCTTTGAGATTCTGCTCACCATCAAGAGTTTTGACCTTCAGGCTATCCGAAAAAGATATATTGCCTCCAAAAAGAATCGGTCCGGTAAAGCAGGGAGTGTGGAGCGCCGGCCGGTCAGCATAGGCGGAATTGTCTATGCGGAATTGAATCCTTCCGGCACCTCCTCCTTCAGAGAAATGACCCGGATGAAGGAACCCAGAGGTATTGATGCTATGGACCATAAACTAGCCGTAGCGGCAGAAGATCAGGTTTACATTTTCGATCGGGGAGCCTCTTACCAATTGAGCCACCCTTGGTTCTCTTATATACATACGGTAAAATTTTCGCCTTTTGAACCCCATAAGGTGTTGATCGCTTCTTCGGGTTTGGATATCATTTTTGAGATAGATTACATGACAAAAGAAGTTTCTTTTGAATGGCTGGCTTGGGAACATGGCTATGCTGTTGCCCATGACCCAAAGACGAAGGAGGAGGTTTTCTTGACTCGGGATCCTCTAAAGTTTGAAGATTATATGCAGAAGGGGCACAGCGCCAAATTGATTGATCATCCTGAAGGGAAGGTGCTGCCGACAGCCATGCGTGCCGCATTCATTAATTCGATTGCCTACGACCCGCAAAATCCGGACGTCATTTTGGCAACCTTCTTTCATGAGGGAAAAGTAATGGAGATCAACCGTCAAAACGGAACGAGTTCAGAAGTGGTGACGGGCCTGAAAAACCCTCATGGAGGGGTGAAATTCGATGCTAGCTATTTTGCAACTAGTACGGCATCGGGAGCGCTCATTTTTCAGAATCAAAAAGAACGAACAGCTTACGACTTCCAAAGCTTGCCGGGAAAACCTGAAGCATTAGGTGCCTTGGAATGGCTGCAAAATAGTATGCCTGTTCCGACTCAGGATCATACTTTCGTTACGATTGATTCGAACCGCAATCAGTTCATTTTGGTAGATATTCACGCTAAAAAAAGAGCGCACATTGATTACCACCTGGACTGGGCTGTTCAAGATATGGTGGCAGCTGCATTAAGCGTAGAAGAAAGGAAATGGATTGAAAAGCTGTAGCTTTATTGGACCCAATGAATCAATTGATACGCTTCCGCAAAAGCGGAATTGACCTGAACGCCTTTGACCTCAGCCTGCCCTCTGATGAAACTGTCTCTGCTGTAAATGCGACCCTTTTGTGAGCTGAATTGCTGAACGGCCTTGATCTTGGCTTGTAGGTTTTCTTCCGATATTCGGACGTGAAAATTTGATTTGAATTCAAAATTATTCCAGGGGAGCTCATAGCCTAAAAGGCAGCTGTGCTTGAACGCGCGAACACCTTCCAAATGGATTTGATGATGGTCCTGATGAATGTCAAACTGATTTGGCAAGCAGACCCAGTCCGGCTGAATTGATCGCTTCAATTGAATGAGCTCCTCGAGAATTTCTTGCCGATAATGCGGAAACTCTCTTACCGGAAATTGATAGGTGATCAAGTGATCTTCAGAGACGCCCAGAACTTTTGTGGATTGCTTTAACTCCTCATAGATCGCATTGACAGGATAACCCGAAGGAAGCGATTTATTGCAGGGCGAAAAGGCTACATACCAAACTTCATGACCTTCCTGCAACCAACGGTGAACACTGGCGCCACAGCTGAACTCGATGTCGTCCGGATGAGGTGCCAGACATAGTATTCTTTTTCGTTCCACGATTATTGTTTTCGATTTGTGATCACTACCATACCTATCATGCCGATCAAGAGCAAAGAAGAGCAGATACCACTGGTCCAGAACAATGCCGGTGAAACGGCCGGCTCAAAGGTAAATTCAATGGTATGCTTTCCTGCAGGAATCTCTAAGGCCCGCAAAATATAATTCGCACGGAGTATATCTGCCTCCTGGCCATCTATGGTAGCCGTCCATCCTTTGTCCGGACCATACCAGACTTCAGAAAAGACGGCCAGCTGATCTGCATTGCTGTTGAACTCGTAGGTCAGTTGATCCGGACGATAATTCACAAGTTCAATGCTACCTTGTCCATTTCCTGCCTGGATATCTCTGCCAAAGTCTCCTGCATGGATAATCGCCTGGCGAGCCGGGTCAAAATTATTCAAAGCATTGATTTCCGCTTCGGGACTTTCTACAAACTGCACCTCTTGTACCAGCCAGGCGTTGCCAAGAGCGCCGGGATTTTTCCTGAGCTGTTGATTCCCATCAATGAAGTATTTGGTATTCAACATATCCGCTACTTCCTGACTGTTTTTGGAAATATGATAATCGATCATATCCTGAATCCGCTGCAATTTGGCGGCATTATACCCGCCGATGGTATTGTGAATGGCTGAAGTGCTGGCAGAATTAAAGGTGTTGATGGAAAGATCCAAAACCCTGTAATAACCTCTGCCTTTGGGTTCTAGATTTAGGATTTCCTGATCCACAGGTCGAGGGGCAAAATTTTGCTCATATTGACGCTTAGCAACAAAATTGTCGGCATCGAGATATTTTTTCCCAATCGGGAATAAATCAATTACAAAAAGTAAGGTAAGAATCCCACCTATCAAGGGGAGCGATTTCAGCTTTTGCCGTAAGGCCAGCAAAACCAAGCCTGCAGTCATTGCAGCAAATAAGAAAGAACGAAAAGCGTCCGTGCGGAACATGGAAATTCGATCTTCGATGAAGGTGTCTAATATCTGTTGGTTATAGCGTCCATCTCCCGGGCCACTGAAGTCAAAAAGCCCCGGCCCTACAAGAGCAAGGAGCAAAGGGATTCCTGCAGCAATTCCTGCAGCAAGGAATAAGGATCGCTCTGAAAATTTCTTATCCTTCAGTACCTTTTGAAGTCCCAAAAATGCAGGAATTACAAACACACTCGTCATGCTGACCAATAAAGAATTCGGCGCACGAAATTTGTTGAAATAAGGAAAGTGGTCAAATAAAAAATGATTCAACCACTCTGCTTCTTTACCCATCGATAATAAAAGGCCCATCAGTGTAGCTGCAATTAAGCCATATCGAATGGCAGGGCTGAAGGCAAATAAGCTCAAAATAAATAAGAAGAATAAGCCGGCTCCGATGTAATAGGGACCACTGGTAAAGTTCAAATTCCCCCAATACATAGGAGCCTGATAATTTCCATCAGATCCTCTAGGTGCGTTATTGGCTCTCAGTAATCTGCCTGTAGGGCTGTCTCCCGACACTTCTTCAGCTGAGGACCCTCCGACAGCCCTGGGAATGACAATGCTGAGTAAGTCTTCTGTCCCATTGCTCCATTGCATGGCATATTCCCAGTCTAGCCCTTCGACAGCACTCGAGCTACCGGGCTGTTGATTTTCTTGCTCAAGGATAGGAGCCCCGCGCATGGTGTCTTCGGAATAGTTTTGTGTCGAAACGATTTGTGCCAGGTTGGATCCAAGGCCCAAAATGGCTGCGAGCACTAGAAAAGCAGCTGATTTCCCTAAGTGTCCGTAGTCCTTCTCCATGATCGCTTGAATAGCGAATGCAACCACAAGAATGATCAGCATCAAGCCATAGTAGTATAGCATCTGAGGGTGGTTGTGGTATAATGCCGCAGAAGTACCTATGCCCACAAGTAACGCTCCAAGGAGGTACTTTTTCCATTTGACCAGAAACAGTCCGGAAAGAATCAATGGAAAATAAGTGATGACCCTGATTTTGTTATTGTGTCCGGCTTCAATCAATACCATATGATTAATGTTGAAACCAAAGGCCACTGCTCCGGCCATGCTCAGCCAGGGATTAACTCCCAAAAGCACCAAACTCAAGTAACAGATCACCATCCCCCAAAAAACATAGCTTAAAGGGTAATTGGCAAATTGCAAAATGGGGTTGATGACAGATAATAGAAAATTGTAGCTCTTTCCCACGGCCATCATTCGCCAAGGCATTCCGGCAAACATTCCGTTATTCCAATAGATGGTTTCCCCTGTTTTTTCTTCAAACTCGACCACCTCTTTTTGCATGGCTTCATATTGGACGATATCCCCTTGCTGTATGCGTTTCCCTTCCAATTGAGGAGAGAAATACACGGCTGAGAGCACAAGAAATACGATAATGGCTACCAGATGCGGGAGGATTTTTTTGAAGTTCATAAGCAATTTTTATAATGGCTACCTAACTGATTATCAAATATAACGGCTTTTGGCAGAGATTAAAGACAATCGCTAATTGAAAAAAAGCTGAGGGAATGCCTTCTCTTCCTCTCTGTGCAAAAGCTGAATTTGTACAAAGGATTGTATAAAGCCCCAACCATATCCCATCAATTGTATGTAGGCTGCCAGTACTGCATACATCGCAATTTGTACATTCCTGCACTGGATGAGGGCATCTGAAAAGAGCAATACCGTATAGGTCAGCAAAGGAAGTAGAAGCAGGGGTGAAATGAACACCCCTCCTCCTGAACTGAGCAGCACAAAACAAAGAAACAGGCTGGGCATCCAGAAAATCAGCTTGGAATGTTCGGGATGCCATTTATTTAGAATGGGCCGAACCATGCCAAATTTCAAAACTTGCTGATAGAATTTCGAAAAGGAAATCCTTCTTTTATGAAACACATAAGCTTCTTCTATCAGCCTTGTGTCCATTCCGGCGGCCCAAATCCTCAAACTCAAATCGGGATCTTCACCGGGGTGAATTTTTCCAAAGCCACCAGTGATTTCAAAAGCTTTTTGAGAAATTCCCATATTAAAGGAGCGCGGCTGAAACTTACTCACACTGCTCTTTTTCCCTCTGATACCCCCGGTGGTAAAAAAAGAAGTCATACTATAATTGATGGCTTTCTGAAGGTCAGAAAAGCTATGGTGAGCGGCATCTGGCCCTCCGAAACAATCCACAAATTCGGAAGTTAACGCTTGCCGGACCGTCGCGATGTAATGATGCGGAATAAGGCAGTCAGAATCGAAGATCAAATAGTAATTCCCGTGAGCTTTCCGCATTCCATAATTTCGAGAATCTCCCGGTCCGGAGTTTTCTTTATAGTAATAAGATATATTCAGTTTCTCTTGAAAAGCATCAACGACCGACCGACAATCTTCTGTGGATCCATCTTCTACCAGGACCACTTCAAAGGCTGGATCGCTTTGTTGCACAAGGCTTTCCAATAGCTCCTTGACCTCTTCAGGGCGATTGTAGACAGGAACTACGATGGAGAATGAAAGGCTTGACATATATCTTGATTTGCTAATGCGAATATCTGATTTTATTTTGAGTCTCAGAATCGTATTTGATCACCCAATGCTTCAACTTGACGAAACACGCCCTCCTTTTAGCCTATTACTATCCGCCTATGCCCACTGTGGCAGCCTTTCGGATGAAGAATATAAGAGAAGCTTTGGAAACCAAAGGTTATGTGGTCCATGTGATTTCGTCAGATTTGCTCCATCATTTTGGACCGGTGGAGGATCCGCAGCTGCACACCGTTTCCATTCTTGATTATCGGTCTCTGAAGCTGAAATTGCAAAAAGGAAAGCTCCATTATTCCGGCAAATCAAGTATGCACGCTGCGAAATTTCAAGTGGGGAAATGGTTGCGCGCTTTGCCCATGGCCTACCTGATCGGTGAAGGAGGCGGCATTTACTACCAGGCCGCTTTGATGCAAGCTCGAAAGTTATGCGAACAATATCCCATAGACCTGGTGATCAGCTCTTTTGCGCCACTGACCGATCACTTGATCGCCGGAAAACTGAAGGAAAAATACCCGGTCATGAAGTGGGTAGCAGATTTCAGAGACTTACCCATTGATCGATTTAAGAACAATATTGTATGGCCGGACTGGCATCAATCCCGCTTCCGCAAAATATTTGAGCAGGCAGATCAGCTATGGGCTGTTTCTGAGGGCCAGAAAGATCTCTTACATCAGATGTTGGGTAAGGAAGTAAGGAAAGTCCCGAATGGTTTAGACCCATCCTATAAAATTCCGCAAAAAGTGAGCGGTGAGCCACAGTTTACCCTTACCTATACCGGTTCCTTATATCCCTATTATCCATCAGAATTATGGAAACGAACCCTAAGAGCTTACATTGAGGAAATAGGATCGGCAGCAGAACAGATGCTGCTTCGCTATGCCGGTAAGGATGGGCTTGTCTTCCGAAAATGGGCAGAAGAGGCCAATTGGCCCGGTCAATTTCAGGATTTAGGTGAACGATCCAGAAGGGATTGCTGGCGCCTGCAACAAACCTCCACGGTCAATCTACTCTTCAGCTGGAATCAGGAAGGCAGTCGGGGTATTTTGACAGGAAAACTCTATGAATATTTGGGGGCGAGAAAGCCGATTTTAGCATTGTCGAATGGAGATTGTGAACAAGAAATGGTTCAAAAATTACAATTTTTTCACGCTGAAGATTCAATTTGCACCAATGAAACCACCCAGGCATTGAGTTTTATAGTGAAAGTATATAGAAGATATACTATTGGTGATGAAAAGCTAGCAGGCGCGTCTGAGCATTTGGAAAAAATTAGGTTTCAACTATCTACCTCTAATCAATTCTAGTTGATCCAATTGGGATTCCAATTGATGGGCATATTCTTTCGCTGTTTGAAGATTATGAGAAGGTTCTAATCTTAGATCTGGGGGTACATCAATAGTGCAAGAAAACTCTAGACCATCCCTCAACCAACCGGAATACTTTGTATTTCCAAATACTTCTGAATAAATATTAAAGCTCGTATTGGGTTTTACCGGATAGCAGATGATCTCTGCTTTACGAATTAAACGGTAATACTGAAGCGTAGAAATGGGATGTGAAAGAAAAGTTATTCCTGGATAAAATTCATCTTCGATAAGGGTACGATTTTTATCATTTGACAGAATGTACACAGTATAATCTTGCTCTAGATATTTATGTAAAGAGTCTTTCAAAAAAGCAATGTTATAAGAAGAAGGCGACTTGTAGAACGGAATAACAACAACGAGATCCTTTTCCGAAACATCCTGCTTAATCAAAGGGTGATTCAAAGTTTTTCCAGAAAATTTTACGGGAAGCTTCAAAACTGAAGAGTAGGGGATAATTAATGAAGCATTTTTTAATAAAGACTCTTTGTTTTTTGAATCGATAAATACGCTTTTTAAATATTTTAAACTGTAGGTAATGAAATCATATTCCGTAGCAAGAAAGGCTGCTGTTTTAGCTGGATAAAACCAAGTATTGACATTATGAATCGTTAATAGGTAGGTTCGATTTTTTAAGCTCTCCTTCCATGCCTTCCAATTTGTTTGCAATGAAACAAAGATGAATAAGCCATCCTGTGGCAAAGACAAAGGAAACGATAATCTTTTGTAATTAAGGGTGGAGTATGCTTTGGAAATTGAGCAGAGAGAAGCGTAATTCTGGTCTGATGTTATGATCTCCCATTCAAGCGAAGTATGCTGAAGACACTGTACCCATCTGTAAAGCACTTCTACATGGGAGTGGGGCTCAATTAGATATATTTTTTTCTTCATTCAGGACTAATTTACCCAACTTTAAGATATGAAGGTGAGTGTCATCATGCCGGTCTATAATGCCCGTCCTTTTCTGGAAAGGAGTATTACTTCTGTGCTGATACAAGAGGAAGTGTTGGAATTGATTTGTGTGGATGATGGATCTACTGATGGTTCATATGAATTTTTGGAAACCTGGAGGCATAAAGATCCTAGGTTAAGATTATTGCGCCATCCGGGAGGCGTGCGTAAGCGAGCTGCGGCGAGCAGGAATCTAGGTTTAAAGAATGCCAAGGGAGACTATATCGCTTTTTTAGATGCAGATGATGAATTTCTAAAGGATAGATTTAATAACATCAGCTTTCAGATATTGTCGGGAATGGAGATCGACCTGTCTCTATCCAATGTGGTTTTGAAATTTGAAAATGGGAAAGAATTCATGACATCTAGAAGTTCCGACTCACCGATGGATGTTGCCCGCCAAATTTTTTTAAATCCTGCCGAGGATCCAATTCCAAATATTAGTGGACTTGTCCTTAGTAGAAACATGATGAAAAAGCTGGGTTGTTTTGATGAATCGTTGCTGCAAAAAGAAGACAAAGATTATATGTTGAGAGCATTTTTGGTGGCTTTACCTTCTAAAGTTTTTCTCGATAACCAAGCTGCAGCAATATATTATCAATATGAAGGCTCTACAAGTACCGTTCGCAAGGAACACTATGAAGATGCAAGCAGATGGTATATGAAATGGTTGAAGAAATCAGATTTCCCCTTTTCAAAATGGATACGTTTAAAATTCATCTGGCAATTCATGGTCGTGAAGAATCGAGCAGATAGCTGGAAATTGGTTAGGAAGTTATTGTTTTATCCCTTTCTTTATATGAAGTGTGTCATTAAGTATTTTTAAGAAAAGAGAATGCTGCAGGTATCCGTAATTATTCCATTTCATAATCCAGCAACCTATCTGGAGCAAGCTGTTATGTCTGCTTTGGATCAAAAGGAAGTGGGAGAGGTGATACTAGTAAATGATGCTAGTTCAGATGGAAGCC
Source organism: uncultured Saprospiraceae bacterium (assembly GCA_964525165.1). Taxonomy (GTDB): domain Bacteria; phylum Bacteroidota; class Bacteroidia; order Chitinophagales; family Saprospiraceae; genus JAWLFI01. Next base: position 15,605 of record CAZGGG010000037.1, on the reverse strand, counting down.
TGGATATTGCTCAAAAGTTGAGGGAGAAATTTCCACAAGTGAAGGTGATTAATGAAAATCATCTTCAGCCAAAAGGACCGGCATACACTCGAAACTTGGGTGTAGAATGTGCCTCATATCCGTTGATTGCATTTTTAGATGCTGATGACTTCTATCTTAAGGATCGTTTTACTTGGGTTGTTGGTTTTATGGAAAATAATCCTGAATATGATGCGGTTTATTTACCCACGATGAATAAGATTATAGAAGGGGAGCTAGCCGATCAGAATTTTGCGGAACAAAATGAATTAATGGAATTTGATACAAGGTTTCAAGGTGCAAGTCCCTTGGAAAGCCTTTTACGATCCAACTCAACATATCACTTAGGAGGTGTTTTGGTAAGGAAAAAATGGATTGAAAAGTATGGTGGTTTCGATTCTAGCCTACATTATGCAGAGGATAATGAGTTCCATATAAGAATCGCGAAATATGGGACCCCCAAATTTCTTTATGGAAAGGAAGAGGTGAAAACGATACGACGAGTGCATAGGGACAATATGAGCTATCAACTCCAATTTTATAATAGGAAGGAGTTATATCATAAGCATATTGATATTCTAGACAGAGAAGATATTTCTCTACATGCCAAATCTATTTTTGCCCTTCGATACCTGATTTTTCAATTGTCACCGTCTTTGAACGAACGTTTACCCATATGGCTGCGAAGATCGATTCAAAGTGTTTTTTTGCTTGGCTTGTTTGTAAAAAGACCCCGTACTATGACTCGGATTGTCAGATTTTGGTTGCGAAATGGATTAAATTATAATCAATTGATTTAAAAATAATCAAAACAACCCATTAAATCTGGGTCTAGTTGACGATTGATGGTGTTTATAGAGGCTCTATCTAGCTTTTGTCGCCACCTTTCACTCAAATAATACTCCTTATAATCCTGATACCCTTCTTCCGTATCTTGGTTTAAGCTTTTCAAAATCGGCCGAAATGAAGAGAAGCATGGTATTTGATGGGCATCGGCCAGTGAGCGGATGTTCTTTTCCGGATCCTCGAGTAAGTCTTCATACCGAATCATTACAGAAGTAATCCGCGGATCCGAATGTATTTTCCAATATGCTTCATTCTTTTCATTCCATAGCTGAACCGGCCCCGCCAGAATGCGTCTGTTTAGCCGATCTCTTCCATGCGTTGCCCAGGGTTTTTTCAAAAATGCATCAAAAGTATCGGGCAGCACCCCTATATACTCCCATGGCCTGCGATACAAGGACAACAAATAGGCATAAGGATTTTTTATGATGAAAATCAGAATGAGTCGCTTATGGGAGTTGAATTGTAGGATGGATGAAAGGGGTGGAATGGCATGCTTCCAACCTAAAAACCGGGATTCATTGTATCGAAAGAAAGCATCCTTGATCCAGTCTCTGCGTTGCCGTCCTACCCATGGCGTTTCCACACCGCGAAGGATATGAACATCCAAATTCAATGCGATTAAGGCTTCCAGATACTTCGTACCGGAATTACGTTCACCGTAGATTTTGATATAGGTTAGCTCAGACATCTTTGACTACTTTCCCGGACTCAAAAGTGAGCATCCTGTCACAAAGTTGATCCAGCATCTCCTGATTATGACTTACAATTATGATAGTTCTGCTGGTAGCTGCAAGCTGCTTTAAGCGCCGGATACACTTTTGCCGGAAGGCAGGATCACCTACTGCTAAAACCTCGTCTAAGAGTATGATGTCACTTTCAATGTGAATCGCCACTGCAAAAGCAAGCCGCATTTCCATCCCGGTTGAGTATTTCTTGATGGCAACATCTTCATACGCTTCTAACTCAGAAAATGCTAGGATCTCATCGTATTTGGATTGTATATATTTACGGGTCATGCCCAGGATGGATCCGTTGAGGAAAATATTTTCCCGTCCACTGAGATCCGGATGAAAACCAGTGCCCACTTCCAGCAAAGAAGCTACTTTGCCTTTAATCTGCACCCTGCCCGAACTCGGACGTGTGATCCCGGCCAATAATTTGATAAAGGTGGATTTTCCGGAGCCATTGACCCCTTGAATACCTACGACAGAGCCTCTTTCAATGCTAAGGCTGAGTCGATCCACCGCTTTTTTCAACACCTTATGTTTCTTCTTAGGAGTAAAAAAGTCGATTAGGCGTCCACTTTGTACCTGAGAAAGATCGTATTCTTTGCTTAATGCTTCCGTTTTGATCACCCAATTGTTCATAAGACATCAGCAATAAAACGGTCCAGCCAATTGAGGTACAGAATCCCGAAAACAGGAAATAACAATGCCCAACCTATTGCAAAATATGGGGCGAACGCATTGAGTTCAAGATCCCATAAAGACCAGCGTAAGAGTTCAATAAATGCCGTGGCGGGGTTGGCATACATCAATAGCTGATAACTTTCCGGGGCGGACTGAACGCTGAATGCAATGGGTGTAATAATCAGGCCCATCCGCAATAGGATGGGAATAATAAAGTTGACGTCTCTATACCTTAGGTTAACACCAGCAAGAATTGTAGAAATCCCCCAACTGACAAGACCTGCAGCCAATAGCGTTACAATAAAGGAAATAGGGTGCGCAATGCTGGTTTGGTCGTAATAGATCGCTGCCGCAAAAAGGAGCAGGAGTGCGACCACGGTTTCAATCATATTGACCAAAAAACCTGAAGTCGGCAGCAGGATCCTCGGAAAATATATTTTACGGATCATAGATCGGCTGTTCCTCAGTAAATGAGTGGAATGTGCAATATTATTGGCGAAGCTTCCCCAGATTATATAGCCACTCATTCCGAACAGAAAAGGTGCAACTCCACCGGTTGGAACCTGCGCGATGGATTGAAACACGAAGGCCAGAAAGGCCACTGTAATGATAGGCTGAGCCAATGCCCAGGTCCATCCTAAGAGGGTTTCCCTATAGCGTACTTTCATATCACGCAAGGCCATGTACCAGGCAACCTCCCTTCGTTTCCAGGCATCCTTCAGGTAGCCGGATATGGGGATTTTGGGTCCGTATTGGTAAATGGGTGGATTATTCAATGATCAGAAGTTTTCCTTCATGAATTAAGGATGTATCCATCCGGATCTGATAAATATAAGTTCCGGGCACACAGGAATGACAATTAATCGCTTCACTTACCCGTCCTCTTCCGCTTTGAAGGAAATCTTTTAACGATCGCCGGAAGATGGTTTTACCTTGAAGATCCAGGAGGATCAATTCAGTATCTTCGGGCACAATAGAGGCCAGGTAATCATATCGCAAAGCAAATTGGCCGGAATTAGGGTTCGGAACAACCTGTATATTTTCAAAAGCCCCTTCAGACTGAATTTTAAAACTGGATTGAAAGACTGCTGTAGGGTTGCCGGAAGCGTCTTCGGCCGCTACGATTAATCTGTAGGTACCATTTTGAGAAAATGAAGGTGTCCAGACTACATTCAAGCTCTGATTGTCATTTTCAGTTAGATACTCAACCAATTGCTCTTCGATTGCAATAGGGTAGGAAGATCCATCAGGTTGAATACAATCCCATTGCAGATGTTCGGGACGCAGCGGAAGAGGGCTTTTAAAATCTTGAAGAGAAAACTCAAAGACGGGTTGGTAGGGGACGATTTGACCATCTCGCATCAGTTGCTCTTCGAGCCGAACTTGCAAAAAGGGTGCTTGCTCATCCTTCAGTATTGTGAGGCGGGTGTTCAACAGATTATTATCAGGATTCCGCTCTGAAAAGGCGCCCAGAGGATTGATCTGTAATCGTATATCGAGGAAAGAGGCCTGTAACTCATCTGATACAGCTAAATAATCTAAAAGGTAAAAAGAGTCTTGTCTTACGGCAGTGGTGATACTGTCTTGGATAACTTTTCCGTTTTCAATCAGCTGTACTCTTACCGGAATAGTTGTTTGTTGATCCCATAATCCAATTTGTCGAATCGCAGAACCGATGCGGAGGGCATCTCCTGCAAAAATAGAATCAGGAACTTCAAAGAA
>CAZGGG010000037.1:3823-11503 GCA_964525165.1 uncultured Saprospiraceae bacterium | reverse complement strand
CTTTGATGGAGGTTTTGTCCGAGTTCATCCTGCACAGTCAATAAATTAAAGTCGGTATCTTCTTCTTGTCTGACGGACCATTCAGTAATAAAAGGTTCTCCTTCCTGCATGCGGATCTCAGGGCTGCTCATCCGGCCGCTATTCAACCTTCTGCCCAGGGTCATGCCCACTCTTAAGAACTCAAATTCTTGGGAGGTAAAGCCTTCATTGAGGGCTCCCTGACCTTTCCGAAAAGCATATGTATAAATGTCAATACCTTCTGTGGCGACCTGTCTGACTTTTTGGGCACCCATGGCTTCCAATTCATGCACAATACTGGTACCCAAAGTGACAGAATCGGACAACCAGGAGCGTATATTCAGCTGTTCGCCTCTGATTTCATTGTCTGCGATAGTATAAACAAAGACGTAGGAGTGATCCGGAATATGATTTTGAAGAAAATCTATGACTTTGACCCGGTCTTCGAGGGTTTGGGTCCTGAAGGGGTAGGAATGTATGACTTGTCCGCTGTTATTGACAGAACCATACAAGGCTTCCGTATTGGTCTGAAAAAAATTGCGTAGGGTATCGAAGACGGTAATAGCTATTCCTTCTTCAATCTGTTGGAAAGCAGTGCGAACAGATCGAAAATTCACCCCACCATAAATAATCCCATTTTCGCCAATCCCATTTCCTTTATACGTATTCAGTATCTCAGCGAAGACTAATTCTTTGTTGAAGAACATACGGTCCTCATGCCATCGATAGTCACAAATAGGATTTTCTTCAAATTGCTCTGCAACACTTTGGTTCCAGCCCGTCTTTCCGGGAAGGTAGAGAAAGGAAGAGCTTTTCCATTCCCGAACGCCATCTTGACGGTCAAAACCTACCCGCCAAAAATATACCTGTCCGCTATCCAAAGAAAGGGGTAAGGGTAAGTGGATGTAGGCGCCGGAAGACACTATAGTGTCCCGGTACAATACATCCTCTGAGAATGTTTTCGAATGCGCCACTTCAATAAAATAGCGGGCATTCTCCTGCAGTGGGTCGTTGGTACTGAACCCTAATGCCGTTTGCGGTTGATCAATGATAGCATAGCGATAGGGGTGTTCTAAAGTGATGCCATTTGAAAACACATAGAAGGAAAGCGGTTGGTTGAGTAAAGCGGAGCTGTTGTTGTTATTGCGTGCAGCCGGATCCGGTAATTCCGTAAGGCTGTTCTCCGGGTCTATTGTCCAGTCCAACTCATTAATATTCAGCCCGTCTCGAGAGCGAATGCTCACTTTTTGATGGAAACGGGTTCTTTGATCGACCGCTGATATCGTATCGTGGTAAAGGATCTCTTGGTTGGCGCCAAAAGAGTGCTTAAGGACAATAGGAATCGCCTCATCGGACTGCAATCCTAAATTGATAATGTCAATGGAGACGTCTACACTATCCGTATTACTGTCAATTCTTTCCGGCTCGGTTTGCAAACTGCCTACATCAAAAGTGTAATCAGGCCCTTGGGCACGAAATAAACGGATAGCCGGATCACCATAGAGCATCAATTGAGCTACGTGTCGAGGATCGGATGCTTGTCGATCCTGCAAAGCTTCCCGAATCAAATTCCCAATAGTCCATTCATGCGCATGGGCTCCAAGTGTTCTGTATAAGGAACGGGCAAAGAGATAGAGTTGGGTCAACTCACCGGTTCCGGATGTCGCGAGTGAAGCAATGAACCCTCCATTTTCATAAGAGGTATATAACTCACCGATGCTTTGCTGCGCTGTATTGATATTGCCGGAATAACAACCGAGGGCCACCAGCAAAGGTAAGGTTCCGTAATTAGAATATTTCTCGGGATTGTTAATATCAAAATCGAGATTCGTGGTCGCGGAATGTCCGATAAAAGAGACTAGGCTCACGCCGCGGTTGATCTCATCAAAGACCTGGTCCGTTACCGGTTTTTCGATACCGCTGGATGAAAGTCTATTGAATGTTTGAATCTCCGGGCTCCATCGGGTATCCTCCAGGGTATGGCGCATATCTGCCATGTAAGTAGACACCAGAGGGCTTAAACTGCCTCCTCCTTCCAGATGAATGATTCTTTTTTGCCAATAGGCGTTTTCATAAGTGGGTTGTGGATTGGGCACTTCCTTTGCCCGGACTTTGGCCAGATAGTCTCGAATATCAGCAGCTTGGGAAATACTCAATCGACCCATGGCAAAGCGGGCAGCACTCTCACCCGGCGCTGCAAACAATAAATGATCGGAGCTGGGGTACCCATAAGTAGGGAGCACATAGTCATCATGCTCCGGGGCAGACCTTTGTTCGGGCAATCGAACGAAAGGGTATTCTCGCCCTTTCCCGATGAGAAAAATTTTTGGATCGTTGAGATTTTGCCGGCTGAGCCAATACGCAAAGTTTTTAATTCCTTGAGGGTGCATGGGGACTCCATATCCCCAATGGTGCAGCAAATCCTCATAGTACAGAATGGCGGTTTGATAGCCCCCTCCGGCTTCTGAAGCCCGGTATGATGCATAAGCTTGAATGCTGCCGTCCGCCTCATACCTTTTGCTGCTTAGAATGATAAAGTCGGCAGTCGTCAAGGGCCTAGTATCGATGAGGGCGATTTCTTTCAGGGAAGTGATCTCAGGTACCTCTTCCTCAAAGAATACAAAACGATGCTGTGCAGCAGACTCAAAAGCCCACACTTCTGCGGCTGCTCCTGTAAATCTGCTTGGATAATACTTCAATCCATCCAGATCCAGATAGTGTCTGTTTTCGCCTGCACCCTCAAACTGATAAAAGGGAGCCGAAGCTGCAGCAATACCTTCCAGATAGGCTGTATTTTCCACTATCGGTTTTCGGGGATATGCCAGCCGAACGCTGGCTAATTGAAAGCGATCCAAGGCGTCCAGATTTCCCTGCATACTCCATTCAAAAGGCTGAGTATAGGTAGGAGCTTCAATCGCCAATTCAATTTGTACGAGATCGAAAGAGGGATGATTGGATCGGTAGCGTTCCTGACCATTGACAGCCAATGTAAAAAGGTGTGGCTCAAAATCTCCCAGGAATCGAACGCTCAATTGCGCGTCGGGGCCCTCAAAAGCTTGATCTGCTATGATTTCTTGAGTGTAAGAATGCATCAAAGCGGACGCAAAACCCTCTCCTCTCAAAAATTTCGATCGATAAACATTTGCACCGCTCAACTTGAAGTAGGGCTTCACCCATTGTTCATGGTAGCTTGTTTCCTGTTCTGCCCAATAATACTTTTGAGGGGTCGGGGGCTCAGTGACAACTGTATCCAGACGTTTATAAAACAGGTGTGGACCTTCGGCGCTCCAGCTCAGATAAAACGACATCGTATCAGTGATTAATCCGTAGTCGGGATGTAAGAGATCGGCAACACCTTGATCGAACAAATACTGGTCCAAGCCTCCATTGGGGCTTTCTGCGTGAAACATCAAGGCTTGGAGTTGATTCTCTTCAATTATAGGCAATAAGGGCACCGGTTGGCCATTATGCCACAACTGCCAATGCTCATCTGCGATAAGATCGACGGGGATTTGTGTTTCCCTCAGGAGGTCCAAAGATATTTGATACATCCCTTCTTCGGTCACTTGAATTTGAAAGTAGGTTTGCCCCTCTTGAATCCATTCAATCCCGGACAAAGTATCGTTCCCTATGCGCATTTGCGGAAGCGCAGCCATAGGTATCAGAAAGAATAATCCGACTATGAAAAGAGTTGCTTTCATTTGTTATAGATCCATGTATAAAAGTAATAATTCTAACACGCCACAGATCGATGAATTCCATTTGTTACTATAAAAATCCGTCAACTGCTTTACACTTTCGATCTCTTTCACGGGCAGAATTGATATCTTGCTTGTGATGTGGACCCTATGGATAGCGATAGGGGCGTGTGCTTACATTCTGTTGTATCTGAGCAGGACGCAACTTTATGCCCCCATGGAATCAGAGCTGACCTTTGCGCGCGGAAAGGTGACCCTTTTGGTGTGTCTTCATAATGAGGAGTCTGAGATTGATCCCTTCATTGAAGCCATACTCAAGCAAGAATATGAAGACAAACAGTTACTGCTCGTAGATGACCGGAGTACAGACGGCAGTTGGGCTCGTTTGCAAAAGTGGGCCAGGGAATATCCGGACACCATTGAAGTGCTACAGCTTGACACTAAGGATATTGCGGGGAAAAAAGGGGCTATTAAAGCAGCCTTGCCCTATGTAAAGGGAGCGTATCTGTTGTTTACGGATATCGATTGTCGGCCCAACAGCCCTTATTGGATTCAGTATATGATTGCTCCTCTTCAGCTGGAGCATGTTCAGGTCACCCTTGGTTTTGTGGCTTTGAAGGCTCCCTTTGGTTTTTGGGGCATGTTCCGATATTTTCAGTCTTTTTGGAAGTCTGTTCAGTTTCTGGGTTTTGCCCAACGTCAATGGGCTTATATGGCTATGGGCGGAAATTGGGCTGTTCAGACGGATCTATACTTGCAAAAGGAGAATATCAATAAGCATGCAAGTATCGCTTCCGGTGATGATGATTTGGTTTTTCAGGCCTTGAATGCCCGCTCCGGAGTGGAAGTAATTCTGGATCCGAAGAGTTGGGTCAGGACTTCAGTGGGGTCGGGATTTTGGCAACACTTGCGCCAGAGAGGCCGCCACATGTCTACCTTTAGGGCGTATCAATGGCAGTCTTACTTTCCGCACCTTTAGTAATGCTGGTAGGTATCATCTCTTTACTTTGGGTACTCCCTGAGCATCCCTTGATGGTCTTGTTACTTTCGTCGGTTTATTACATTTTGAGTTTGAGAATGATGGCCGCTTCCGCAAAGGTGATTCCTGCCGGATTTCCCATTTTTTTAGGCCCTTTTTTGCTCCCTTTTGAATTTTTGCTTCAGGGCATCGGCTTTCTTGTAACTTTGAGCCGGAACCAATCCAACTGGTCATGAATGAAGTTTTCAAGTATTTTCCGGAATTGGATCAATCACCCTTTCGGGAAAAGATTGCAGCTTTAGGAGCCCTATACACAGAGTGGAATGGGAAAATCAATGTCATTTCAAGAAAGGATATTGACAATCTGTATACCCATCATGTGCTGCATGCTTTGTCTATCCTGAAATTTATCCGTTTCAAGGAAGGAGCACTCGTTTGTGATTTGGGAACCGGCGGAGGATTTCCGGGGATACCTTTGGCTATTGCATTGCCGGATACTCAATTTGTATTGATCGATGGGACACGCAAAAAGCTGCGTGTTGTCGAAGCGGTCAAAGAAGCGCTTCAACTCCATAATGTGGCCGTCTTGCATCAGAGAGCTGAGGAAAGCAAATTCAAGATGGACTTTGTGGTGTGTCGAGCCGTGGCTACGGTGGATAAGCTCATGGAATGGTCACGACCTATTCTATCTCAAGAGCATCGACATGCCATACCGAATGGCTTGATCACCCTAAAGGGAGGTGATCCCAGAAAGGAACGAAAACTCTTAAAGCGCCATGAATATGTAGAGTTTGAAATGCTGGATCAATACTTTGAAGAGCCTTATTTTGAAGAAAAATATTTGATGTACGTTCAAGGCTAATCCAGTTTTCTTATATTCCCATCAAGCAGAAACCTATGTCTACAGAAAAGTATTTTGCGCACGAAACAGCAGTGGTCGATCAGCCATGTGAGATTGGCGAAGGAACCAAGATTTGGCACTTCTCTCACATTATGAAAGATTGCAGAATCGGAAAATCTTGCAATATTGGCCAAAACGTCGTGGTCAGCCCGGATGTGATTTTAGGGAATAACGTTAAGGTGCAGAACAATGTCTCGATCTATACAGGCGTGACTTGTGAAGACGACGTTTTTTTGGGGCCGAGTATGGTGTTTACGAATGTAGTGAACCCCCGATCAGCAGTGGTAAGAAGAGGGCAGTATACACGCACCCGGGTAGGGAAAGGCGCTAGTATCGGCGCGAATGCGACCATCGTCTGCGGACATGATATCGGAGCTTATGCGTTTATTGGCGCGGGTGCAGTGGTCACTAAAGAAGTTCCGGCTTATGCGCTCGTCGTAGGAAATCCCGCCCGACAGCTGGGGTGGATGAGCGAATACGGTCATCGACTTGAATTTGACGAGAACGGATGGGCGGTTTGCCCTGAAAGCAAGGAGCAGTATCAATTACAAGATGGAAAGGTGACTAAATTGTGATATGGATGAGGTGATTTTGGATCTGGGTATTATAGAATGGACTACTCGACAAGTAATCGCATTGGGCCTTGTAGTGGCATTGTCTTTCTTATTATACCGGATCTTCACGAAGATTCTGATGCCGGCGATACTCAATGGCTTACAATTTGAGAAGCAGGCACGGATCCGTATTTATCGTCAATCCTTTTTCCTCTTGATCCTGTTGACACTTCTAGGTGTTATGTGGGCCCTGAAGATCGATTGGGACTTACTCTATTTTACGAAATACCCTTTTCGTTTATCTCTTTTACTTTCCGGAGTCTTTCTCATCTTTCTGGCTCGAATGATGGATCGAATCATCTCCAGATGGTTCACCAGAAGTTATGAACGTCAGCAAAAGGCAGACCGAAAGAAAAATATAGAGCTGATCAAAAAATCGGGTCCCAATCAGACGATTCAGTGGGCCGTATATCTATTGGTGGCGATTTTTGTCTTGAAAAATTTTCGCTGGGATGCAGAGCTCATGACTTTTCAAAATGGGAAGGTAGGACTGAATATCTCTGATCTGCTTTTTGCCATTTTGATCTTTGTTTTTGCCCGATTGTCTGCCTGGGTGTTGACCAGGGTAATCATGATGCCTTATTACCGCAACAACTCTATTGATATAGGGACACAATATGCCGTCAATCAATTGGTTACCTATGTAATTTTTGTACTGGCATTTTTCTTCTCTATTGAGAGTTTAGGGATGAATTTTACCGTGCTTTGGGGGTCTGCGGCTGCTTTATTGGTGGGAGTGGGGCTGGGATTACAGCAAACTTTCAATGACCTGACTTCTGGAATTATCCTGCTCTTCGATCGGTCAATTGAGGTGGGCAATGTAGTGGACTTGAAAGGGACAGTGGGCATAGTGCGAAAAATCGGCCTTCGAACATCTCAGGTTGAGACCCGCGATAACATCATTATCATTGTACCTAACTCGAAGCTGATTGTTGATGAAGTGGTGAATTGGAGCCATTTTGATGACAAAGCACGATTTAAAGTTACGGTCGGTGTAGCCTATGGTTCCGATACAGAACTCGTAAAGGAACTGATGTTGAGTGTCGCCCGAGACAACGTCTTTGTATTGGAGCATCCTTCTCCATCTGTCTTTTTTGCAGGCTTCGGAGATTCCTCTCTCGACTTTGAATTGTATTTCTGGTCCAGAAATTTCATGTTTATTGAAAGAGTAAAGAGCGATATTCGCTTTGAAATTGACCGTAAGTTCAGAGAGAACAATGTGACGATTCCATTTCCTCAGCGAGACTTATGGATCAAAGGCGAATTACCCTCTTTTAAGTCCGACACACATAATCCTTCCGCTTAATCGTCTTTTTTTGACCAAATTCCCGATTGAGGTAAACTTTTAATACCTTTGACCGCGGCTCAAAACACCATACCTATGCCGTTAGACTCATCCATCCGTTCCGTATTGATTATTGGTAGTGGCCCTATTGTCATTGGACAAGCTTGTGAATTTGATTATGCAGG
>CAZGGG010000037.1:0-3813 GCA_964525165.1 uncultured Saprospiraceae bacterium | reverse complement strand
ATTCATCCAGATGATCAACATCTAATTACAAAAGCATTAAAAAAGTTGTTATCCTCGGTTCAGCCGCCATTAAGATCGGTGAAGCGGGTGAATTTGATTATTCCGGCTCCCAGGCCTCCAGATCCTTGAGAGAAGAGGGTATTGAAGTGTCCCTGATCAACTCCAATCCGGCGACGATTATGACTGATCCGGTTACGGCCGATCATATATACCTCATGCCTTTGACCACCGATAGTCTGGAACATATCCTGAAGGAAAGAAGGATTGATGCTGTCTTACCGACCATGGGAGGGCAAACAGCACTCAACCTGGCCATAGAGGCAGATAGTATTGGGTTATGGGAGAAGTACGGTGTTAGAATGATTGGTGTAGATATCGATGCCATTGAGCTGGCGGAAAACAGAGAAGCCTTTCGAAAGCATATGGGTGATATAGGGATGAAAGTGGCCCCTTCTTACATAGCCAATTCATTTCTTGAGGGAAAAGAAGCAGCTCAAAAGATTGGGTTTCCACTGGTCATTCGACCTTCATACACTTTAGGAGGTTCCGGTGGTGCTTTTGTTTTTGAAGAAGAGGAGTTTGATGAGGCTTTACGAAGAGGGCTGGATCGTTCACCTGTTCACGAAGTATTGGTTGAAAAGGCCGTATTAGGATGGAAAGAGTATGAATTAGAATTACTCCGCGATTCCAATGATAATGTGGTCATCATTTGTACGGTGGAGAATATGGATCCTATGGGGATTCATACAGGAGATAGCATTACAGTGGCGCCGGCCATGACTTTATCCGATACCGCTTTTCAGCAAATGAGAAACGACGCCATCAAGATGATGCGCTCCATGGGGAATTTTGCCGGAGGATGCAATGTCCAGTTTGCGATCAACCCGGAGGATGAGGAGCTGATTGCCATCGAGATCAATCCACGGGTATCCCGTTCTTCAGCATTGGCCTCAAAGGCAACCGGTTATCCTATCGCAAAGATCGCAGCCAAGTTGGCGATAGGGTATACCTTAGACGAATTGAAAAATCAAATTACGGGCAACACATCCGCCTTGTTTGAACCGACTCTAGATTATGTCATTGTAAAAATGCCGAGATGGAACTTTTCTAAGTTTCAAGGAGCGGATCACCGCTTAGGCTTGCAAATGAAATCTGTAGGGGAGGTGATGTCCATTGGAAGGACCTTTACCGAGGCACTGCAAAAAGCATGTCAGTCTCAGGAAAACAACCGAATGGGACTGGGAGCTGACAAAAAGGAATGGATTCGCACCGCAGATATTCTCGAACGACTGGAAGTAGCCAAAGATGATCGTGTCTATCGTATCAAAGATGCCGTTCGGCTGGGGGTACCCGTGAAGACGATTTGTAAATTGACCGGGATTGACCCTTGGTATATTAAGCAAATCCAGAAGCTGGTCAAGTTGGAGGATCGCCTCTTGAAATACAACCTTCCGGAAGATATTCCGAATGATCTTTTCCTGGAATTGAAGCAGAACGGGTATTCTGATGCTCAGATCGCCTGGTTGCTTCGTATAGATGAGGAGGTGGTGAGTAAAAACAGGAAAGAGAGAAATTTACGTCGAGCCTATAAAATGGTGGATACTTGTGCGGCAGAATTTGAAGCACAAACCCCTTACTTCTATTCGACTTTCGAAGAAGAGAATGAAAGTGTGGTTTCCGATAAAAAGAAAGTCATTGTTTTAGGGTCGGGTCCCAACAGAATCGGCCAGGGGATTGAATTTGATTATTGCTGCGTGCATGGTCTTTTAGCTATCAAAGAGGCCGGTTATGAGTCCATTATGATCAACTGTAACCCTGAAACCGTCTCTACAGATTTTGATATAGCAGACAAGTTATATTTCGAGCCCGTTTTTTGGGAGCACATCGAAGATATTCTCGATTATGAGCAGCCGGACGGTGTGATTGTCCAGTTAGGCGGTCAGACGGCGCTCAAACTAGCGGAAAAGTTAGAAGAAAAGGGTGTCAAAATCATCGGTACCAGCTATAATGATATGGATCTGGCCGAAGACCGAGGCCGTTTTTCCGACTTATTGAAAGAACTTGAAATTCCCTATCCAAAATATGGGGTTGCTGAAAGCGCGGATGAGGCCCTTCAAATTGCCAATGAAGTTACGTACCCTGTATTGGTGAGGCCTTCCTATGTATTGGGTGGACAGCGCATGCGTATTGTGATCAATGATGATGAACTGGAACGCCATGTGCTGGATATTTTCAAGCACCTACCGGACAACAGAGTGTTGATCGACCAGTTCCTGGACCGAGCGAAGGAAGCAGAAATTGATGCCATTTGTGATGGTGATGAAGTCCACATCATGGGAATCATGGAACATATCGAGCCTGCGGGAATTCACTCCGGAGATAGCTCTGCAGTACTTCCAACCTATAGTATTTCAGAAGCCTCTTTGGAGACCATGAAGGAATACACAGAAAGAATCGCCAAAGCCTTGAATGTTAAAGGCTTGATCAACATCCAATTTGCCATCAAAGATGAAAAGGTCTATGTCATTGAAGCCAATCCAAGGGCATCGAGGACGACTCCTTTTATCGCCAAGGCCTATGGAGTGCCTTATTTGAATATTGCTACTCATGTCATGTTGGAGAATAAGAAACTGAAGGACTTTGAAATCAATAAGAACCTGGATGGCTATGCCATAAAGATTCCGGTTTTCTCATTCGATAAATTCAATAATGTGGATAAGGCCCTAGGGCCCGAAATGAAGTCTACCGGAGAAGCCATTCAGTTCATTAAGCACTTAAAAGACCCTGTTTTCCGCGAACTGGATAGAAATCGTTCGATTTATCTATCGAGGTAAGACTTTCGGATGTACCGGAATTTGTTTTGCGGAAGCGTTGAATAATAGCTCTGTAAGGTACACGGCTATGGGGTCAATTTCCTCAAGGTTGATCCAGCGTTGAATAGCGGGAAGTGTTTGGCCATATTCTTGTTCGAGCTTCAGCCATATCTCTTCCTGGCTCAGTTTTTTCAGCTCGGCAAACCAGTCAGGATGCTTGTAATTCAGCGTCTTTGCGAATTCATAGGCCACCACATTAAAATAGGCTTTGGGCTGGGTGATCCCGGGAAGCAATTGCTGTAAAGAGAAAATCCAAACCTTATCTCCAAAATGCGTCTCAGAGGCATGAACTTGATCAATATCCGGACTGATGAAAGGGTGCGGGTAGATGGCAATTCTTTCGAAATCAGCAAAGCAACTCTGCCTTTCGGCAAAAAGAAACTCATATCCAACTGCTTGTGCGGCAATCAGCAATTTGATATCGTCGGGAAGGGAAGGAACACCTTGTAAAATAAAGTCTTTGGCTTCCACAAAAAACAAACACTGTTGCCCGAATGCCTTTTGATCTTCTTCTGAAAGTTGCTGATAATAAGGGAAGTGAGACAATAGGAAATGGTGCTCCAAGGGATTCAATTGAATATTTTGCCTTTTCATCCACCAATAGTTGATCTGCGGCTGAAATACATACACCATTATACCGATGAAGATCAGGGCGGCAAGGATCCATCTCCAGCTTAATGCATCTAACCAAAAAATCTGGTAGAGGGCAAAAGCTCCCAATAATCCCAGGACAGAAAATATGGCGCGCGATAATACCATGTCAATCTCTTTAGTTTGAGAACGATTAAGTTCGTGTTTTATGCTGAGCTAATAAATTTTTCAGGGGTTCCTTTTTTGTTTCCCGAAATTACTCTAGATTTGCAATCGCTTAAAAGCAAGGTACCTTAGCTCAGTTGGTAGAGCACAGGACTGAAAATCCTGGTGTCCCTGGTTCGATTCC
>CAZGGG010000036.1:16270-28991 GCA_964525165.1 uncultured Saprospiraceae bacterium | reverse complement strand
ACGAATTGTTTCTTCTAAAATCTTTCTTTCGGTTCCGGCAAGAATGACTTGTGAATGAGGATCATGTTCAGCCTGCGAAAGAAGATCAGAAGCCAAATATTGTGGATGCGCACTTTCATCTGCCAACACCAGTAGTTCGGATGGACCTGCGGGCAAATCAATTGGTGTCCCCAGGGATTGGGCATACATTTTAGCCGCTGTCACATATTTATTGCCCGGACCAAAGATCTTATCTACTTTGGGAAACAACTCTGTTCCATATTGAAAAGCGGCAATAGCTTGTATGCCTCCAATCCTGTATACATTCTTGATGCCACACATTTGAGCCGCATAGAGAATTGCCGGGGAGATCTCCCCTTGCGGCCCCGGAGGTGTGCAAAGAACAATATTCCGACATTGAGCAATCTGAGCAGGCACACCGAGCATAAGCACGGTAGAGATTAAAGGTGCAGTGCCTCCCGGTATATACAAACCTACGCATTCTAATGCTCTAGGCGATAAGGTACAACTGATTCCGGAAGCAATTTCTACCTTTTGCTCAGCAGGCTGTTGTGCTTCATGAAATTTTCTAATATTGGTATAGGCCAATTGAATAGCCTCTTTTAAATCTCCACTGATTGTGCCGATTGCTTCTACTCTGCTTTCCTCACTGAGCTTTATCATGCCATCGTAATCATCAAAAAGCTTCGCATACTTTTTGACGGCAGCTATTCCTTCCGCCTTTACTTCCGTAAATATGGATTGTACTAAATCAGATAAATCAGGATGATCCAAGTTGGACCGTTCCATGTATTGTTTCCAATCTTTCGCGTCTGTCTCTTGAATGCTTAAATTCATCATCTGATTATTTTTTCAATGGGTATGACTAAAATATCCTGGGCTCCGGTCCTCTTAAGCGAGGCAATAGATTCCCAAAAGTCCTCCTCCTGAATCACGGTATGAACGGAGCTCCACCCCTGTATAGCAAGGGGCATCACCGTTGGACTTTTCAGCACAGGCAAGGCCTCACTGACTGCTTGGATTTTATCATTCGGTACATTCATAAGGATGTATTTTGAGGAACGTGCTTCCAAAACCGAGCGAATTCTGGTTACCAGGCTTTGTAAAATTTCTTTCTTTTCGGGAGAGAGGTCAAGCCTTGAAAATAAGGCTGCTTGGGAGTAAAGGATGGTTTGAACCTCTTTCAATCCGTTCTGAAAGAGGGTGCTTCCGGTACTGACCAAGTCACATATCGCATCCGCAAGGTCTATATTGGGTGCAATTTCCACTGAGCCGGATATGTTATGTACGCTAGCTGATATTCCCTCCTGTGTCAAAAATCGCTGAAGGCTTTTCGGATATGAAGTGGCAATCCTTTTCCCATTTAGGTCTTGCAATCCATTAAATGAGTTATTTTTGGGTACTGCAATTGATAACCGACACTGTGAAAAACCTAAAGGAATTTCTTCTTTCAGGTCTGCCCCTTGTTCTTCCAATTCATTCTGCCCCAAAATGGCTGCATCAGCAATACCATCTTCCAAGTAACCAGGGATATCTGAGTTTCTCAGATAATAGATTTGTAAAGGGAAATTGGTAGCTCTGGTTCTAAGTTGACGTCCTCCGTTTTGAATGTGGATACCGCAGGATTTTAAGAGTTCTATGGAGCCTTCATGGAGTCTTCCCGATTTTTGTATGGCAAGTGTTAACATTGGTTTTGTTTGACACCTACAGTAACAAATGGGGCAAAAAAAAACCCACCTGACACTGCAGGTGGGTGAGAAAATTATACGGAAATCACTACTCAATCCACCTGAGGGTGCATATGAGCATGATGATGTAGCATATTGAATCTTGAATTTTGCATAGAACTAATGTACAATGATATTATAATATGGTTCAAAATAATTGAAAATTTTTCTCATTTCGCATTGTTTCCTTCTCTCTCATCTTTATTGTATCTTACTAAAAATCAGTTGTATGGGCATCATTGATAAATTTAAAAAATGGCTGGATGATAATGAAGACGAGTTCAAAAATGGTTCTGACAAAGCAGCAGAATTCATTGAAGATCTGGGCCGTGAACTCCATTATGCCGGCAACAAGGTAGCAGAAGGCGCTGAAGAAGCCTTGAATAAAATCACTCAGGAATTTGAAAAACGAAAAGCTCAATCCAAGACTAATCCCTATGAAAGTGAGCCCAACATTCCGGAAGATGCATTTATGACGGAAGAAGAAAGTTCAGATCTACCCACTGATGAGGATATAGATAAAGACAGAAGCATTTTAAGTGATTTATCTAATAAAATAGATTCCCTCATTGCAGAATTAAAAGCTGAAGATGAGGAAGAAAAAGCGTCTGTGGATACCCGATCTCATCATCAGGCAATCGAAGAAGATTGGGGGGGATTAGATGATGATTTCATGAAAAAAGCAAAAGCATTTGCCGACCGTAAAATGAGTCCCGGGAAATCCCCTGGCAAGAAAGAAGGGAAAGTCAAAGGATTTGAGGACCGTGACGGAGATGGGGATGAATTAATCGACGATGCAGAAATAGAGTCTTAAAAGAGCCGCGCCTGTCCATTTTTAATAGCCAAGTCTTGTCTTAGCTTTGGTAATTTCGATTCTTTAAAATATTTCTTACGCGCTAAGTGAACGAGTTGTTTAATTTGGTCAGCCTTCACACCCTTTCCAGTCATACGTTCATGATGCTGAGCACTATAATGGTTTCCTCCATGCAGCGATGCGATACCATTTAACACCTTTTGAGCCCTATCCGGGTAGAACTGATATATCCAATCCTTAAAAATAGTCTCTACATCACCATTTAATCGAACGGTCGCATAATGGAAACTCCGTGCACCTGATTGAGCAGTCTCACGGGCAATATGCATAATTTCGTGATCATTCAGACCTGGTATAATGGGGGCCATCATGACAGAAACAGGTATGCCCTCCTCACTTAATAGAGTGATAAGCTGCTTCTTTTTGTGGTAGGTAGATGTTCTGGGCTCCATGACCGCTCTTAAAGATTCATTAGCCGTGGTAATGGAAATCACTACTTGAATTAAGCCTAGTTCCGCCAATGATCGCAGAATAGGCAGATCCCGCAGTATCAAAGCATTTTTCGTAATGATGCCCACAGGATGCTTTGCTTCCAAGAAAACTTTCAGGGCAGAATGTGTGAGCTCATATTTGCGCTCTATCGGTTGATAGCAATCTGTATTGCCGCTTAACATGATTGGAGATGCATTCCAAGATGTTCTATTGATATAGTCTCGCAGTAATTCTGCGGTATTCATCTTGGCGATAATCTTTGATTCAAATTCAATGCCAGTACCCATATCATGATAGGCATGTGTATTCCTAGCATAACAATACACACATCCATGTTCACAACCCTGATAAGGATTCATACTATAATCCATCCGAATATCAGGAGAAGGCACATGATTCACGATGGATTTAGCTCGTACCTCAATTACTTTAGTACGAACGCCCTGCGCATCCTTGTAAAATGAATCTGCCGAATCAGTGAATGTCTTGCTGAAATGCCCATTGGGATTAATCTGAGCCCCCCTTCCTTTAAGGCTATTTTTATATTTTGACGTGTTTTTAGTCATTTGACTAAATATCCGTCATTTTAGGATTTTTTCCAAATTGGCCGGTGAATAATGAGTTGACTTCAGGACTTTATGGTCGCCTTTTCTATATACAATATAATGATCACCTACTTTCTGCACATAAGACTCTGTGCCATCTTTAAGCTTGTAGGCTTCTTGAGTGGCCATTGCCTCTGATTCAGAGGAACAGGCTTTACTCATATTGGATCTTTGGACTTCATCGAAAAGTGCCTTGAAATGATTCGCCAGTCCAAACTCTAGAACAGCTCCACTTAACACATACTGCAAGTCTGCCAAAGCATCGGCGATTTCAACAATATCTCGATCTTCAATAGCTTCTTTGAGCTCATTTAACTCTTCCTGAAGCAAATTGATTCTTAAGGCGCATCTTTCTTTTGCCGGAATCACAGGGTTTGACTCTATGGGTAATTGAAACGTATCATGAAAGGCTCCAACATCAGATAAAGCGCTAGGTTCGTCAAATTTCTTACTCATGGGATGGATTTAAACAAAAAGCCGCTATTCTAATGAACAACGGCTTTTCCAATTGAATATATGGTTTCTTAGTTTCCTTGAGCGTTGAAGTAGGACTCTGTCACTTCTCCTCCACCCTGAACTTTTTCCAATCGCTTTTTAAACTCATTGGAGGTTTCAAAGTCTCCGGTTCTAGCGTAGATTTCTTTTAAGGCGATGAGCATTCCCTGATCCCCGGGATTAATGCGTTCTGCTTTCTTGAAGTAAGGTAGCGCTGTATTGAAGAGCTTTTCTGTAGTCTCCTTTAATTCATCATACTTTTTCTGATCCTCCTTGCTCATACCCAACTCTCCCATTTGCTGGGTGAGTGTAGCTGCTTCATTAAAGTAGATAGAACCCACTGAATAGAGTGCATCAAAGCTTTCTGGCTCTATTTCCAATGCTTGCTCATAATAATCTATAGCCTGAGCTTTATACTTCAATGCATCTTCCTCATTACCTGCTTCCAAATTATCGTTAAATAGTTTGGTATAGACATTACCCAAAGCAGATCTTACAGAAGCGTTATTGGGCTCTGCAGCAATCGCTTGCTTCAAACTAGCCTCTAGTTCGTCGTACTTTTCATTCTGAATATAGTAGTTGATTTGGGCAAATAACAACTGAGAGTCATCAGGGAACAACTCTTTCCCTTTATTCAATACCTCTGCAGCTTTTTCTGTATTCCCTTCTTTATTGTACATATCGAACAGCATAGAGTAGACAGCTGACTGCTCATACGATTTTTCATATAACTCTACCAAAAGCTCTTTGGATCGTTCTGCATCTCCAGCCTGAGCAGCACATACAGAAACAACATACTTCTGTTGATTAAAGTCTGCTTCAGATTGAAAAACAGGGTCTTCATCATTTCTCACCATAATCTGATGAATTGCGAGCAGCTTGTCTAAAGGCTTATATGCCTTGTCATATTCCTGTGTGCTCAAATAGGCATTCCCTTCCATGCTCATGAATTGAGCAACATTTTTAAGTCCGTCTAAAGCATCGTTTTTATATCTGCTTTTTTCAGCATATTGCATCGCATTCATATAGGCATCATAAGAGACATAAGGTGCATCCGGATATTGAGGTGCTGCATTGGGATTGGTTATTTGAGTCTTCAAATCCATATTTGCGTAAGCATCATACACCTGGCCTTTAATGACCCAAGCCTCTGCTACTTTAGAATATTCGGAATCCTTTACAGCTTGATTGATCAGATCTTTCGCTTTATCAAGGTCATCCTTGTTAGCACTTTGATCAATATTGTAACGCGCAAGTGCTCTGTCCGCTTTACGCATCATCTTTTTTGCATCATCCTGAGCATTAAGGCTTAATGCCCCGATCATTAAAAAGAGAAATAAAGGCAGTATACGTTTCATGTTGGTTTAGATTGATTCGTTATTTAGACGAATATAATTGGAAAATTTTCGCTAATCAATTGTTAAGGGACCCAAATAATTCGTTAAAATTTGAGTTCCTATCATAGTCTTACTCTTCCTCGTCACTGGTATCACGCACCAAGGCTACATCAGCGATCTCAGATTTATCATCCAGTCGAATGATTTTCACACCTTGTGTTGCACGGCCCATAACACGGATATCAGCAATGGAAGTTCTGATGACCACGCCGTCTTTCGTTGTGATCATCAAATCATACTCTTCTTTGACCGCTTTAATGGCCACCAGCTTGCCGGTTTTTTGTGTGATGCTCATGGCTTTCACCCCTTTCGCACCTCTGCGTGTAAGTCGATATTCATCCACCTCAGATCTTTTGCCATTTCCTTTCTCAGAAATCACCAAAATATCATGATCGTAGATAGAAGGGTCAATCACAACCATCCCTACGATAGCATCCTCTGCTCCTTGCAGCGTCATACCCCTAACGCCGGTCGCTGTCCTACCCATGGCACGAACATCTTTCTCGAAAAAGCGTATCGCTTTTCCTTCTTTACTTGCTAGTAATATTTCATTCTCGCCATCCGTCAGGCGCGCATCGATTAACCAATCACCATCCTGAAGATTCAGGGCATTGATTCCACTGCTTCGAGGTCTGGAATAGGCTTCTACCAGCGTTTTCTTAACGATTCCGTTGCGAGTTGCAAATGTGATATAATGTGAATTCAAGAATTCCTGATCATTCAGGTCTTCAATCACTATCCAGGTCTTTACCTTATCTTCTTTAGGGATTTCAAGGATATTCTGAATGACCCTTCCTGCGCTGGTGCGACTGGCCTCAGGTATCTCAAACACTCTCAACCAGAAGCATCGTCCTTGTTCCGTAAACAAGAGCAAATAATTGTGGGTACTGGCCACAAACATATGTTCCACAAAATCCGCATCTCTCGTTTTAGAGCCGCGAGATCCTCGTCCTCCTCTATTCTGCGTTCTGAATTCTGAAACCTTGGTACGCTTGATATAACCCAAATGGCTGATCGTCACCACTACCTGCTCATCAGCAATCAAATCTTCAATACTGATTTCTCCGTCGTCAAAAGTAATGTCTGTACGACGCTCATCACCATAGGCTTCTTTGACCTCTAGTAACTCGTCACGAACGATTTCTTTTTGTAATTCTAAAGAGCCTAAGACTTTCTTATAGTAAGCAATCTTTTCCTGCAGCTCTGCGTACTCCTCTTTGATCTTATCGCGCTCTAAGCCGGTAAGTTTCTGCAAACGCATGTCCAATATTGCCTGCGCTTGTACCTCTGACAACTCAAAATTAGTCATCAAACCTGTACGCGCCTCATCGACAGTTGAAGAAGCACGAATAAGCTTGATCACCTCATCTAAATGATCCAGAGCGATTAATAAACCTTCTAGTATATGCGCTCGATCTTCAGCTTTTTGAAGCTCAAAGCGTGTTCTCCGGACCACTACTTCGATTCTGAAGTCGATGAAATGGCGAAGCATGTCCTTGAGGTTTAACAACATCGGCCTTCCATTAACCAAAGCAATGTTGTTTACGCCATAGCTGGACTGTAAAGGTGTGTATTTGTATAATTTCGAAAGCACCACATTGGCCATGGCATCTCTCTTCACTTCTACTACAATTCTTAATCCTCTGCGATCCGATTCATCACGCACATCAGATATCCCTTCGATACGCTCTTCATTGACCAAATCTGCAATCTTGATGATGAGGCTTGCTTTATTTACCTGGTAAGGAATCTCAGATATGACTATTCTTTCTCGACCATTATCTAGATTCTCAATTTCGGCTCTTCCCCTAACGACCACTCGTCCCCTTCCGGTTTCAAAAGCTTCTCTTACACCACTTACACCATAGATGATTCCACCGGTTGGAAAATCAGGCGCCTTAATATGCTGCATTAATTCGTCGATCGTAACCTCCTCATTTTCAATCATCAAGCACAATCCATCAATCACTTCAGAGAGGTTGTGCGGCAACATATTGGTAGCCATACCCACGGCAATCCCTGAGGCTCCATTGACCAATAGGTTTGGTACACGGGTAGGAAGTACGGTAGGCTCTTTTAAGGAATCATCAAAATTCAGATCGAAATCGACCGTATCCTTTTTGATATCCGAAAGCATTTCTCCGGCTATCTTCTGCAAGCGAGCTTCGGTATATCTCATAGCTGCAGGAGAATCTCCATCCATGGAACCAAAGTTACCCTGACCATCCACGAGTTGATACCTCATGGACCAAGACTGAGCCATCCGAACCATAGCGTCATATACTGCGCTATCCCCATGTGGGTGGTACTTACCCAACACCTCTCCTACAATACGTGCAGACTTTTTATGGGATGAATTATAAGACAGACCTAAGCCATCCATCCCATATAATATTCTTCTGTGGACGGGTTTCAGCCCATCCCTCACATCAGGCAAGGCCCTTGAGACAATCACAGACATCGAATAATCGATGTAAGCTGATTTCATCTCATCCTCTATATTAATCGGTACGATTTTATGCGTATCTGCCATGCAACTCTTTCCTTTTGAATGCGACAAAAGTAATCAAATTAAAGCATTTCTCATATGTTTATATGTGGGATATTCGACATTTTAAGCCTTCTTTCCTCAGTAAAACGCGCACTCCAAAGACGAAATAATCAGAATGATTGACTCTCTTGCAACAAACAATCCATTCCAAGCCGTTGTTGCGGCGGTGACAATACACTATATTTGCACACATATTAAATAAACGGCTAATTTGAAAGAGGTTAAACCATATAGTTCTTCGGGGAGCAAGAAGGAACAGGTTGAGCAAATGTTTGACAACATTGCAGGCAAATATGATCTGCTCAACAGAGTCCTATCAATGGGAATCGATAAAGGCTGGAGAAAGAAGATGGTCCGGCAGCTCCATGCCCTACCTTCTTCAAAAGTATTGGATGTCGCTACGGGAACAGCTGATGTTGCATTGGACATCGTTAAGGCTCATGACGACTTGTCCGTAACAGGACTGGATCTTTCTGCGGAAATGCTGCGCTATGGGCAAGAGAAGATCGATAAGCAATCCTTTCAAGATCGGATTTCCTTAATTAAAGGAGACAGTGAGCAACTGCCTTTCGGCAAAAATGAATTCGGTGCTGCTACGATTGCTTTTGGAATCCGAAACTTTGAACGCCCACAAAAAGGCTTAGAAGAAATCTATAGGGTACTGCAACCGGGCGGAAAATTATTGATTCTTGAGTTTAGCCAGCCTAGAAAAGCTCCCTTCAAGCAATTATACAATACCTATTTCAAATACGTTTTGCCCACCATTGGTCGTTATAGCTCCAAGGATAAAAAAGCATACAGCTATTTGTATGAAAGTGTGCAGGCTTTTCCGGATTATGATCGTTTTACTAAGTGGATGGAAGAAGCCGGCTTTCAAAATTGTGAATTTAAAGTGTTGACATTCGGAATATGTTGTTTATACATTGGTCAAAAATAAGTTGGATCCTTCTATTCACACTGGGACTGGCATCTCTTGCCTCCGGTCAAAGAAGCAATGCCTATAATTATCTGGAATTTAAGGATAAGCCTTACTATTTCGGTATCAGCTTGGGGTATGCGGGCTCTAATTACCGTTTACAACATTCCAAAGATTTTATTCTGAACGAAACGTATGTCAAAGCTCAGTCTTTGAGTGGTCCCGGATTAAGAATAGGTGTCATTGGCAATCTGAAATTTGGTGAATATTTTGACTTCCGATTGGTGCCCGGATTCGCCTTTACCGAAAGGTCTATTGAATATGAGACTTTCGAACCCCTTTCCGGGACGACACAGCAGGTAGAGCAAATAGATGCCACTTTATTCGAGCTACCTATGCTCGTCAGATACAAGTCTGAACCATACAAAGACATGAGATTGTTTATGTTGGGTGGCGTCAAATATTCATATGATATTTCCAATACTTCTCGGACGCGGCAAGCAGAAACACTTCTAAAAATCGCACCTCATGACTTTTCAGCGGAATTTGGCGTTGGGGTTCAGTTCTTCTTTCCCTACTTTATTTTCTCTCCTCAAATCAAGGTCTCTCATGGTATGAATAATTTATTGTTATTCAATGGGGGACTCGAGAAATCGAATGTTTTAGAAAGGATCAATTCAAGAATGATCTCTATTTCTTTCAACTTCGAGGGATAGCAAATAGGCCTCGCTAGCTCGATAAATTTCCTCCCAGAAGTTCCAAAACAGCTCGTTGATTTTTTGAAAATGATGCATGAGTTGATGCTCCGCAATCTCAAATTGACTGGGAAAGCTGGTCCTTTTGTCCATTGCCTTTAAAGTGAAGCGTAAGCCTTCAATACTTCTTTGCTTTAGCAGCCATTCGGAAGCAACCATATTTTCGATTCTTTTCCGGATGCGCTTGCTATAACGAAACCTTTGTTGCATCATAATAGCAAACACTTCTTCGCAATAGTCTTCGTATTTCACTTTGCGGAAGCGATACCAATTATGTGCAATTAGAAAATCGAGGATCAGATCTACTACAACCGGGCTGTATTTCTGATGTGCAGGCCGGAATAAGGAATGCAAACTCTTAATAGCCGGATGGTGGTCAGTGGCTTCATCCAACCACCAATGGAGTTGAAGACCCAAGCTTTTTTGCTCCTTTAGCAAGAGCATCTCTTTATGAGTCAACATGTCGGTGAGAAAGTTGTCCATCATCACTTCTGCCCGACCATGACTGCACACGATATGCCCTAAATAATTCATATTAACTACAATGAGCTTTCATTCTGAAAGTATTAGCTTTTGATTTCACAATTCATCCACTGATATTCTACTATATTTGCCGCCGAAAAACGTACGAATATGTCTCTAAAATGTGGAATCGTTGGGTTACCAAATGTAGGTAAATCCACTTTGTTCAATGCACTTACTTCTGCAAAAGCGCTCGCTGCCAATTATCCGTTTGCGACTAAGGACCCCAACGTAGGTGTGATTACGGTACCTGACAAGCGATTGGATCAACTGACGGAACTCGTCACGCCTCAGAAAACAATACCTACCACAGTAGAGATTGTTGATATCGCCGGTTTGATCAAAGGTGCAAGTAAAGGAGAAGGGCTGGGCAATCAATTCTTAGCAAATATTCGGGAGGTCGATGCCATTCTACATGTAGTGAGATGTTTTGAAGATGACAATGTGGTACACGTTGATGGAAGTGTCAACCCTGTCAGAGACAAAGAGATCATAGATACTGAGTTAATCCTGAAGGATATAGAAACGGTTGAAAAACGTCTGGAAAAACTAAAGAAAAATGCCAAGAGTGGCCAAAAAGATGACGTCAAGAAAGCAGAAATTGCCCAAAAGATATTAGGCCATCTGGAAGAAGAACAGCCCGCACGGTCCATCGAATTAGATGATGAAGGACAAGCGCTTTTGCAAGAAATGATGTTGCTCACCGCCAAACCTATCTTGTACGTATGTAATGTTGATGAATCATCCGTAATTGAAGGAAATACACATACCTGGAGCTTTTCAAAAGCCATAGAAAATGAGCATGCAGGTGTCATTCTTATTTCTGCAGGAATTGAGGCAGATTTAGTGGACTTTGAGGATGCCGAAGAGAAACAGATGTTTTTAGAAGAAATGGGATTGAGTGAGCCGGGTGTTAACCGCCTTATTTTGGAAGCCTACAAGCTTTTGAATTTGATCACGTACTTTACGGCAGGAGAAAAAGAAGTTCGTGCCTGGACCATTCAAAAAGGCTGGAAAGCCCCACAAGCGGCAGGAGTAATTCATACAGATTTCGAGAAAGGCTTTATCCGGGCAGAGGTCATCCATTATGATGATTTTATTGAGCATGGTTCTGAAGCGGCTGTAAAAAGTGCCGGCAAGCTCTCTGTGGAAGGAAAAGAGTATGTAGTTCAGGATGGAGATGTCATGCACTTCCTTTTCAATGTATAAATACTACAAGCTGTACAAACCTTATGGCTATCTTTCTCAGTTTACCGAAGATCATGAGGGCCAAAAAACATTAGCCGAACTAATGCCGGAAATTCCTTCCGACGTGTACCCGTTGGGACGATTAGATAAAGACAGTGAGGGCTTGTTGTTATTAACGAATAACCGTTCCGTGACTCAATCGGTATTGCATCCTAAAAATGCACACAATCGCACGTATCATGTCCAAGTAGAGGGCACTATAGATCCAGAACAAATTCCACAGCTGACTCAGTCCATTGACTTCCGTGCCAAAAAGAAATCATATACCGCACGATTTCAATCCGTTCATATTCTTGACCCCTTCCCTTATAAAGAAAGAAATCCACCTATCAGAGTCAGAAAGTCCATTCCGGATACAGCCTTATCTGTAAGCTTGACAGAAGGCAAAAACAGACAGGTTCGGAAGATGCTGGCAGCCTTCGGATATCCCGTCTTACGTTTAATCAGATATTCAATTGAAAACTTGTCTATCCATGACTTAATGGAAGGCAAAAGCAAAGAAATTGAAGAAAAGGCTTTCATGGATGCACTTGGCTTATAAAGTCTGCCTAGACTACATTTTGCTATATTTTTTTGTGTTGTGTTAAATTCGAATGGACATTTATTCTTAAATTAAAAGAAACTAAAACTAAAGAAATGACACATCCGAAATTTGAAGTGTACAAAGACAAAGCAGGGGAATTCAGATTCCGTCTCACGGCAAAGAATGGTCAAAAGATTCTGGCCAGTGAAGGCTATAAAACAAAAGCAGCTTGCATGAACGGAATAGAATCTGTAAAAAAGAACGCTGCAAATGCAGATCGATTTGAGAAAAAAACAACCCCTTCCGGGAAGTTTTCATTTGCACTAAAGGCTGCGAATAGCCAGGTGATCGGAACTTCTCAAACGTACGCCAGTGAAAGTGGACGCAATAATGGCATTCAATCCGTCATGAATAATGCTTCTGCTGCCGGAACCGATGATCAGACGGTATAAACAAAATAGCCCGCTTCATCTAGATGAGGCGGGCTCTTGGTTGATTTGCAGTAACACAAATTCTAATTTACATATAACTAACCGATTTTACGGCATCTATAATCTTTTTTGGATTAGGCAGATACTCATCCACCAACGTAGGAGCATAGCCCAATGAAGTATCCGCCGCATTGACTCTTGTAACGGGCGCATCAAGATAATCGAAAGCGTACTTTTGAATCTCA
>CAZGGG010000036.1:7861-16260 GCA_964525165.1 uncultured Saprospiraceae bacterium | reverse complement strand
TACGGCCAGCTTTCATCAACAACGACTAATCGATTCGTCTTTTTGACAGACTCAACTATCGTTTGGTGATCTAGAGGGCGAATCGTCCGAAGATCGATCACTTCTGCGCTTACACCATCCTTAGCCAACTCATCTGCCGCTTTTTCTGCTTCCAGTATCATTTTGTTAAAAGAAACAATCGTGACGTCTGTTCCTTCTCTTCTGACTCTGGCTTTTCCAATCGGCACTAAATACTCTTCTTCCGGAACTTCCCCTTTATACCCATACAGCATCTCACTTTCCATCATGCAAATAGGATCTTCATCGCGGATGGCAGACTTAATCAAACCTTTGGCATCATAAGGGTCGATGCAGGAAATCACTTTTAAGCCCGGCGTATTGGCCATCCAGCTCTCAAATGTTTGAGAATGCTGCTGCGCTAATTGCCCGGCAGCTCCGGATGGACCTCTAAATACAATCGGACAAGTATATTCACCTGCAGACTGAGACAAAGTTTTTGCGGCATTATTGACGATTTGATCAAAGGCCAAAACTGCAAAATTCCAAGTCATGAACTCCACAATAGGTCTCAGACCATTCATCGCAGCACCTACTCCAATCCCTGCAAATCCAAGCTCTGCAATCGGTGTGTCGATGACTCTTTTTGCGCCAAACTCATCCAGCATTCCTTTAGATACTTTATAGGCACCATTATATTCAGCCACCTCTTCACCCATCAAGAAGACAGTTTCGTCTCTTCTCATCTCTTCACTCATCCCCTCTCGGATGGCATCTCTTAAAGCTATTTCTCTTGCCATAATCTTTTCGTTTACCCTGCAAATGTAATTATCTCCTAAAATATGGACAATTAACAATCATAATCTTTGAAGGTTATGCTTTCGCAAAAGTAATTTCATGCGACCTATTAAATTTATGGTACCTTTAATTGATAAAGCTTTCAACCTGAGGGTCCCCACTCCACATTCAAACTAGATATGAAAAACTTACTCTTCTTCGGCTCCTTCCTGATGATACTCTTTTCTGCTTGTGCAGAAGAGTCTTCCAATCAGCACGATTCAGACTTCACCTTGGAAATCATCAATCAAAATCTTGAAGATTCAATTGCCACTTTCAGCTGGAAAGATTCCACCTATGAGATTTCATTAAACATGGGAGATACTCAATCTTTGGTTCTCCCGGTTCAAGAGTCCAATGTGGGCGTAATAAAGGTAGCGAAAAGCCAAATTCAGTTATTTGTCGGTCCTGGAGAAAGCCTGAGTATTACTTTGAGTATGGAAGAAGATGAGTTGGATGCTCAATATGCAGGTAGTTTGGCTGCTGCAAAAAATGCATCAATGCAAATTCAAAAAGATGTCTTAGGCCAATACCCTTATAATAATCCTTATGCCTTTTATGGGATGGGAGTAGATTCTTTTCAGTTCTATATTGATCAAGCGATGAACTCTATGGATAGCCTTTTGCAAGATCTTTCGAAAAAACAACCCGAATGGGCAGATATTGTGAAAAGCCATATGGGCTATAGAATAAATGATTATGCCGTTAACTATCCTGTGTACCACCCCAGTGTCGCAAAGTTAGACAGCTTTGATGTAGATCCTGCATATTGGGATAACTTTGCTGTTCAGTTTTCGGTCTTTGAGGAAAAACTATTGCAACTGGAGTCCAAGCAAAGCCTTACGTATAGTTATGTGCAAAATTTATATTATGCCTCCACAGATACATTCATAAAGGATGACTCTACCAGAATTGCAACATTGTTCCATTGGGCGGATAGTATTTACAATTCTGAAGCTTTACAAAAGACATTTAAAGTAAGTCTTTTAGATGAGCAAATCACTTATGGAGGCGTAGGAAGTTTTAGTGACTGGTTGACGGAGCAAGTTTATGCTTTTACCGAAGATGAGGATCGAAAAGCAAAACTACTCTCAAAAATTACAGATTGGGAGAAAATAGCACAAGGCGCTCCCGCACCGGACTTTACAGGACAGACTGTAGACAGCACGACTATAGCTCTATCTGACCTGAAGGGGAAAGTAGTTTACGTTGATGTATGGGCAACTTGGTGTGGTCCCTGCCGACAAGAAATTCCTCACTTAGAAACGATGTACGAAAAATATGCTGAAGAGGAAAATTTAGCGTTGGTTTCTGTTTCTATCGACAGCGATTACGATGCTTGGTACAAAATGGTCACGGAAGACAATATGGGAGGCATTCAGCTTTTTACCGAGAATGCCTGGGAGTCAGATCTTAATCAATCTTATCTGATTCAAGCTATCCCCAGATTCTTGCTCATCGGAAAGGATGGAAACATTATCTCTGCTGATGCTCCGCGTCCTTCTTCCAAAGAGGAGATATACAGTCTGATTGAAGAAGCCTTATAGGCCCAAGAATTCCTTGGCTAGATCCCGGACATTCGTTCCTCCAAAAGTGCCGGAGGACATTAACAGCAGGCTATATCCTTTATGGATATAAGGTTGTAGGAAATCCCTAAGCTCTTCCTTGTTGGTAGCTATGGACAGGTCGGAGCGCTGAAATCCTTTTCGGATGTCTTCTGCTTCCATGGGCTCCATTTTTTTCATTTTAACCGCATGGGGAGAGTAAAAAACACAGGCATTATCAGCTCGATCTAAGGCGTGAGCGTAATGTGGCAAGAATTTCACATTTAAACTGCTATAGGTATGTAATTCTGCTACTGCAATCCACTTTTGTTCCGGAAACTGTTCTTGAATGGAATCCATGGTGGCTTTCACTTTTGAAGGAGCATGAGCGAAGTCAAGAAACACTTTCTGTCCCCGTTTCTCTGCCAGTAATTGCAACCTTTTTGATGCACCTCTAAAATGAGCTAGTGATGCCCCGATGATTTCATTGGGGATATCCAGAGCGCGCGCAATCAAATAAGCGGCATTCAAATTTTGTGCATTATGGGTACCTACTAATGATGTTGGGTACCATTGACTATCTATCTCAATTTCCATGAGCTTTTGCTCATTCATTCTATAGGGCATATGGTCATAAGAAACTGCTTCTACCTCTGTCTTTGTAACCAATTGTGTTAATGTATCATCTGAACCATAATAGAACAGTTTCGCCTTTGCCGGAAGGCTCGTTAAGAAATCTCTGAACGTCTGTAAATAACTATCAAAAGTGGGGAATACGTTGATATGATCCCATGCGACACCCGTCAGAACGGCTAATTGAGGCTTATAATGAATGAATTTAGCCCTTCGGTCAATTGCAGAGCTCAGATACTCATCCCCTTCTAGCACCATGATCGGAGCATCACTGAAACGAACCATATGGTCAAATCCCTCCAGTTTTGCTCCTACCAGATAATCGAAATCTTTACCCGCTGATTTTAATATATGCATTACCATAGAGGTAGTGGTCGTCTTTCCATGACTTCCTCCTATGACAATCTTTAATTTGTCTTTTGCAAACCGAGCCACATATTCTGGGTACGAATAGATGGGAATATGTAAGGACTTGGCGCGCTCAATCTCAGGATTACCGGCTCTTGCATGCATTCCCAAGATGCAAAAGTCAATATCTGTGGTAATTTGTTCCGGATACCAGCCCATAGCATCCGGCAACAGATCATAGTCAGCCAGACGACTTTTGGACGGATCATAAATCTCATCATCCGACCCGGAAACAAGATGCCCTTGGAGTTTTAAAGCAATCGCAATATTATGCATGACGGCTCCTCCTATAGAAATGATATGAATTCTCATATTAAAATTTTTTCTAAGATAAATAAATTCATAAATGAAGTGGATTTTCAATAATAAATTGAATTCTCTTTCCGTTTTTGGAGAAATCTTTACTTTTGCGCAAAATTGTATCAATGAAAAAGGTCACAATATTTTTTGCTGTTATCGCAGTGTTCGTTCTAAGTTCTTGTAACAGAGGTGTAGGATGCCCTTCAGATTTTTCAATTCAGGAAGTCGGTGACCTGATCAGTAAGTTGCTGTTCTAAAGATTCCTCTATGTCTATTCTGCAGACTGCAGATGGATCCAATACTTATATTTCAAAAGTTTTTGGTGAAACCTATCACTCAAGGCATGGTGCCTTGCAGGAGAGTCTTCACGTGTTCATAAAGCATGGACTTCATCGATTTCGGTCTGAATTCCCTGATCTACCGCAGATTCGCATTTTTGAAATGGGTTTGGGAACCGGTTTGAATGCACTGCTCAGTGCCACGCTTCCATCTGAACTTTATTTACAGACTAAGCTCTATTATACGAGTGTAGAAAAGTTCCCTTTGAGTCCTGAGGAAGCTCAAGGTATGTCTTTCGAAAAGCATATTGAAAATCCGGAAGCCTCTACTATCTTTCATCAGATTCATCAATCAGATTGGGGTGAATGGATAAATTTGAGGGAAGGATTCTTTTTTCAAAAACTTAAAGGAGACTTCTTCGATCTGCAGTTGAAGGATCAGCATATTATTTTTTACGATGCTTTTGCACCTGCAGCCCAACCTGAATTATGGACACAAGAGGCTTGTGAAGTGCTTTTTGAGATGCTCTCCCCCCGTGGAATCATGACTACCTATTGTGCTCAGGGACAATTTAAAAGAAATCTAAAGGCTGCCGGATTTGAAGTGGAAGCTTTGCCAGGGCCACCCGGAAAGCGAGAAATGACCTTAGGCAGGAAGCGATAATTCTTAAAAGCCAAAGCAATTTCATAACTTTTCGACCTAAATCGAAAACCTATGTGGAATCGCTTACCCTTGCATTGGCAAATTATTTTAGGCATGGTCTTCGGAATCGTTGTCGGCTTTTTAGCCGTCAATGTGACCGGTGGTAAAGAGTTTGTCGTAGATTTCATCAAACCTTTTGGAACGATATTTATCAATGCGCTGAAATTACTCGCCATTCCACTTATCGTAGCTTCCCTTATTGTAGGTGTCGCTGAACTGAAAGACATTTCACAGCTTTCCAAAATGGGAGGAAGGACAATCATGATCTACCTTATTACAACTGTGGTTGCTGTAAGTTTAGGCTTATTGATGGTCAATTTGGTACAGCCGGGCAAGTTCATTTCCAAAGAGACTCAGGCAGAACTGATGAGTACTTATGAGAATGATGCCAACCTTAAAATGGAACAAGCCCTGAACCAAAAAGGGAAAGGTCCTTTGCAACCTCTCGTCGATTTAGTTCCTGATAACATTATTGCTGCTGCCACAGATAATGGAAATATGCTTCAGATCATATTTGTAGTTATCATGTTTGGGATTGGATTAATATTAGTAGATCCGAAGCACGGTCAGCCTGTCAAGGATTTTTTCATTGGGTTTAATGAAGTCATCATGAAGCTCATTGACATCATCATGTTGACAGCTCCTTACGGTGTATTGGCACTCATGGCTGCCTTAGTAGTAGAATCTCCTAGTTCTGATATTTTTATCGCATTGGGGGCTTACTCACTTACGGTAGTGGTTGGATTAGCAGTAATGGTATTGGTTTTTTATCCACTTTTGGTCAAGATCTTTGCCGGCTATCCTCCCATTGAGTTTTTGAAAAAAATATCACCGGCTCAACTTTTGGCTTTTTCGACTTCCTCCTCAGCTGCCACCCTCCCGGTCACTATGGAACGTGTAGAAGAACACTTAGGTGTCGAGGAAGAAGTGGCCAGCTTCGTTTGCCCTATCGGTGCAACAATCAATATGGACGGAACCAGCCTGTATCAGGCGATTGCCGCGGTGTTTATTGCCCAGGTTTTTGCTCAGGATCTAACCATTGGTCAACAGTTGTCCATTGTGGTCACCGCCACCTTGGCTTCTATTGGGTCTGCAGCAGTACCCGGAGCTGGTATCTTGATGCTCATTATTGTACTGGAAAGTGTGGGTGTTAGTGCTGCCGGCATTGGATTGATCTTTGCGGTTGACAGACCTTTAGATATGTGCCGAACAGTGGTCAATGTCACCGGCGATGCAACCGTTTCTGTCTTAGTGGCAAAATCAATAAATAAATTGGGTCGACCCAAAACAAAAGAATGGGACGATTATTATTCAAAGGAAAAAGAATAATTTACACGTTATGGAAGAAACATTAGGTGTTGGATCAAGAGTGAAGCATCCGGCTTTTGGAGAGGGCGTAATCATTGCTGTACATAAAGCTGCCTATGAAGTAACCTTTATGACCTATGGTGTCAAACAAGTAGGAAGAACCTACGATCAATGGGAAGTTATAGAAGCCATACCTGCCAACGAAGCGCTCAGTCTAAATGAAGTTGAGAAATCAATGATCAAAGTAATCAATATGTATTCTGATATCCAACAACATGTCGAGTTGGGCGACAAATGGGAAGGTGGAACACTCATCTTACAAGCAGGTCGGGAAGGTCTGAAGCCCAAAGAAATGCCGATAGAAACTTTTTTTCATAAAATAGTGATGGTGCGAGACCGCTTAAGGGTTATGGAACAACGAATCAATAGCAGCCAGCTATCTGATGAGGAAAAAGTAAACCTTCAGCAATATATCACAAGAATATATGGCAGTTTAACAAGCTTCAATGTCTTGTTTGAATACAAGGATGATCATTTCAAAGGTGCAAAATCCTAAGCTATGCGGAGATATTCTGAAACAAAGCTTTTTGTCCTTGCATTGATCACCCTCCTCTCTTCTTGTGTAGAGATTAAGAATGAGCTTTCGGGCATCCCCCCCGGCATTTGGAGAGCTGAATTGATCCTGAGTAATAATCCATATCCGGTTTATGACGAAGATGCCGTCAGAGAAAGAAGAGTGGCTGTATTCGATGGCATAGAAGAGGATAAGCTACCTTTTTTAATGGAAATCAGCTACCCTCAAGCCGATAGCTTTGTGATTGATATCATCAATGGCGAAGAAAAAATTCGAGTTCAAGAATATCAAATTGCACTAGACAGATCTACAGCATACGATACGATCAGGATTAAATTTCCGGAGTATAATTCCTATATCCACGCTGAGTTTAAAGAAGAAGTGTTGCAAGGTGAGTTTGTTGATCGTAATCGCGGCAATAATTATCGTATACCCTTCGTGGCCAAATACGGAGAAACCAGTCGCTTCAGCGATTTGGAAACACAGCCGGCAACTGATCTTTCCGGCTCATGGGCAGTTACTTTTGGTAAAGGAAATAGTGAATGGAAAGCTGTCGGAGAATTTCAACAGAATGAAAGCCAACTCAGCGGCACATTCCTTACAGAGACGGGGGATTTACGATTTCTCGAAGGGGTTGTATATGCAGATGAAATGTGGTTAAGCACCTTTGACGGCACCCATGCATACCTTTTTAAAGCCAAGCTTCAGGGAGATAGCTTAAGCGGTTTCTATAAGTCCGGAAGCCACTATAAAACGAGTTGGGTGGCCCACCGAACGAAAGATGCAAACTTTAGGAGCCCTGACTCTTTGAGTAAAGTAATCGATGCCAATGCCTTATCTCAACTGAGTGGCATCCATCCGGAATCAGGAGAATTGATACGCTTGTCAGATCCCAAATATGCAGACCGACCGATTGTATTATCCATTATGGGAAGCTGGTGCCCCAATTGTAAAGACGAAGCCTTGTTTTTATCAGAGTGGATCGAAAGTAATAAAGACTCAGAAGTAGAGGTTATAGGTCTTGCCTTTGAGAAATACAAGGATACTACTGAAGTACTTCGGCGACTTGAAGATTATCGTGCACTACTTGACCTGCCCTATGATATCTGGTTTATGGGTTCATCTGATAAGCAACAAGCCACGAAAAGGTTAGGATTCCTCAATGAGGTTATCTCCTATCCTACCCTGATATTCTTGAATCGCCAACAAGAAGTTGTCAGAGTTCATACAGGATTTAATGGGCCTGCTACTTCAAAGTATAACGACTTCAAAGTTTCTTTTGAGGAAACAATCAAACAAATAAAATGATGAACACTGTAATGATTACCGGAGCAACATCCGGAATTGGAAAGGCAAGTGCCCACGTATTCGCTGAAAAAGGCACCCCAAAGCTCATCCTCACCGGTCGAAGAAGAGAGCGTTTGGTGGAACTCGCCTCCGACTTAGAATCTCGATTTTCGGTAGACATATTGGTCATGGTATTTGATGTTCGTTCCTATGAAGAATGCGAAGAAGCTGTATCCAGTATTCCGGAAGATTTCAAACAGATAGATCTTTTAATCAATAATGCCGGCTTGGCGAAAGGATTGGCACCCATACACGAAGGAGATCTGGATCATTGGAACACCATGATTGATACCAATGTGAAAGGACTACTTCACATGTCTCGTCTGATCAGTAAGGAAATGGTCAAACATCAGTCCGGTCACATCATTAATGTAGCTTCCACAGCCGGAAAGGAAGCATACCCAAATGGGAATGTATATTGTGCCAGTAAGCATGCGGTAGACGCCATTAACCAGGGAATGCGCCTGGAC
>CAZGGG010000036.1:437-7816 GCA_964525165.1 uncultured Saprospiraceae bacterium | reverse complement strand
TTTGCAGAAGTACGATTCGACGGAGATAAAGAGCGAGCGAAAATCTACGAAGATTTTAATCCTTTAAAATCCAGAGATGTTGCTGAGACCATTTACTTTATTGCCAGCAGACCAGCTCATGTGAATATCCAGGATGTTTTGCTCATGGGTACCCAACAGGCCAATAGCACCAATGTAGACCGCAGCGGAAGAAAATATGACTAAGAGTTGGCGAAATACGCTTTGACCTCCTTCGCGTCTTTAGCTTCCATTCTACCTGCAATAATCAAACGGACTTCGCGTCTTCTATTAGCGGCTTCGAACCTTTGTTTTTCTTCCATGGAAGTAGGTTCTAAGGCAGGGATGGGGATGGGTCTTTTACTCTCATCATCAATCGCAACAAAGGTGAAGTAGGCGTGATTACATTTCGTGGATCGCCCCCCTTTCATATTAGAGGCAAATACTTCCACAAAGATCTCCACCGAGGTATTGAAAGCTCTTGTTGCATAGGCTTTCAAAGTCACCACTTCGCCTAGTTTGATGGAACGCTCAAAAGAAACGTGATCTACACAAGCTGTCACTACATGAGCTTCACAATGTCTTCCGGCACAAATCCCAGCTGCAATATCCATCCATCGCATCAAATTTCCTAAGGGATTGGTATCATTAGGCATTACTAATTGAGTCATTTCCACTAATGATTGTGAGACTTCTTTTACATTATCACTCATGTGTGTCATTTGCTGCGAAAATAAGTTTTTTATCAGAGCTATCTGACCATTCCCAACCAAATAATTGTTGGAATTGTTTAGCGATTTCCCTCTTTACGGCGGAGAGGTCTAAGGTGTGCCCCAGTTCCAGTTCCATTGAGGTAACAGCTTTATCCTCATCATTAATTCCACACGGGATGATATGGCCAAAGTAGGTAAGATCCGGTTGTACGTTGAGCGCAAAGCCATGCATGGTCACCCAACGACTTAAATGCACACCAATCGCACAGATTTTCCTTCTTGGCAAGGTATTGGTTGCCGGTAACCATACACCCGTATATCCGGGTTCTCTGTCGCTATGAATACCAAAAGACGCTAAAGTTTGGATGATTGCTTCTTCTATAAAACGAACATACTTGTGCACATCCGTAAAAAAGTCATCTAAATCAAGAATGGGATAGCCCACCACTTGTCCGGGACCATGATAAGTAATATCTCCTCCTCTATTGATCTTATGAAAATGAATCGACTTCTCCTGCAATTCTGCCTCTGATAAGAGCAGATGATCCATTGACCCACTTTTACCTAAAGTGTAGACAGGTTCATGTTCACAAAACACAAATTGATGTTCAACATCTGTGCCGTCCTCCAATCGCCCTCTTTTATATGCAATGAGTTCTTGTTGGATCTGGGTTTGATGGTCCCAAGCTTCCTCGTATCCTATTCGTTTCCAGTCTGTTAATTTGACTTTTCTCAAGAAGATGTAAGTTTAATCCTTCAAAGATAATGCTTTCCTATACACTCCTTTTTTAAGGAAAATATTTATGTATCTTATACGTTGCGATTTGTACACAAAGACTTGACATAATGTTCCAAGAATCCTTCATTTTATCCATTATTTTCGCGTTTGTATGTTTCCTGCCACTTGATTTGACATCTCAAACAGCACCGAACTTTGAGGTCTACACTACTGAACAAGATACATTTGAGCTGTATGATTATCTGAATCAAGACAAAGTGGTGGTGATAGAGTTCTTTTTCACTTCTTGTCCACCTTGTGCTGCTATTGCCCCATTGATGGAACCACTATATCAATCATTTGAAGGTGGAACCGGTGAAGTCGAATTTTTATTACTGAGTAACAAAGGTTTTGACAGCAATTCGGATGTGTATGATTACGCTCAACAATATGGCTTTACTTTTCCGGGCGCCGGACAGGATGGTGGCGCTTTGGATGTCTGGAGCACCTACAATGGTGGCACCTACGGAACGATATTCGGAACGCCTGCATTCATCGTCATTGCGCCGGACAAGACCTTAGAATTTGACGTAAATGGTCCCAACAATGCCGCCACTATAGATTCCTTATCTGATGCGATCACCAGAGCACAATTGAAATCACCTTCTGCTCCGGACGTACATTATTATGAGGAAATCACTTCAGGAGGAGTCGACAATTTTGAAGCTGTAATCCCGGATTATCCTATCAGGGGAGATACAACCATTATTCCTTCTGGGGCCAACTCAAATGTTCCCTTCTTACCAGATTCTATTCTGGAAACAGATGACCTACAAGTGTATTTACAGAAATCCTCAAATCCTGAGGAGCTTCTGAATGGTGTATCCACTTTTGATATAGCACTGCTGCTTCAATTTTTACTTCAATTGGAAACGCCCAATTTATTGCAGTTTGCCGCTGCGGATATCAATAATGATGGACGATTGTCCGGTGCAGATATCATCGCTTTGCGTAGACTGATTTTAGGGCTCGATGATACCTTCCCGAATGGACGTTCGGCCTTTCAGTTTTATCCTGACTATAAACCTATTGGTCCCGCTGATAGTCTGGACTATGATCAAATCTGGGATTTCCCTAAAGAATTTTCATATTCCCCTTCCGGAAATGGCGTGACAGCTTTACCATTTACAATGATAAAACTTGGAGACCTCAGCAGTATTTCCGGCCTGGCATCACCTCCTCCACATCCAGATCAAATATCGACTTGGATCAATTTCCAACAAACCACCATCGTAACAGATGCTGAGACGGTTGAAATCTTTACACCAGAAGGAAAGCGAATTAAAATACTTGAAGTTTCGCCCGAGGATAATTTTGAGCTCCAAAAGGCCCGACTAGATCTCAATAAATCTTATTTGTTTCGATTTTCAGATGGAAAGCTATATGGCTACAGACCTTGAGCAACTAATTTAGGCTCTCCAACAAACGTGATTAATTCCTTCTTTAATAGATCTATCAATTCCTGATCCAGAAACATAAGACCTTCAGGGTCAAAAACGGTTTCCACTTTGGATACAGGAAGTTTGGTAGGATAAACATGAGTTTTGAGATAATGGAGCACACCGGTAAGATGGTCCAATCCCCTCAAATTTCCCGCACGCCCCGAAGAAACACCTATGAGAAAAGCGGATTTATTTTGAAAGTTATCAGCATACTTTCGAATCGAACAAGCATCGATGAAATATTTCAATAATCCTGGATAGCTGCCATTATACTCCGGTACGACAAAAATAAATTTGCCGGCAGGCAGAATATATTTGTCCTGTAAAGCAGCAATTTTGGGATGTTGGAAATCCTTTTGATACATTGAATTTTGAATAGGAATATTATCTAACTCCTTTAAATCTAGTAGGTCTGTATCTACAGACCAGTCCTTCAAAGTCTTCTGCAAAGTCAAAGAAAATTGCAGAGTGGCACTGTCTTCTCGATTCGTGGCTGAAATGATCGTAATTTGCTCGCTCATCCTTCGTTTTTATATTATAGCTTCCAAGTTCTGATTCCAATCTATGGATAAGAGCCTCTATTGGATTAACTTTGTACAACCTAAAAAGTTGTAAACAATAGATATGAAATTCACTTATTACGGCCATTCTTGCTTTTTGATTGATACAGGGACGCACAAACTATTGTTTGACCCTTTTATCTCACCGAATGACAAAGCATCTGAAATCAATATAGAGGCCATAGAGGCTGATTATATCTTAGTTTCTCATGGCCATGAAGATCACGTGGCAGATCTAGAGCGACTGGCCAATCAAACAGGGGCTTCGATCATTTCCAATTTTGAGATCGTGAGTTATTTCGGAGCTAAGGGCATAGACGGCCATCCTATGAACCACGGAGGAAGTGCCTCTTTCCCTTTTGGTAGGGTCAAAATGGTCAATGCGATTCACTCGTCTGTTTTGCCGGATGGAACCTACGGAGGGAACCCTGCCGGATTTGTGGTCCAGACCAAAGAGCGATGTTTTTACTATGCAGGAGATACTGCGTTGACCTACGATATGAAACTGATTCCGGAAATGGGTTTTGACCTTGATTTTGCCATTTTGCCTATTGGGGATAATTTCACAATGGGGCCGGTTGAGGCGGTGAAAGCAGCGGAGTTTATTGAATGCAATAATATCATCGGAGTGCATTTTGATACTTTTGGCTATATCGAAATTGATCATAGCGCCGCCAGAAGACAATTTGAGAATCAGGGAAATCAGTTACATTTGCTCGAGATCGGACAATCTGTACAGGTTTAAAAACATACATGGGAAAAGTCATTGCCATAGCAAATCAGAAAGGTGGAGTAGGTAAAACTACTACAGCGATCAACTTAGCAGCTTCTTTGGCCATTCTGGAGAAGAAAATACTTCTTGTAGATGCCGATCCGCAAGCAAACGCTACTTCAGGTGTCGGAATTGAGCCTAGCCAGGTTGAATACAGTATCTATGACTGCATGCTGAACGAAACACATCCAAGAGATGCCGTGCTGAACACCTCTACCCCTAACCTGGATATTATTCCTTCTCATATTGATTTAGTGGGGGCAGAACTTGAACTCGTTTCCAGAATTCGCAGGGAGTTTGTCATCAAAAACTTCATAGATCAGATCAAAGACGATTATGATTTTGTTTTCATTGACTGTCTGCCTTCATTGGGCTTGATCACTGTCAATGCCCTGACAGCTGCTGATTCTGTATTGATTCCCATTCAATGTGAAATTTTCGCACTTGAAGGACTCCAAAAGCTCAAAAACACCATTAATCTGGTAAGAGCACAAATCAATCCCGCTTTGGAAGTGGAAGGCATTATTCTTTCCATGTATGACAAGCGTTTAAGGTTGGCCAATATCGTAGTAGAAGAAGTGAGGGATCACTCTAGCGACCGAGTCTTTGAGACGGTGGTCCACAGAAATTCAAAGATTGGAGAATCCCCTTCCGCTCATGTGCCGGTCGTAATGTACGATGCCACCAGTAAAGGGTCATTTAACTTTTTGAATCTGGCCAAGGAATTTTTAGAGTATAATGGCCAGGATATACATGAATTTACCAAAGAGGAAATAAGAGAGAAGCGAAAAGACGCGATATCAAATTAAGGAGAGTCTGTTATGTCGAAAATGAAGAAAAAGGAACTGGGAAAAGGAATTCGGGCACTGCTTTCAAATGTAGAAGAAAGTTCGCCTTCAGATCAGGAAAAAATAGTGAAAGAACTATCTAGCACTACGGCTATGATTCCTGTAGATCAAATCGAAATCAATCCTTTTCAACCCAGAAAACAATTCGACGAAACGGCTTTAGCGGAATTGACTCAATCCATCCAAACCCAT
This sequence comes from uncultured Saprospiraceae bacterium, assembly GCA_964525165.1. GTDB lineage: Bacteria > Bacteroidota > Bacteroidia > Chitinophagales > Saprospiraceae > JAWLFI01. The sequence goes on along the minus strand of CAZGGG010000036.1, from coordinate 2,514 downwards.
GGAGTGATTCAACCCATCACCCTTAGACGCTTAGGTCCCAACAGTTATCAAGTCATTTCAGGAGAGCGGCGATTACGCGCTTCAAAAAATGCAGGCTTAACGGAAGTCCCGGCTTATGTTCGATTAGCCAATGATCAGGAAATGCTGGAAATGGCTTTAGTCGAAAATATCCAAAGACAAGACTTGAATGCTGTGGAGGTCGCCATTACCTATCAACGTCTCATGGATGAATGTAATCTCACTCATGAAATGTTATCGGACAGAGTGGGAAAGAATCGTTCTACAGTGACCAACTACATCCGCTTATTGAAATTACCTCCGGAAATCCAACAAGCTATTAAAAATCGTGACCTGAGTATGGGGCATGCACGGGCTTTAGCCGGCATGACGAATATTTCAGCCCAATTGGTAGCATTCAGAAGAATATTGGATGAAGGTTTGAGCGTCAGGGCAACGGAAAAATTAATTCGTTCGTTAGAATCATCAGGGGCCACAAAATCTCCAAGCACCCCCTCATCAAATGGAAGGACACCCGAGGTTTTAAAGATTGAAGACCGCTTGAGTGATCATTTTGATGCAAGGGTTAAGATTGAAAGAAATGCTAAAGGAAAAGGAAAGTTTGTTATTCCATTCGATGATGACGACAGCTTCAATGACATCCTGGATCTGCTGGAAAAGGATTAATTGGATCTTTGTTCTGATTGTCGGGCTTACGTATTCCCTTTCAGCACAATCAGATACGATCACTTCCAAATGGAATTATTTAGATCCAGAGGGTAATATCCAGGTGGACTCTACTGCCGGTCTCATCGTGAGAAAGGCACAGAGTGTCATGGCTTATTATCAATCTGATCGCAAGCTGCCGGATCCTCAGACAGCCGTATGGATGTCTATCACCTTACCCGGAACCGGTCAAATGTATAATAAACAAGCTTGGAAACTGCCTGTGGTATATGGCGGTTTCGGATGGGCATTGTATAATCTAGGGGTCAGTCAATCTTTATATCGGCGCTTTCGAACTGCCTACGAACTGGATATCGCAGGTGAAGAGCGGGAATTCCCAGGCCTGAACCGTGAATCCTTAAGAACCTACAGAGACCAATATCGTAGACAAGTGGAATTGAATTACTTGGGGATTGGCGGAGTGTATGTCTTGGGCATTTTAGACGCCTTTGTGTCCGCACATTTATCCAGCTTTGATATCAGCGAGGATCTAACTCTTAAAATACCTCCACCCAACGGATTTACCGGCTTTCAGCTGGCCGTAAGTTTCACCTTTTAGATCTACATGACTCCAAAGATCTTTGCAAATTTTAGGAGTTCTCCTTGATTACTTATTTTAACCTTTCCCGTTAAAACCGCCATCATTGGATTCAGCTCCTTATTGACCAATTTTGTAAAAGTGGCGGCCTTCGTCTTGACCGTACATTTTGGCTCTCCTTCTAATCCATCTTTTACTTCGATATTGCCATCATCCACGATCACTGTTAGCTCACCTCCGTCTTCACCATCCAAGATGAAATGAAAGCGACTTTCCATACCTTCTGTAACGGCTGGATCAATTTTTTCCTGAAGCCCTTTGATATATTCTATTGCATTCATATAATGTCGTTTGTTTCACAATGTAAGAACTAATGAAGAAAGAAGGCAGCCTACGAGTAGTATTTATGGGAACTCCGGATTTTGCAGTTGCGAGTTTACGCGCTCTACAAGAATCAGGTATTCAAATTGTCGCAGTCGTAACAGCTACAGATAAATACGGGGGAAGGGGTAGAAAAAAGTTGATTGAAAGTGCCGTTAAACGTTATGCTGTAACACAAGACATTCCGGTATTACAGCCCAAGAATCTAAAATCAGAATCATTTTTGGAAGAATTGGCCTCTTACAAGGCAGATCTTCAAGTAGTTGTTGCCTTCAGAATGTTGCCCGAGGCAGTCTGGAAAATGCCTCCATTGGGCACCTTTAATCTTCACGCTTCATTGTTGCCCGAATACCGGGGAGCTGCACCGATCAACTGGGCCATCATAAATGGTGAGACCCGCAGCGGTGTGACAACTTTCTTCATCAATGAGGAGAT
>CAZGGG010000036.1:0-376 GCA_964525165.1 uncultured Saprospiraceae bacterium | reverse complement strand
AGCGTCCTCGTGCTTGAGACTGTCGAGCTCATTGCTGAAGGATCGGTAGTACCCCTGGAACAAAAAAATACCAGTTTCAAACAGGCTCCCAAGCTTAACAAAGAGAATTGCCGAATCGATTGGACCCAACCCCTGGAATCAGTCTACAATCATATACGTGGCCTGAGTCCTTATCCTGCTGCGTGGACCCTTCTTTTAACATCTAAGGGAGAAACGGAATGCAAGATATTGGAAGTAAGCATGCTCCGGGAAGAACACAACCTTGAACGCGGAACCATTTCAGCCTCCAGGAAGGAGATTCGGGTTGCAGTTACAAAAGGCTTTATAAAAGTTGAAAGGCTTCAACTTTCCGGAAAGCGAAAAATGGATGCGATTA
>CAZGGG010000035.1:4881-30425 GCA_964525165.1 uncultured Saprospiraceae bacterium | reverse complement strand
GATAGTAGCAATGATTCTTGGGATTATTGTATTCGCACCGTATTTACTCTATTTACTATCTAAAGAAAGCGGAAATTTGAAAAGAGTCTTGATTGGAAATCGATAAGATCTACCCTCGGTAAATAAGAATTTATTACTTCAAAGTAGTTCAGCCCGCAGGATCATAAAAAGTCTGTGAGGAGGAGGGGAATTGCAAGATGAAAAGTGAAATAATGGTTTTTTTACCCAAAATGTGCATTATGCGGGTTTAGGTAAGGCATGACGAAGGGGAGGCCGTTGCTATGCGAATGAGAAGCAACGATGATTTACGCAACATATCATATTTTGCTTAAAGTGCCGGCAAAAACGAAGGTTTGTAGGGTTTAAAAAATGTTGATATTCATCGTCATACTTCACTAAGTGAATGCCCCGGTTTAGAGTAAAACAAAGCAAAAAATTCATTTTTATTGGGACGGAAAAGATAAGATGCTTAGTCTGCTTTTAAACTCGTAGAATGGGCTATAGTAACTTGTCCTCCCAAGGAAAATTTTCTAGTGTATCATTTGGATTGAACTGAGTTTCGTCAAAATTTTATCCAAACACAATTTCAAAAATTGCTTAACTTAAACAGAAAAAATGGAAGAGTTTAAGAAGTTTATCAGCAGAGGTAATGTCATCGAAATGGCAGTGGGGCTTATCCTGGCAACCTATTTTGGAGCTATTGTGAAATCATTGGTCAATGATATCATTATGCCACCGGTGGGGAAACTCATAGGGGGTGTTGATTTCGCAGAACTGAAATATGTAATCGAGCCCGCCATTGCAGAATCTGCTGAAGGTGCCGGTGATGCAGTGGCTGAAATTGCGATCAATTACGGTATATTCATCAATTCGATTATCACTTTTCTTATCGTTGCTTTCTCCATCTTTATGGTGGTAAAGGCCTATAATAAGATGAAAGAAAGAATGGAAAAGAAGGAAGAGGAAGCACCTGCTGCTCCGGCTCCTCCTTCTAAAGAAGAAGAATTGCTGATGGAAATCCGAGACCTGCTAAAGTCTCAAAACTCTTAATCAAAACTTGGGCAAGTGGCAGCAAAACTGCCGCTTGCTTTTTATTTGATGACCGCGCAAATCGGACAGCAGACAGTAGACCGCGGACCGCCCTCCGATTGATTTGTGCCGTCCGTCGTTCGCCGTCCGCCGTCTGCCGTCCGGATTGACCATCCCTAAATAGTGTTGACCTTTTTTGGGTTAAATTTTATGTTTCATTTTTCAAGATGAGCAGGTAAATGTACGCTCTACGGTCATTTATGTATTCGTCGTTCTGAATCCTTTTACATGCTTTACCGTGTTTACAGCTATCGCTTTAAATGATCATCCTTGGCCTGCTCTCTATTGACAAATTTAGAAGTTCTTCCATAAGCCCTCTTAGGCGTTTTCCTTGACAGATGGCTGTGTAGCCTTTTGGTATTGTAATGATCTACCGCTTTTGCTACTTTACCTCAATATCTATTGGCACAAATCAAACCGAAACAAGTGGCACAGTTTGGTCCGAAATAGCCAAGTTCGCTTTCATAGGTCAATCTCTTTTTTAACGGTCAACCTATATCAGGGACGGACAACGGACAGCGGTCAGCCGTCTGCGGTCCGCTGTCCGTTGTCCGATTGATTTGTGCCGTCAGCCGTCCGCGGTCTGTGGTCCGTCACCCCACTCGCCCGCATCACCGCATCCACGCCAAACCGATTCCGCAGCTGATCCATTTCTTCCATCAATCGGATGTCTTTTTCAGAATCTTCAAAGAAGCGGAGTTGTGGACTGCCGGATACTAAATCGCTTAAGCGCAAACCAATCAAACGAATCAATTGGCGGCGAGTATACAGAGACTCAAAAAGCTCAAGCGCAATGCGCATAATATCTTTGTCTTTGGCGGTATAAGGGATACGCTTCTGCTTGGTGTAAGTGTTGAAGTCAGCATATCGGATCTTGATGGTGATACAAGCGCTCAGGCGCTCTTGTGAGCGCAGCTCAAACGCAAGCTGCTCAGCCATGCGGATGATCATAGAGCGGATTTGATCTAGATCCAGCGTGTCTTCTTTTAAGGTTCGCTCTTTCGACATGGATTTTTGCTCGCGGTAGGGGACCACCGGTGTATGGTCAATCGCATTGGCTTTCTCCCAGAGCCGACCTCCACTTTTACCAAAAGTGCGTTCCAGCAGGGTGCGGGGCATGTCTGCAAGAACCTTTACTTTTCGAACACCCATAAAACTCAGCTGTTGATAAGTCGCTTTCCCTACACCCGGTATTTTTTTGATAGAAAGAGGCGAAAGAAAGGGACGCTCTTGTCCGTAGGCTATTTGTAACTGTCCATTGGGTTTGGACTCACCGGTCCCCACTTTGGACACCAGCTTATTGGCAGAAAGCCCAAAGGAAATAGGCAGTCCGGTTTCTTTTATGATCATTTGGCGCAGCTCTTGGGTCCACTGATAACAACCAAAGTATTTATCCATCCCACTGATATCCAAATAAAATTCATCAATGGATGCTTTTTCGAAAACGGGGGCCTGATCTTCGATCACTTCCGTGACCAGATGCGAATACTTGCTGTAGGCTTCCATATCCCCTCTTAAGACCTTAGCCTGCGGGCAAAGCTTGAGGGCCATCTTCATGGGCATAGCTGAGTGTACGCCAAAACGACGCGCTTCATAGCTGCAAGAAGAAACCACGCCACGATTGCTCGTTCCTCCAATAATCAGTGGCTTGCCTTTTAATTCGCTATTCCGCAGGCACTCCACAGAAACGAAAAAGGCATCCAAGTCCATGTGCACAATCGCGCGATCAAACATATGTTGAAAAATTGATCAATTTGATTAAAAATACGTCATATTTAGCTTTTAATGCAAATTTATGTTGGGATTTCCGTCTTTTGATTGGGAAAAATGACAAAACTGATGTATTTTTAATCGAAGACACAAGACCCGGTATGCAAACATTCACCACAAATCTCAAAGCTTTACGAAAGCATCATGGTTGGTCACAACAAGCTATGGCCGATCAGTTGGATATTCCTCGCTCTACTTTAAGCGGCTATGAACAAGGATATGCAGAACCTGATTTGAACCTGATTATTCAAATGGCTGATCTGTTGCAGGTCGAACTGGATACGCTCTTAAAAGCGGAAATCAAAGAGGGGGCGGTGGAGGATTTTATCAATCAACAATATCGCGTGCTTACGCTTACGGTAGATGAAGCAGGCAGAAACGGGATTCAACTCGTAGACACCAAAGCAGAGGCGGGTTATCTGGAGAGCTTTAATGATCCCGAATACATTAAGGATCTGCCTCGTATTTACTTCCCTCAGTTACCGAAAGGGAATCTGCGGGCATTTGAAATCAATGGGGATTCGATGTTACCCATGGAGCCCGGGAGTGTGGTCATTGCTTCATTTGTTGAACGCCTTCAGGATGTGAAAGATGGACGCACTTATATTGTAGCCACTCAGGAAGGATTAGTCTACAAGCGGCTCAAGCACATACCTGATGCCAATGCCTTGAGCCTGATTTCTGATAATGAAGTATACCCTCCCTATCAATTAGAGTATGCAGATATCCGTGAAATTTGGCAATATCAGGCACACCTCAGTTTTTCAGATGGCAAAGCGCAGTTTGATGCCATGCTGGACGATCGACTACAGGATATGCATCAGAAGATCAATGGTATCTATCGCAAGTATGTAGGCGGTTCTTTAGGAGAGCAATAAAATCTGCCTTTCGGCAAAAGAAAATAAAGTGCTCACGGAGCAAAGTGTTAGGAGGACCTCAGTCCGCGAAGATATTTGAGTATGTTATTTTGGATCTTCCCTGAGATAAGGCCGGTAGCTATAGCGGCTGGATTACAGAGGAGATAAATTTTTAATTATTGTATTGAATGCCCAGACCAAAGAATAAGGAAGAATTGGTGCAATGGAGTGATGCAAACTACCAACGTCTTTGTGAGCTAATTAATAGCTACTCTGAAGATCAACAATTGCAAGATTTCCATCCGGGAACCATGAACAGGAATATCCGGGATGTCATGGCTCATCTTGACCACTGGCACCATTTGTTTTTAGAGTGGTATTCCATTGGAATGACAGGGGGTAAACCAGAAATGCCTGCAAAAGGTTATACTTGGAAAACGACTCCTGAGCTCAATAAAGAGATCTGGAAACAATACCGGGTAGATGACCTTCAGGAAGTCATGATCCGTTTTCATGAATCATTTAAAAAGGTGTATCAACTGATTCAACAACATTCAAATGAGGAGCTTTTTGAAAAGAAGCGATACAAGTGGACCGGATCTACTTCTCTTGGGGCCTACTTAATTTCAACCACTTCAAGCCACTACGATTGGGCATACAAACTCATTAAGAAAGGCATGCGAAAGTGAAATACATTCACGGACGTTGTCTTCTTGAATAGCCTAACAATCTTCCGACACAGCTTTTAATTTTGTAACTTATATCAAACTTATTTATTCATGAGCAAGCTTGTCAAAATAATCACTGATAATGCCCTTTATATCAATCGAATTGCTGACCTTTTGGAACAAGAGGGTATACCTACTTTAATTAAGGATAAAGAGGAGTCCGCACGAATTGCAGGTTTTGGGATGCTGCCAAATAGCGTCGAACTATTGGTGAATGAAGAGGACGAGCAACAAGCACTCCAAATTGTAGAGCGCTTTAAAAGCGAGTTGGTAACTGATGAGTAGGACCGGCTTAAAAACCATTTTTTCCCTGACCAAAGTTTTTACAATAAACTAAGCTGTTCGCCCTCAGGAGGCTTCGCTTCCTCTATCAAATCTTGACGATTATTGCTGACTTTATTAACCTCATTCGAAACTTGATAAAAATGCAACAGCTCATCAGGATAAGGTTGAACGATAGATAAAACATCTTCCGGTTTAATATCCATATCTACCCAATGCATCTGATCTTCTTTTTTGAGGATGGCCGGCATACGATCGTGAATATGAGCAATACCGTGGGATGCGTTCTGCGTCAATATGGTAAAAGAATATACTTCTTTGCCGTCAGGCGATTTCCATCTTTCCCATAATCCGGCTGCCATAAACGCTTTTTGATCTTTGGTTTGAATCCGAAATGGAATTTTATTTTTCCCTTGTTTTTGCCATTCATAGTAGCCATCCATAGGCACCAAACATCGACGTTGAGACATGGCTTTCTTGAATGCATTCTTTTGCAATACAGTTTCGGATCGGGCATTGATCATCTTGTAACCTATATTTTCATCCTTGGCCCAAAATGGAATCAAACCCCATCGATGTGGACGGAAATGGTGCATATCGTCCGATCTGATAATCGGCATAACATGTGAAGGGGCTACGTTAAAGTTGGGCAAAGGGTTATATCGCTCTAGCTCGTCCGAGTAGAAACTTGCATTAAAATGTTTCTCCAATTCTTTTTCCGTAAGGGTAAGAGATGATCTTCCGCACATGTGCATAAGATCGTAAATCTCCGGCAAACTTCAATTTGAAAAGAAGAAAAGATACCAAAGGACAGGGTAAACCCGGAGCGTGCTTTCAGGAAGATACCTCTGTTTAGGGGTAAATGACTTTCCAAAAGAACCATCAAGTTCCGTATTTTCAATTATGGACGTTTTACAATTCATTGAGGAAGGCATGAAAAGTGATGGACTTCCATTTCAAGATCAATCCTTCAAAAGAGGTGCATTCCTGTGTAGGGAAGGAGATCGGAATATGCACATCTATGTATTGAGAGAAGGAATTGTAAGAGCTTTTGTTTGCGTCGAGGGTCAGGACCGCACTATCCGACTAGCTTATGCTCCCGATATGATTGCGGTATTAGATAGTTTTTATACAGAAGCAGCCAGTCGTTTGAACCTGCAATGTGTCAAGTCCAGCCGAGTGTGGGCTTTGAAGAAAGCAAACTTCATGAATTGGGTAAATGCCAGTGAGTCAAGAAGATCATTCTATCAATCTTATTTGGAGCAATTTGCTGTGCAGCAATTAGAAAGAGAAATAGACTTACTGCACCCTTCCGCAAAAGAAAGATATAAGCGCCTGGTAGAACGCAGTCCTCAAATCTTGCAAGAAGTACCTCATAAATATATTGCTGACTACCTTAGGATGAGTCCGGAAACCTTAAGCAGGATTACAAAATCTTGATATGCATCAAGAAAAATGGAAAAAGGATGCCTCATCTTTATCATATGGAATTAAATAAACGAGAAATAATAAAGGAAATGAAGGCTATCAGCTCATCGCAGATAGAACAATTGGACAGTTGGGAAAGATGGAATTCTGAGCAATTAAACCAGAAGCCGGTAAACGGCGGATGGTCCCTATTGGAATGTATGGAACATTTGAGAAGGTATATGGAAGTGTATATACCCGAAATACAAAAGGCAATCCATAATGGGCAAACGAGCCATCAAAGTAGCTATCGAACCGGTTGGTTGGGGAATTATTCCGCTCAGTCTATGCTGCCCAATCAAAAACGATCCAAAAAGATGAAAACGTTCAAATCAAAGAATCCGGAAGGCGTAGCCTTAGATTCATCGGTTCTTCAAGATGTTCGAACACAGTTAAAGAAAATGAAGGAACTATTGGATGCAGCGCAGGATATCGACTGGAATCGTACCCGTGTAAAAACCACCTTAGGGCCCTGGATCAAATTTAAGCTGGGAGATATTTTTAGGTTCGTGATTTACCACAATCTCAGACACTTTGAACAGGCCCGCCGTATTCATGAATCATAAAAAAAGCCCTCACTAAAGAGTGAAGGCTTCGTATAAGTTTGTTTGATGCATTTATTTTGCAACGATCGTGTAGGTCACGTTAATCGTTCCTGTGGCAGAACTCATCGCATCTGCGTCTCTGATTACAAGGTCATATTTTAAATTGGCTCCTTTGTTGATACCATCTCCACTCCAAGCAACGCTATGAATATTTCTAACTACTTGTTGGTCGGTAGTAGAAAGTTCAAGTGTTTGATTCTGCTGAACAGCACCTCCTACTTCTTTATTGAAATCTGTAACGGAAAGGTCTAGTCCCCAGCCAGAGTTCATATTTTGATCAGCTTTTACTACGATGTCAAAAGATGCACCATTCTCATCAGGAGCAAAAGCGGTCCAGTTTAACCAGATGTCTTGGTTAGAAGCAACGGAAACTTCGTCGATAGCTTCACCCGCCTCAAGTTGACCGTAATCTGCAGTTAGCGTTATATCTAATGGATTATTAGATTCCAAGTCAACGACTGTTACAGAAGCAAAATTAGCAGTTACTGCATGGCTTGCATCTGAGTCATCCTGAGCAAAAAGAGCTACAGAGAAAAAGCTGGCAAGAACGAAAAGAGTAATGTTTTTAAGAGTATTCATGTTATTGTTTTTTATAGGGTTGTTTTCAATTACAATTCAAAGATGCTACATGCAGGGTAGCAAAAGGATTCATTTTCGGATTTTGGAATACCCTTTTCGTTTTTTGGTAGTAAATACTCGATAAGAAAAAATACATCAGCCCGTATGCCAAAGGAATCCAATGGATGTTACATATTTAATTATACCATATGTCTAATTTTTAGTTGATTTTAGACATATAGTCTGAAAACTCTTCAATTAGGTCTTTACCCATAGGTTTTCAATTTCCATCTTTAGAGCTAGGATGACGATCCTGTATGATTAATTATGAATTTATAACTGATTATTATGAAGACTTTAGATTTAAAGAAGCTGCAGAGCTTGCCTACCCAGCAATGGATGGATAAACTGAGAACAAATGCTGAGGAGCGAAAACGTGCTATTGAACAGATCTATCATCAACCCGAAACCCTAAGAATTATTAAAAGTATGCTCAGAAGGTATGGCTGTCGACCGGATGAATTGATGGATGTAGTACAACAAGCTGTGTTGAAACTAAATGAGCAGTTGGCCATGGGTAAGTTTAAGGGGGAATCCTCCTTAACCAACTACTTTATAGGGATTGTAAAAGGAATCTGCAGGAATTGGTCACGTATGAAATGCCGGACCGTTTTATTATGTGAACATTACTTTATGGACAGCGTCTGTGGTTCCGGAAATTTAAGCTGGGAGGTCCTAGAGGAGGAATGCAGAAACTTGTTGCAAAAAGAACTTTCGCGAATGAAGGGTCGTAAACTGGCTGTTCTTCAAATGTGGCTGGAAGGATATAAAATGAGAGAGATTGCTGAAAGTTTGGATTTAGGGAATGAAGTCAATGCAAGGAAATGGAAATACAGAGCTACTCAAGAATTAATTGCCAATATCAAAGAGGAGCAGGAAACTTATCAGACATTGAAAAAGTTTTGGTTTCAAGCAGTTTGAAAAATCCCTAATCTACCCGATATTTCAAGTTGTGTGGCGAACATACATGCAGCAACACAAGAAAACATCTTATCAATAAGTTGTTAATAGAAGTAAAGGAAAAGAAATGAAAGCGTTTTTAAATATCGTCTTTGGTGGAATAGTAGGAGGAGCATTTGTTTTCGCCTTATTTTGGTGGATGTTACCTGTCGACGGATGGGGGACAGAACGAGCAGCAATGGCTTCATCAGCCAAGGTGCAGCAGAAAGTTTCTAAGGATTGGGTCATGCCCAATGATGAGCGTCCTCTTTCTTTTGCGGAAGCGGCCCAAAAAGCCACGCCGGTAGTGGTGCATATTCGCGCTGAAGAAAGTGCAGAACGTGCGGAAGCTCGCAGGAGAAACCGAAGAGGCTTTACCTTCGAAGAGTTTTTTGGGGGAGGCCTATCGCCTTTCTATCGTCGGGAGGGGAGTGGTTCCGGAGTGATCTTTTCTAATGACGGCTATATCGTGACCAATTATCACGTAGTAGAATTTGCAGATATCGTTGAAATTACGCTTTCAGATGGCCGTAAATTTCGGGCTGACAAAATTGGAGCGGCACCTGATGCGGATATTGCCGTTTTGAAGATAGAAGCGAGTGACTTGCCGACGATAAAGTGGGCAGATTCAGAGCAGGCGGAGGTAGGCGATTGGGTGCTGGCAATCGGCAATCCCTTTGATTATTTGACCTCCACGGTGACAGCAGGTATCATCAGTGCGAAAGGACGTGACTTGGAAATCGCTGTAGATCGTGGGAAGCAAAAGTTTACCAATTTTATTCAGACAGATGCAGCCGTCAATCCGGGCAACTCGGGAGGTGCTCTGGTGGATGCAGACGGAAAGTTGCTCGGAATCAACTCCGCAATTGCCACGCCGACAGGAGTCTACGCAGGATATTCTTTCGCTATACCCGTAGAAGCGGTCAGAACCATCGTAGAAGAAATATTAACACGCGCGACCAACGGCTCATTGGGATTTGAGGTGACGGCTTTGGATCGTATTTTGGCGGACGAGTTACAACTCAGCACAGATGAAGGAATCTTGATTTTAAATACAGAAGCCGGTAGTGCAGCACAGTATGCGGGTCTTCGACCTTTTGATATTATAACTGCTGTAGATGGAAGAACTGTGAGCACCATCGAGCAATTAGAAGAATTGTTATCAGAATCAAAAGTGGGTCAGATATTTGAGCTGACCGTGATTCGAAAGCAAAAGGAGTTTAAGGTTCCGATTCGATTAAAGCAATAAGTATGGAATCCATTGCAAAGGTTTGGGCTCGTTCCGCATGGGAAATGCTGTTCCCAAAGCTTTGCTTGTCCTGTCAGGCAGACTCAGTTGTGCCGCAACATGAGTTTTGCGTCTCTTGTTTGAAGGAGTATTACGAAACGGACTTTGACGCTGTGGAGGATAATCCGGTGGCCAGGCATTTTTATGGGCGGATCCCGTTTCAGAAAGCGGCGAGTCTTTTAAACTTTCAAAAAGGGGGGGTGTCTCAGAGTCTGTTGCATGCGCTCAAATATGAATCTAGGAAAGAAGTAGGGATCTGGATGGGGAGAAGAATGGGAAAGCTTTGGAATCGTTCCGGCTTTTTCGATGGGATTGAAGCTATTTTGCCTATTCCACTTCACCCAAAGAAGTTGAGGGTAAGGGGATACAATCAATCGGCCGTCATTGCAGAGGGTCTGCAAGAAATGACCGGCATACCTGTATGGGAGGATTTGGTGGTGCGAAAAAGGAAAACAGAGTCGCAAACGAGAAAGACCCGGACAGAACGATTGCGGAATATGGCATCTGCCTTCACCTTTTCGTATCGCTATACGAAGCTACCGAATCATGTTCTGATACTGGACGATGTGATTACCACAGGCGCCACTATTGAAGCTTGTGCCAACTCCCTTCTGAAAGGGCATCCCAATTGTAAGCTAAGCATTGCGGCCTTGGCCTTGGGTTAGCCTGAGACTAAGGTGCCCACGGAGGCTCCCTGGATGATATCAATAAGGTTTTGCTCATTATTGACATCAAAGACCACAATGGGCAGATTATTTTCGCGACAGAGCGTGAAGGCGGTCATATCCATAACGCTTAAGCCGAGGCTGATGACTTTTGCAAAGGTCAAGTTGTCGAAGCGGATCGCTTCCGGATCTTTTTCCGGATCCGCAGAGTAAATTCCATCGACCCTTGTTCCTTTAAGAATCACATCTGCATTGATTTCATTGGCTCTGAGAGCAGCTGCAGAATCAGTCGTGAAATAAGGGCTACCTGTACCGGCAGAGAAAATCACTACCCTTCCTTTTTCAAGATGTCGAATCGCCTTACGTCGAATGTAAGGTTCGGCTATTTGTTTCATTTCTATAGCAGAGACCAGGCGCGTTTTCAATCCCTGGCTTTCGAGCGCAGATTGCAAGGCCATCCCGTTGATCACGGTTGCCATCATCCCCATATAATCTCCTTGCACGCGCTCTATACCTGAATCTGCTGCATTTAAGCCTCTAAAGATATTACCACCACCAATGACTATAGCGATTTCCACGCCCAGGTCGGCAGCAGTTTTGATTTGCTTTGCGTAATGTGTTAATTGGTCAGCAGAAATTCCAAATCCTTGCTTTCCCATTAAAGTTTCCCCACTTAATTTGAGGAGAATACGTTTATACTGAAGACTCATGCAGCTGGTTTTTTCCGAAAGGGCAAAAAAAGAGCGGAAACTAAGTTCCGCTCTCAATATCTAAAAAATTATCCTAATTCGATGTGCTTGAAATCAACCACTGTTAAATCAGGGTCTACTGATTTTAAGTAGCTTTCCACAGTCATGTTGCTGTCTTTCACGAAGCTTTGTGGAAGGAGCGTATTTTCTTTGAAGTATTTATTTAGTTTTCCTTGAGCGATTTTATCAACGATTTGCTCAGGCTTACCTTCTTTCAAAGCGATTTCTCGTCCAATTTCTAATTCTTTGTCGATGATTTCCTGAGGAACACCTTCTTGGCTTACAGCGGTAGGACGCATAGCGGCTACTTGCATAGCTACATCTTTCCCGGCATCTTCAAAGCTGTCAGAAGCTTTATTCAAACCAACGATTACACCGGCTTTGTATCCCATGTGGATATAAGGTACCACCATAGCAGCCTCCAAAGTTGCGTAGTCTGCTAATTCGATTTTTTCACCAATTACACCGATTTGTTCCGTGATTTTTTCCTGAACGGTGATATCATCTAGTTTGCTATTCAATAGATCTTCTTTAGAAGGCAGGTCCTGGATAGCGATATTAGCGATGGCAGTAGCAAAATTGATAAAGTCTTCGTTTTTAGCGACGAAATCTGTTTCACAGCTCAATTTCACCAAAACACCTTTGCTATGGTCATCACTTACGACTGCCATGACAACACCTTCTTTTGCATCTCTGTCTGCGCGTTTAGCAGATAGTTTTTGACCTTTTTTACGAAGGATCTCAATGGCTTTATCGAAGTCTCCATTAGCCTCGGTAAGCGCTTTCTTGCAATCCATCATACCTGCGCCGGTCGTATCGCGCAGTTTTTTTACATCAGCAGCTGATATGCTCATTTGTTTATTATTTATGGTCTTTAGAATTAATCTGACACTCAGGATTAAGCTTTTTCAGCTTTTTGGCCCTCAGCATCTTTAGACTTTCTGCGCTCTTCGAGTCCTTCTTTCACAGCATCTCGCAGATAGTTTACGATGATCTCAATAGACTTAGCTGCATCATCATTAGCCGGTACAGCATAATCTACCTTGTTAGGGTTAGAATTGGTATCGACCATAGCAAAGGTCTTCATACCCAAATTCTTAGCTTCCGCTACAGCAAGGTGCTCATGCTCGATATCGACCACGAAAATAGCGTGAGGCAATCGATTGAGATTTGCGATACCACCTAAGTCTCTTTCCAACTTATCTCTTTCACGAGTTAGGGTCAGACGTTCTTTTTTGGTAACGCTATCCAAAGTACCGTCATTCAACATACGGTCGATGTTCTGCATCTTTTTTATGGATCTTCTGATCGTAGAGAAGTTGGTCATCATACCCCCTAACCATCTGTTGGTTACGTAAGGCATTCCTACAGACAAGGCAGCTTCTTTAACGATCGCACGAGCTTGTTTCTTCGTTGCTACGAATAAGATCTTTTTACCTGATTTAGCCATTTGTCTCATAGCTGCAGCAGTTTCCTGCAAGCACTCAACGGTTCTGTTCAGGTCGATGATGTGGATACCTCTTTTCTCCATGAAGATGTAAGGCTTCATTTTGGGGTTCCACTTTTTCTTCATGTGGCCAAAATGTACACCGGCATCCAGTAAAGCTTTATGTTCTAATTTTTGCATGATTAGCTTGTTATTGCATTTGTAATGGGAAAAAGAAATTAACGTTTAGAGAACTGGAAGCTCTTACGTGCCTTAGGCTTACCGTATTTTTTACGTTCCACCTCTCTGGCATCACGAGTGAGCAGTTTCTCTGACTTCAATGGTTTTCTGAAGTCCTCATTCAACTTCACCAAAGCTCTTGAGATGGCAAGTCTAGTTGCTTCTGCTTGTCCTTTGAAACCTCCTCCTGCAACATTAATGTTCAGGTCATACTCGTTTTCGATCTCCAGAATTCTGAAGGGACGAGTGATTTCCAATTGAACATGTTTCTGAGGAAAGTAGTCATTGACTTCTTTACCATTGACCTGTATCGCTCCTTTCCCTTTCGTAAGGTATACGCGAGCCACAGAGGCTTTTCTTCTTCCTATAGCATTAATCATTTCCATACTTCGCTAGGCTTAAAATTTGAATTCTTGAGGTTTCTGTGCTGCATGTGGATGCTCGCTTCCTGCATACACAAAAAGCTTGTCCAACATGGATCTTCCTAATTTGTTCTTAGGAAGCATTCCCTTGACCGCGTTTTCTAAAACGAATGTGGGTTTTTTCACCATCTGCTCCTTTGCAGTTCTTGATTTCTGTCCACCAGGGTAAAGAGAATAACTCAAGTATTCTTTTTGATCCATTTTATTTCCAGTGAATCTGACCTTGTCGGCATTAACGACGATCACATAATCTCCACAATCCACGTGAGGCGTGAAATTTGGTTGATGCTTGCCTCTCAGGACATGAGCGATCTTAGATGCCAAACGGCCTACGACTTCACCCTCTGCATCCACTACGTACCAACTTCTTTTGATCTCGGCCGGTTTAGCGGAATTGGTTTTGTAACTTAATGTATTCACGATTGATATTTTTTGTTTGAACTATCGCCTTTTCCAAAGCGAGTGCAAATGTACATTTAAACTTCTTTAGAAACAAGCATTTCTCGCCAATTATTTTCTATGCACCCTTGTAAGTGCTTGATAAACAGTTCTTATTTCGCACAGAAATTATCAACATCCTTATGAGTCTTCGCTGCGGGTTTCATCAAAAAGGGTATTTTTTAGTCTTTTTATTGGAATCTTGCCTTTGCCGAAAGGCATAGATTTCAGGGATCAAAAACATTTTTGGCTTTTTGAATCTTTACCTTTGCAAGTACATTACTAACCGAATACAGAATACGACCGATGGAGGACCGCAAGCGAGATCATATTGAAATGGCCTTTGATTCCTCAGTGGCCGGAGAGCAACTGGATCACCGATTTTATTATGAACCCCTCCTAGCCGGTCATCCCCAGTCTGATCCGGAACCTTTTTCCTTTCTCAATAAAACGATGAGGGTACCTATATGGGTAAGTTCTATGACTGGAGGCACGAAGTGGGCTTCGAAGATCAATGAAAATTTGGCAAGGGCCTGCGGACAATTTGGAATGGGCATGGGGCTCGGTTCCTGCCGCCCCCTATTGGATGGGCGACAACATTTAGAAGATTTTGATGTGCGAAAATATATAGGAGCCGATGCTCCACTTTTCGCAAATATTGGCATCGCACAGATTGAAGAATTTTATAAAGAAGGGAATTTCATTCAGATGCAGGATTTGATGGGACAACTGCAGGTGGATGGGTTGATTGTACATATTAATCCTTTGCAAGAATGGTTGCAACCCGAAGGAGATCGATACTTTATTTCCCCCATTGTACTGTTGGATTGGGTATTAGATCAGACGGATGACCCCATCATTGTTAAGGAGGTCGGACACGGCTTTGGCAAGCGTAGTTTGGAAGCTTTATTGCAAAAGCCTATCGCGGCCATAGACTTTGGGGCAAATGGAGGCACAAATTTCTCAAAGCTTGAGATGATGCGTTCGGACGAGCAGACCAAAATGATCTATGAGCCGATTTCTTATGTAGGGCATTCTGCATTAGATATGTTACAGATGTCCAATGAGTTGGTCGCATCCTTGGGGGACAAGGTCCAATGTCAGTCCTTAATCATATCCGGAGGGGTGAAGACATTTCTGGATGGATATTTTCTGACCCGGAATAGTCAGCTTCCTGCCATTTACGGACAGGCCGCTGCCTTTTTAAAACACGCCAGAGGAAGCTATGAAGAATTGGAGCGGTATGTGGACATGCAAGTGAGAGGGCTCGCCCTGGCGAAACAATTTCTGACGCCTAAACCTATTTAATAGTTCAATTTTATGAAGCAGGAAACATTGAATGGATTTTCGCGCTGGTCCAAGGAGCAAAAATTGGTTTGGGTGTGTGAAAACTTAAGCTCTGATGCCCGACAGGCCCGAGTGCTTTTTGAAAGCTTTCAATACGATGATGAATGGCAAGAAATCCTGGATGGTTTCAGTGAAAACACCTTGACTAATTTTCCAATGCCTTATGGCATTGCGCCTCATTTTGTAATCAACGGTCGAGAATATGCCGTTCCCATGGTGATTGAGGAAAGTTCCGTAGTAGCTGCGGCATCTGCTGCTGCAAAATTCTGGAAAACTCGCGGAGGGATCAAAGCTGAGGTCATCGAAACACAGAAGGAAGGTCAAGTTCATTTTTATACAACGGCTCCTATCGATGATGTCCACCAGTTGCAGGAGAAATTTTTACAGCATCTGGAGGAACGAACAGCCGAGTTTACAGCCAATATGAGGGCTCGGGGTGGAGGTTTGAAGGGAATGATCATGGAACGTATATCCGACATGCCTCATCAGTATCAGGCCCGTTTTGCATTTGAAACCTGTGATTCCATGGGTGCCAACTTTATCAACTCCGTTTTGGAGGAGGCCGCGGATATCTTATTAGAATTCTTATTGGAACGATTTCCTGAGGAGGAGCATGAGATTGTGATGGCGATTTTATCGAATTACACACCAAATTGTATTGTCCGTGCGTCTGTTGAATGTCCCATTGAGGATTTGGGGAATTTCCCTTCCGGCCTTACGGCAAATGAGTTTGCAGCTAAATTTCATCGAGCGATTTCCATTGCGAGGAACGATGTTTTTCGGGCAACGACACACAACAAAGGCATCTATAATGGTATCGATGCGGTGGTTATTGCAACCGGAAATGATTTTAGGGCGGTGGAAGCGGCAGGGCATGCTTTTGCAGCGAGGGATGGGCAGTATCGCTCCTTGTCACATTGTACGCTTCAAGACGGCCACTTTCGCTTTTGGTTGGAGATCCCTTTAGCCTTAGGTACCGTGGGCGGTTTAACCAAGTTGCATCCTCTGGCGGCATTATCCCTGAAGATTCTGGGACAGCCAAATGCCTGCACCTTGATGGAAATTGTAGCAGCCACTGGCTTGGCTCAGAATTTTGCTGCGATCCGGTCTTTAGTGACCGTGGGGATTCAAAAGGGGCATATGAAAATGCATCTGAATAATATTCTGACCCATTTCCAGGCAAATGTCAAAGAGAAGTCTGAAGTCTTGGCACACTTTGAGGACAAAGTAGTATCTTTCGGCGCTGTAAGGAATTATTTAGAACGTTTAAGAGGCTCCTCATCCCATGGCCAAGACGAAATACTTTAGTCGAGGTAAATTATTAATTACCGGTGAATATGCTGTTGTTAATGGAGCGAAGGCACTCGCCATCCCTTCTAAATTAGGCCAGACCCTCACGGTCTCCACAGGACGTGGTTCAGACATAGTTTGGAAAAGTCTGGACAAAGATGGCAAGGAGTGGTTTACGGCTAAGATCTCGCTATTTGATCTGGCTCCGGTCAAGACTTCAGATGAAACGATAGCTGAACGATTGTGTGAAATCCTTAAAAATGCCGTTCGTTTGAACTCAGACTTTCTCTCTACCTGGAAAGGAATTAAGGTGGAAACTAAAGTAGATTTTCCGATCGAATGGGGATTAGGAACGAGTTCCACACTCGTCAATAATATCGCACAATGGGCTGATGTGAATCCATACGAACTATATGAGCGTTCCTTTGGAGGGTCAGGATATGACATTGCATGTGCCTCAGCGGATCAACCGATATTGTTTCAAAGAATTTCAGAAGATGAGGCCAGCGTTAAGCGGGTGAAACTACCATCGGAAGTAATGGATCATCTATGTCTCGTATATTCCGGGCGTAAGCAGAATTCTGCGGAAGCTTTGGCCTTTATTGAGGAGCATCCCATGGAACAAAAGCTTATTGATCAAATCAGTGCTATTTCAGAGTCTATTATTGAGGCCACGAAACCGGAACAGTGGGTAAAACTTCTGAAGCAACACAATCAATTATTAGAATCTTACCTTCATCAAGAAGCTGAAGCAAAGGCAGATTGGTCAAAGTCATGTTTCACCAAGCCACTAGGGGCCTGGGGAGGAGACTTTTATATGGCGATTTCCCCCGAATTGAATGGGAAGCTCATGAACGATTTGGAGAAAAGCGTGGGAGCAGAAAATTGCCTTAAAGCTGCAGATTTATTAGCTCTGTAAGAATATTTTTTAGGAAGCTTGCATGACGGCTCCACATTCGTCGCAGGTTCGTTTTTCTTCATCTTCCATAAAGGCGTTCATGACAACTGGTAGTTGACTGACAATATCCTCCATGGCGAAGCTGGATTCATGAAGTTTATGATTGCATTCTTCACAGAACCACATAAGCTTGTCTTCCTCTCCTTCTTTTCTGTACCGTTCAATCACCAATCCTACGGTATTCGCCGGACGTTGAGGACTGTGGGGAATTCTGGCAGGCAATAAAAACATTTCACCTTCTTTGATGGAAACATCCTCAGGCTTTCCTTCTTCGTTTATGATCTTCAAAGTGATATCGCCCTCTACCTGATAAAATAATTCTTCCCCTTCTTCCCAGTGATAATCTTTTCTTCCGTTGGGTCCTCCGACAACCATTACAATGAAGTCTTCATTTTCAAGGTAGACTTGTTTGTTCCCTACAGGTGGTTTTAATAAGTGTCTATTGTCATCGATCCATTTTTGTAGACTGAAAGGTTTGCGCATACGTTTCATTATTTATGTTGTCCATAAATTACCAATATTTTAAAGATTTGCCGAGCTTTCTTATTCTTGTTTTGAAAAAGGGATAAATTATTACTTTGGCAAAAAAATGACAGAATGAATTTAGACTTGAAGAATAAAAATGCTTTGGTATGTGGAAGCTCAAAAGGAATTGGTAAAGCAACAGCGTTTATGCTGGCAAGCTTAGGGGCCAATGTTACTTTAGTATCGCGTTCTGCAGATAAAATGTCAGAGATCGTTAAGGACCTTCAAGTTACAGGGGAACAGGATCATGATTTTCTGGTGGCTGATTTTACAGACTTAAACGACTTGAAAAAACGAGTCAAGACGCTGGTGCACCAGAAGAATATCCATATACTGATTAATAATACGGGAGGGCCTAAAGGGGGGCCTTTATTAGCAGCAGAGGGAAATGAGTTTGCGCAGGGTTTTCATAATCATATTATTTGCAGTCATGAGTTGACCAAGATTGTGGTGCCGGGTATGAAAGCCGACCAGTACGGGCGTGTGATCAATATTATCAGCACTTCTGTAAAAGAGCCAATACCCGGATTAGGTGTTTCTAATACGATAAGAGGGGCGATGGGCAATTGGGCCAAAACCATGGCCGGAGAGCTGGGTGCCTTTGGGGTGACCGTCAATAATATTTTACCCGGATACACGAATACAGGACGTCTGGCTTCTATCATAGAATCAAAAGCCGCCCAATCAGATCTCAGTATAGATGAGGTCAGTATACAAATGAAACGAAATGTACCCTTAAAGCGATTTGCTGAACCCGAAGAAGTGGCAAATGCTATCGCTTTTCTCGCCAGTCCTGCTGCCGCTTACATCAGCGGAATCAACCTTCCGGTAGATGGCGGACGAACAAAAAGTTTATAGAGTTAGGACTCTACTTCTTCAATAGTGAGTCTCACTTTACGGATTCCTTCTACTTGAGGCATACGTGTATGTTGTCTGATAGACAGTACATGGCGACCCTTATTTTCAAAACGGACCTTAGATTCTAAAGGCACCCGGATCGTGCACTGATCACCACTGCATTGACCTTGCCAATAGCCAAATTTATTGGCCAGGTCGATGGAAAAGGCTTCTTGAAAGGTGTCTCGCTGAGGAGCTACAGACTGGAGTTCAAGATAGATGTTTTGATAAGGGTACGCTTCATCATGTTTCAGCTCCAACCATACAGAATAGTATTGTTGTGTATCCTGAACTTCAAATTCAAAATCCATTTGATCCTCATAGCTCAGGCTTTGCGCATCGACTTCATAGCTATGGTCATAAAAGGGCTGGCTGCAGGAAGCAAATCCTAAAAGGATGAAAATCCATGCACTGAACTTCTTCGACCTAGTCATTATGAAAAATAATCTTTCATTTTCGAAAAGAAGCCTTTTTCAGATTTGCCCGGACTTGGGTTAAAATTGGGCATATCCTTAAGCTTAGAAATCAAATCCTTTTCCTCTTTAGTTAGATTCTTCGGCGTCCAAATATTCACGTGAATGAGCTGATCGCCCTTTCCATATCCTTGCACTGAAGGAAGTCCTTTACCTCTGAGTCTGAAAATTTTACCCGATTGCGTTCCTGCGGGAATCTTAATCTTGACGTTTCCTGCCAGGGTAGGTACTTGCGCGCTGGTACCTAAAGCAGCATCTGCAAAATTCAGATAGAGTTCATAAATGATATTTTGGCCGTCTCTTTCAAAAGATTCGTGTTCCTTCTCTTCTATTGTTATCAAAAGATCTCCGGCCGGCCCACCTTTTTCACCTGCATTTCCTCTTCCTCTCATGGAAAGTTGCATGCCCTCTTCCACGCCGGCAGGAATTTCAATTTCTATGGTTTCATCATTATAGACTCTTCCCTGTCCTTTACATTTTGAACAGGAGGCGGTAATCATTTCTCCGGTACCACTGCAAGTTGGGCAAGTGGTCGTAGTTTGCATCTGACCTAAAAAAGTGCTTCTGACTTGACGGACCACACCGGACCCTCCGCAAGTATTACAAGTGGATTTAGAAGACGCGTCTTTTGCACCACTACCTCCGCACAAGTCGCAGGCTACTTGTTTTTTAACCTTGATCTTTTTGGTGGTACCATTTTCGATTTCTTCGAGGGTGAGTGGTACTTTGATTCTAAGGTTAGAACCTCTTTTGCCTGAGGCTCTGCGTCTGCCTCCGCCACCGGATCCTCTGAAGAACGCTTCAAAAGGGCTGCCGCCCTCTCCAAAAATATCCCCGAATTGTTCGAAGATATCTTCCATATTCATTCCCCTTCCGGAAAATCCGCCTCCGGCATTCCCATCTACTCCTGCATGCCCATATCGGTCATATCTTGCTTTCTTGTTGGGGTCAGAAAGCACTTCATAGGCTTCAGCAGCCTCTTTGAATTTTTCTTCTGCCTCCTTATCATCCGGGTTACGATCCGGGTGATATTTCAGTGCGACTTTGCGATATGCTTTTTTTATCGTTTTCTCATCGGCGTCCTTTGACACCCCTAAGACTTCGTAATAATCTCTTTTTGCCATGATTCCTCTTATTTACCAACCACTACTTTTGCATGGCGAATGATTTTATCTTTTAGGAAATATCCTTTTTCAACTGTATCGATATTTTTTCCTTTCATCTCCTCAGAAGGAGCAGGAATTTCTGTCACTGCTTCATGAAATTCTGCATCGAAAGGTTCTCCGGTCGACTCCATTGCTTTCAGGCCCTTTTGTTCCAGGATTCGGTATAGCTTATGGTAGACCAAGGAAACGCCTTCACTGAATTGTTCTTCACTTTCTTCGTCGTCAGAAACGGCTTTGGCTCTGTCAAAATCATCGAGAACCGGTAAAAGTGAAGCGATAGTGTCCCGAGCTGCCGTATTCATTAATTCGAGTCGCTCTTTTACCGTACGTCGCTTGTAATTATCGAATTCAGCGTATAATCTGAGATACTTATCATTGAGCTCATCATATTTCGTCTGACTTTCTTTTTCTTCAGCCGGACTTTCTTCATTAACGGAATGCTCATTTTTGGGAGCTTCTTCAGTTTTCAGATCTTGCTCTTCTTTTTTATGCTTATCCTTCTTCGCCATTTGCAAATTATTTTCTGATTAGGATTACACAATTATCAGACCATTGGGCAAATACAGCCAATTTGACAGAGAATCTTATCGAAGAGGTATTAATTTGTCACCCTTTGCTGCAAAAATCGCTCGATCTCCGAGGGTGTCATATTGATACCGACGATTTTCCCGGCAGGATTGATCAAAAAATGTGTTGGAATTTCTCTGACATCATAAGTCTTGGCAGCCGGCGCATTCATTCTGTTATAATCTGCACATTTGAAGGGCCAATTGAGGCCATCTTTTTGAACAGCGGACAGGTAGGCATCTTCATTGGTTTCCAAAGCAAAGCTGAGTATTTCAAAACCGGAAGTTTGGTCTAATTTGCTTTTGCGGAAGCGGTTATAGAGCTCTACCCAATCCTTGTTTTGCTTTCGGCAAGGTCCACACCAACTGCCCCAGAAGTCTAGTAATACGTAGTTTTCATTGTAGATTTCCGACAATTTGACTCCTTGAGCGCAATGAATTTCCGGGGCATTTTGGCCTACTTTTAAATTGGTAGGGACAATGAATACCTTGAAATACGCATAAGCCAACAAGAGGATGATGAGGGCAACAGGAAATAAGTATTTCTTCATCAAAATGCGAAGCCTATGGAAATGGAATAGACAAAGAATCGATCAAAGTCTTCTCGAAGGGTGAAATTGCCATTGTTGTAGTCTTTGAAGGATATGTCAATGTCATTGCGGGTGATGTCATTCAGCCCGTAGGATACATGGCCATTGATGTAAAAGCCGGAGGTCACAAATAAATTAATCCCCCCTTGTAATCCATAGTCAATGGCCTTGTAGAGGCTTTTATCGATATTATCCCTTTCAAAATAGGCCCCCAGGGCATCAGGCAGGAGTGCACTTTCTCCCAGGATATTGATCAGCTCAGCGTCCTCATCAGGATCGAAGCCTGCCTCGTCTCTGAAGTAGCTGGATTGAATGGCTGTTTCAAATTGCCAACCTTCCTGATTAAAGGACTGCTCTCTGAAGCGAACCCTTCCCGCACCTCGGGCTCCAACCAAAAAGCTGACATAGGGGCCGGCATATAGTTGAACTTTTTTCAGCGGTTGGAACTGGATAAAAAGAGGAATCTCAATATTATCCATGTTGACACGAACATCAGTTTGGCGTTCTCCCTGGAATGTAATCGTGGAGCCACCCGGTCTCGGCAGTCTGAAAAAGGAGGGACCTGTATATTGTTGTCGAGTCCCCTTTTGAACATATCCGATAGCACCTCCAAATGCCAGCCAATCCGATACGTCATAGGTAGCCCGTACACTGATTTGAAAACCACTCAGGGTAGAATACGTTTCTCCGTCTTCCAACTCACCCTGAATATTTGAAAAAGTCAATCCTCCATTAAAGCCCACATGTAATTGAGCAGTCAAAGGCGCTACGGATAAGAGGAATAAGGCGGAAAAAATGGCATACTTCATAACAGCAAACTTAATCTACGATTCTATAACGAAATGAATTCTCAAGTGTATTGTTTTCTTCGCTCAAAGCTAAGAAATTGAGAATGGTTTACATTTGTGACAACAAAAATAAGCGTTGTGAGTAAGAACAAGTTGACAAAGTTTGCAGAGATGCTCAGCTTTGAAAATGTGTATCAAAATTTTGAGTATAAAAACCCCCAGTTGATCGGTGTCGGTCATCAGGAGGTGGAGCTGAAAGGGTGTTGGAATACAAAACACTTTCAGAGGGATGCACCTTTAGTCGTAGAATTGGCTTGCGGAAGAGGTGAGTACACGGTAGCTCTGGCCAGGCTACAAGCAGAAAAGAACTTTATCGGTGTAGACGTCAAGGGTGCCCGAATCTATAAAGGTGCGAAGATCGCTCAAGAGGAAGGGCTTAAGAATGCGGCTTTTTTAAGAACCCGGATAGAGGTGATAGAACATTTTTTTGAACCCGGAGAGTTGGATGAAATCTGGATTACCTTCCCGGATCCCTTTCTCCGAAAATCCAAAGCCAGGCGGCGACTCACTTCTTCATTTTTTTTAGAGAAATATCGTCGGCTATTGAAAGATGGTGGGATCGTGCATTTAAAAACAGATTCCCAAGAGTTGTTTGATTTTACTCAAGAAACAGCGGCAGCTTTGAGTTGGGTAGAAGTAGAAATTTCAAACAGGGATATTTATGCCGGTGTTCTACCCATGGAAGAACTAGCCATTAAAACCTATTATGAGCGCATGCATCTGGAGAATGGCTTAGATATCACTTACACCCGTTTGCGATTAGCGGCTATGGATGTTGAAAATGATTCCAGCCCTGTGCTTTAATCGTGTGCATTTTGCCGCCGGAACTGAGCAATTTGATTCCTTTATCCGAGGTTGTCACTTTACCGATGATAGCGGTGTCCGTAAAGTATTTTACTTTTTCGAAATCTTCCTGTCGTGCTGTAAACAATAATTCATAGTCTTCTCCTCCTGAAAGAGCGCAAGTAATCGGATCAAGTCGAAAATCAAATGCCAATTTCTCTGTTTGGCTGTGAATGGGCACTTTGGATTCTTCAATTAAAGCACCTGTTTTTGATTGTTGGCAAATATGGAAAAGCTCGGAGGCTAAGCCGTCTGAAATATCGATCATAGAAGTCGGCACAAACTTCGCTTGCTCAAACATGTCTATGGCATCTGCTCTTGCTTCAGGTTTTAATTGTTTGCCCACCAAAACATGAAAGTCATCGAGTTCAGGCTGGGCATTAGGATCCGTTAGAAACACTTCTTTTTCTCGTTCAAGAATCTGAAGGCCCAGGTAGGCACCTCCCAGATCTCCTGTTACACAAATGAAGTCTCCCACTTGGGCTCCGGATCGGAAGACTGTTTTGGTTTTGTCAGACCAGCCAATGGCTGTAATATTGATCATCATGCCCCTGGGCGCTGAGGTCATATCTCCTCCTACTAGATCGACCTTGTATTGATCGCATGCCAGCCGCACTCCACTATAGAATTCCTCCAGGGCTTCTACCGTGTATTTGCTAGAAAAGGCCAAAGAGAGCACGATTTGTCTGGGACGACCATTCATGGCATAAATGTCTGATAAATTGACGATGACACTTTTATATCCCAGGTGTTTTAAGGGTGTATACATCAGATCAAAATGAATCCCTTCCACTAATGAGTCTGTGCTCACCAAGGTGTAGTGCCCTCCTTCATCGATAACGGCAGCATCATCTCCGATGGTCAGAACGGATGAAGGCTGATAGGTTTTGAGGTCTTTTGTCAAATGTTCGATAAGGCCGAACTCCCCCAATTCATTAACATCTGTAAACTTTTGAGCAGAAGACTCATTCGACATATTTTCAGTTTTGTTTGCAAAGATATCGATTAATAAAGGCATCTTTTTTGTAAAGGATGGTATAGAAGGTATAATTATTCTTAATTTCAAAAAAAACTCCTTTTGGGCAAGCCTCGCCTCTATATTGCTCTGTTGTCGATCACGTTCATGCTGTTAAGCTTGGAAATGACGGGTCAGTTGCCCGGAAAGCTATCTGTTCAAAACACCTTTGAATTTCAGCTTAAGAATTGGACCACTTCAGACGGCTTACCCCAAAACAGTATTAACGGGATTGTACAAGATGATTCAGGATTTTTATGGATCGCTACAAATGATGGTCTTACTCGTTTTGATGGAAAGAATTTAAAGATTTTTAATCTCGAAAACACAGAAGGCATTCTAGCTAATCGTTTTGAGCATATAGAGATGGCCCCTGATGGAACGATTTGGCTCACTTGCACGGCAGGTTATCTGACGAAAAGAGAGCCTGAAGGAACTTTTCAATCTTATCCTCTTCCGGGAGAAATGAAAAGGTCATCAGGAGTAGCGATTAAAGACGACAATACGCCCATTGTCCTACTGCCAGGAGGGTTATATAGGTTTGATCAGGCAAAAGAAGAGTTTGAAATTGAAATAGATTTTGAGGGAGATTTTTTTGGCACGTTCAATTCATTGGCCATTGATCGCGATGCTGATCAAATTTATCTTTCCGGAGCTTTGGGGTTTTTTCTGGTAAGCGGGGAGGATGGTCTCATGAACTTGATGCCCAAATCTAAAATGCAAGGGGGTACTTTTAGGGTAGTTGCATCTCAATCCGGAGGAGTGGTGACCCATACCAATAATACATTCTATTTTTTTAGAGATGGCAACTGTACAGATACCTTGAGCCCTGAACAGCTTTATCCATTTAATCCATCTGTTTATTGTTATGTGGATTCAAAGGGTACATTTTGGATTACAGGAGATCATAGAGGAGCGATTGTATATGATCCTTCTACCGGTGAAAGAGAGATTCTGAGCACCTTTCAAGGCTTATCCAGTAATCAGGTGAAAATCTTTTTTGAGGATCGAAATGGAGGTATGTGGTTTGGAACAGAAGATATGGGCCTCAACTATCTTCCACCTAATGAATTTACCGCCATGCCCCTTCCCAGGAGATTTATGGATCGCAGTGTCAATGCCATCACCATGGATGCAGATTCCAACATTTGGATATCCTCCAGTTGTCAAGGCGTTATCGTAGTGAATGAAGAACAAGAAACACTTATTCATTACCCTAGTAAAAAAGAAGGAATCAACCGTGGTGTGAGAGATCATTTATCTACAGATTGTACCCGAACGATTCACGTTGATGACAGGAATCAAGTTTGGATAGGGTCCTATGGATATGGACTGCACAAAATAGATACGAATCAAAATATTCTCTTTTATTTGCGCCCACATTTGCACCGCCTGTTGTTATCCTGGACAGAGCAGTCCGGCAGCGTGCCGTCGAGACGGAGC
>CAZGGG010000035.1:0-4871 GCA_964525165.1 uncultured Saprospiraceae bacterium | reverse complement strand
AGATACGAATCAAAATATTCTCTTTTACCAAAGCGAGGGACTTATAAAACAGGATAACCTGATTATTGAGCAGATACAAGGTGATGTTTGGATTGCATCAGACAGGGATATTATAAAGTATCAAGCGGAAACAGGTCAATTTTCATCTGTGTCTCAGGAATATGGGCTACCCGTCTTATATGTTCAGTATTTGTTTGAGGACAGTCGAGGAAGGATATGGATCTGTTCATCAGATGGAATTTTTTTAATTGAAAATGGGGACCTCCGGCTATTTTCAAAATCAACAGGACACTTACCCATTAATATTTTTCGCTATGCATATGAGACACCGGATGGCCACCTCTGGTTTGGCTCCTATGGAAAGGGTATGTTTTGTTTTGATGAGCCAAGAGATTCATTTGTACATATAGATATCAATAAGGGCTCAGTCAGCAAAACGGTTTCATGGATTCAGCTCTATGAAGGAAGACTATGGACCACCAGCAATAATGGTTTGTATGCTGCGCGTTATGAAGATTTATTAGAGTATGTAACAGGAAAGCGTGATGATTTTGATGTCATCTCATTCCTTGAAAATAATGGTCTAAAGAGTGATGAGTTTAATGGGGGCTTTCAGCAAACAGGATTCGTTAAAGACGGTCGATTCTATTTACCAACAGTGCAAGGTGTAGCCATCTTTGACCCTGCCGCTATCAATGCAATTCCTCCCCCCAAGATCATTTTTGATGAAGTTGAATTGGATGGTCAAGAATTAAATATTCAGGAATCACTTGAGTTACCCTATCAATACAAAAGGTTAACGGTCAATGTTGCGAGTCCCATTTTTCATAACCAGCATAATTATGTTCTTGAATATCAACTAGAGGGTTTTGATGCGCAGTGGACACCTTTAGATGACGATCAAAAGATATCCTTTACTAAGATTCCTTTTGGAACTTATGTTTTACATGTAAGATCTCGTTCCCTTATCAGCGGACTAATCGAGGAGTCGAAATTATCCATCCATATTCAACCTCCTTTTTGGCTTAACAAGTACTTTATTTTGATGGCACTCGGGTTGTTTGGATTTGGAACCTTTGCCGTTTTGCGATTTTATAATCAACGAGAGCAAAGAAAACAACAGGCGCTGCAGCGACTGGTCGATCAAAGAACAAAAGATCTCAAACTTTCTCGAGCAAACATCACTGCCATCATCGAAGAATCCGATGATTTGATATGGTCGATTGACCGAAAAGGGAATTTGATATATGCCAATCAGAATTATCTCAACCTGTATGAAAAAGTGAACAAGTATCGCTTAGAGTTAGGTGAAAACGTACTTGAACATGCCAAGGTGGGCAATAAGGCTTATTGGACGCCCATTTACGAGAGAGGCTTCAGGGGCGAGAAATTCGAATTGACATTAGACTGGAGTGATCGATTAGGAACAAGACCCTTTGCACGTTCTATGGTGGTTATCAATCCCGTTCATGCTGCTGATGGAGAGGTTACAGGTTTGGTCGCTTTTCTAACCGATCAAACTGCTACTTATTTGCGGCAAAAAGAGCTGGAGAAGGCCAAAGAAGAAGCACTCTCTGCTGCGCGATCAAAATCTGAATTTCTGGCAACGATGAGTCATGAAATCAGAACTCCTATGAATGGGGTGATTGGAATGACGAGTTTGTTGCTTCAGACAGATTTGAATGCTGAACAGAAGGATTATATCGAAACGATTCGATTGTCCGGGGATAATCTAATCACCATCATAAATGAAATCCTTGACTTCTCAAAAATAGATTCCGGACAAATGGAAGTCGAGTATCAGACATTTGATTTGGAGTCACTAGTGGAAGAGACCTTTGATCTGCTGAGCACTCATCTGGGGGATAAGAAAATAGACTTGTATTATGATTGGGATCCTAAACTGCCCAGAATGATCAAAGGGGATCCAACCCGATTGAGACAAATTCTCATTAACTTGATCAATAATGCGATTAAATTTACTCATGAAGGGTATGTGTTGCTGGATATCAACCGATTACAAGGTACGGATCAAGAAGTGTCCGTCTCTTTTGAAGTGAAAGACACCGGAATTGGAATACCTGAGAGTAGAATTGACAGATTGTTTAAGCCCTTTTCTCAAGTCGATAGTTCAACCACTCGCAAATATGGCGGTACAGGTTTAGGCTTGGCGATTACTCAAAAACTAGTTGATCTATTAGGAGGAACGATCAGGGTACAAAGCAAAGAGGGAATAGGTTCCTCCTTTATATTCGAACTTGGGTTCGAAAGAATTGAAACGACTGAAGACTCTTACGGAAATTTATCTTTTTTGGTAGGTCACCAAATTGCAGTCATCTCTTCTTCTGAAGTTGCTAAGCAATGTCTTCATCATTATTTCAACAGTCATGGTTTTGCTGTACCTATCTATCGTTCTGCATCAGATTTTTTAAATAGTGAAGGAAGTGCCAGGCTAGATATGCTGTTTGTAGATGCTAGGGATTATTCTGATGATTTAGGGGCTTGGATTGCCGATAGGAGATCAAAGGAACATGATAAAGAGCTAACGACTTTTTTATTGTCGCGAAAAGACCTTCAATTAGAAGGAACTTTACCTGACAAGTATTTCAATTTAATCCTGAATAAGCCCATTTTATTCCGTAGAATCTCTATGAAACTGCAAGAGTATTTTCAGGATCAAAACCGGAAGGATACAAGTGAAAAGAAAATCCAGGCCATCTCTGAGAAGTACCCCGTTAAAATTCTGGTAGCAGAAGACAATCCGATTAATCAAAAAATGGCCAAGATGTTTATGAAAAAATTGGGTTATCGCTGTGATACGGCCGGTAATGGTCTTGAAGCTGTAGAGGCCGTTCGCAGACAGAAATATGACTTGATTTTTATGGACATCCAAATGCCGGAAATGGATGGATATGAGGCTACGGATATCATTTTGGAAGAATTTCAAGAGCCCAATGCACCTGTAATTATTGCTATGACCGCCAATGCTCTGTCAACAGATAGAGAAAAATGTCTGGCCTACGGTATGAAGGATTATTTATCTAAACCGGTTCGCTTAGAACAAGTGAAAGAGATGATTGAAAAATGGGGATATTACCTTCAAAATACTAATAGTAAGAACGCGTAAGCATCAGTTTGAGGTTCGGAAATTGTTGATTGAATGCACTCCAAACTGAATCCTCTAAGTCAGGAGGAGCTTGAATATGAACTTCTTGATCAGTGTCAGGGTGTTTAAAAGCTAATTTCCACGAATGAAGATGAATGCTGTGATGTGCGTTTCCTCTTTTAGCTCCATATTTTCTATCCCCTTTAATGGGTAGGTTTCTGCTGGCTAGTTGGCATCGGATTTGGTGGTGACGACCTGTGATGAGGTTGATTTCTAAAAGTTGATAGTGATCAATCTCTCCCAGCTTTTTATATTTTAGAAGCGCTTCCTTAGCCCCATCATCTTTGTGTTCCACCACATACGACTTGTTCTTTTTTTTATGATGCCAAAGAAAATCGTCCATCTCTCCTTTTAAGAAACGTTTGGATTTTGGCGTGACAGCGAGGTAAGTCTTTTGGATGGTTCGATTTTTCCATTGTAAACTCAGGTTCATGGCAGCCTTTTTACCTTTTGCATACACCAAAATGCCTGAGGAGGGGCGATCGATTCGATGGATCACTTTTAAAGGGTGGCCGCACCATTTTTCGGCAAGACTATGAAGTGAGGATTGTTTTTCCAAGTCTGATTGAGCTAACCAGCCCCCGGGCTTATTTAATATGATAAAATAGGGGTCCTCCATTAAAATTAAATCATGGATATCGACTTCTGCCATCTTCAGTCAATTTCTTCATAATCTGTAAAGCCATCCTGATCTCGTTCTTGAGCCTCTGAATTTTGAGTGATCCGATTTCTATGTTGAAAATACTTATACGCCAAATAGGCAATCGCAATGGCAATCAGATATTTCATGAGTTTCTTATTATGGTAATAAAGGTAGGAATTGTTCTACGCTTCCCTATCATCATGGATAGGTTCCACTAAAACTTTCTGCCATACTCTGTGAGAATGCTACTCAATATTAGATATGTGAATGCCGTTCTTACAAAACATTGAATTATTGTACTTTTGTTTGCGTCAACAATCCAAATCTGATGAATCATTTTCAAAAATTATATCGTTACGCAGGATGGGTAACATTTGCTGTAGCGTTCATTGTTTATTTTTTCTCAGTTGAAAGAACCGGCAGCCTTTGGGATTGTGGGGAGTTCATTTCCGCTGCCTATAAGCTCCAAGTCGTGCACCCACCGGGCGCTCCTTTGTTTCTGCTTATGGCAAGAATGTTTGTCTGGATTGCTGAACTGTTTACAGACGACCCGGCAGCTATTGGTCATGCGGTAAATCTTTTTTCCGGGGTTTGTACCGCTTTTGCGGCAGCCTTTGCTGCCTGGAGCACAAGCTTGTTGACCAAATTGGCTTTGGTGGGGCGAAAAGGAGAACCGGATTCATCTCAGGCGATTTCGGCCAATATTAGTGGGGTGCTTGCAGGATTAACGACAGCTTTCTGTACTTCTGTTTGGTTCTCAGCTGTAGAAGGTGAGGTTTATGCGCTTTCTTTTTTCTTCACAGCGTTAACAATTTGGTCTACGGTTAAGTGGTATTCCTTACCTAAAGATCCACAACATGACCGCTGGTTGATCTTCGCTATTTTTGCGGCAGCTTTATCTATAGGTGTGCACCTTTTAAGTTTGTTGACATTCCCGGCCTTAGCGCTTTTTTATTATTTCAAGAAATTCCGATAAAGCATTTAAAGGTTAATTTAACTATTTTATGCCTTTTATCGTAAATTATGATTAATAGGCTGTAAATTTTCTTTTACCAAATCAAT
>CAZGGG010000034.1:29637-31622 GCA_964525165.1 uncultured Saprospiraceae bacterium | reverse complement strand
GTGTAGGTGTGTACACTTTGGAGGTGAGTAATAACCATGGTTGTACAAACACCTATTCTTATGGGATTCAATCTCTTTCAAATACGATTACCGTCAAAGAGATAGGTCATATTTCTGATTGTAATTCAAATGATGATGGATCGATAGTTTTTAATAATAGTAATGAGACTGAACTATTTCTCGTACTAGTCAGAAACGATATTGGAGCTGCATATTCTATTGGACTAGTATCCGGATCTCAATTCACAGTTGGAAATTTACCTTCAGGCGATTATGAGTATAACTTATATAATGTAAATAGTGATGGAGATAGAGGTAATTGCCTCGTAAAATCCGGTGTTTTTGAGCTTTGTTGTTGTTATAATAATGGAGAAAATCCAGAAGCTTATCAGTGTCAAAATACAGTAGGCTATCCTTCATTGGAGGCTGAAGATTTAGATTATACTGTTTATCCTCATATTTCGAGTACAATGATGGGTTCAATTGAAGTAGATTTAAGTGAACTTGTCTTGCCGGAAGGGTTTACAATGACAGCAGATCATGATTTGAGTGGTGCTCAATATTTTTCATCCACCGGATTGTTTGAGGGGCTTGAATCAGGCTGGTATGATATAACGTTTGAATATGGTTGTAGTATTTTTGATATACGTTTAGAAGTATATGTACCGGGCTGCGACAATGAGAATGAGGTGAACCTACGAAATCATTATATTCATGATCAAGGGATAGATTGTGCAGGGGGAATTAATGGATCTATTTCAGGCTTTCTTGAGTTTAATCTGCCCAATTATGAGGATGATGTCATTTTGATTTATCTTAATAATAGTGATAATCCCATATATGTCGGTTCAGGTGATGTAAGTCCTTGGTATTATGATTTATCTGAAGAAGGTATTTTAAGTAACACTGTACAGGTGCGCATTGAGCTTTTTGGTGAGTGTATTCATGAATTTTCTATTGATCTTCAATACAAGGACTTGACTTATGAGTATGCTTATTTTGATTCAGAATTAGGGACTTGTATCTGGAATATGTATTGTTCAGGATCTTTTATTGGTACTACTGAGACATTCTCTAAACCAATTTGGAACATGTAAGTTTGAAATAGAGTGTCGGGCACCGAGTGGTTCAAATTTAGACCCCGTGTTTAAAGAAGTAAAGTGTAATGCAATTACCACCACTGTTTATCATTCTCAACTTTTTTTAGAAAACCATCCAAATCGAGCTTTAGCCGACGCAGCTTTATATCATTTGAGTAACTATGGGCTGGATTGGTGTGATAGAGTTACATTCTGCGACTGTAATCTAGAAGTGATTAACAAATTGGAACTACTTACAGGAAAACCTAGATTTACCTACACAGATAAAAATGGATGTCTAAAGATAATTTGTTCAGGACCGTTTAATGATCATAAGGAGTGCCCCGAAAATCTTATATACGTTAACAACGGAATTACTCCAAATATAGGAAATGAACGATGTTTGCAAGTTGCAACGATAAGTTATCCGCACTTTCTAAGTCTAAAAGAAGCTGGAAAATTGGAAGAGAGCTTACCTGGAATTTCAGACGATATTTTAGCCCAAATACAATCGGTGGTCTCAAGGTTAGATGGAGAAATGGCTGCCTGTCTCCGTTTTCAATTATGCCTCACGAACGATGGGAATTATCGGCTTTTGGGTTCTAATATAGATGTACTAGAACAAAAGTGTGGAGAACAAATTCAAATTAGACGTGGAGAAGAATTAATAAACACTGCCTACTGTGATTGGTTGGCATTCAATACCTTCGTATGTCCATGTGATTATTTTTACCCACAACCGACAAGCTGTATATCAAATCCCAGCTATAGGCTTACACATATCCCATCAGATATAATTGTCAAATTATTCGGAGCCAAACCAGTTGATACCACAATCTATGAGTTAATTGACCCGGAGAAAGGTATTTTTACTGATAACTTTGATATTGCACCTAATAAAGAAAT
>CAZGGG010000034.1:27011-29579 GCA_964525165.1 uncultured Saprospiraceae bacterium | reverse complement strand
CAAGGATTTAATAAAGGTTAATGATCGACAACACGTCAAATTAAATGTCATTGCTTTACAAGCCGGATTGTATTTTGTAAGAGTCCGATTAGTAAATGGAGAGCATATAGAAAAACGATTTGTAAAACTATAAACCTAAACTTATGAAACCCTTTAGTCTTCTTACTTTAGTCCTGCTATCAATTATTTTACCTTCCTGCAACGATAATAGCGTAGAGATGGATGTATATCCCAATATACTTGAGCCTTCTACTTTTCGAAGCTTGAATACAAAGGTGCTCGTTGCGGAGAATGATGTGTGGGAAAATTATACACTTACTTCCACCCAATCCTCGAGTATTGATACTGCTTTAGAAATGATAAAGGAGTTATTTGAAGAAGGGGATTATTTTGAGTTCTTTCAGCCGCATCGAGGTTTTGAGTTATTATCTGAAACAGAAATCCGCGTGTTTGAGATTTTGGACTCGATTACTATTGGTCGAGACACCATAGTCCCATATGAAATTGGAGATGGGGTGCTTAGGATACCTTTTGATACTATCTATGAGGGGCTTTTCCATTATGAGAATAATGAATTTTTCCTCAAAATGGATATCTCCTTTGTGATTAATGAGGATGGTCGGGTTCAGCAAGATTTAGTTGAATTTTCAGGGCCAGATCTGCCCGGCAACTTTGAAGATACCCGAATAGATGACTTTGAAGGAACAGATGCCTTGATAGGTCCGTTTGGATATAAAAATGGGGACATCCTCGTGGTCGTGGTTACCAAACTTATTTTCGAGTAAAGTCTGACAGGAACTTGCTAGTTTTTGTGTAAATCCGTTTGTAAAGGATTTACACTCAATATAATTTTAAGAAACAGAAAAGCTGAACACTTAGTTGATCACGGTCTTCACTCTGCACGTGTTTAAAACTTCCGTACATCACTCCTGCTCTGTGTAGGAATTCACGTTCATACTTCTGAATTTTCTCCGAGTGGTATGAAAAATTCGGCCAATGATCTTGTTGCCAATTCCATTTCATGAGGTATAGATTCCTTTTCTATAACTCAATATACAACTAAATCATGAGGCATAGAAACCACCCTATCATTCATTGGGAGCAAAACAGAGAAATAAATAGCAAGAAGATAGGGACGAAGCAAGATATTGGAAGCCGCGATCAAGAAGTGGATATCCTTGTCTCAGCGATTGTCTCAGAAATCATAGAGTGATCTCCATAGGTCCATACTCAGCCTGAAGTAGTCCACCAAGCTTCCATATTTTTATAGGCATCGAATGCATAGCTTTTGTAACTTGTAGTATGAATCATCCAACTTCTAGTCTTTCCAAAGAAGAGCTCATCCTAAAACTCCGAGCCATCGAAGAATTTCGCACCGTCAAAGAAGAAACGCTCCTATGGCTCATTAAAGAATCTTCTGAATATCATTATTCCGAAGGAGATACGCTCTTTCAACCGGGAGAAGCAGTTGATGAAATGCTCATCATGGTAAGTGGTGCAATCGCTTTCTATAGAATTCAGAATAATGAAATGATTGCTGCCGGCACGATTGATGCACCGGCCATTAGCGGAGTGCTTCCTTTTTCACGAATGACCCATGCCACAGGATTAGGAAAAGCCGTTAAGGAAAGCGTTATTTTCAAATTGAATAAGAAGCACTTTACCGAAATGGTCAATCGCTCCTACCCTATGGTACAGGCTCTGGTCTCCAATATGTTGGATCGCACGCGTAACTTCACCCAAAACCAAGTACAAACTGAGAAATTGATGGCTTTGGGAAAATTGTCGGCAGGTTTAGCTCATGAGCTCAACAATCCCGCTTCCTCAGTTAAGCGAGCAGCTTCCTCTCTCATTGATAAACTAGAAGGATTTAAAGCCAAAATTTACGAATCCCTCCCCGAAAACAAAAGGGATCAAGTCCGGCAAGTCATGGAAAACTCATTTCAATGCACCTTTGAAGCCCGTTCCAGTCTTTCTCTTTTAGAACAAGAAGAGATCAGGGATGACTGGTGGGATTGGTTAGATGAAATCGGTATCGATAATGCTGAGGATTTAGCTGATGTATTTACGGATGAAGAAGTACGAGTAGACGATTTAAAGCCTTTAGAGGATATACTGGAAGAAGGAGAGCTCACATTTTTTATCACTCGCTGGCACGAACAATTGGAGCTTTCATCATTACTTAAAGATATTACGGATGGTGCAGAGCGAATCTCAGATTTGGTAGGCTCTATCAAAAGTTTCAGTCACATGGACCAAGGGTTTGATCAATCTAAAGTTCGTTTGGAAGACTTGATCAACAACACCCTACGAATGCTACAACACAAATTAAAGCAGAAAGACATTCAGGTCATCAAATCCTTTGAACCGGCACTACCTGAAATCTCCCTTAATGTGGGTGCCATAAATCAAGTCTGGACAAACATCATCGATAATGCCATCGACGCGATGGAAAAAGAAGGACAATTACGTATATCCATTTATCGAAAAAATGACTGCTGCATTGTTGACATTCAAGATAACGGACAAGGAATGCCAGAGGATGTGAAGCGAAGAGTGTTTGAACCC
>CAZGGG010000034.1:22419-27001 GCA_964525165.1 uncultured Saprospiraceae bacterium | reverse complement strand
ATATCAGCAAAAGAATTATAGACCAGCATAAAGGAAACATTCAAGTGCTCAGTGAGCCGGGCAAAGGCACTACTTTTAGCATTGACCTACCCATAGAGAACTAATTATGGCATCAAAAGAAAAACCCATCATCCTGAGTGTGGATGACGATATCACTGTTGCGCGAGCAATCAAAAGGGACCTAAGAGCCCAATACAGAGATGAATACAGAATATTAAGTACAACCTCTGCCAAAGAAGTGTTAGATGCCTTGGCACAATTGAAAAAAGAAGGCGCTGCGGTCGCTTTAATACTCTCAGACCAGCGCATGCCTGAGATGATGGGCGTAGAATTCCTGGAAAAAGCGAAGGCTTTTTTCCCTATGGCTAAAAGAGTATTGCTTACCGCTTATTCCGATACGCAAGCTGCCATCAAAGCCATTAATGACGTTCAATTGGATTATTATTTACTGAAACCCTGGGACCCGCCGAATGAAAAGCTATATCCGGTATTAGACGAATTATTATTTGATTGGAAAAATAGCTATCAACCGGATTTCCATGGAGTTCGATTAATTGGATATCAATATTCTCCGCTTTCTCATGAGTTGAAAGATTTTCTTTCCGGTAATTTAAAACCCTACCAATGGATTGAAGCCCACAAAGACAAAGCTTCAGAGGAATGGTTTCAATTATATGACCTCAAGGATCAAGACCTACCGGTGGCCATTACTGCAGATGGAGAAATTCTGAAGAAACCCAGCCGCGCCACCCTTGCAAAAGCAATTGGAATGTCTACCGAGGCAAAGGAAGAATTGTATGATCTGGTGATCATAGGCGCAGGGCCTGCGGGTCTAGCAGCAGGCGTCTATGCAGGATCGGAAGGACTCAATGCTCTTTTGGTTGAGAAAAGAGCACCCGGAGGTCAAGCAGGTACGAGCTCAAGAATCGAAAATTATCTGGGCTTCCCGAAGGGTCTGAGTGGTGGCGAATTGACCAGAAGAGCCTTAACACAAGCAGAAAGATTCGGCGTAGAATTTTTAAGTCCTGCTGAAATAGTGCGACTGGAAACAGACGGACAGTATAAGCGTATCGAATTGTTATCCGGAGAGCATTTTCACACTAAAGCGGTAGTCATCACTACAGGTGTCGATTATAGAAAGCTACCTGCTAAAGGGGCAGATGAACTGACCGGAGCAGGTGTCTATTATGGAGCGGCAACCACAGAAGCTGCCTCCTGCAAAAACAAAAAGGTTTATGTCGTTGGTGGTGGCAACTCTGCAGGTCAAGGTGCAGTCTATTTGTCGCAATTTGCCGGGGAGGTCAATATTTTGATTCGAAGACCGGATTTAAGCTCTTCCATGTCTTCCTATTTGATAGATCAGATTGATGCAATAGATAATATACATTTGATGCCCTTTACACAAGTTCAGGAAGTCCACGGAGATCAGACACTGACCGGATTGACTCTTGAAAATATTCGCACCCAAGAAATCAAACAGCTCGATGCGGATGCCTTATTTGTATTTATCGGTGCACGGCCCTATACGGATTGGCTAGGTGATAATATTCTTCGAGACGAAAAAGGTTACGTGCTGACCGGTCCGGATTTGAAACAACATCCACGTTATAATGAATTTTGGAAAGAAGGAAGAGACCCTTACCTTTTGGAAAGTTGTCAACCGGGTGTTTTTGCAGCAGGTGATGTACGGTCCGGAGCTATGAACCGAGTGGCCTCGGCAGTGGGTGAAGGAGCTATGGCTATCAAATTCACCCATGAATACCTGGCCAACGCTTAACAAGAACTTTCATAATGTCTACAGAATTAGCTTTTCAATATCAAAAAATCCGAGCGTACACCCTAAGCTTAACAAAAAACTTGAGGCCTGAAGATACCGTCGTTCAACCTATTGAAGACGTTAGTCCCGTCAAATGGCATCTGGCGCATACGACCTGGTTTTTTGAAAATTTCATCCTGGCACCCTACCTGCCGGAGTATACCCTTTTTCATAAGAATTATGGCTTTCTTTTTAACAGCTATTACAACAGTCAGGGCAATCGTGTAGCACGTGATCTGAGGGGCTTTCAAACTCGTCCGGGATGGGCAGACATTCAATCCTACAGAGCATATGTGGATGAAGCCATGGACCGATTATTTGCAGAAGTCGAAATGAATGATTCCTTACTCTTGACGATACAAGTAGGACTCAACCATGAACAGCAACATCAGGAATTATTGATTACAGATACCAAGTATATCCTATCCCTAAATGTTATGGATAGCCCGATGCTAGAGCATCCCTTGATTCAAAAAGAAAATAGTCCGGAAGGTTGGATTCATATTCCGGAAGGCATTCGAGAGATCGGCCATCAGGGAGCCGGCTTTTGCTTCGATAATGAACTTCCCAGGCATCGGATTTTCCAAAATGCAGTTGAAATTTCCAGAAGACCTGTACTGGTATCTGATTATTTAGAATTTATGGCAGAGGGTGGCTATAATAATCCCTTGTTATGGCTATCAGATGGTTGGGCCTGGAAAGAAAAACACGCCATCGAATCTCCACTCTATTGGGAAAATGGCGATGAGGGAAGAAAGGTTTTTACGACCGCAGGCTGGAAACTCTTGGATATGGATTGGCCCATTTGTCATATCAGCTATTATGAGGCGGATGCTTTTGCTCGATGGGCCGGTGCTAGACTTTGTACGGAAGCTGAGCGAGAATTGATCGACCCGGAACTGACCTCTAATCAATGCTGGGAATGGACGAGCTCTGCATATAGCCCCTATCCGGGCTATCAAAGCTGGGCCGATGCTTTGGGTGAATACAATGGGAAATTCATGGTCAACCAAATGGTGCTTAAAGGCGGCTCTGTCGCCACCCCCAAAGGCCATTACAGAGCTTCTTACCGCAACTTCTTTCACCCGGATAAACAATGGCAATTTTCCGGCATTCGATTAGCAAAAGACCTACTTTAGAATGGAGAATCATAGATTAAATTTAGCTTGGGGTACGAATGAATTGCCCGAATTACATCCCTATTGGAAAAAATGGTTACACCAGGCACAAGCTCATTCCATATTTCAGCCTTCAGGTTTTTTTGGTAGCCAAGATCTCAGAAGGGCCATTGTAGATCGATATCAGTCCCGATATCATTTGAACGAATTAAGCGAACACCAAGTAACCATAACTAATGGAGGCACCGAAGCTTTATATACTGCATTCCAATGGATTAAAAAAAGCAATGGTTGTGTGATCATCCAACAACCGTCCTGGGGCTACTTTAAGGATGCTTTAAATCTGCTGGAGATACCCTATTTCGAATCTTATACCAAAGCAGCTACACAACTCACTTCCGAATTGGAAGCGGTTTCTTTCAAAGGCCCCAAACTGTTTCTCCTCACCCACCCCTCGAATCCGGAGAGTCATATTTTCGACAAAGCTTATCTTTCCAAGCTATCGGATTGGGTACATGCATCCTCGGATCATTACGTTTTGAGCGATGAAATTTACGATTGGTACGCTTCCGCAAAAGAGGGATATCATTCCTGGACCGAAATCCATGGACTCCAATCCAGTATAATTGTAGAAGGCTACTCTAAGCCCACAGGATTGGCAGCATTCAGAGTAGGATACTTTTTATGTGATCCCGAGCTAACCCGTGAGCTGCGCGCTTTTCATATGCATTCCACCTATGGAATCTCCAGCCTTTCCAATGCGATGGCATTAGAGGCCCAAAAAGATGAACAGGAAATCCGAATCTTGCTTGATGAAGCACTGAAAATCCGCAGATCTATCGTAAGCGCTCAATGGAAGGCATCAAAGGAACTGCTCGAACTTCCGGATTTAGGCATGTATGCAAATTTGAAGTTCGAGGGTTCTGAAAAGGAGTTAAAAGCCCTTTCAAAAGAACTTTTGGACAATTATGAGCTGATGGTGACACCTTCTTTCTCGTTTAGCCGACCTACAGTCGGAATGCGCATCAATCTTTGCAGGCCCAAAGAACTGCTTGAAGAAGCTATTTCCATTCTTTCGGACCAATTGCGCAGATAAAATCTAAAAATCCTTCATTTTCAATATGTCTAAAGAGCAATACTTTGCGGAAGCGGTACAAAAAGGCTTGAGCAGTCATCCAAAGCGACTACCCTCTCTCTTCTTTTATGATGACAGAGGCAGTAAGATTTTCCAGGAGATTATGGAAATGCCCGAATATTATCTCACCCGGGCGGAAAAAGAGATTTTCGAACGTTTTGCTTCGGATATTATTGATCGATTCCAAAATCAATGGGACCAGGAATTTGATTTGATTGAATTAGGCGCGGGAGACGCCACCAAGACGGAAGTATTACTCAAAAAGATGCAAGAAAAAGGTCTTGATTTTTGTTACCGGCCTACCGATGTTGACCCTTCCATTATAGCTGAGTTAGAGGAAAGACTCCAATCGTCCATTCCCGGACTAGCAGTAAATCCGATTATCGGTTTACATGAACACAGTTTGCGTGAAATCGCAAAATCTGTCAAGCCTAAAATAATCTTATTCCTAGGTTCCAATATTGGAAATTACACCAGGGATGAAAGTTTAGAATTCATTCGAAGGATCGGCCA
>CAZGGG010000034.1:0-22409 GCA_964525165.1 uncultured Saprospiraceae bacterium | reverse complement strand
CATGCGACCCAAAGATCTTTTCTTATTGGGATGCGATCGTCAAAAAGATCCATATCGGATAAAAGAAGCTTATCATGATCCGAAAGGAATCACGGAGCGATTCAATAAAAACTTACTCCTTCGAATCAACCGTGAATTAGGTGGAGACTTTGATCCTCAACAATTTCTTTTCTATCCCTGCTATAACCCCGAAACCGGGGAGTTGAGATCTTTTCTTATTGCCAAAGAGGCATTGACGGTGTACATAGAGCAACTAAATGAGCGGTTTACCTTTGAGGCATGGGAATACATACATACAGAAATCAGTAGGAAGCACCATCTTGAAGATTTAAATTCTTTTGCGGAAGCAGGCCGCTTTAAGCTATTGCACACTTGGTCGGATTCTCATTCGGACTTTTGGGAGGTTCTGTATCAAAAAAGGGATTGATTTTCATCAACCCCTTTATGTTTTATCCTCCGAAATCATCGAATGAGATATTCTCTTCCGGAACTCCGTAATCATCAAGCATCTTAATGACTGCTTGATTCATCAATGGAGGTCCACAAAAATAGTATTCTACTTCTTCAGGCTCCGGGTGCTTCGACAAGTATTGGTCAATCAGCACCTGGTGAATGAATCCTACGAATCCATCCCCTTCTTTATCTTGCATATTATCTTTGATCTTCCAGTTATCTTCCGGAAGTGGGTCAGATAAAGCTACGTTGAATGAGAAATTGTCAAATTCCTGCTCTATCTCATTGAAGTCTTTCAAATAGAATAATTCTCTCTTAGAACGTCCTCCATACCAGAAAGAAACCTTTCTGTCACGTGTTTTTTCTGTGTGGAATAGGTGGAACAAGTGAGAACGAAGTGGCGCCATACCTGCTCCCCCACCAATATAGATCATCTCTTTTTTGGTAGGCTTGATAAAGAATTCTCCATAAGGACCGGAGATGGTCACCTTGTCGCCGGGCTTACGATCAAATACGTAAGAAGAACAAACTCCCGGATTAACATCCAT
The DNA here is from genome assembly GCA_964525165.1 of uncultured Saprospiraceae bacterium. Classification (GTDB taxonomy): domain Bacteria; phylum Bacteroidota; class Bacteroidia; order Chitinophagales; family Saprospiraceae; genus JAWLFI01. The sequence continues at coordinate 21,408 of CAZGGG010000034.1, read as the reverse complement.
CCAGCCATTTTTAGCTCTATCCCATGGTGGTGTGGCAATACGGATATTCAACATGATGATGTTTCCTTCTGCCGGGTGGTTAGCCATAGAGTAAGCTCTGAATTGCTCCTCATCGTTGACCATTTTTAAATCCCAAAGCTGGAATTTGTCCCATTCAGATTTGAATTTATCGGGACCGGCCGGATCATCCGGATGCGGCTCGATATCCATGTTCTTGAAATCAACTTTGATCTTAGGAACATCAATCTGAATATATCCACCTGACTGGAAATCTAAGGATTCCCCTTCCGGTAATTTTACGACAAACTCTTTAATGAATGAAGCCACGTTGTAATTCGAGACCACTTCGCATTCCCATTTCTTAATCCCAAAGATTTCCTCCGGAATTCGGATGCGCATATCCTCTCTCACTTTGACCTGACAAGCCAAGCGCATGTTTTCAGCAGCTTGCTTACGTGTCAAGTGGTTCATTTCTGTAGGAAGAACATCTCCACCACCTTCATCCACATGACACTCGCACATCGCGCAGGTTCCTCCCCCTCCGCATGCAGAAGGCAAGAATACGCTTTTATCACTCAGGGCAGATAGCAAAGTAGCTCCAGGCTGGACCTTCATGGGGTTTTCTTCATCCCCATTAATGATAATGCTCACTTCCCCTTGAGGCACCAGACGCTTTCGCGCTGCAATCAAGACGAATGCAAGACCTAATATTACCAGACTGAATACGATGATTGCCCAAACAATCGGCATCACACTTAGTGAAAAAATCATAGTTTTCTTTTTATTTATTGTCCACTAGCAATAGTGGCTGGATCAATTCCCATTAATGCCATGAAGGCCATTCCCATTAAACCTGTCAAAAGAAAGGCCATTCCTAGTCCTCTAAGACCCGGAGGGACGTTAGAGTATCTAATTTTCTCTCTGATGGCTGCAATTGCAATGATGGCCAAAAACCATCCCAATCCGCCTCCTAAACCAAATGCTACAGATTCAGAAAAGTTGTACTCTCTGGAAACCATAAACAATGAACCTCCAAGAATCGCACAGTTCACTGTGATCAAAGGAAGAAAGATACCCAGGGAGGTATAAAGCGAAGGGGAATACTTTTCGATCACCATCTCTACCAACTGTACCATGGAAGCGATAACCGCAATGAACAGGATAAATCTCAGGAAGGTTAAATCCGTTCCAAACAATCCTGATTCACTCAATAAGTATTCGCTGATCAGCCAGTTAATCGGCATAGTAATACCCAATACGAAAATGACTGCTAATCCAAGACCGAATGCGGTTTTCACTGATTTAGATACCGCCAAATAAGAACACATTCCTAAGAAATAGGAAAGGATCATATTTTCTATGAAGGCGGATTTTATAAAGATATTGACTAGTTCCATATCAAATTATTCTTGTCGTCTATTAGAGTAATGAAGGCTTAGGAGATATCAACCAATTCAGGATTTCTGGCTCGCTGAATCCATATCAATACGGCAATGATAAACATGGCCGCTACAGATAAAACCATCAAATTGTTATTGGTATACCAGCCAAACATGGCACTCTCCGTGGTATTGATCCAATAATCAGCAGTTGGCCCAATAATTTTTATCTCCAGAGGGCTACCGGCAAAAAGAGACCCTTTTCCGAATAACTCTCTAAAGAAAGCTACGATGATCAAGATCGCTCCATACCCTAAACCGTTTCCGATTCCATCCAAAATGGACTGCCAAGGTTTATTGGCCATAGCAAATGCTTCCAGACGCCCCATTACAATACAATTGGTAATGATCAATCCAATGAATACGGACAACTGCTTGTATACCCCAAAGTTGAGGGCTTTCAAACTCAACTCAACGATGGTTACCAAAGTCGCAATAATGACCAACTGAACGATCATCCTCACCTGCTTAGGAATATAATTCCTAAGAACAGAGGTTGTCAAGTTGGCAAACACGATCACGAAGATCACGGCTATGGACATAATAATCGAAGGATATAATAAGGTGGTCACAGCCAGAGCGGAACAAATACCCAAAACCTGAATGGTAATCGGGTTATTGTCTGCCAACGGATCTGTAATCAGCCTGCGTTCCTTCTTTCCAAATAGTGGCTTCTTCTCAGCCTTCTGCTCTGTAGCTACTGTTTGTTCTGCCATGGTGCAGTTGTTTTTTATTGATTAACCGTTTCCGATTGTTTGTTAATATAAGGGAGGTATTGTCCCAAACCATTTTCAAGCATCGCCGTCACACCATCTGCAGTGATCGTAGCTCCTGAAATACCATCCACATCATGTTCCGGATCTTGTGCGCCCCCTTTTCTTACATTAATGGACACAAACTCACCTTCATCATTGAAGATCTCTTTTCCGATAAATTGCTCTCTGAAATTCGGGTTGTCTTTGATCTCAGCCCCCAGCCCAGGAGTTTCCCCCTTATGGTCGAAAGTAGCTCCGGCTACTTCATTAAAGTTTTGCTCCAAAGCAATATTCCCCCAAATGGCATCCCAAAGGCCGTTTCCTCTTACAGACAAGATATAGTAGCTGTCGCTACCATCGCTGTATTCAAAAACAGGAAGGATACGATCACTTTCAGGCTTTTTATTCTCCTTGGCCATATCAATGTCTTCTGCCTTTCCACCGGGATAGCCTGCAGCAACGATGCCTTCTGAAGAAACTTCATTTCCTTCCGCATCAATAGCGTACTGTTTGATTTTATTTTCAAAAACATTGGTCACCTCAGCATCGCTCATTTCTCCTACCGGCTTCTCCAGTTTGGTTTCAACCGCTTGAATGATCGCGCGCTTATTGTACAATGCTTCATTTTCCTGATGGACCGGCTTCAATAAAGTAGCCATAGCTGCCAACACAAGGGCGACAGTACAAGTCATAATCAGGACGAATCGGATGATATAAGATGTATTATGCACTTTTCAGTCTTTTTTGAATGTTCGCTTCTAAAACATAATGGTCAATCAACGGGGCAAAGACGTTTAACAATAAAATCGCTAACATCCATCCCTCAGGGTAGGCAGGGTTCCATACACGGATAATCATTCCAATAAATCCTATCAAGAATCCATAAATCCATTTCCCTCTATTCGTGGAGGCTGCACTTACGGGGTCTGTAGCCATAAATGCCATCGCAAAGAAGAAACTACCCATGTAGAATTGATAGTACCAAGGCACTGCCATAAATGGACTCGCGCCCCATGCATTCATGATCATCGCCATGACTGCCGCTCCAATGAACATACTCAACATAATCCTCCAAGAGGCAATTCCGGTAATTAGTAATAAGACGGCCCCAAAAAGAACAAGAGGCTTCGAACTCTCTCCTATAGAACCCGGGATAGACCCCCAAAGCATTTGAGACTCAGAGTACACCTGTGTTACAGCGCTCCAGCCTCCTTCATAGGCCAGCGCCAGAGGCGTGGCCCCGGTAAAGCCATCTACTATAGCCCCTCCGGGCTCAAAGAGCGTCCAACCGAAAGCTTCAAAAATCCCATTGAAGAAGCCGGTATGCCACCAGCTGTAGTTTGCTTCTGCTCCGGCTGCAATTTCATCAAATCCACTGACCCAAACCTGATCTCCTGCGATCGTGGTAGGATACGCAAAGAAGATGAACGCTCTGGAAAGTAATGCGATATTTAAAATATTCATCCCTGTTCCTCCGAACGCTTCTTTTCCAAGAATTACTGCAAAAGCAACACTTAATCCCAACATCCACAAAGGAAGATCCGGCGGCATAATTAAAGGGATGAGCGCACCGGAAACGATAAAGCCTTCTTCTACTGCATGGCCTCTTTTGAAAGCATAGAAAAACTCTATACCCAGACCCACCACATTGGCTACAACAAACAGTGGTAATAATTTAACCAATCCGTAAGCGAGCTTCAGATGAATCGCATCAAAGAAGTCCGTATGCTGACCAATGGCTACAAAATGTTGGTGCCCGATATTATAGGTACCAAAAATGTAACACGCTTGCAATGCCAAAACCACGAAAATCATGGTCCGCTTCAAATCCATGTTATCACGGATATGAACCCCACCACTTGTTGTGTGATTCGGTGCAAAAGCAAAAGTAAAGAAAGCATCGAAAGCCGTGTGCAAGAAGGTGCCCTTCTTGGGTTCGAATTTCTCTTTGATATTCTTGGCTACTTTATTCATAGCTATGATTTACTTTTCTTACATCTGAGTTTGAACGTAGTCCAAACCTTCTCTTAAAATTTGTTGCAATGGAATCTTAGAGGTACACGCAAATTCTGCCAATGCTACATCCTCCTCAGACAATTCCAAAATTCCCAGTCCTTCCATGCGCTCAAAGTCATTGATCATGATGGACTTCAAAAGATGCTGCAAATAGATATCCATAGGCAACAATTTCTCATACTGACCAGTAACCACAAAAGCTCTTCGCTCACCATGGCTGTTAGTATCTGCCTTAAACTCTAGATCCGGAAATAAGAAACTCGGATAAGATCTGGAAACAGTAGGCCTTAAAGCGCCCGGAATCAACCAACCAAAGGCTTCATAATAATCACCCTCAGGTATCACAGTGATCTGACGCGTATTGAAATCGATATATTGATTTTCATTCTTCACATCACCAACCAATACGTTACCATTGATGATTCTGTTCCCACCATCTTGTAAATTAGATGTCAAAAGCTCACCTACGTTGGCACCGGCAATCGTTTTGATATATTTAGGTTCTTTCAGGCCATTCCCTACTAATGCGATGGTACGATCCGCAATAAACTTGTGGTGAAGAAACATACCTCCGATGGTAATGACGTTCTGAACATCTACAGTCCATATGGACTGACCGGTTCGGATGGGGTCTACATGATGAATATGCACCCCAACATTTCCGGAAGGGTGAGGCCCTCTAAACCAATGTTTCTCGACATTTTTTGCTTCCGCAAATGCAGCATGAGGTCGCTCCTTACCTCTAGCATCAAGCCCCAGGTAAACGCTGCCATCAGTCAAATGATTGAGCACATCCAATCCTTTCTGAAACTCCGCTTCTTTTCCTTCTACAATGACTCCAAAATCCGGAGCCAAGGGAGAACTATCGAAGGTGGTCACAAAAATAGATTTAGGATCCTGTTCCGGATCAGGTACTCGATCAAAAGGTCGCTCATTCAAAAGTGGCCATGCCCCATAAGCCATTAAATGCTTCTTTAAGGCTGCTCTATCTCCCTTCGCCAAATCAAAAGAAGGGATCTCCTGATATTTAACTTCGTCTTTATCTGCGAGAATCACCAATTCTGTAATGGCTCTCTTCGCTCCTCGGTTCAATTCAACAAACTCACCACTAACCGGTGAAACATACTTAATTTCAGGATGCTCTTTATCGAAAAATATTGGCTGACCCGCTAGTACATCTTGCCCCTCTTCAACTTCCAATTTAGGAATCGGACGAATCCCTCTGTAGTTCGTAGGTTGTAGCGCATATCTGGTAGTGTGTATCAGCTCAGGCTTAGACGCTTTAGCTCCACCTTCCAATTTAATGTCGTGTCCTTTTTTAAGAAGGTGTAATTTCTCACCTCTCAGGTATTTGGGGAATTTGGAACGAAAAGGATTATTGAATCCTCCGAAAAGCCCTGAATTATCCTTCTGTAAATCCACTCCGGCTCTTTTGGCCTCTACTTTCAACAGACTTTCAGAAACGACGACCACAGCTCCCAGAATCACGATAACGGCCACGAATATCAAACCATATCCAAACCAGCCTTCAGATCCACTGCCCTGAGCCATCAACGGATAAATCGACACCGTTAAGATGGTCATGACGAACAGGAATTTTCTCCCTATATGCTCCATGCTATTTGCTCTTTATTTCAATTATTAAGGATGTCTCCTCAAAATTTCGACAAAGATATACAATGATTATAGCATTACTATCAGGTTTGTAAAGAATTTCGGAAGGATTTAAAACTATTTAGATTTATTCTATATAAGCTGTTTCTTTCGACCAATCCCTCCACCCTTTTACAGATAAAACTGTGTAAATCACAAATAGAATGGCAAATAGATACGCCCCCTTATAAATATACAATCCTACATAGATGCCATCGGTCACGATCCAGTATAACCAATTCTCTTTTTTATGCTTGATCAAGAGGTAGGTGGCCCATATGGAAAAGAGCGTGGTTCCGGCATCCCAAAAAGGCAAAGCCGCCTGGCTGTATGTTTGAAGTAATTGGCCAATAACAGCAGAAAGTGCCAATAAAATGAAAATCGCAATCAGATGGAACCTTACCGTATTCGTTGATATAACGGGATTGCCTCCGGATTGTCCCCAATTAAGCCAACCAATCACTCCCATAATCACATAAAAGAAATTCAGGCCGGAATCCATATACAATTGGTACTCAAAATAAGAAACACCCATCCAGATGCTACTGGAAAGAATGCCAAAAATCCAACAAGAAATATGATTTTGGGCGGCTAGTAAAACATATATCAAACCAAAAAGAAAAGCCAGCCACTCCCATATACTAAGGTTAATGGCTGTACTCCATATACTATCCCACACAGCTTAGGGTAATTGAACGAATGCTCTGAATCTTGCCTGACTCAAGATGATTTCGTCCTCTTTGGGCTCATCTTGCCCCGGAAGCATTTTATAAGCGATAATATCGATACTGACCTCCTGCTCTCCTTCCTTTTCCGAACTATCGTATTCCGCAAGGATATGTCCTTTCTGGCCGGGATAAATCAGAGTTTTAGACCATTTCAACTCGGTACATTCACAGGCAGAAACAAAATCTAATCGCATGGGCGCAGTTCCTCTGTTGAAAAACTCAAAAGTATGTTTGGGACGATCTCCTTTTTGAATATTACCAAAGTCATGAAACTGTTCTACAAACTCAATCTTTGGCGTTCCTTTGATAAAAGAACTATCAACAGGATAAGATTGCTGGCGGGGCTGCACATCATGGTCTATCATCACCATTTCTTGTGCATTCATTAGGCTCAAGCCGGAGAAGAGCACAGCGCATACGAATAGCATTCTGATCATCATTCTTCTTTAATTAGTTTTTATTGGGATAAGTTTCATCCCCTACATTCAATTTCCCTTTTTTCTCTCTTTTCGTCCCTTTAATCACCTCTTTTTTGATCTCAATCGTTTTAGGTCCTTCCAATATTTTGAATTCGGTTCTACGATTCAGCCTATGATCTTCTTCAGAACAGGGAACACCATTACGGCACTTATTCAAGATTTTACGTTCCCCATATCCTTTTGCAACAATGCGGCTTTCTTCCACTCCTCCTTGAACCAAGTATCGCTTGGCCGAATTCGCCCTTCTTTGAGACAAGTCTTCATTGTATGCGTCATTTCCCCGGGCGTCCGTATGAGAGGACAATTCGATCACCATGTCAGGATATTGGTCGAGTAAATCTTTCAATTGATTCAAATCTCCTTCAGCAGAAGGAAGAATCTTATCATCATCATAGTCATAATAGATATTGCTCAATCGAATAGGCTGATTGATGGTAACGATCTCCGTCTCGGGTTCCGCCCTTTCGAGCTCAAATTGCCGTTTGAAGCTATAGGACTTCTCAATCCCTTCGGTATTGATATCACTCGAATCCGTAACATAGCCATCCTTAGACACGAACACCCTATACAACTTATCCGCTTGCAATCTGAATTTGAAAGTGTTACCCTTTTCTCCGGTAACAGAATTGGCACTGATGACATCACCATTTTTATTGATTTCCGCTACCTCTATGGTCGCCCCCAACAATGGCTTCTGGTCAGCAAAAATGGTCGTCAGAACATCGACTTCAATATCTTTGATACCCACAGAATAGATATCATCACAACAAGTCTCTGAACGGAGAGATCTGATTTCATCATTCGGGCGATTGGAAACTAAAAATCCTTTATCTGTTTCAATATTTGTTTTGAAGTAGATATCATCATAGCGCGAGTTGTAGCCCGAGCCCATATTCTCAGGCTTGCTCCATTTCGAGCCATCCCAGGTGCTAAAAAACACATCTTTACCGCCCATAGTGGGATGGCCGTCAGAACTAAAATACAAGGTCCCATTAGCGTAATAAGGCGTAAACTCATCGCCGATAGAATTTACAGTCTCACCCAGATTAATCGGGAGTCCGTAGGAGGTACCTCCTTGTCGTTCTGCATAGTATAGGTCATAACCGCCCATGCCTCCCGGACGCTTGCTCACAAAAAACAATACTTCTTTTCCATACAATTCACCCGGGCAAGGTTGTAGTGCCGGAAACTCACCATTCACCCCGGAAAGGGCTTCAGGTGCCGACCAGTCTGTCCCGTCAAATGTGGATAAAACAATCTCACTTATGATGACTTCCCGGCCACTCAATTGTGAGCGGGTGAAAAACATTTCTTGTCCATCTGCACTAAAGGCAGGGTTTCCTATATGATAACCATCCTGATTGATTTCTTCTTTTAGTTTCACCGCCTTCCCCCAGGCACCTTCTTTATCCTTTTGGGTGGTCTGAATAGTCGCATATTTATTCTTATCGTCTCGTTCTGTTTCCTCTAAAGGAATAAAAGTATTTCGGCTGAAGGTGGTGAAATACAACTTTCCATCTGGACCTTCTGCCGGGCCCAAATCTGAGAATGCAGTATTGACTTCCTTAGGTAAGGACTCAACGTATAAGTCATAACGCGGCTCAAAGTCGGAAGCAATGCGCATTCCTTCAATCTCATTGGCCGCAAGGGTATTAAGAGAGTCATTCTCAGAATTTTCAATCACGATATTAAAGTGTCGATAGGCTTCATTATAGTCCCCATCCATTTTTAGAATGCGTGCATAAACAAAGACTAATTCCGGATACAACTCTTTCTTTGCTCTTCTGAAAATTCGTTCAAAGGAACGCTTTGCCCTTTTGTAGTCTCTGATGATGTATTCTATCTCTGCCATGGTTGACAAGAGTGATGGATCTCTGCTTTCGCTATAGCAATCACGATAGAGGTCCATAGCATCCAGATAATGTCCTTCTAAAAAGAGTTCATCTGCCAATTCTAACTTAGCATCATAAGCCGACTCTTTGTAGGGTTGTGCCAGAGTGACGGTTGCACCAAAAACAAGAAAGATGAAACTTATTATGTATGTTCGATTCATGTGATATGCTTCAATTTAGAGTCTGGGGCAGAAAATCCTTTTGTTGACTTCAGGCTTTTTATTGATTCTTATGATCCAAGCCAAAGCCAGCTCAACAGCGCCTGCCGTGTCATTAGCCGTTAATAAAGAAGAAGTAGTCATGTCATATGCTAAACTCACTCTAAGCTGCTTAGATTGTATTCCTAAGAGTAATTGAGCTGCATCCCCAAATCGATATCCAAGGCCCGGAAGCAAATAAAATTCCTTTTCCTTATTAAAAGGTACTTTGGCCCGCGCCTGGAATGTGAATTCAGAAAAATCACCTATGTTTTGATAGATAACCTGCGGTGTGATGATAAAACGCTCATTGATGGCAATGTCATAGGCTGCGTGTACGGCAGTTCTCAAAGGAATTCGTGCACGTCCTCCTCTACTGGCAATAGAGTAATTGTGTCGAAAAAATCGTCCTAATTTCCCCCCAAAACGAAGCTCATTACCCTCATCGTCTTGTATGCGCAGCATCAAACCAAAAGCACCTGTAAACTCTGAGCGCCCCATAGACTGTGCTAATCCTTCATCCACACTAGGTCCTCCCGAAATAATTCCATCCTCATAACGTAAGGACTGGCCTTCCATAAAGGCTCGCTGATAGGTTCCCCCTTGTAAACCGAATACCAAATAGGTGAAACTGTTTTTATCCAGAGATAGGTGGTAGGCCGCACTAAATAAAAACTCTCCGGTAGACAACTGCCCTGCTCCGGATTGATCTTGCATAAAGTAACCACCTACTCCGACCCAGTCCTTTTTACCGAATCCCCGAATAATGGGTGCGTCAATATAAAAGGAAGGTGTCCGGTAAGGGTTTCGGGTGATCGTAAAACCCTGATCTCTGTATAAGCCTCCTATTCGCACAGATCCATAATAATCTCCTGTCTGAGCCGGATTCACCATCATGGGATGGTAATCAAACTGCGAAACAATAAAGTCCTGTGCTTGAACAGTGCCGATGGAGTATATTCCGATACTAAAGAATAGTAATAAGGTAAAGATCCTTGTGTTCATGCAGCTGTTTTTTCAGTCGTTTCAAATATAGTTATTATTTAAGGATTGGAAACTCGAACGAGTGGAATTACCTTTATCTGTGTCATGATATATGTTTCCTGTTTTTCCACATTCCTTAAACGTACCACTCTGGTCACTTGTATCTGGGGTTTGTTTATTTTCTCGGGTTATGCTCAATCAAGCAGTTCTTTTTTTACTCCGGCCGACAGCTTGCACAAAAACAGATTGTATTTTGGAATAGGCACCTCTGCTACAGCCTATGGATTGACAATGGTTGGATTAAGTCAGGCATGGTATAAAGAGTCATTAACCCCTCGCTTTCATTTCAAAGATGATTGGGATGGATGGCTGAAAATGGATAAGCTGGGTCATAGTATGACCAATTATTTCGAGAGTCTTTGGGTGACGGACTGCCTCATGTGGGCGGGTGTGGACCGCCGGACTGCTTCATGGTATGGAGTGGGTGCCGGTACGCTCTTTCAATCTTCCATTGAAATTTTGGATGGATTCTCTGACCGTTGGGGCTTTTCCTGGACAGATGTAGCCGCCAATACCACCGGTGCCGCATTGTTTATCGGGCAAGAATACCTGTGGCAAGAGCAAAGAATACAGTTAAAATGGTCCACTCAGAGGGTAAACTATCCTGACTATACACTCACAAGTGTGGATGGATTATCTTCCATGAGCTTACGGCAAAGAGCCATGGACGTTTTTGGCTCCTCCGTAGCAGAAAGAATGCTCAAAGATTATAATGGTCAGACGATCTGGCTTTCTTTTAATGTCACGGACTTTTTACCGGAGATGAGCATCTGGCCGGAATGGCTAAATATATCCGTTGGCTATGGTGCTCAGCAAATGTTAGGAGGATTGGGCAATAACTGGACGTATCAAGGGGCCGCTTACCAATTACCGGAAACTGCCTATGCTCCTTATCGGCAGTTTTATATCGGACCGGACATCAATTTTAGAAAAATCCGCACGAACTCCCCGTTCATCAACACTTTACTAAATATGCTCAATACCCTTCGGTTACCACTGCCGGCTCTTGAATACAATACCCGTGGAGAATGGATCTGGAGATGGTACATATTATAGACGAAATCCAACTTAATTTGTATTTGTGGCTTTTTCTCGCGTCATTTACATAAAATCATCGGATGGTCAGCCGATTATGAAGTGCTGACTGCTAAAACAAATCTATGAAGACAAGATTGAATCATTACTTACTCCTTTCGCTGACCTTTGTGGTTTTGCTATTGACAGCTTGTGGTGAAGAGGAGAAAAGCAATAGAGTAGATAACACTAACAGCTTGAATACCACTACTCAAACTCAAACAAACCCTACTCCACCTGCTGATTTCCAGGCACCGCCTGAAGTGAGGGATGAGAATGGAAACATTGTGTACCATTACCTTTGTCCGGATAATTGTGCCGGCGGTGGGTCGAACATCAATGGAAACTGCTCAGTCTGTGGTAAAAAGTTAGCACATAATGACTTATACCACAATTATCAGCAGCAAAACACTCCACCACCACCTACCGGAATGAATCAAGCAGCCGGCGCAGCGGGACAAAATTTGACGCCGCCACCGGGTCAAAATGCAAATGGAGTATGGCATTATACCTGTCCTAATGGTTGTGAAGGAGGTTCAGGAAGTCAGGGAACTTGTGCAACATGTGGCGCTGCTTTGACCCACAACCAAGCTTATCACAATTAATTCCTCAAGTATAGAAATAAAAAAAGGTGTTCCGAAAGACACCTTTTTTTTTGCTTCATTATTATTAAGTAGCGGGCAATATCTTGCCATCACACGGACCAAAACCGATTCGGTATCCTTGACCCTGAGCATAACCGCGCATCTGAACAGTATCTCCATCATTGATGAATTTTCTTTCACTCCCGTCAGAAAGAGGCACCGGCCGGGTACCTCGCCAGCTAATTTCTAACATAGAACCAAAAGATGATCGGTCTTTTCCGCTGATGGTTCCACTAGCGCACATATCCCCGACCTTAATATTACATCCATTGACTGTATGATGCGTTAATTGCTGCACCATTGACCAATACATATACTTAAAGTTAGATTCACAGACCACAGCATGCGCTCCATTCTCAGCCTCAATATGCACACTGAGCTGAATATCATAGTTGTTGGCTCCTGATTGCTGAAGATAAGGAAGCACCTCAGGCTCTTGTACCGGACCTTCCACTCTGAAAGGTTCAAAAGCATCTAGCGGCACAATCCAAGGGCTTATAGTACTTGCAAAATTCTTGGCCAGGAAGGGTCCAAGAGGCACATATTCCCATTTTTGGATATCTCTGGCTGACCAATCATTAAAGAGCGTCAGACCAAAAATATAGTCCTCTGCTTCTTCAGTAGACACAGATGTTCCTAATGGGGTCGATTGACCAATGACGAAGGCCATTTCCAATTCAAAATCCAATAGTTTACAAGGTCCGAACACTGGAGGTTCATCATCTTTAGGTTTTTGCTGCCCTTTGGGTCGATGGATATCTGTCCCCGACACTACAATAGATGAGGCTCTACCATGATAACCTACAGGCAGGTGCAGCCAGTTGGGCAGCAATGCATTATCCGGATCGCGGAACATGGTCCCCACATTGGTAGCATGTTCTCGGGAGGAATAAAAATCTGTATAGTCCCCTACTTTTACAGGAAGGGACATCGTGACTTCTTCTTGCCCGATTAAAAATTGATCAGCATCCTTTTCAGCACTGCTCCCTTCCAATAAAATATCTGATAATGCATCTCGAAAACCTCGATTCCAAGCTTTCCCTTTTGCCATCAAATCGTTGATATATGGATTCTGTAATACTTCATTCGGTACATCCATACCGACAAAGTACCCCAGATCATTTAAAACTTTTAGACGCACAATCTTATCTCCAATGGCGCTCACGACCTCCTCTCTTCCATCAATTTTGGCGACACCAAAGGGTAGGTTCTGAATAGGGAAGTCGCTCTCTGAGTGTACTTGTACAAAAGACTTTCTTGAAGGATCATTTGCTTTGATGGTCATGTAATTTTGATTTTAGTTTCTTTATTGTACAAAAAAGATTGCATTCATCATGATTTGTTCGCCGCTTTTCCAAAAGCCTCTGAATAATGGATCATCTACCATATAAATGAGGGCACCTTGTCCATGCGATCGCACCCCATATTTCATGCTTTCTTTGAGACTTTCACGAATAGTATTGCCCATAAATCCATACACCTCTATTTCATCTGAAAGCGTCCCAACATTGCCTTTAGATAAAGGTTCGTATGCAGTCCTTGCAACGGTGAGCGCATAGTAGTGGGAAGCCATGTGGTATCCCAAAGGTTGTTCCGGATCCCAATCTAAGCGAACCACTGAACCCGGATTATGATTATGATAATCTGAATCTTCATTGGTTTCTTCAGCCGCTTTAACTTTTAGAGCCCAATTTTCGTCAGACTGAAATTGTTGAACACTTCTCCCGACCAAAATGATACGACCTCCCTTCGCTACCCAGTCTTTGATCTTTTGTTGATCGGATTCTCCCCATGAAACGGTCCCTCCTGTAAGGAGCAGAATGTCGAACTTATCTAAATCACGGACTACTTGCCCTGCTTTAATCGCTGTATAGCCTTTCGGCAAATATTGATCCAGGAAAAACCAAGCAAATCCATATGCATTAGGATCCAGTCGATCATCCTGCACTAAGGCAATTTTGGAGGGTCGCAGCAGAGCGAAGGCATCCGACCCTAAATCCGGACCTTCTTCTGTCCAACCTGTGGTTACCGCCTCTAAATAAGCACCATTGAGTGCGGAAATATGCTCTTTGGTCTGCTCTTGATCCGCTTTCATAAAGACCACAGTTCCCACCGGATATTCTTTCCCATTCAAAGTGAATGCTTTACCGGCGATACGGGCCTTCAAACCTTTTTGCATCAATACACTCAAAGTTTTATAATCTTGAAGGGAATGGGGCTGCAGTATATAAGCATAGGACATACCCTCTTTATATTCATCTTTTACGGATGGAGGTGCACAGGGTCCTGCTTTTGCATTGCCGGCAGCAAACTCCTTCAAACCATAAAAATGTCCAAAAGAGTGAGGTATGCCCCAGGCCGTGATATCATAAGTAGCAGTATCATTCAGTGCTGGATTTAATTGCATCAATACCTTTAATAATTTACTATTGAATTGCTGCGCGGGTATGACAATATCCTGCGCTTGGAGGCTATACATCCCTTCTTGCTGTGCCGTAGATATAGGCATACGTTCTACTTTTTCTCCTTCCATTTGAGCCCCACAGTAAAACTCGAATCCATTTTTTGCAAGTAATTCCGACAACTCAGCCGTCAAGTGGAAACCATCTCCGGGAGCATAGAGAAATGCCGCATACTCATCCGGCTTCTCTTCGGTAAAAAATCTTTGTTGCATCCGAATCAAATCTGATTTCAGTTGAGCAGCCGTTTGAACGGTTGACAAGGCGGTCGTCGTATGATGGGCAATCCGATCTGTGATTCTAAGGGTTTGTCCGTTCTGAGTATGAAAAGCTGCACCGGCCAAGCCATGGCCAGCTTGCTCATGGGTCATGCCAATCGCGCCATTAAAAATGGGATAGGTATCTCCGTAACTTGGGTAGAATAAGTCAAAATATTCCTGAGTAAAATACAACCATCCGGCCGCGTCGAAGTATCGAGCATGATTTCGGCCAAAGTCTTCTTGAAAGTCAATTTGCCAATCCTCAATCACCTCATGGTAAGGAGGCGCAGCAGGGGCAAAATAATAAGGATTCTCGGGATATTGTTCGTGCACATCTACATGCACATGTGGATACCATTGTTGGTACACTCTCATTCTTTGTTGACTTTCTACCTGCGTCTGCCATGCCCAGTCACGATTCAGATCGAATAAATAATGATTTACCCGACCACCCGGCCAAGGCTCATCGTGCTCCAAAGAAAAAGGTTGTTCATTGGCTCGTGCGCCTTTCTTACTTCTGTAAAACTGTACATAGCGATCGAATCCGTCCGGGTTTAAACATGGGTCCAAGATAACCACGACATCGTCTAACCATTCGCTCACACCTTCTTGTTGCGCACTGACCAATTCGTACATGGTTTGCAAGGCACTTTCTGTCGCTCCTGCTTCATTTCCGTGCACCCCAAAACTTAACCAGACGATTGCTTTATTGTAGGGGGGGGGTACATCATTGACAGAGCCGGATAACAGCCTTTGATGATAGAGCTTTATAGAATCTAAATTTTGGATGTTTTGGCCATCGGATATGACCATATAAATAAGCGGTCTTCCCTCGTGTGTTTGACCATAATTTCTGACAAAAGCCGTATTCGCCTTTTCCGAAAGGTAGTGCGCATAATCGACGACCTGATGGTGAAAGGTAAAGTTGGTTTGATAAGAAGGCAGATAGTCAGAGGGGGACAGTAGCTCATTTTGAGCTTTGATGTGTAAGGAGCCCAGAATCAACAGGATACATACACTGAATGAAAATCTAAACATTAGTTGACTGCTTTTACAATTCTTTTGATGGTGTTTGAATCTCCCATTGTATAGTAGTGTAAGCAAGGTACTCCTTTTTGTTTTAATTCTTGAGACTGTGCAATACACCACTCTTCTCCTGCTGCTCTGACCTTATCCTGATCACCCTTCACACTGAGTACAGCTTTTGCGAGATCTTCCGGGATATCGGTATGAAAAATTCTGGGTAAGGAGTTTAATTGGTAAGCTTTGGTCAATGGTTTTAAACCGGGAATGATGGGCACATGTATATCCCTTGCGCGACAAGCATCGACAAATTCGAAAAACTTCTGATTGTCGAAAAACATCTGAGTCACGATATAATCAGCACCTGCATCAATTTTAGCTTTTAAGTAATCGAGGTCTAAATTCATATTGGGTGCCTCAAAGTGCTTTTCGGGATAACCGGCTACCCCGATGCAAATATTCGTTTCTGCTCCTTCTTCGATATTCTCGTCCAGGTATATTCCTTTATTCATCTGGACAATTTGTTTCACCAAATCTATGGCGTAAGGATGTCCTTCGGGTTCGGGAATGAACTTGCCATCAAATTTTCTTGCATCTCCCCGAATCGCCAGCACATTCTCCACTTTTAGGAAGTTCAGGTCTATCAATGCATTTTCTGTATCCTCTTTGGTAAATCCTCCACAAATCAGATGCGGCACGGGATCTACCCCATATCGTTGCATGATAGCAGCACAAATCCCTACTGTCCCCGGTCGTTTACGGATAGATGTTTTTTCATAATACCCACTAGACCTCTTTTTATAAATATATTCTTCCCTATGGTAGGTTACATCAATAAAAGGCGGTTGAAACTCCATTAAAGGATCCAAAGTGGCAAATATATCTTCCACACTTCCTCCCTTGGGCGGAGGTAAAACCTCAAAAGAAATCAAGGTACTCCCCTTTGCCTGTTCGATATAATCTGTAACCTTCATATCATTTTAATTGCAACAATCAGACCAATTCAATGAAGTGGAAAAGTAGGAATTATTTAGTCAGGGATTCAGAGAATTAAGACATGTGTTGGTCAAATCAACGATCTCTCTTATCCTTAAACTCTCCATTTTTGAGCGCCTTGAAAAATTGACTCCAGGCCAGCGGGCTGAAGATAGGCATCGGTTTGAACTGTCCGTAACTGTAATAAGTCTGCGCTTGTCGGCGGAAATAGAGATCAACCGTTTCCCGACCATCTACAGGGAGCGTTTCCGCCAAGCGAGCCATATTTTCGGGGCTTAAGTTTTCCATGGCAATACTTTCCAGCTTATTGTTGATATCCATCGCCAGAAATTCAATTTTGAAGTGCTCGCGAGAAGGCCAGGGATAAACCACCGCTTCCGGTAATTCCACTGTATCGGCTTCCATAAATTGGAAGATAGAATAGCGATCTCCTTCCAAATCTGAAGGGATGACGAATTCTTCTTTTCGGAATCCAAGGGCGGAAAAAACAACCGTTTCACTTGTTTTCGCCACTAAAGAGAAAAAACCACTCTCATCTGCATAAGTACCACGATAGGGCTGTTCTTTGATATAAATATTCACAAATGGAACTGGACCTACTTCAGCACCATACTCAGTTAACACCTGACCGGAGAACTGTATGATACTGTCTGTATCGGACTGAGCAAAAACCAAGGGAGTGATCCCGAGGAATAAAAAGAAATAAAGAATTACCTTTTTCATGTTGGGCTTCAAGATAAAAAGAATGAATACATCAGCATAACGTCTTTTTAACTAAATCCGTTTACTGAAGTGCCCCTTTCAAGACTTCTTCCATCTGCTCCACATAGGTAAACTTGATTCCCTTCACGTAATTGGCTTCAATTTCATTTACGTGTTTTTCATTCTCTTTGCACAACATGATTTCTTTGATGCCAGCCCTTTTGGCCGCCAGCACCTTCTCTTTGATCCCCCCTACCGGCAAAACTCTGCCTCTCAAGGTGATTTCACCGGTCATCGCTAAAAAGGGTTTCACTTTTCGACCGGTAAAGGTTGAGGCAAGAGAAGTAAGCATCGTTATACCAGCCGAAGGACCATCCTTCGGAATAGCCCCTTCCGGAACGTGTACATGCACATCCTGGTTTTGGAACTGATCCGGATCTATACCATATTCTTCAGCATGCGCTTTGAGGTAGCTCAGCGCCGTGGTGGCTGACTCCTTCATTACATCTCCGAGATTACCGGTTAAGGTCAGTCGACCTTTCCCTTTACTCAAACTAGTCTCTATGAATAAAATATCACCCCCTACAGAAGTCCAGGCCAAACCAACTGAAACGCCCGGCACTTTTGCTTCGGCATAGTTTTCCGGATCAAACTTGGTGGGGCCGAGTATTTCTTGAATCTCTTCAGGACTCACTGATATCGAATACTCTTCCTCCATAGCTACTTTACGGGCGATATTTCGCATCACCGCACTAATTTGTCTGGCCAGAGAACGCACACCACTCTCCCTTGTATAATGCGTAATCATCTCCATTAAACTTCTCTTGCCCAATCGTATTTGATCTGCTTTGAGTCCATGATCCGATCTCAATTTGGGAATCAAATGTCTTTTGGCAATTTCAACCTTTTCCTCTGCTGAATACCCGGTCAATTCGATGATTTCCATTCTGTCCCGGAGTGCCGGCTGAATCGTATTTAGGCTGTTTGCAGTAGCTATAAATAAGACCTTAGAAAGATCATAATCCAGCTCCAGATAATTATCGTAGAAGGTACTGTTTTGCTCCGGATCCAACACCTCAAGCAAAGCAGAAGACGGATCGCCCCTAAAATCCTTACCGATTTTATCAATTTCATCCAAAATAAACACGGGATTCGAAGCGCCTGCTTTTTTGATAGATTGAATGATTCGCCCCGGCATAGCTCCAATGTAGGTCCGTCTGTGCCCTCTCACTTCACTTTCGTCATGCAAACCTCCCAGAGACATCCTAATAAATTCTCTGTTTAAGGCTTTCGCTATGGAGCGCCCCAGAGAGGTTTTTCCGACACCCGGAGGTCCTACCAGGCAAAGAATCGGAGCCTTCATATCGCCCTTCAATTTCAAAACTGCGAGATGTTCTAAAATCCTTTGCTTGATTTTTTCCAGACCAAAATGGTCTTTATCCAACTGCTCTTTAGCATTTTTTAGATTGAAATTATCCTCGGTAAATTCATTCCAAGGTAACTCTAAGAGCATTTCCAAATAATTCAAGGTGACACTATACTCCGCCACTTGAGGATTCATGCGACGCACCTTGCTGATTTCTTTATTAAATGTTTTGGCGACAGCTTCCGGCCAATCTTTCTCCTGGGCTCTTTTTTGAAGCGTCTCTACATCCATTTCCTGAGGATTATCCCCCAACTCTTTCTGAATGGTTTTGAGTTGTTGATTCAGGAAATAATCCCTTTGCTGTTTTTCCAGCTCCCCTTTCACCTTGTTTTCAATCTGATCGCGCACCTGCAGCATGCGGAATTCATTCTCCACAAATGCCAGTACCTTCTCTGCAATTTCATTTTTATTGCTCAAACGCAAAAGCTCTTGTTTCGCTTCTACATCGATATTGATATTACTGGCAATGAAATAGAGCAGGAAGTCATCCTCATCGATATTATCCAACATCTTTGTTGCCTCCGATGGAATATTGGGGGACAGCTCAATGATCTGACGGGATTTTTGCTTCACAGACTCAATAGCTGCTTTAAATCTTGTTTCATCAAAATCCACATCAATCGGCTGTTTGCTCACATCTCCCTTCAAAAAAGGCTGATCAGAAACAATTTCCTCTAATTTCACTCTTTGACGCCCCTGTAAAATAGCTGTAGTACCGCCATCCGGCATATTGAGTAACTTGACAATTCTGGCTACCGTACCTAAAGGATATAAATCCTCTTTGCCGGGATCTTCCGTCTCCTGATCTCTTTGAGCAAAAACAGCAACGCGTTTATGGGTTTTATAAGCGGATTGTATCGCTCTCAAGGAGGCTTCTCTGCCTACAGTGATCGGTATGACAACACCGGGAAACAATACCGTGTTTTTCAATGCCAATAAGGGCAGATGATCCGGAACATCTGCATCCTTACCATCATCTTCGTTAGATACGGTCATAGATGGAATCATATCGTCTTCAGGAAAATCATCGATGAATATATAATTATCAAACATGTATTTCTTTTCTTTCCGTTAGGAGGTCAATCATTGTACCAACGAAACAATAGAGACGTTTTGTCGCAAAGACAAGAACTATTTGCCTTAAATAGCAATATCAACCGACAAAAAGACAGACCTTTTAATGCACTGCATCCAGAATCTGATTATCCTCCACCTTAAGATTCTCAATTATGAACTCTTGACGCGCAGGAGTATTTTTTCCCATGTAATATTTCAGAACTTGTTCAATGCTGGTTTCTTCGTTCAAAATAACCGGTTCAAGACGTATGTCTTCATTGATAAAATCTTCAAATTCTGAAGGTGAAATCTCCCCAAGTCCTTTAAATCTCGTGATTTCAGCCTTACCTCTTAATTTCTCTACAGCCGCACGTCTTTCTTGCTCACTGTAGCAATAGATGGTCTCCTTTTTATCTCTGACTCTAAAGAGCGGCGTTTCAAGAATAAACAGGTGCCCTTCTCTAACAAGATCGGGGAAGAATTGAAGAAAAAAGGTTAGAAGGAGCAATCGAATATGCATTCCATCCACATCTGCATCAGTGGCAATCACCACTCTGTGGTAGCGAAGATCTTCTAAACTATCTTCAATTTGGAGTGCGTGCTGGAGCAAATTAAACTCTTCATTTTGGTAAACCACTTTTTTGGTCATCCCGTAGCAATTCAATGGTTTTCCCCGCAAAGAGAAAACAGCTTGATATTTAACATCTCTTGCTTTGGTGATCGACCCACTGGCTGAATCTCCTTCTGTGATAAATAAAGTAGTCTTCTTTTTATCTTCTTCGGAACCGCGTTTATCGCTGTAATGAACCCGGCAGTCCCGTAATTTCTTGTTGTGTACACTCGCCTTTTTCGCTCGCTCATTGGCTAGCTTTTTGACGCCGGCGATTTCCTTTCTCTCTTTCTCCGATTGTTGGATTCTTTTTAATAAAGCTTCCGCTATATCGGGATTGCGGTGTAGGAAGTTATCCAATTTCGTTTTCAGAAAATCATTGACAAACGTTCGTATCGTAGGTCCATCCGGACCAATATCATTCGAGCCCAACTTCGTTTTGGTTTGCGATTCAAACACCGGCTCTTCCACTCTGACACTAATGGCTGCCGCAATGGATGCCCGAACATCTCTGGGATCAAAATTTTTGTTGTAGTGATCCCGAATCGTCCGAACTACAGCCTCCTTAAAGGCACTTAAATGAGTTCCCCCCTGGGTCGTATGTTGTCCATTCACAAAGGAATAATACTGCTCTCCATATTGTGAGCCATGCGACATAGCCAGCTCGATATCCTCCCCTCTCAAATGGATGATCGGGTACCGCAGTTTTTCATTGGACGTACGCTTTTCCAAAAGGTCTTTCAGACCATCTTTGGATTTGAATGTTTTACCATTAAACTTGATTCTCAAGCCTGCATTCAGAAAAGCATAGTTCCAAAGTTGGGTTTCTATATACTCTGAACGGAATTTGTAATGCTTAAATATCTCCGCATCCGGCTCAAAGGATATGTAAGTTCCGTTTTCTTCCTTACTAGCTACCGGTTTCTTATCCTCAACCAATTCGCCCTTGGAAAAG
>CAZGGG010000033.1:30550-35066 GCA_964525165.1 uncultured Saprospiraceae bacterium | reverse complement strand
TCTCTATATATATCTTGATACTTTAAAGGATTACGGAGGTTCTATTAGTAGCAATTTCTTAGCATACTTTTACTATAAGGATGATGCCCTAATTGAATTTTTGTCAGATTATTTTAATACTGGAATAAAAGATAAATCACTTCCTAACATCCAGCAATAAAACTTTAAACAAAAATTAGATAATCAAGACTATAGTATCTCATTTACAAAAATTGGTTAAGTCTAAAAAGAGAGGCAATATTTTGTTTTTATTTATGGCAAGTATAGAAACCCCTTATTTGATATTCTGTATTTGTCATTTATAAACTTTTCATTGCCTCTCAGTAGAGCTTAAAGCTTAAGCTCTGAAAATTTGCATGGTTGAAACGATTTACTCCTTTCTATTCGATTCCACCATTCTTTCCTAGATGAATTATAATCTTCGAATTCTTTTAAACTAAAATATCATCGTTCTGGAAAATGTCCTACGACATATCAAAAAAAGACCTTCTCTTTTGGGTCATATTCTGTTGCATACCATTGCCATCATCAGGGTCATGGTATAAAGAATTTACAAACAACGATTGGGTCTTCAACTGACTCTTGTATTCAGATTTCCTCAAACTTTTTGAGTAGAGAATTTGAAAGTAATTTCATTGGCTTAAACATGGTGGTATTTCAAAGAACTAAAAGAAATCGGGGTTTAAACCTTGCATTGCTAAGATAAGAAATATTTCTTTTGATACATGTACGAATTCATCTCTTGAAAAAATGTCAAGCTTCTATATGCTAATGCTGTAAACAAAAGTTATTAGCTATGGAATTAAAATGGAAGCGGCAGCCGCAAGAACGATCAGGTACGTATCGATTTAATGGTAAATTTTATGCATCACGTGGAGTGGTCGATTTGTTAAGTAGAGACGAGATCTTAGCCATTTATTATGATGTAGTATCGTTTGCAGTAATGGAAGATGGAATAGACTACCTCGTTGTATATCAACATGAGGAGACAGGTCAAAAGCTATTCTTCATAGATCAACTGAATGATTATATGAAGGCGGATAAAGAATCCAACTTTCCTCCTGATGCAAACCATTGTACCCTGATCTTAGCTGAAGAGTATTAGGAAACATGTTGTTCTTAAATGGGTTAGATTTTCGTTTGTCGATCCTTTGAAAATGTCCCATACCCATCCTGACGACACTTGGATTGGTAAAATTTGAAAGCGATCACCGCAGTAGATGATTCAGCGATACATCATCCAATAACACCCGAAGTATTCTGAAGGGTGTTTTTAAATATCAAAAACTATTGCAAAATAGTCATGTGTCTCTATGATACGAGCAAATTATAAATCAAAACACAAATGTATATCTTCCTTATTCCTGCTATACTTGGTATTATCGCCTTGATCATCATGTGGTGGATCTTATCAAATAGAAAGAAAAGAACTTGGAGAGCCTATGAATGTAAAGCCGCTGAATACTTAAAGAAAAAGGGATATACACATATCAAACTTTGAAAATGAAAGCAAGATTGAGGTCGAGATATTGCAGTCAGGAAAAAGGGTGTACGCTATCTATGCCAATGTAAGATGTATAATAATAAGAACGTAGGGGTTAAAGATGTAAGAGAGCTGTACGGTGTTGCACAATCTATGAATGCCAGATCAATTTTCATCACGACTAAAGGGTTTACTAGGACAGCTAAAACGTTTATCAATCAGAACAGGATTCAATATTATATTCTTCCATAGAAAAAACCCGATAGATAATCGGGTTTACATTAGGCCGTCGTCTGCAAATGAATAATATGTAAACGATGGTGTAATGATGAGATGATCCAAGATATTGATGTCCAGTAATTTTCCTCCTTCTACTAATTTTTTAGTCAACTCTATATCTGCTCGAGATGGTCTTAGGCTTCCGCTAGGATGATTATGTCCTAGAATAATACCGCAAGCATTGGCCTTTACTGCGATGCCAAACAAGTGTTTTGCATCTACGATAGTACCTGTTGTTCCACCTTTGGATAACCAACGATAGCCCAACAAGTGATTCGCTCGATTCATGAAGAATGCGATAAATGATTCTTGATATCCAATGGTATGAATATCCCAAACCTCCTTCATGGCAGCAAGTACTGCTTTGCTAGAATCAATCTTTACTTTATTAATGAACTGAGGAGCTACATACCGTACTTCAATCTCGGATATTTGAAGTAAGGTGCTCATAGCGTAAATATTTTGATCAATAGCTTAAATAAAAAACTATTAAAATCAAATCTTTACTGCTCTACTACTTCTTTATTAATATTAATCATCATATTGTAATGAGCCAAATGTCCTTTTCTATCAAATATTTCTTTAAACACATTTTGATATTTTTCTACAGATTCGTCACCAAGGCTATAAAATAAATCATCCATTACGTTATGTGAACCATCATGAATCCAAGAAATTAATGACCTACAAATCAATTTTTGATCACCCTCAAATGCATTTGGTAAATCGTCCAAATTTGTATCACCATAAAACTGAAAATAAGTTTCTAATATTCTTCTCATTATATTACAAACTGACATTTGATTTGCTGTCTCCAATTCTTTCCACATCATTTTATATGAAGATAATATTGGGTTGTCATCAAAGCATTCTAGGTAAGACTCACCTTCTTTTTTTCTTATTATCCAATACTTTCTATTTGATGTTTTTACACCTCTTGAGGCATATGTGACCTCTTTATGAAAAAAGATATTGTGGGTAAAGACAAAAATCTGAGAATACGCGGTATCTGTATTTTCAATTTCTTTGATTAATTTTTTAATCATACTAGAGACAACAAAAATAATATTATTGTCTAAGCTAGATATAGGATCATCAATCACAATCACCTTATTTTTACCAATGTTTTCACCTTGTAATAACCCATTAACTCTATAGTAAAAGTATAGAAATGAGATAAATGTCTTTTCTCCCTCACTTAGAGATTTTCTAGCATCGGAATTATCGCTTCTTACGATAGAATAATAGCCAGATTTCTGGGATTCCTGAATCTGAAAACCATGATAGCCAAAATCCTTTAGAGTTTTATTTATCTCTGAAATAGTGGGCTTCAATGAATTTATCTTTAGTTCAAGCTCTTCATTCTCAACACCTAGTTTACCAAGCTTTTCTTGTTTTTGACCCATTTGTTTTTCCATTCCTTGAATTGCCTTATCTATGTCTTGTCGTAGCTTATCATTCTTGGCAAATTCCTGCTTCAGTTCTTCAACTGTAAACCTCCAAACTTGGGATATTAGATTTGATTTTTCCGAGTCATAATTGTCTACTGTTAAATTGTGTTGAATTATATTATCTATACATTTCTCTATAAGCAATTGCATCTCAGAAACTGCTTTAGAACTGTCTTCTAATTTAACGATAGTACTAGGTTTTGCTTTCTTCTCTTCTAGAATTAAAATGTTCTTCTCCCATATTTTAATAATCAATTTAAATTTATCATCAAAATCATCTCGATCAATGGGAAGATTAGATATCTCTTTAATTTGCTTATGGTATTGCTTAAAAGAGTCAATTTCTCTAGAAAGAGCATCCTCTAAAGAATCTAATTTTTCTATCTCACGGATATACGTATCATCAAAGTATTCTTCAATTAAGCTACTTAAATCAGAACTATCTATTTGCTGCTGACAAAATGGACAACTATCTCCTGATTTATTTAAGAAATGCTTCCCAGACTTAACCCAGTCACTATTTCCTAATTTATTAATCAATTCCGAAATAGTTACATTCTCTTTTCCAACAATCTCCGTATTTAAAATTTCATCGTTCTCAATACTTCCTACTCTTTGGAAGTCATATGTATTCACTTGTTGGATTCTTACTGGTTTTTCACCGAATACAACTTTAGACTTTTCAACCAAAGCTGCCTTTGTTAAAAGCTTTGAAGTGTTTTGGTTGCGTTCTTGAACTAGCTGATTATAGAATGAATCTTGTCCTCCTCTAAATCTATGAAAAGCATCCTTCAAATTAACATCCCAACTTTCTATTTCTCTTTTTTTATCCCAACAAGAAACTTTTAGTTCTTGTATTGCATTACTCTTTTCTGTTTTCTTAATTTCTATATTTCCTTGTATATTTTTAGCGCTTAAAGTTAATTCCTCAATTGTTGCTAAATTCGATTTTATCTTTTCCTCAATTTCTTTTGAATCGGCTCCTAAAGTAAAAACCCCTTTTATATCCGTCTCAAATACTTCTTCATTTTTAAAGTCTTCGTTATATACATGTACAATAGTATTTTCTGAACATTGGAAACTACTTTTATCAAATTGATCTGGACTACGAAGTAATTTTGAAATAGTTGTTTTTCCACTTCCGTTAGTCCCAAAAAAGAAATTTACTGGTTCCAGATTATCAATATCTAGCCCATCTGGTTGCTGATAGCTCGCAATATTTTCTAGATGAATTTTGGTAATCATTCTTTTCTATCATTTTAAATCCCCAACACCCCCGACAGCTTGAAAGCTCACATCGTCA
>CAZGGG010000033.1:28918-30540 GCA_964525165.1 uncultured Saprospiraceae bacterium | reverse complement strand
CTCTGCAAAGTGCTTCTCTCCGCAGTGGATTTTCATTCTTTCACTTTCACGAAGTAGTGATTTATCCTTGATGGCTTTAGGGTCTTTGGTTTCTGCAATAAAATATATTCTCTTTTCGTCGTCGTCCTCTTTTTTGATTAATGCCCAATCAGGATTGTATGATCCTATTGGTGTTTTGATGGTAAACCAACTAGGTAGTTTGATGTAAAATAAAACATCATCTCTTGTCTCGCATTCTTTAGCAAAATTGATTTCAGGTGTGGACATGGAATCAACTAAAATATGATCATGGATTGTTTTATCTTGATTCTTTACAGCAATAAGGTTGTCCAAGTAGGACTCAATTTCTGTGCTTTCAAATAGTTGCATTTCAAAATGCTGCCCTGCAATTTTTTCATACTTTATTCCATCAATCTTCAATTTATCAAACTCAGTTTTAATAGCTTTTACAACCTGATCCATAAACATCTGAGGATTGTTGAAAATCTCACCCAGGCGACCTGATTGTAATAAGATTTTAGAAATAGTATCTCTTGTTAATTCTGTTTTTGACTGAATGTAGGAAATGAAATCAGGAATATCATACCTAACATTCTCAACAATATGCTCCTTAGAACTTTTAACATCACCCCCAACTTCTACTAAATTTCCATCCTCATCCCTTATAAATTTAGTAGCTACTTTAATACGGCTAATTTGAGGTTTAGAAATGAATGGCATTCCTAGCACTCCTCTGCTCGCCTGTTGTATAAGGTCATCGGTACTATAGTTTACGGAGTATTCTGTTTTATGCTTGATTCTATTCCAAAGATCTAGGAATTTTTCATCAAGATGCCAGTTTTTCTTGAGCTGAACAGTAGTTCTTTTGCGTGCATCTTTGATTCTTCCTTCAAATGTAACACCAGTATCTGCTTCTATCTCTGACTGTAATTGGCTTGCAAACTCTTCATAACTCTCATTAGCAATTACTGTAAGCTTATTAATTGACCTGTCTTTATTTCTAACTCCATCTTGATCTACACATAGACGAAGACCACGTCCTATTTCTTGTCTCTTCTTTAGTTCTGATTTAGTTTCATTTAAGGTGCAAATTTGAAATACATTAGGATTATCCCATCCTTCTTAATGCTGAATGACTGAAAACAAAACGCAATGGGGTATTTATATCTAGAAGCCTTTCTTTTTCTTTCATGATCAACTCATAGACATCTTCATCTGCTTTGTATGTCTTTCCTATTTTACTTTCTTTGAAATGCCCCTTTTTATCTTGGGCAAAATATCCATTATGCATTTCAGATACTTCAGATGAGTATAAGTTAGCATAACGAGGTTTTTTGATCATTTCACTCAAAAGCTCTTCAAACCATGCTGCATATTTACCCAATATCTGATTACCTCCAGAATCATAGCTGCGATAATTAGCAACCTTGTCTATGAAGAATACAGACAAGACTTTTATCCCTAGTTTTGATAACTTTAATTCTTTTCTCAAATGATTTTCAATAGTAGCCTTGATCATTTCTTTTTGCACTTCCTCATTCAACCCTCCGATTGGCTCCCCTTTATACAAATCTATACCTCCAGAAAACTCAATGCCCTCCTCTTCACTATCAATAGTATTG
>CAZGGG010000033.1:27941-28908 GCA_964525165.1 uncultured Saprospiraceae bacterium | reverse complement strand
GATAACAAAACCCTCTCGATATGCCTCAACACCGCCTGAAAGTTGAAATAAGTTATCTCCAACCTTTGCTGTAACTGCCTTCTTAACTATCCCCTTCTTTTCATTTTTTAAAATTGTTAATTTTGCTACCGTTGACTTTTTGTTCAACTTAAAACCATCTAGTTTTAAATATACTCCTCCTGCATCACCTGAAGAAACCACTGAATCAACCTCTATTTGCTTTACTAGTCCTAAGTCATACGCCTTAACAGGATCAAGCTTGTAAATCAAATTATAACTATTGGTATGAGTAGCTGAATAACGAAGTGTAAAGAGTGGATTGAGATTATTAATTGCTGTTTTACGAATTTCTGTCTCCATATTCTGAGGCTCATCAAGTATCACTATCGGATTAGAAGCCTGAATATATTCGATAGGTCTGATACCTCTTTCCCTCATCTGATTGATGATATTAGCATCTTTGGTAAAGCTATCTATATTAATTACTAAAATTTGAATGGTATTACTCCTAGAAAAATTAGGAAGACTAGAAAGCTTTTTTGAATCGTAGACTTCAAAATTAGCTGGTACATTATCATATATTTCTTGTAAATGATCGTGGGTAATTTGTAGGTTTTTTAATACCCCTTCACGGATTGCCACAGAGGGAACAACAATCACAAACTTTTTGAAACCATAGACCTTGTTTAATTCATATATAGAACGAAGGTAAACGTAAGTTTTACCTGTACCTGTTTCCATCTCAATAGAGAAATTAGGAAAAGATGGAAAAACAGGGGAAGCTGAAAGTGCATTTTTGATACTGGAGGAGGAACTCACGGTCCTGGAGTCTGAAATGAAAAGGGTCCTGGAGGAGATGAAAAATGAATATTGAAGGAACGGTGACATTGAAGATCGAAAATTGCAAATTGCAGAGGCGGAGCGAAGCGACATCGTTTACGTCTGCCTGAAAGACGTGACCGGCACC
>CAZGGG010000033.1:24152-27931 GCA_964525165.1 uncultured Saprospiraceae bacterium | reverse complement strand
AAAGTCAGATTTATTTAAAGGTTGACCTTCTAAGATATCAATGGTTGCATTGATAGCATCCAATTGATATTGTTGGTTCTTATCAAATTTGATCTTCATTATTCTGGTAGCTTGTTAGGATCATCTAAATACACGTCGTCCGACGGTTTTTTGATAGACTTCAAAAAGTCATTCTTATCTAAAATCTCTTTTTGATACTGGGCTACTTGATGTAGTTTTTTGAAGCGTTGTTCTTTGTCAATACCATCACGAATCATATCTGCATTGAAGGATTCTAAGTTTGATAAAATAGCCAATTCATTTATGCTGGCTATATCTCTTAGGTTTTTCCCTTCAAGTACCAATGATGGATTCGCTTCACGCCATTGCTTTGCAGTACATTGGAACAAAGCCACATTCAATATATCGGCTTCCCCTGCATATGCTAACCACTCTGTCTCTTTGGTGTAGTTTGATTGTGGAATTATATAATCCTTCACAGCATCGGTATGGATGGTATAGTTTACTTTACTCAATACTCTTTTTACATTCCATTCAAGGTTATATTGGTTATTTTCAATCTCAATAAGACGTTGATACTCCTTTACTACATATAGCTGAAAAACAGGGCTTATCCACATTCCGAAATTGAAGGCAATGTCTTTATGAGCATAGGTGCCACCATAACGACCAGCTTTCGCTATAATGCACGTTACATTCGTCCTTTCTACAAGTTCTTTCACGCTGATTTTGAAAGCATTAGACCCTGCCGACTGTCTAATTGTGGCGAATTCGCCATAATTAAAATCTGGGTTATGCATGGACTCCCAGGCGGATATATAGTCCAAAGTATTTGCATTCCTCAACCAATCGCTTATGAAAAAGTCACCATCCTTAGCCTTTATCATATCTGTAAGACTAATAAAATCTTCAGCATTGTGATGAACTACTGCTATCAGCTGACCTTCAACCTCTAGTTTCCTAATCTTATTACTCATGGTTATACTGTTTTAAAAGATATACCATTGTCCTCAAACTTGAGCTGAGCATTGGTTTTAACATTATCATTTCCTTTGAATAGTGTATCAAGGCAAATAACAACTTTGGGGGCAAGCTCTAACACCTTTTTCTGAACATCTTCATTGTATTTTTCTAGCACAAAAGCGTATTGTGAATTCTCCGTGTGATAAATAGATCCCTTATCGCCTAATTCAATCATTTGTACTTTCTCGGTAAGCGGTACGCCGTTTTTGATCAACAACTCCCATAGCATATTTTCAATTTCAGCTCCATCCCTTTGAGGTTTACTGAATAGTTCTACTTGTTTTTGTAACTCCTCTTCCGAATTGATCAAATCGCCACGCCAAATTTTGAAGTTGGAATCTGATAGAGAGAATTTGCGGAAGCCCATAATAGTAGGTTTATCTAAGGGTAATTCACTTTTCCTTTCTGTTTCTATTTTTTCGATGACTTTCTTCATTCTTGATTCTGATATCTCAGAAATCGATTTAAATCCAGCTTTATATGCTTCAGATTTCGTATCGGTTAATTCAGGTAATTGCACACATATAAAACTTAAATTATACTCACTATTTGCATTATAATCTAAAACTGATTCTGCAATTGGTGAAGTGCCACTAAAAAAATCAAGTATAATTTCATTTTTATCAATTACGCCAATATCTATTAAATGCTTCATTAAAGTCTTAGGTTTTGGAGTATCAAACACTGATAAACCGTCAAATAATGAAACTAGATCTCTTTTTGCAGAATCAGTTGTTCCAATTTCCTTTCCAGATAATATAGTTTCTGGAGTTAACCCTTGTCTACCCTCGGTTAAGAATTTCTTGATTCTTGGACCATTACCATCTGATCCAAACCATATTCTATTGTCTTTTATTTCTTTAGCCATCTTCTCCTTGGTGTATCTCCAACAGCTCCCTGAAGGGGGGTCAATTTTTCTTCCTGATGGTGTTATAAGAGTATAAAACTGATTCTTAGTGCCATGTCCAGCTTGAGCAATAGCAGGAACGGAAGTCCATACTCCTCTTTCGTCTTGATCAGGGTTTTTGTATCTACTTTTTGCTGCATCATTCATGGGTAATAATGAAATTGATTCTCCTAGATTTTCAGAAGATTTACTGTAGCATAGAATATACTCATGATTAACTGATACTATCGCTCTATTTTCTCTAGTAACACGCTTCTTCCATATAAATGAACTGATGAAATTTTCTTCACCAAAAATTTCATCACAAAGAAGCTTTAAATTGGCTTGTTCATTGTCATCAATAGAGACAAATATAACCCCATCATCTCTTAATAAATTTCTAGCAAGAAATAAGCGGGGCAACATCATATTCAACCAATTGCTATGATACTGACCATTTTCCTTACTGTTTGTACGAAATAATCCTTCCCTAGTAAGATATCCCTCTTCATCTTTATCGCCTGTACGCTTAAGGTACTCATCCTTAGTTTCTGAGAATTTATCAGGATATATGAATGAATCGCTTCCTGTATTATAAGGCGGATCGATGTAGATCATCTTGATCTTACCGTAATAGGCTTTTTGTAGAATTTTAAGTACTTCTAGATTTTCGCCTTCGATGAATACATTTTCAGTTTCATCCCAGTTGATTGATTCTTCAGGATGAGGGATCAGGGTTGATGTAGTAGGTTTTTGTAATACTTTATACGCATCTGCCTTTCCTGCCCATGATAGTTGGTAGCGTTCATCACCTGTGTATAAATGTTCACCTAAAACGGTTTTCAGTTTATCAAAATCAATCTTTTCCTCAGAAAATACTTGAGGCATGATGTCTTTAAGTTTGTTTATAATATCTTGAGTAATATTGAGGGATTGCCCGTCCATTGATCGTTCTTTTTTTGATATAAACTATCTTGGTTATAATAATCAAAGATAGGATTTGAATAGGAAAAGCTCTAATATGAGAAACCAACTTTAAAGTTTTAGCCAATATCTTGCAAGTACTTCAACCACTGCCCTTGAATGATGGGATGCTCAAAACCTTTGCTTTCCAAAATTTTCTTCATGATTTCCTTTTCTTTCAGTTCTATTAAAAATCAACTTTTGATCATTTCAAGTTCTTCTTCATTCATTTGATTGGTCATTTCTTTGATCTGTTCGTTGATGCTTTTTTCCTTCTTTGGCTTTCAGTTTTCTGATTGCGGCAATCTGTCAATCGGTGCATAGGTATCACTATTTTGTACAGGTCTGTAATCATTTTGTAATGCTTTCAGTAAGTATCCAGTGGGGTTGCTTATGGTTTGCTTTTGTGTCTGCTCTAATACTACTTCTGCATTTGCAAGCAAATACTCCAGGTCATGCTTGTTTTTGAGCTCTGTTATCATCTTTGACTTGATTCAAAGTTGCTTCAATCTTTCAGTAACCTTTCATTCCAGTTGATCAGAATGGGAGGTGAGTTTTTTCGGTTTGTTCTTTACACTAAAAGTTAATGCTGTTATTTTTCTACCCTCTCTTTCGAGGTCAAAGGACAATTCTATATCTGTCTTTGCATTGATTTCCTCCACCGCTTTGTCCACTACTCTCTTTTTGAACATGGTGAATATTTTATACTGTCACTCCTCTACTCCCATGAGTTTTCTGAAGTTGCCTATTTCGCAACGATAGCGATTTAGATTCTGGTAGTCTTTCATCAATTCATAGAGTGCGACACTGTGCTTACTTTCCAATCCTCTGATGATGATGAGGTCAAGCTTCACATAAATTCTTGGATTCTTGGAGTATAGTCATTGAAAACATCATCAGGGTCGTA
>CAZGGG010000033.1:23106-24142 GCA_964525165.1 uncultured Saprospiraceae bacterium | reverse complement strand
CGTACTAGGAAATCCAAAGGTTACTATGGTGTTTTTACCCCTTCACTGCTCTCTGATATTTGCTTCTGCGAGAAAACTGAAGATTCACCAGTTCTTTTCATCCTTATTCAAAACATTGTATTCAATCTCATTTCTTTTGAGATTTCTGAGGGCTTTTTTGAGGTCTTTGTTGCTTGTATCATTGATTCCTGCAAGGCGTCTGATCAATCCAATATCGCATTGAAATACCCTGGCATTTTCATACCTTTTGAGCATATCTTTTGCTATTCGGATCAAAGCGTTCATCGTTTTTCTTTCCTGCAAGCTGGCGATATTTCACATTTGCACCAATGAACTGTGTTTCTTTATTTCTATGACTGCATTGTTGTCATTCATCTTAATGGTATTCGTTCAAGACATAGGTATAGGAAATAATAAATACCTGCTTTTTAAATAACAGAACACCAAAGTCAAGTTCTGTTATAAATACCGTCCACAAATATTGAAAATGTTATAATAGCATAATATTGAATTTGTTATGATGAATAGGATTTAAATATTGAATTTGTTATAATCAAATGTTGATTCTGTTATCTCAAATATTGAATTTGTTATCTCAAATATTGGATAAGTTATAATAGGTTCGTCAAACAGCCCATGAATAGAGGAGTCTGCATTTCCTAAACATCTAAACACTTAAACTACTAAAAACTATGACCGAAGTACTTTTTCAAATCATTGATAAAATCATCAACAAATAAACCTGTTCAGAAAATCGGTTTTGAGTCGTACTATATTTCATTTGACTTACTTTTCTGGCGATATAGCCATTTTGGCAACGATTTTATGCGGCTTTTCACCTGTTTTTTATCCAGGTAAAAACCCCTGGTTTTTGGTAAACCTCATTAAGAAACGCCTTATTCCTGAAGGATGTACAATAGGGTATAAAATGAATTTGAACTCAATCCGACAACCTATTATCCGCAGAAAACAAAAAATGGAGCTTTCGTTTTGAATGTTTTATACCTGTCTCATTTTCAGTAACAGCTTAACAACT
>CAZGGG010000033.1:18616-23096 GCA_964525165.1 uncultured Saprospiraceae bacterium | reverse complement strand
GCAGTGACAGACATAGACGCCGATGCGGACAAAATCTTTTGTTTCGGAAGCCGCTAACTCCTGAACAGCTGAGTCATGGTTTTTCATTTTTCTCATCCTTTAGCATGATGGCGTATTTCTGAACCTGATCTTCCAGGTTTCTATTTACCTTTTCGAGGTTCTCATTTTTAGATAAGATGTATTCATAATCGTCATTTGTACTTTCTGTAACCTTTCACACCTTTTCAGAAGTCGTTCATACCAATTCAGAACCCTCTTTTTTAGTGGCATCATCCAGTTCACTTGGAACATTGGTGTAAACTTTTTGTAAAACAGATTGAAAGTCATTCACACTTACAAAAGTCTTTCCATATTCTTTTTTTGTACTGATTTTGTCGCCATACTTTGTAAGGTAATTGTACACCGTTTTTTGAGATACATTAAAATCATGGGCAATGTCCTTTGGAAGCTTATACTTCATTGGGTTCTGTAAAGGTTTGTAAAATATAGAATGGATTCTGTAATTATTCTGAAGGTATTCAATATCATTTCAATGTCAAGTCTATAAGCTACTATTTACATTTTGAAAGATTACTGAATGAAGGTGGAAGGTTTGACTTCGAGGCGGAGATGATTATTTTGAATACAAAATACAGTAAATTGACTTACAATGTCTTTACAAAACACTGATCATTAAAGGGCTTGTAAAGTGCAATGGTGCACACTCAAAATCCAAGTATTTACAAGTAGAAAATGAATATGGTAGGAAAGGTTATTTATCGATGAGTCAAGAAGTTGTTTTCAAATCTATGGAAGATCATAGAATACCTTTTATTGAAGTTTAAATTTTATGCCAGACACGCAATTCTTGACCTCCTTTCCAAAACACCTCATAAGGATCTGGAATCTCATTGCTATATCACCTGAAAAACAGGATCAGGTAAGTCATCTTATATACTTAACCTGGTATACGGACGACGGTATCAATCCAGAGAGAAAGAGGATATTTCTATTGTAGTGCTTGATCCTCATGGTGATATGGTTGATACCATCAAGAGGTTTGATATCGCATCCAAGTACTTTGATAGAATGCAATACATATCTCCCTTCCTGAGAAAAGATTGGACACCATGTATCAACCCATTAGAAATGTGGGATAATTCAAAGGAAAGTATTGACCTGACCACACAGCAACTGGTAAGGGTGTTTGGAGAGATGATTCCAGAAGCCAGATTGACCAATTACATGAAGGCATTATTGAAGCCATGTATTTACACTTTATTGAAGTTAAAGACTTGCACCTTACAAGATCTCCAAGACTTTATGAGTAAGAATAGGTTTGAAAGACGATTGAATGAAGGGAAGAGGAGTGCAGTAAGCACCCATAAGAGGTTCTTCAAGTATGAATTTGAGAATAGAATTTATGATGGAACAAAATGATCCATCTATACAAAGCTTTTGAGCCTATTGAATAGTGAGGTGTTCTACAATCTTACTTCATCCGGGATTAGTACCATCAATCTGGAGGAGTCTGTAAATAATGGAAAGATCGTACTTTTTAACCTCAGTAAAGGGAAGCTGGGTGAGGAAGTCAGTGAAACTTTCGGTCGTTTTATCATTGCCCAATTACAAAGTATTGCCATCAGAAGGGCAAAGCTACCACCACAATTTAGAAAGAAAATATACCTGGTCATTGATGAAGCAGACACCTTCCTGAGTGGGAACAGCTTGAATGTGATATTGAAAGAAACTAGGAAGTATGGATTACACTTAGTCCTATGTACACAAAACCTCATCTCAGGAAGAGATCAAGAAGCCCTCAAGCGTAATATTCTCAACAATACCAATGTCAAAATCGTAGGATCCAATGGTCAATCTACTTTGAACCCTATGAGTAAAGAAATCGGTACAGACATAGAGGAGTTGATGAAAACCAAAAAACATGAATTCCGAATCAAAAGTGGAGATAAAAAGCCTATCAAGATCAAGACCAAAGACACCTTGTGAAAGAGGAGTCCATTATTGGTATCGTCCAGAAGGGTAGCTGCAATCAATAACCGCATCATTAAAGATTCAGGATGTTATAAACCGATACTTCCCAATAATAAAGACCTGGATTGGTTGGAAGATCTACCTGAAGATCGGAGGGATAGAGAATTAGAAGAAACATGCCCAACACCAAGATTTAAATTGTAAGCATTATCCATGAACGACAAGTATGTATTCATTCTAGAGCAACTAGCTAAACATAAGTACTTAACCAGATCCCTTTTTGATAGAGTAGGATTAAAGGTGAGTAGAAACCATTTCACCAATCTGATGAAAGCATTGACCGATAAAAAGCTTAATCTAGTTGGACAAAAGAAATTTGGATATAGCCCATCGTATTGAAAGGTAGAGGACATCTACTACCTCAAGCAAAAAGGAAAAAGATACCTCATCAGAGAACATTGACTTTCAGAGGAAGAAGTGAATTTACCCATAGGATGAAGGATATTTAGCTCTGACTATTTCCATAGGGTTGAGACCATTAGAATCAGAATAGACATAGAACAGGACTTAGAAAGGAGGGGTTATCAAGTCTTATTCTACGATCAATATTTTGCGGGTAAAAAAGTCGAATGAAAAAGAGGTAGAGAAGCAGCCACTAAAATCGTTACTGAAAGGTGATATCTTAAAGCGGATAGCATTTTCTTAATCCAAGCTCCCGATGGTAAACAATACCTTTACTGTCTGGAGTATCACAATGGACATGAAGTGAAAAGGATAGAGCAGCAGATGAGAGCCTATGTTGAAGCCATGAAAATCTGATCTCCTTCTGTCAAATATGACCTTGATATCGGAAACCGTGTGATCAATATATTCAAAAACGAGCAGGTCATGAGAACCTTAAAGGAGAGGATGGAGCATGATATTTATTATCAAAATATGATGGATAGGTTTGTGTTTAAAAACAGTCAAGACAAACTACTTTTCTTTTGATAAGAAATCTTCGAACACTCATTTAAAAAATTCTTCTTGGGAACGTTTCAACACTTCTTGTCGACTAGGATTATCTGTTATTGATGAGTTTAATGCTTTTTCGTACTCTTCATTAAAGTCATACATAGAACTTTTATCTTTATCAATATTATCTTTTAAATCCTCGCGTAGAAACTGTAAACGTCACAATTCATTAAAATTTAAACCTACTTTATATAGATCTTTACTTGCCATGTTCATTTTAATAAACATGTCACTTACATATTTTCTTCCATTTGAGCTTTCGTATGGATTTTCCCGTTTTAATCATTTTTTTAACTCATCATTAAGAAAAGTTGTCATTTCAAGATACATACTTACTCCATTTAATTCATCACTCAAGATCGCTTTAATGTACTGAATTCTAAGTTCTACAAATTCAATTAACCATTCATTTCTTTCAGTGGTACTGAGCGATTCATTATTCCTTTCAAAAGACATTTGATATCAAAAAAAAGTAAATAACTAATTATATGCTTTTACAAGTTCATTGTCAATTTTGAGTTGACAGGATATGTAAGATGAGTAGGATTAAATTGCTTTAATTAATAAAAATTAAAAACAATGATTACTAAAATTCTAAACCTTACAATCTGAGTAGATGTAGCACAAGAAGAAATTAATGCTGATTGAATTTATAAAATTACTATTTATCAGTCATAGACAAAGAAGCCTCGAGGAGGCTTCTTGTTTGCGGTTTACAAAGGAATGTTAACACGCTCTAGGCTATCCCAGATAGTTCTTTGATCATAAAAACGACCTAAGGATTTTGCAATAGTCCAGTCGTCAGTCGTCGTACCCACATCAATGTACACTACTCCTGTTTCAGGTTTCCTTCGTCAACCTAAAGTAAGAGTTGAATACAGTTTGTCAAAGCACTTAGCTTGAGCGACAAGCATTTCCAAATTCCGTACTGAGTTGTTAGTCAATCAAACAACGTAACGTCAGGGAACGCCCTTGAGGGGTTTCGTAAACCCTCATAAATCAGCAGAAGATAAAATCTCCTCGAATGCTTCAATGGTATAAGCCATGAATTAATAATAAATAATAAAACACGTTTCACCGCTACAAAGATAAAAGATCTACAGCATAACTTTCTGAGTAATTGACCTATAAAAGTCTAATAATTAGACTTACAGCATAATTTTCTGAATTTCATATAGTTAAGTTGAATTTCAGAGTTCAACTTTCTTTGTCTTTTGACAAAAAACATTTTTGATTGTTCTCCCAATTTTTTCCAATATAGAGGAACTTGACAGATAGTGTAAAAGTTAGTCTGATATATATATGTATGCCAGATGTTTGCCAGAATGCATGCCAGAATATAGATACGAAAAAAGGGCACTCCTCTCGAAGTGCCCTAAATACGGGTGGGCCCACAGGGACTTGAACCCCGGACCACCTGATTATGAGTCAGGTGCTCTAACCAACTGAGCTATAGGCCCAATTATATTCTACTTTCAAGACCGTGCTCTAATCC
>CAZGGG010000033.1:0-18516 GCA_964525165.1 uncultured Saprospiraceae bacterium | reverse complement strand
TCGTGCGATCTTGCATCGCTACGATTGCGTGGATCCTCGCGGCAATACGAAATCGAAGATTTCTTTGCCCGCGGGACCAACTGAGCTATAGGCCCAATTATATTCTACTTTCAAGACCGTGCTCTAATCCCGCAGTCGTGCGATCTTGCATCGCTACGATTGCGTGGATCCTCGCGGCAATACGAAATCGCAGTTTTCTTTGCCCACGGGAAACCTTTGTACCCCAAGGGAGGGCAAATTTATTAAATTTCCGCATATTGCCTACATGAATCTTACTTCCAATTTTCTTCTGTTTGACCTCGGAGGCGTAATCATAGATCTTGACTACCAAAAGACCTATGATGCCTTTCTACCTCTCCTAAAGACAGGTTTTTCGTCAATTGATCAAAAACGAATCATCGATGAAGCCACCCTGCCCTATGAACAAGGATTGATCAGCTCTGAGTTATTCATCAATAAATTACTGAAATTTTGCAAGCCCTCTGTGCATGCCAAACAAATCATTGATGCCTGGAATGCAATGCTGATAGACATCCCCGAAGAACGTTTGACCTGGTTGCAACAATTGGCAATACAACAGCCTATAGGAATACTGAGTAATACCAACAAACTCCATGTGCAGTGGGTCAACCAATTTCTTCAAGCTGAATTTCAGACTTCTGACCTCTATCATTATGTGCCCAACACCTTTTATAGCCATGACCTGAATGATCGGAAACCGAACCCTTCCATTTACCGTAAGGTAGCCGAACGGCTAAGCCTGCCCACAAAAAAAATACTCTTCATAGATGATAACTTGCAAAATGTCAGCGCAGCCCTATCTACAGGAATGAATGCGCTGCATTCACCGAGCCATATTGAAATCATGGATCAACTGAAGATCTTGTAACCCTAAATCGCAAGGATCAATTCATTTATTTCAGACGAAAAAAGTACAACACTTTCGCCGCCTCTGTCCTCATCCAATGGGCCATTTGGGACTGCAGTAACTTGTCTACAAGAAAAAATATTCTAATGCACCATTGGGATTAAAGCGGACATTCCATTTGGTAATCATTCATCCAGTATCCTGAGCCAATATCAATATCCTCTTCCTTGCTGATGTGGAAACCCACTTTCTCATAAAACGCGATCGCCCCCTTATTGTATTTATTGACATTCAATAACAAATAAGATGCGCCTTGCTCCCTGGCCCAGGTTTGGGCATAATCAAGCATCTTTTTACCATGCCCCTTTCCCTGCATATCCGACAATAGATACAATTTGTGCACCCGCACAGCGGCACCCACTCCCTCCAAAGACATGAATCCAATCGACACCCCTCCGACTTGATACAAAAAGAACTGAAGCCGGGAACGGCTCATCTGTTCCCGAAGTGAATTCGTGCCATACATCATGTCCAACATATACTCAATCTGATCCTCAGAGAGAATCGTTCTAAAGGTGTCCGGCCAAATCCTTCTCGCTAAATCCTGTATCTCAGGAATAGCATCTGTTCCAACGGCTGTAAGCTGTCCCTTCATACTTAAAAATCATACTGTATTCGAACCACTAAATTACGGCCCTGCTCCGGCAAATTTAAGAAGCGGTAACGACTCAAGTGCCTTAAGTATCGCGCATTCCATAAATTCTGAACCTGAACATCTAACCGCAAGCCGGAAAAATTCAAAACATCAGCCCATCTCATTTGTACATGCATCAGATGATAAGCCGGTGTGGACAGCTCATTTCGATCCACACGATTTTGAGCGAATACATATTGATATTGAAGCTGTAGATTGAGCTTCCGCAAAAAAGAGGACCAGCCAAATTGATGCTCTATGCCTCCCATCAGCTCTGCTGGCGGTGTGAAAGGTAAGGGTATGTTTTCATCTAAATTATAACTCCATACGGCCTCCGCTTGCGCATGCGCGGTCCACCAAGAAGCCACGGGCCTTTGATAGCTGATTTCAAAGCCACTGAAAAACGCATCATTCTGCACAAATTGAAACAACTGACCCGCTTCCGGTAAAGGAGAAAACCGGGCACTGGGTCGCAGATAAATATAATCCGAAAACAAATTGAAATATGCATCTACCATCAACTGTGATGCACCTTGCCCCCTGGTCCAACTTAGATCAAATTGCCATCCCGTTTCAGGCTGTAAATCAGGCTGCCCCTGCTCATGACGAAACGTACCATGGTGCACTCCATTAGACACCGTCTCGTTAGGGTAGGGGATTCGAAAACTGCGCGCTGCATTTAACTTCAGACTCTGATTCTTCCCCCACTCCATTCGGGTACCCAAGGCTGCAGCCCAATTCCAGAATACATCGTCTGTGGCCACAGAAACTAAAGAATCCAATACGGTTTCATTAGAGCTATAAATCAATTGC
Source organism: uncultured Saprospiraceae bacterium (assembly GCA_964525165.1). Classification (GTDB taxonomy): domain Bacteria; phylum Bacteroidota; class Bacteroidia; order Chitinophagales; family Saprospiraceae; genus JAWLFI01. The sequence goes on along the minus strand of CAZGGG010000033.1, from coordinate 16,141 downwards.
GTGTAGGAGGCGCTTTCGTTTTGCCCGTAATCTACCCGCAATCCACCGGTGAGATGTAGCTTCTCTTTAAGCGCCCAATCCCCGATTGCAAAAAGACCGGAACGGAAGGTCTCATAGTCCGGCAACAAGTATTCAAATCCGGAACGCCGATGGATTTGTTGCTGAACATTTCCGCCTATGTTCAACTCTATTTGCTGTGTCAAAGGCCATTCGTAATGCGTATTTACACTAAAGGTTTCAAGTTCCAATCCTAATCCAAGATCAGCATTGGGATCCAGCTCAGAAGAAGGCACTGAATGAAACTCGGGATTGGTATGTTCCCCCCTTGAATTTCTTTGCCAGCCGGCATTGATGATCCAATGGTGCTCCCCAAAAATAAAGGTCTGATTCAGTGTCCATTTCTGATGCTGTACTTCCTGATACGGAAGTCCGATATCCCGATCATTCCCATCATCCTGCAACAGATAAGATCTTGGAATGCCTACGGCTCCGGAAAACAATCCACTTTTTAAATAATACTGCTTGAAAGACAATCGCGTGATGGAATGAGTCCCCTGATACCCGGCAGTCAGGTGAATATTCTCCTCTACGCCTGCCGTATTTTTTACCTGTTGACCCAATAACGGGAGGGTAAATCCATTATATTCAAAGCGATCGGCAGGTACACGAAAATCTGAGAACCGCTGCCGACTGAATCGACCGATCATGAAAAATCCGGATTGACGCGCTTTCAATTGTGCAGACCAACCCACTTGTCGATTGTTGGATTGACCGATGCTGGTCAGAGAACCCTCCAAGCCATTTTCTATAGGTACGCCTTCCGGCAAAATATTAATCACGCCACCTAAAGCATCTGTGCCATATTGCAAAGAAGAAGGCCCCTTCACAATTTCAATCTGCTCCACATTCAACGCATCGACCTCCAGTCCATGATCATTACCCCATTGTTGCCCCTCTTGCTTCACACCTTGTGTATTGACCAATACACGATTCCCAAACAATCCTCTAATCACCGGCTTTGCAATACCGGTTCCCACATTAATAGCACTCAATCCGGGCAGCTGATCCAGCGTCATCGCTAAGGTTGCCCGACCCTGCCGGGCCATATAATCGGTATTCAAGTGCAAAGCCGAAAGGCTCCCCTCCTGTTTCGCATGTTCCTGACTTACCCGCACAACTTCCAACATAGATACAGACTCCTCAAGGACCACAGTTTGCCCATTCTCCCAAGCCGCCCCATCGATCCACTTTGTCGTAAATCCCAAATGACTGAAACGAATTTGCCGGGGAGCCTGTTGGATGCTCATCCGAAATCTCCCATTCAGATCCGTAACGGTGACATTACTATCCGGCAAGCTGATCACATACACTCCAATCAGAGGCGTCCCCTCCACATCAAGAACACGCCCTTCAATTTGAGCCCAAACACTCAAAGGCAGTAGCCATATACACCAAATCAATAATAATCTCATGCAACTTCTTTTCTACATGCAACGTTGTTGCATAAAAATACTTAACTTTAAACTATGAAGATTAGTTTTCAAGCAGGACTTTTATTTCTGATCCTTTTGAGCTGGGGATGCGGTGACGAATCGGGAGATTTGGAGGCTCCTCAATTAACTTTATTAGAGATCCAACCGGCATTGGAGACCTTAGAAATTTGCGGTACCTCAGATGCAAAAAGTTTGCGCCTGACGGATACCAATACACTTTACCTAACTATTAATATAAGCGATAATGAGGGCTTAAGTCAGTTAAAACTCGACATTCATCAAAACTTTGATTGTCATGGCCACGGTGGACAAGCCCCCGGTTTCAGCCCCCCTCAAAGTGATGCGCTGACAAAAGATTGGGAGCAACTACAACTCATCGACCTGGATGGAGCCAATCAAGAACGTTCACTAGAATTAAATACTCCTGTCAATCCGACTGCCGGAAATTATCATTTGAGCCTGAGAGCCCTTGACCTTTCGGGAAATGAGAGTACGTTCGATCAAATCTATAATGTAGTGGTCGAAAACTCCAGGGATATTCTACCTCCTTCTCTAATTGTTTCCGATTTTCCCAATCCGGCAGAGAGTTTGACCAGAGGAAATACTTATGCTTTTTCAGGAAATGTGATGGATGACCAAAATTTAGCAGAAGGGGGCAATGCGATCATCTTTCTGACCTATAAATCCAGCAACTCAGAAATTTGGACCACCGGACCTTATTTGCCCTTGACTGCTGCGGAAACCCAGGAATTATTTACCTTGAATTTTATACCTCCTACGACCATAACGCGAGGGACTTATGAAATTGCACTCTGGGCCTATGACGGCGTAAGAAATATTGCCAACCCCTGGAGCCAAACATTTGAAATTAATTGATACCATGGAACACCACCAACATAATTCAGAAGAGATGTTGAAGAGCAGGGGTCTTAGAAAAACACCTGCACGCAAGGAAGTTCTGGAATTGTTTTTACAGGAAGCAAAAGCTCTTTCCAAACTAGATATTGAAGCGGAATTGGGTGCCATGGATCGTATCACCCTTTATCGCACCTTAAAATCATTTGAAGACAAAGGGCTCATCCACGAGGCCCTGGACGGAACCAACCATACCAAGTATGCCTTGTGCGAAGAGCAGTGTACAGATGAAGAACACCAACATAATCATGCGCACTTTCATTGTGAAAAATGTGGAATAACCTTCTGCGTCGACGAGGTGGTCATCCCTAATATCAACACTCCTAAAGGGTTACAAATCAATAGTATAGAGATGGTTTTGAAAGGCTTGTGTCGTCAATGTTCCCCCGCTTAAACATATGTGCATAAGCCCAAATCTTCTGTGGAAAAGCTGTTCATAAAGCTTCACCTAATAAAAAAGTCCCTCCCGACTTTTGCCGAAAGGGACTGCTATTCATCTTAATACTTGTGATTAAAAACCTCCGTACATGGACTTCAATCGTGAGGAAGTCTCTACACTTTTTATATGCTCAATTTTTTCTGTAATCATCTCTGCGACCGACGCCAAGTTCTCATCACTACTGATCTGGTTTCTAATGTCTGAAAGTGCTTTAGTAGCAGCGTATCTGGTAAACATACCACTACTTTGATTGCTTCCGATTTCATGGAGCGTCTGGACACGGCTTTTCATACCGGACTCATCCAGAGCAGCGATCATTTTCGAATAAGCATTAAAGAAGGGGAAAGCCGTAAAACCGGACTGCTTCGGTAATAATTCATCATAAAAAGAAATGAATTGAGGGTTGCCGGTATTGGCATATACTTCTGCAATTCTGGATTTCAACAAATCACTCTGAAGACTCTCCAACTGCATGGCTTTCTGAACCGCATTAGCGGAATCAAGATCATATAAGGTCATCAATGCAGAACCCATTTCTAATCCGGACACCTTTGCCTGAATGCGTCCCTCCAACAATTCAATCTTACGGGCATCATCCATTGAAGTAGACAGTAAAGCTTTGGTCGCAGCAATTCTTACCTGCACAGACTCATCCTTAGTCGCTAACTTTTCAAGCTGAGCGCTGTACTTGTCTGCCTGCTCAGCACTCATACGGTTGATAGCCTGCGCTCGGACCGGACCAAAAATGTCATCCATGGCAGCCTCGTATACAGGCTTCCGAATATCATCATTTGCGGAAGCAAGTTCTTTTAATGCCTCAACTCTATGCTTCAAGGTCTTGCTCCACTGGTATTGGTGCGCATAAGCCTCTGCAGACTTCTCGTGCTGAATCTCAGCCAATAAAATATCATCCGGATCAAACACAATCAATGCCGGTGCTTCCTCCATTTCAAACTTAAAGGTGGCCAATCTCTGGTCAATCCATAACTCTTTTCTCATGCGCTCCCCGGAAGCTGTATAGATATCTACTTCAGTAGGCAATTGAAAGATAGCAGGATTCATTTCCGGATCCTGAGTCTGTTCCACAGACAAAGTCAGTTGGCCATCGGTATAGGAATCACTGATCGTTAGTTTAGGATGACCCTGTTCGAAATACCATTGGTTAAAGAACCAATTCAAGTCCTCTCCACACACATCTTCCATGGCTAATCGCAAATCATGCGCTTCCACTGCCGTAAAGGCATTCCGCTCTAAAAACAAATTCAAGCCGGCAAAGAATAGCTCACTCCCCAAATAGTGGCGCAACATGTGGAGCACTAGTCCTCCTTTGTTGTATGAGTGTGCGTCAAACATTTGCTCGGGCGAAACCCATTTAAAGTCAATCAAAGGATGCATATTCTGACGCGCCTGTCCCAAATAACCCTGAATTTCATTGAGCCTGTGGTTATCTGCCAGATCTTTCCCACTTTGATATTCTTTCCACAAATACTCACTATAATTCGCAAAGCCTTCATTCATCGTCAGGTTTGACCAGCTCTCGCAAGTCACTAAATCTCCAAACCAATGATGAAACATTTCGTGCGCCACAATGAAGTCATTGTCATTACCCGGCAGGTCAAGACCATACTTTTGTACAAAATCACCAAAAATCACACCCGTGGTGTTTTCCATCGCTCCAGACACATAATCCCGGACGATTACCTGGTCATATTTTGCCCATGGATATCGATAATCTAAAATCTTGCTGAAAAAGGCCAGCATTTCCGGCGTATGATCAAATATCTCAGCCGCATAGGGCTCGTAATCGTGTTCTACATAGTAATGCACCGGTACATCTTCCCAGGCATCTTCCACGACCGCAAAGTCTCCTACCGCAATCATAAATAAGTAGGGAGCGTGGGGCAAATCCTGTTTCCAATAATCCTTACGCATCCCATCTCCTACAGATTCGCTTTTCACCAACAGACCATTCGAGAGGGTCTTCATCTCTTCCGGTACTGTCAATGCCAATTCCTGAGTGGTCCGCTCATTGGGCTTATCAACCGTTGGAAACCAGTTGGAATTATGTTCGGTCTCACCTTGTGTCCAAATTTGACGTGGCTTGTTGGGAATTTCATTTCTAGGATTGATAAAGAATAGTCCCTTGTCAGAGGTGATAGCGGCACTTCCTCCCACACCACCTTTGCCGGGAACGGCTGTATAATCCATGTAGAGGACTACAGTGTCCCCTCTTTGGATGGTTTCCGGCCAATACACCCACAAGTTCTGGTTGTCGGAATAGTCATAGTCCAAAGCCGTTTGATCACCATCCGTGAGTTTATGGATGTCAAAATATTGAGCATCTAATCGGAAGGAATCTACCGGATTAAAAATAGGGCAGAAGGTAATCCAGGCCTCTCCCAAAACAGCCTCCTTTTCAAAATCAAAAGCTAAGTCTAGCTGAGTATGCACAATATCAATGGTGCGTGGATAACTGGCTCTGTAGACTTCCAGCTGATATTGCTCATTCGGATCCTCCTCCAGAGTCGGCATTGTCACATCTACCGTATCCATCTCTTCAACCACCAATTCAATCTCATCGCTTTCGGATAGGTCAGTCTTTTTCTCGACCATTTTCTTGCTCCCGGAACAGGCAGATAGCAACCCGGTCAGCACTAAAGCCCACAAAGGCATGTATTTCAGTTTCATCATAGTGTTGGATTTTGAATATAAGGTAACATACGTCGCATCTTTATCCTTTTCAAATCTCTTGGATAAACGATGGAATGGAATCTACAAAGTAAGTTCTGTCAGCTGTTGAAGTGCTTAATTCTGGTGTAACATCACCGGCATAATCAACATAAAGAGGGATTCCCCTTCTGCCGTTTCTGAAGGAATGACCAAAACCGCCTTGCTCGGCTGCTCTAACTTTAAAATCACTTCCTCTGACTCTAAAACACCTACCATTTCTAATAAAAACTTGGCATTAAATCCTATTCGCATAGGCTCCCCTTTATAAAAGCACGCCAATTGCTCTGTGGCATCATTCGAGTAGTCTAAATCCTTGGCACTGACCGTCAGCGAGTCTTCATTAATGTTCAGAATGACCTGATGGGTAGTCTTATTGGCAAAGATGGAAATCCTGCGCAATGAGTTATAAAAGTCCATTCGATTAATCGACAACTCAAAGGGATTAGAGGTCGGCACTACAGCTTTATAATCGGGATATTGCGCATCTAACAAACGACAGGCAACCTTGGTATCTAAAAATTCGAAAAAGGCATGCTGTGTATTAAAGGACATGCGCACTTCACCTTCGTTCGGTAAAACGCCTTTGAGCAAATTGACCGACTTCTTGGGTAGGATAAAGGTCCCATCCAAATTCACACCCTCGTGCTCATAGGTGTATTCTACCAATTTGTGTGCATCTGTAGAAGCAAAAACCAGCTTTCCTTCTTCAAACTGAACATACACTCCGGTCATCGCTAATCGCGCCTCATCATTGCTGGTCGCAAAAATCGTCTTGGTAAAGGCTTGCTGTAAGACTCCGGATGGAATTGACACCTCTTTGGTGTTTTCTTCCTCCGGAAGGTCCGGAAATTCATCCACCGGATGCGTTGACATTTGGTATTTCCCTACGGAAGACGATAATGTCACCTGACGCTCGTCTTCATCATGATGAAATTCAACCGGCTGATCAGGTGTGGCTTTCAAGGTGTCGATCAACATCTTCGCAGGAACCACAAAAGTCATGTCTTGTTCCGCACTCACTTCCATTTCAGTGGATACAGAAGTCTGCAAATCAGTTCCCCGAATCTCCAACATACCCGCTCGAAGAGTGAATTTAAAATCTTCCAAGATCGCAATGACAGGATTCGAGACAATCGCTCCACCTGCTTTCTGCAAATGCTTCAACAACTTGGATGAGGATACGGTAAATTTCATAAGGTCTTTATTTATAGGCTTACAAATATAATTGCCCTGCCTCAAAATCACCTTTTTTCAAGGTTTTTTTCCCGTATGAGGAGTTTCAACTACCTTCACCCTTGCGATCATGATGAAAAAAAATGTCCTTCCACCCCCTATTCGACAACTCCGTACCAGAGCTTTCCCTGAGTACCAACAGATTCAGTGTGCCAATGGGGCTAAGATCGTCCTCATCCATGAACCGGATTGGAAGGTGTTTCGATTGGAAGCCTGCTTTTTAGCAGGGAGACCTTTTGAACACAAAAAAGGTACAGCCAAGGCAACCGCCGAACTGCTTCGGGAAGGCAGCCCGCGCTACAACGGCTTAGCATTGGCAGAAAAATTTGAAGCCCACGGAGCCTCTATAAGCTCTAAAAGCGGAATTGACACCGCCCACGTCATGATGCATGCCCCCACGGACCAATTCTTTGAATTGTGGCCGGTCATGCAGGATATCCTTATCCAGCCCTCTTTTCCCCCGAAAGAATGGAAGAAATACCAGCGACGGCAAAAAGAAAAAATCCTTTCCGACCTGACCATCAATGAAGTCGTCTCCTATCGTCAGCTCACGGAAAACCTTTTTGGCACAGACCATCCTTACGGCTATAATAGTACGCCTCAAACCTATTTAGACCTGAGTCCGGAAGATCTACATCAACATCACCTAAACTGCTATGGACCCTCCCGGGCTATGTTTATTCTGGCCGGCGGCTGGACGGAGGCGATGGTGCAACAATTACAAGAAGATATCGAACAGTGGCCGGAACGCTCCTTTCCGGACATCACCCCTCCCATCGCACAAACCGTGGATGAAAAACACAAAACGATTCGCCTCAACCAACCTTATCAGGCCAGTATCCGGTTAGGAAAATTACTGTTCCCCTATGAACATCCTGATTATGCCTACATGCAAATCACCAACACCCTTCTGGGCGGATATTTTGGCTCTCGGCTGATGAAAAAAATCAGGGAAGAGGAAGGTTTATCCTATCACGTGTTTTCATCCGTTGAGTCCATGCGCTATGATGGGTATTGGATGATCGGTACAGAAACCAGCTTGAGTAATGTGGATAAAGCGATCCGACTGATCGAACAAGAAATGAGGAAAATGGTCGAGCAACCCATTGCAGAAGACGAAGCCCATATGATTCGAAACTATATGATCGGCAACAGTCTGCAATTCTTCGAAGGGGCCTTCAACCAATCCGATTTTCTGCGCCACCACCTCTTTGAACTCGAAGGAACGGATGTATATGCCCCGCTGATGGCAGCCATAGAAGAAATGGATCCGAAAAAAATCCAATCGATGGCCGCAAAGTATTTCGAACCGGAAACCCTGCTGAAAGTAGTTGTGGAATAGGGAATTGCTATAATTCCCCGCGAATTGGTATTTTTGCTCCTTAAGAAATTATTGCAATTGGATAAAAATGGTTTCATTTGTAGTGAATCCCCATAATCCCGCATATTTCCGATAAAACACTTAGGTGGCAAAATGAAACTTTTTAGCCTTTTTACACAGGAGTTAGCCATAGATCTTGGCACAGCCAACACGCTCATTATCCAGGATGGGGAAGTCATCGTGGACGAACCTTCTATCGTAGCCATCGATCGAAGGACCGGGGAGACTATAGCTGTGGGTCATCGTGCCATGCAAATGCACGAAAAGACGCATAACAACATACAAACCATCCGCCCGCTCAAAGACGGCGTCATCGCCGATTTTCAGGCCGCGGAAAGCTTGATCGAAGGACTGATCAATATGATCGGAAACCGACGACGTTTCTTTACCCACATGAAAATGGTCATCTGTATCCCTTCGGGTATTACAGAAGTGGAAAAAAGAGCCGTGTTCGACTCTGCCGACCATGTCGATTCTAAGGAAACTTATCTCATTCACGAGCCTATGGCTGCTGCCCTGGGTATTGGATTGGATGTAGAGTTGCCGGATGGAAATATGATCATTGATATAGGAGGAGGAACGACAGAAATTGCCGTCATCTCTCACTCAGGAATTGTATGCGACCATAGTATCCGAACCGCCGGAGATGATTTTACCGAGGATGTCATGGATTATATGAAACGCCAGTACAATATTCTGATCGGTGAGCGGACCGCAGAGCAAATCAAGATCAATGTTGGGGCCGCCATCCAAGATCTTCCCAACCCTCCGGAAGATTATCCGGTCAATGGTCGTGATTTGATGACCGGTATCCCCAAACAAGTGCACATCGGGTATGCAGAAGTAGCCGAAGCTTTAGATAAATCGATTTCCAAAATCGAAGAAGCCGTCCTTAAAACACTGGAAGAAACGCCACCCATGCTTTCCTCTGACCTTTACAATAAAGGGATGTACCTGACAGGAGGTGGAGCACTGCTTCGAGGGTTGGATAAGCGGATTTCTCAAAAAACAAAATTACCGGTGCACATTGCAGATGACCCTTTACGTGCAGTTGTGAAAGGTACCGGCATCGCTTTGAAAAACACCCACCGCTTTACATTTCTCATCGATCGTAAAAGCATTTAATCACCTTACCTACCCATGCGCAGTATCAACGAATTTTTTGCTCGCTTTGGGACACTCATGCTGTTTATCCTGCTCGAAGTCGTTTGCCTGGTGATGATCGTACAACTTAACGATAATCAGAAAAGCATTTATGAGCATACCTTGTTGGTTTTGAATGGGGAGTTTCAATCTCGCTACAACCAAGTGGCCTCCTATGTTTCCTTGAAAGAAAAAGTACGACAACTACAAGAAGAAAATGCTCGCTTGCGGGCTCAAAAAGTACAAAGGGTAGACATCATCTGGAATCAAAAAGACTCTGTTTGGAACCAGGACTCATCGGAAATCTATCACTACTATCCTGCAGATATCATCAGTAATAATCTGCAAGTCCGAAATAACAACCTCATCATCAACAAAGGAACGCAACAAGGTATTCAAGAGACCTGGGGTGTGATGAGCGACCAGGGTGTGGTAGGCATCATTCAGTATTGCTCCGCTAAATATTGCAGCATTCTGCCACTGGTCAACCTGGAATCTTCTGTCTCTGCCAGCATCCGTTCACGCAATTATTTCGGAAACCTGGGCTGGGTGGGGCCCGATGTCCGAAAAGCCCGCCTGTCAGCAGTGCCCAAACATGCAGAATTTACCATAGGGGATACCATTGTCACCAGTGGTTATTCTACCATCTTCCCCAAAGATTTACCCATAGGAGTGATTTCAGATTTCACCCTGCCCTCCGGCTCTAATTTCTATGAAATAGAGGTCGAATTGTTTGTAGACTTTGGTAACCTGGAGCAAGTGTATGTGGTCGAGCATACCGAACAAGACGCCATTCAAATTACACAAAAGGAGGAGGAGCGCGATGAGTAATCAGTGGTTAAAATATGGCATCAAAGTCGTCTTGATCTTATTGATACAAGTACTCATTTTTCAGCGAATGGTTTTTGGATGGGGGGGCGTTAACTATGTGCAAATTTTTATCTATCCCATTCTCATTATGGGTTTACCCATTAAAAGCCCCTCTTCACTCGTCGTCGCTCTGGGTTTTCTGATTGGACTGGTCGTCGATATTTTTTACATGAGTCCCGGGGTGCATGCGGGAGCATTAACCTTGACAGCTTTTCTGAGGGCTCCGGTCCTGGCCTTTTTGGAACCGAGAACCGGCTATAATGTCGATGTCGTGCCTTCCAAGTTCTATCTCGGCCTCAACTGGTACCTGAGCTACGCCGGCATACTTTTGTTTATCCACATCTTTACGTATTATACCTTAGAGATCTTCACCTTCGTTTTCTTTCTGGAAATATGGATGAAAACCCTCTTTACGCTGGTTTTTACCCTTATTTTTGCAGTGATGTACCAATTTTTACTCGACCCTAAATCCTAAGTGGAGCAGTGGCCAAAGACCAAAAGTTCAAAGACCGACAATTCACCCTCCAGATCATTTTTATGGTGGGTGCTGCGCTCTTGCTGTTCAAAGCAGCCCAGCTTCAACTTTTTGATGGTTCCTTTCGGGAAAAAGCTCGTACCGCTACCATCGACAAACAAGTCTTATACCCCTCTAGGGGCCTGATGTATGACAGAAACGGCGAATTGCTCGTTCATAACAATGCCCTCTATGATCTCAAACTGACCTATCGCCAGATGGACCCTGAGATGGACACCCTCCTCTTTTGCGATTTGCTGGGGATTTCCATAGAAGACTTCAAAACACAAATCGACGTAGATTGGAGCTCTCCCCTTTATGCTAAAGGGGTGCCTTTTACCTTTCTGAAGCGAATCAACTCGGAAAAGTGTTCTGCTTTTTTAGAGCACCAGCATAAATTTCCGGGCTTTGTACCGGTACTTAGAAACAGCAGAGGGTATGATCACGAAATCGCACCCCATATCATCGGATATATCAGTGAGGTGGATGCTGAACAAATTGAAAAAAGCGAGGGCATCTATACACGAGGAGATCATCTGGGTACTTCAGGTATGGAAAAAGTATATGAGGAAGAACTCCGGGGCAGTAAAGGCCTGAAGTATGTACTCAAAGATAAATGGGGCCGAAACGTAGGCCAGTTTAAAGAAGGCACCCTGGATACGCCTGCCGTTTCCGGAAAAGACCTGATCATATCCATTGACCACACATTACAAGCCTATGGCGAATGGCTCATGGAGGGCAAAAAAGGAGGTATCGTAGCCATTGAACCGGCAAGCGGTGAAATTTTATGCATGCTCAGCGCTCCGGATTACGATCCTTCTGACTTGGCCATTGACCGAAACCGGGGTCAGGCGTTCCAAAAACTATTGACAGACAGCACCCAACCTTTTTTCAATCGGGCGGTCAGCGCTCAATACCCTCCGGGATCCATCTTTAAAACCGTATTGGCACTCGTCGGACTGCAAGAGGGTTTTATTGAAAAGGACGATTGGTTCCGCTGTCAGGGAGCCTTTTACTACAAAAATGTGAGCTGGGGATGCCATGCCGGACCGGGGGTCCATAATACGACCAGCGCCATTCAACACTCCTGTAATACCTATTTCTATGATCTTTACAAAAGGATGGTGGAAAAACATGGCTGGTCTCATCCTGATCAAGGTCTGGACGATTTGGACGAAACCTTGGCTGCATTTGGACTCGGACAAAGCCTGGGTATCGATCTGCCCAATGAAGCCTCCGGCCTTCTACCCGATGCGGCTTACTACGACAACTTATATTCCTTTCAAGACGCAGAATGGCGATCGACCTATATTATCTCCAATGGAATCGGGCAAGGGGAGATTCAATTGACGAGTTTACAAATGGCTAATCTGGCGGCCATTATCGCCAACAGAGGATATTATTACCCCCCTCATTTGCTGAAAGGCTATAAAAACTCGAATCAACAAATCGACCCGAAATATCAAGAACGCAAAACAGTTCCCATAGATGCTACCCACTTCGAACCGGTCATTGAAGGAATGGAAAAAGCAATTACCAACGGAACCGCCGGGCTCGCGTATGTGCCGGGTCTGCAGATTTGTGGAAAAACCGGTACCTCGGAAAACCCCCACGGGAAAGATCATTCAGTCTTCTTCGCTTTTGCCCCAAAAGAAAACCCAAAAATCGCCATTGCAGTATATATTGAAAATGGAGGCTGGGGAGGCTCTTATGCAGCACCCATCGCCAGCCTGATGATTGAAAAATATTTAACGGACACCATTCGTCCGCAACGAACGTGGATCGAAACGCGCATGAAAAACGCCACGCTCATCCAAAACCCATAATTATGATCGTTTCAGCGATTGTGGCTCACGCCCAAAATGGCATCATTGGAAAAGAAGGAGATATCCCCTGGCACTTGCCGGCGGATCTGAAATACTTCAAACGCACCACGCTCAACCATCATATCATCATGGGCCGCAAAACCTATCAGTCGATTGGCAAACCGCTTCCTAAAAGAACCAACATTATCCTGACCAGAGACCCTTTCTTTATGGTCTCCAATTGTCTGATTGCACATACCATTGAAGAAGCCCTGGAATTGGCCTATGACAATGGAGAAGAGGAAGTCTTTATCGCAGGAGGCGGAGAGGTGTACAAACAGTCGCAACCTTATTGGGACCGCATCTACAGAACCCTGGTAGATATTGAAGTAGAAGGCGATGCAAGCTTTCCCGAAATCGACCATTTGAATTGGGAGCTCCAATGGGAAAAAGCGCATCTTGCAGATGACAAGAATCCGGTGAACTATACCTTCCAGCGTTTGGATAAAGTGGGCTTAGCACAAGAATTGGAGGAAAAAAAGGAGCTGTAAGGGTCACGTTTTCGCTTTTGCATACACTTACCGGAAAAGAGTGTCATGCAAGAAGCCTTTTTACACCATGTTTGGAAATTGGGCAAATTTGATGTCCATGAATTGAAAACCACCCGTGGAGAACCCATCACCATCATCGACCGGGGTCAGTGGAATCATCATGCCGGTCCGGACTTTCTCAATGCCAGAATGAAAATTGGCTCCATCGTTTGGGAAGGGCATGTGGAAATTCACCTTACGGCAAAAGAGTGGACGGAGCATCAACACCATACCGATCCGGCCTATAATAATGTCATTTTACATGTGGTCCTGAATGATAATGGCCCCGCCTTGACGGCAAAAGGGCACAGTCTCCCTACACTGGAGTTAAAAGATCGAATCCCTGCAGGTCTCATGACGCAATATGCCAGCTTACGTAAAAATCTGGATCCGATTCCTTGTCGTAACCTTTTACCGGGACTCGATCGCCTGCGGCAAATTCAATGGATCGAAAGATTGGCTATTGACCGACTGGAAAGAAAGGCAAAACGTATCCTCCGACAATGGAATTTGCACAAAGAAGGCGAACAAGCCTTTTTCGCCCTCCTCTGCAGCTATGCCGGCGGAAAAGTCAATCAAGAGGCCTATATGCACCTGGCCCGGAAGACTGAAGTCCAGAAAATATGGAAGATCCGGGCTTTCCCTCAACAAATCGAAGCCTACTTGTTGGGCATGGCAGGGCTGATTCCGTACTCTTCAAAGGATGTCTATGCCCGGCTGCTGCTCAGAGAATTTGAATTCCTGAAACGAAAATGGGGGCTGCAACCGATAGATGCCGTGGAATGGCGATTCTTCCGAATGCGCCCGGCCAATTTCCCTACCCTAAGACTCGCTCAATTATCTGCCCTGTACGTGCGGAAAGCTCGCTGGCTGCCCTGGGTGCTGGAAGCTAGCTATGAGGAACTCTTAGAAGGGTTCAACCTTCAACTCTCCGGCTACTGGCGGAACCATTATGTCTTCGATCGACTCTCCAAGACCCGGGAAAAACCCATTGGGACCGCCCAAATTCATAAATGGATCATCAATGTCATCACCCCTCTACGTGTGGCCTTCAGCCTATTGAATCCGAATGTATCCTTAACACAAAGAACGTTGGATCTGCTGGAACAATTACCCCCCGAATCCAATACCCTCATACAGGAATGGACTCGCCTCCAAGTCCCTCCCGATAATGCCTTGCACAGCCAGGGACTCCTGGAACTTCGAAAAGAATGGTGCACCCCCAAAAAATGTCTTCGATGTGCCTTTGGCTCCTACTTTCTGGAGCAACCCCACCCTATCTCTAAAGTGGAAGAAGCTTTCATCAGTACCCTCATCCGTGAACCTTAGGTAGAATTAGGCAAGCCAAATCTTCTACTCAATCACCAAAGATTGAAAATGCACACCCTCCGCTCCTTGTACTTCCAGCACATACCAACCGGACGGGAATTCTTCCACCGACCAAAGCAATTGACCTCCTCGGAGACTATCCACTTTTTCTTGTTTTAGAATTTGCCCTTGTAGGTTACGCAAGCTAATGCTTTGTACCACCACATCCTCCGGCCAAGTCAGCGTCAGCTGATGGGATGCCGGTTGAGGATAAATGGATAATTCAACAGCCACTTTGGAAATGGCCGAACTTGGGTCGATACAGGACATATCCACCTCCGTCAATACCTGCGTTTCAGAACAATTGTCTCCCATTCCTTCCAGTACAAATAGTCCCTCTTGCATATCGGACACCAACACATTTCCGGAAGGGAGATAAGGATAAACGCCCCAGGCTCCTTTATAGGAGCGCTGATTGGGCTCTGTAGAAGTGTCGTAAAAGGCGACCTTTTGCGGAAGCGATGGATCAGAAATATCGTAGACGATCAATCCTTCATAATAATAGGAAACATAGAGATAGTCGCAAGCCACCAACTGATTGTGTGGGATGCTATTGGGCTCATTATTTCCGGCATTAAAGGTTTCAATCACCTCCGCATTACAGGGATCGTTCATATCCACCACTTTCATGTCAAATCCGTGGGTTTCATCTGCCATATAGTAGTAACGCGCATCATCCGTCAGCCAGCCGGAATGATTATAGCCTGCAAAAGGATAATCCGTTATGGTACTGATGGTTTGAGGATCATAAGGATCCCGAAAATCGACTACTGCAAAACCGTCATTGCCCCCATTCAAAAAAGCAATGCCATCGCGCACATAACCATCATGCACATGCCCCAACCTCAATCCACTGAAGGTCTGATATTCACCTATATACTCCGGCGCCAGGGGATCCTGAAGATCATACAAACGCATGGCAGAATACCTCTGCAGACCTCCATTTAAAGCAAATGCATATAAAACTGATCGGGCAGTATCGATGAAAATATTGTGGGCTGTAGCAATCAACTCGTTAGAATCATAGGCCAGTATTACTGTATCCGGCAGATTCCGTATGTCCATGATCTGTAAACTACTGTTCCCTTCATCACAAACCGCATATAAATACCCCTTATGGTCATGATAATCTCTGTGAATCACAGCACCGCCCTGCTGTAATCCCGGCACAAAATGAGCCTCAAAAGGTGCGGAAGGGTCCGTTACATCTATAAAATGGGTGCCGGCCGTACTTCCGATGATCGCATATTCATGGCCGCCCACTGCCAAGCCCCAAATTTCATTATAGGTATTGTCATAAAAGGAAGACCCGACCAGGGTACTATCCGACCAGTGACCTAATACATTCATTTCGTTTTGTGCTTGCAGCGCAACCGTTAGGATCAAACCACTGAACACCATCCAAATTTTACTCATTGTTCCTTTCTTTTTCAATTCTAAAACTTTGATGCGACCCCATTAGCTGCTTATACCTTGGAATATTTGCTCTCCGGATGACTAAAATACCAGCCGCTCACACTAGATGCAGGATACATGGCATGGGGCTCAGTTTATGTTTCGCTCCTACAGAGCTCGTTTGTTTTGTTTATGCTTGTGCTATTCATATATCGCCACGCTGTGGCTCTTCTGAAAAATAATGATTTTTGCTCTTAATAACCGC
>CAZGGG010000032.1:21537-35811 GCA_964525165.1 uncultured Saprospiraceae bacterium | reverse complement strand
TCATCAGGGGCAACTACGAAAATTCCACTGGCAAGATAGAGAGCAATTACTAATATTAAAATAATGCTGAATGATATTTTACTAAATTTAGACAGCTTAAACCAACACTGCCAACTCCAATGAATAGACGAGACTTTATGCAAAAAAGTGCAGCTGTGACTGCCGGAACAGGATTGATAAGCGCGATTCCCGGAACCGCCCGGGCAGCTTCACGGATCCTGAGAGCCAATGAGCAAGTAAATATAGCTGCCATTGGACTGAATGGCATGGGCATGTCCGATTTGAAATCTTTTCTGAAGATGGATGGGGTGGAGTGCCTGGCTCTCTGCGATGTGGACAGGAACATCCTGGAGCAGCGTGCAGCGGAAGTGGAAAAGATCCAGGGAAAGAAAGCTAGGCTCTACGGGGATTACCGAAAATTGCTTGAGCATAAGGACCTGGATGCCGTCATTATCGGGACGCCGGATCACTGGCATACCCTTCCCATGATAGAAGCCTGCCAGGCTGGACTGGATGTTTACGTAGAAAAACCCATCGCCAATTCCATCGAGGAGATCGATTTAATGATTGCGGCCCAGAAGAAGTATGGAAGTGTGGTTCAGGTGGGACAGTGGCAACGCAGCGATCCCCACTGGAAGAATGCGGTCGATTTCTGCAGCAATCCCCGGTATTGACATATAGGTGGGCAGGTTGTTTCTGAAAGAAATCGAGATAGTGTTGCCATCGTGTCCAGCCGTCTATATCTGCCGGATCATCCTGAGGGCCGGGGAGGTGAAGATCGGTATAATGGTAGATAAGCATGGATCAAAAAAGGTCAAATAGTTTTATTCGCAATGACAAAGTAGGTTGTCGGAATAATTTTGACGGACGAGTCGAAAACCCTTAGAGTAAGGATATCCTCCTCCAATTCCCAGATTTTCCGAGTCGATGGTGTACATGCAGTCAAAAAGGAGGACACTTTCATTTTCCTTAAGGTCGTTGGGATCGCAATAAGGATTTTCGGAAGGGCTACAGTCAGTTTTGTTAAGATCGCCCAAGACGTCTTCAAGAATATTTTTCAAATCCAGCTCGAAGGTTTCTACTAGTTGATTGTTGATATCCGTTGCGAAACGACCGCAAGGTTCGCCTTTTCGAGTGATGGAGTCTTTATAAATTTCAAATTTGTCAATGAAGAAACTATGAATGGTGGCTACCTTTTGAAATTGAGGATGCTGCTCAAAAGACAGCGTATCAAAGGCAGTGGTAAATTGCTTTGTTTCCTTGTCAAAGTATTGTGGACTCAGGGGTGTGAGTGTTGTGTCGACCCAAATTTCGTTGATCAAATATTCATAAGCCACCAAAACACCTCCTTTGCCTGCATTGAGCGTATCGCTTTTGGAGCATTTCATCCGAACGTCTGCACTTTTAGCGGTGTAATAGACACCGGGTTTTTTATTGCCCGGTAGCGGTAATTTGTAGGGAGCTTCTAAGGCCCAGTCTCCTTCGTAGGCCGCACAGGGGCAATAGTCATGGACTTCAGATTCATTGAGGAAAGGAGAATCAAAAGCCGCATCAAACGGACGGTCAAAAAAGGGCTTTAGGGGGTGATCAATCGTATATTCTTCGGTATCAAGAGTTGCTGAAGCCTGATGGTTACTTAATAGAAAGTGATAGAGCAGATAAGCAATCAGGAAGAATGAAAGGCTGGCAAATCCCAGCCAAAGAGTGCGATATCTCCCAGCTTTCCGAGCTGCCGGTTGCAGTACTTTGAGTTGGTTTTCGGCTTGAAGCCGAGCTTTCTGTTCTTGTTCAAATTCAATGAGCCGATCAATATTTCGCATGGATCGAGTGTACATCCCTTCCGTGGCAGAGCCATACAGTAGCTTGCTAAATTGGCTGGCGCTGATACACAAGTCTTTGGCAATGCTGCCAAAAGAAGCACTCCCAAAACGAGAGGTCGTTCGGTCCCAGTTGCCATACTTTTCTTCTAATCGGCGAATAAATTGATCCTGCAATTGCCCTTCCATGCGTATAAAATGCGGTGTAAAAAGGTGTAAAGAAGTATAAAATTTTGCAAAAAATAATAATCACAGAAGATTATATTTCTCTTATTCCTTTCTACCTTTTACATTAGCCCGTGTTAACCTATTGTTAAAGATAGCAAAAGCCAACGCCCTACCCTACGGAAAGGCACAGAACCTTTGATAACGTGATCAATAAAAAGATAATTGGTTTGATTTTGGGTCCTTTGATGTTCATCAGTTGTATGTGGTGGGTCAAGCATCCTGATTTGTCAGAAGAGGGCGTTGCGGTCATGGCTTGTACTTTATGGGTGGCTTGTTGGTGGATTCTTGAAGTGATTCCGATATCTGTAACGGCTTTGTTGCCGATCGTCTTATTTCCTCTATCGGGAGCTATGGATTTATCAACTACAACTGCTGCTTTCGGACATCGATATATCTTCCTGTACATTGGTGGATTTACCTTAGCTATTGCCATAGAAAGGTGGAATTTGCATAAGCGCATTGCCCTACACATTATTAGATTGATTGGAACGGATCGCAAAATGATTGTGCTGGGTTTCATGTTGGCAACCGCCTTATTGTCCATGTGGATTTCCAACACCGCCACTTCCGTCATGATGTTGCCCATTGGTTTAGCGATCATCGGTCAGTTTGGAAGTGGTAATGGGGGCACTGAAGCGGATAAAAAGAGTTTTGGCCGGGTCTTGATGCTCTCCATTGCATATAGTGCTTCTATCGGAGGGATTGCAACTTTGGTAGGTACGCCACCTAATCTGGTTCTGGCCGGTGTTGTGCAACAAATATTCAATATCGAAATCACTTTCTTTTCCTGGATGATGATAGGTCTTCCCATTTCAGCTGTCTTATTATTTACATGCTGGAAATATTTGACCTGGGCGAAAGAGTTTCAGGTGGAGCAGCCTATGAAGGGAGGCATTCAACAAATTAAGGAGCAGATACGGGCTTTGGGATCTGTTTCCACTCCGGAAAAGAGGATACTTATTGTATTTGCTTTAACTGCTTTAGCATGGATTTGCAGGTCCTTCCTGATTAATCCATTTTTTCCTGCGGTAGATGATACCATCATTGCCATTATTGCAGCCGTCTTGTTGTTCATGATTCCTGCCGGAAGTGAAGATGAAGTGCGGCCTTTGATCAACTGGGAAGAGGCTGTCAAGTTACCTTGGGGCGTTTTATTGTTGTTTGGCGGAGGTTTAGCTATTGCGAAAGGTTTTAGCACCAGTGGCCTGGCAGAATGGATAGGCGAACAACTTTCTTTATTGGAAGGCTTGTCCCTTGTCTTAATCCTATTGGTCTTGGTGGTCGCCGTGAATTTTCTCACGGAAATTACCTCCAATTTGGCGACAACCGCCATGCTATTGCCCATTTTAGCCACGTTGGCAGCTGTAATTGGCGTACATCCTTATATGTTGATGGTGGCCGCCACTCTGGCAGCGTCTTGTGCCTTCATGCTCCCGGTCGCCACGCCACCCAACGCCATTGTTTTTGGCTCCGGATACATTAAAATTCCGGAAATGGTCAAAACCGGAATCTGGATGAATATTATTTCGATCGTAGTGATTTGCATTGCGGTCTACTTCATATTGCCATACCTATGGTCATTTTCACCGAATCAGTTTCCCAATCATTGGGGGATAAATCATTAACGGAATACTAAATCGTAGCATTATGATACAACATTTACGAGTTTTAGGCACCTTCATACTGGTCGTGTTCTTTTCCGGTTCGATCTTTGGACAATTCATGGTCCAGGGAACGGTTAGCAGCCCGGATGACGGTCCTTTGATCGGCGTAACGGTCCAGGAAGAAAACACTACCAATGGTACTTTAACCAACCTTGACGGTAAATATTCACTAGAGGTCAGTGACCCGGAAGCAGTTTTGATCTTCAGTTATGTCGGATTGGAAACTCAGCGGATAGAGATCGCTAATCGCTCCACTGTGGATGTGATCCTTAAAGAGGACTCACAAGTTTTGGACGAAGTAGTGGTGACGGCTTTGGGTTTTGAAGAAAAAGAAGATGAACTGGGTTATGCCAGTTCAAAGGTAGACGCCAAGACAGTCGTCCAAGCGGCTGAACCTACCTTGATCAATGCCTTATCAGGGAAGGCCTCAGGAGTGCGAATTTCCAGAAATTCGGGAGATCCGGGAGCCGGAGCTTACATTCAGATTCGGGGATTATCTACCATAGATCGAGACGCACAACCTTTGATCGTGGTGGATGGGGTACCCATTAGTAATTCCTCCAGAGGACCTCAAGAGAATTTGGCGGCTCAATCACGTTTGAATGATTTAAACCCTAATGATATTGAGAGCGTGACGGTTCTGAAGGGAGCTTCTGCGGCTGCTCTTTGGGGTACACGAGCATTAGGAGGGGTCATCAACATCAAGACAAAGAGTGGAAAGTACAATAAACCCCTTACGGTAAATGTGCGAAGTAGCTACTCCTTAGATCAAATCAATCGACGTTATCCCAAGCAAACCACCTTTGGTCAGGGTGATAATGGCGAATTCAATCCAAGAGCGCGTGATTCCTGGGGAGATAAAATTTCAGAACGAGCCGGTGGCGCAGACGAAGTAGATGTCAATGGAGAATATTACGTGGATCAGGATGGTAATGTCTATTATCCCATCCTGACGAAGAACTCTCAGCAAATCTATGATGAGTCGAATTTTGATCAGATTTTCCGTAATGGGCAGTTTTTTGAAAATAATATCAGTATCAGCGGAGGTAATGAAAGAAGCACCATTTTCGCAAGTTTGAATAACTTGTCTCAGGAAGGGATTATTCGCAACAACTCAGACTATAATCGTACGACGGCTCGAATCAATGTCGGTCACCGCTTGACAGAGAACTTGAAATTAAAAGCGACCTTCAGCTATGCCAAGAGTACTTCCAACAGAATCCGAAGAGGAGCCAGTTCTTCCGGCTTGCACTTGGGACTTTTGAGAACACCGACTGATTTCGACAATACCGGATACCGTGGCTCCTATTTTGCCAGTCCGGAGGCTTCACCGATCATCAACCGACATCGCTCCTACAGGGAGCCACTAGGGGCGGATGGTACGGCCACCTACAATAATCCGAATTGGACCATCAACGAGCAAGAGTCTTTGGTCGATGTAGACCGCTTTATATCGACAATGGAGCTAACATACAATCCCGTTTCCTGGTTGGATTTAATTGGAAGAGTCGGTTTAGACAAATTTGCCGAAGTGCAGCAAGACTTTATCACTCCGGGCTCTGCTGCCGGGGCTTTAAGAAATGGTCGATTTTCCAGGGAGCTCGCCCGAAATACCATTTTTAACATGGATTACATTGCGCGTGCGGGTACAAACTTTGGAGATAACTTTTCCGGAACCTTGTTAGTGGGGATGAACTATAACCACAGAGAGCTCATCGTAGACGGAAGTTCCATCAGCAATTTCATTCAATTCTTTGATTTGGCAAGTGGCGTTCGGGATATCGATAATGCTTTGCCGGAGAATCGAGAAGTGAATTCAACATTCGGTCAGGAAAGAACGGTAGGGGTTTATACTTCTGCTTCCCTAACCGCATACGATATGTTGTTTTTGAATGGTACTTTGAGAGCAGAGAGTGCCTCAACTTTTGGAACATCCGGAGACAATACCTTCCTTTTCCCTTCGATCTCCGCAGCGTGGCAATTTACGGAGTTAGGTGTATTTGATGATAGCTTCCTTTCCTTTGGTAAGATCAGGGCATCCTACGGAGAGGTCGGTGTGCAGCCCGCTCGTTACAACACGACAAATATTTTCATTTCACCCAGCTATTCGGATCAATTTGGAGGTGCCGGGGGCTTATACGGCAATGGTGCCTTTGTACCCAGTTCTCAGAGAGGAAGCACTGCGCTTCGTCCGGAACGAAAGAAAGAGACAGAAATCGGAGCAGACTTAAGATTTTTAAGTGATCGATTAGGCATCAGTGCAACGTATTTTCAAAATGAAACGGAGGATGTGCTGCTCGATTTCCCGATTGCCAATTCGCGGGGAATCACTCAACTCTATTCAAATGGAGCAGCCATTGAAAACAGAGGTTGGGAAGTAGACTTAAATTATAATGTCATTCAATCAGACAAGCTGAATTGGAATTTTGGTTTGATTTATACAAGAGTCCGCAATGAGGTGACTCGATTAGACGAAGATATAGCGATCAACTTAGGCGGTTTATCCGCTGTAAGTTCCAGAGCCATTCAAGGGCAGCCCATTGGTGTTCTTTGGGGATCCCGAACTTTAAGAGATGATGCCGGAAACATTGTATTTGATGAGAACGGTTTTCCTGTCCAGGATCAGGTTGAGGGT
Organism: uncultured Saprospiraceae bacterium; assembly: GCA_964525165.1. Taxonomy (GTDB): domain Bacteria; phylum Bacteroidota; class Bacteroidia; order Chitinophagales; family Saprospiraceae; genus JAWLFI01. The sequence continues at coordinate 29,467 of CAZGGG010000032.1, read as the reverse complement.
GTAATAGGGGACCCCAACCCTGACTGGCAGGGGTCAGCTTATAGTACCATCAGCTACAAGAATTTTTCTTTGGACATCTTGTTTGAGACATTCCAGGGTGCCGACATCTTTGCCGGAACGAAGTCTGTTATGAAAGATTTAGGAACCTGGGGGGATACAGACATTGAAACCATAGCCGACCAAAACCTCATCGACTATGATGGGAATGTTATTCTTGCAGGAGAACAATTCAGAGGTCAGATCTACAATTTTGGGGCCGGTCCGGTGGCATTGACAGAAGCATGGTACAATGGTGATGGAGGATTTTTCAGTGGAGGAAATGACGAATTGTACATAGAAGATGGATCATGGACGCGTTTGAGAGAGATCAGTTTAACCTACACGGCTCGTTCCGCATGGTTAAAAAATCGATTAGGCATACAGGCGGCTAATTTTACGGTCACCGGCCGAAACTTGTTGCTATGGTCACCGTTTGAAGGAAATGACCCGGACACCAACTTATCCGGAATCAGCGCTGCCCGTGGAATCGATTACTTCAACAATCCGGGAACAAGATCCTATGTATTCACCCTGAACTTAACCTTTTAAGAATTAAGAAAACAAAAGAGAAATGAGATATACAATCATCCTATTAGCCCTTTTTACCCTTAGTTCTTGCAGCGATTGGGTAGATGGTCTGAATGAAAATCCAAATAGTCCGACGACAGCTAATTATCCTCAGATTCTGACGGGAGCTCAGGTCGGGAATGCTATTTTACAGAATGGAGAAGCTGCACGGAAAGCAGGTATCTTCTGCGGATATTATACCGGTATAGACCGACAGCATGAAGGCTTCAGTCAATATGCGGTGACCACCAGCGACTTTAATAATCAGTGGAACTCCGTCTACGTAGACGCAGTGGCCAACACTTTAGCGGCAGAAGCTGCCGCCATGGAGGCAGGTGTAGGAGGTGTTACCCTCGGTATCAGTGAGGTGATTCGCGCCGGAGCTTTGGGAACCGCCGCCTCTCTGTGGGGCAGTATTCCTTTTGACGATGCCGGCAGACCTGATGTGGAAAATCCGTCTTATGAAGACCAAATCACTGTTTACAATAAAGTACAATCATTGTTAGATGAAGCCATCGGCCATTTAGAGTCCGGTGAAGGTCGACCGGAAAGTGGTTCTGATGTACATTTCGATGGGAATCCCGGACCCTGGGTAGAAGTTGCCCACTCATTGAAGGCCAGATTCTATATGCATACAAAGGAGTACGCCAATGCCTTACAAGAGGCACAATTGGGTATTAGCAGTCCCGGAAATAACTGGGCTATGCCGCATGGTAATGCTTTGGAAAACTCCAATCTCAATTATCAGTTCTTTGCCATAGCCTCCCGTCAGGCAGATTTAATCACTTCTGATTTCATGGTGAGTTTAGTCGATCCGGATGCCGGTACGAATCCCATATTTGAAAATTATAGAGGAAATGCCAAGACGGATGAGGCTGCCAGATATAATTATTTATTCCGATCGACCTCTGTGGGTTTTCAACCCAACACCATAGATGGTTTCGCTGCACAGGAGGCGCCGGGTAATTTTATGACCTATGCTGAAAATCTTTTGATTTTGGCGGAAGCCAGCTATCGTGTCAATGGTTTTGATGCGGGTCTGGAGGCACTGAATACATTCCGCGTGTACATGGCCGGTGGGGGTTACCTCAGTAATGCTGACCCCTCAACGCTTACTTATGATGCGTATGAAGCAGCCGATTTTGAAGCAGGAGGGATAGAAAACGGAGATGGAATCAGCCGGGAGGATGCTCTGCTCAGAGAAATATTGGAAGAGCGCTACATAACGCTTTTTGGGTCAATCGAAGGCTTCAATGATACGCGGAGAACCTTGAATGAAACACAGGTACGTGTACCGGTACAACCCAATAGAGGAGATGATTTACCCCAGCGGTTTTTGTATCCTCAATCTGAAATTGACCGAAATACCAATACACCCAATCCTATCCCGGACTTTTTTGATCCGACAGCGGTAAATCAATAAGAATGAGCTTAGCCAACACAGTGCGGACTTTCCTAATCATCAGCCTATTCGTAGGCGTATGGAGTCATGGGCTATACGCTCAGGATACGACCCGAGTACTTTTTGTAGGGAATAGCTTTACCTATTTCTACAATGTTCCACAGGGCGTAGAAGCTATGGCGGCAAAGCAAGGAGTTGCTTTACAGTGTCGCCAATCTACCGTAGGGGGCTCAAGTTTAGAGCAACATTGGCTTGAAAAGAAAGGGACACAAACCCGCAAGCGATTGGAAGAGGAACCATGGGATATTGTGGTTCTTCAAAATCACAGCTTGAGCTCGATTCGGGACTCTGCTTCATTTATGGAGTATGGGATGAAATTTGCTGAGGAGGTACGGTCTAAGGGGGCGGAGCCGGTCTTTATGATGACCTGGGCTTACGACTCCAACCCTTTGATGCAAGATCGCATTCGGAATATGTATCAAAAATTGGCCGCCCGCACTGATGCGGGCTTGATCCCGGTAGGTTCCGTATTTGAACAATGCAGGATCATAAGACCGGATATCGATTTGTTTTTTGATGATAAACATCCTTCAGAAATCGGATCCTATCTCGTGGCTTTGACCTGTACTCAATTCCTTACGGAAAAAACAGTGATGGGTCTTCCGAACAGAATTACTACTCAAGACAGGAATGGTGAAAAATTATACTTGTTCTTCCTGCATGCCCCAGACGCAGACTATTTACAGCAATTAGTGGATACAATCCTAAAACTATAAAATCGAATTAAAAACATCAAAACGTAATCATATGCGCTCCTTAACCTTACAATTATCGGCCTTCTTGCTCCTGATTCTGATGGTGGCAACCCAAGGCTGCACAGATGATAATATGGATGGCTTCCCCATCACCAATGATTTTAGAATTCTGCAAGTAAAAGTAGGCGATGATGTCGTGACTTCGGGAGTAGAAGGTGTATTCGTACAAAGCGAATTTACATTTGTATGTTCCCACAGTATAGATGCAGATGTCTTTGAAGGAAACCTTCAGCTGGAGCCTTCCGCCTCTTATTCCATTTCCTATGATGCGAGCAACTCCATTGTGACGCTCACTTTTGATGAGCCTCTGGAATATGAATCTTCCTATTCCTTTTCTTTGCCGCAAGGCACATACGGTTCAGAAGGTCAAAGCAGCACAGAAGCTTTTGCATTTGACTTTACAACTGCCAGCTTTGAATCACCTAATGTGAGTTTGACGGCAGACCGGAATGCTTTTTTTGAAACAGAAATGGTTACGATTACTGCTAGTATTGCAGAGCCTATTTTGCGAGAGGTGACTATGGATGTTGTGTTTAGTGGTTCGGCCGTAGAAGGGGAAGATTTCACTTCCAGTGCCAATAGCATTGTCATTCCGGCCGGGTCTACCTCCGCATCAATTGAATTGACTGCCTTGAGTGATCAGGATTTAGAAGGGGAAGAGAATATTCTTATCACTTTGGAGAACCTTGTCAATGGTGTACAAATGACTCCACAGGAAGTCAGCTTAACCCTGGGTGACCTGCCTCCGCAAATTGAATTCAAAGGAGTGATGTCTTTTAAGATTGGTGGAACCAGCAATAATGGTCGAGCCATTCACTTAAGAGTGCTGGAAGATATCGCAGATCTCAGTGAATACGGAGTCGGTATTGCCAATAATGGTGGCGGTTCAGATGGCCGTGAGATTGATTTCCCTGCCATTAGTGTTTCAGCCGGAGATGATGTGCTGTTAGTAAGAGATATAGATCGGGCGGGCATTGAGGCATATTTCGGTAGCTTCTTTGCAGATTATGACCATGTGGTTGAATCAGGGGGGCTCAATTTTAACGGAGATGATCCATTCGAGTTATACAGAAATGATATTGTGATTGAAACCTATGGAGATGTCGAACTAGACGGAACAGGCCTGGAATGGGAATGGACCGGTAGTTGGGCGTATAAGTTAAATGGTGTCTGGGAATACGCGGGCGTAGATTGTTCTGCAAATTCCACTACTACTTTTGAATCTAATTGCCCTTATCCTTTCTGCGTTCCTATGCAGATTCAGGGTGCCTTGGCATTATTATGGGATGGTTCAGGTACTAATGGCGGTAAGGCTGTTCACTTGAGAGCCAACCGAGCGATTGATGATTTGAGTGCATATGGTTTAGGCGTGGCTAATAATGGTGGAGGTACGGATGGCTTGGAAGTGAATCTTCCTTCCGGCTCAGTTGCTGAAGGAGCTCAGATCCTCATCGCCAGAGAACCGGCGACCATAGGCGCATATTTTGGAAGTTGTATTGATTTGTTTGATCAGGTCATCCAATCAGACGGAATGAACCAGAATGGAGATGATGCGATAGAGCTATTCTTCAATATGAATGTAATTGAAACTTATGGAGATGCTGATGTTGATGGTACCGGACAGTTCTGGGAATATGCAGGTTCTTGGGGCTATAAAGTAGGAGGTGCCTTTACATATGGAGGGGTAGATTGTGCTTCAGCGTCTACAAGTACGCAAACGTCTGCTTGTCCTTATCCGTTATGTAATTAAAGGCCAGCATTTGAGATATGTAATTTGGTTGATTGTATGTATCATCCTGACGACCACAGCTTGTAATGATCAGGCTGTGGTCTCGGATGTTGATCTGGTGGCGGCAGAAATCAATGGCCGAGACCTGTTCTCCGCTCCTTCCATAGAGAAGGGGCCGGCTGCGATCATATTGAGTTTCAATCAAGCAGTTTCCATAGACGATGTCCAAGAACGAATAGAGCTGATGCCCACCGTCTCCTATGAGATTCGAACCCTTCAACAAGGGACCAAGGTGGTTTTGGAAATGACGCTCACCTCGGAAGATTCTTATCGTCTTACTTTACAAAAGGGCCCCATAGCATCTATGGCTGAATTAAGGAGGTCATACGATTTCAACTTTCAGGTAGCCGATCAATCTTCTTTTTGCAGCGGCGCTTCCGCAAATTGCCTGGATACACTTAGGGTGACCAGCGGAGGGCTTACGAAAGGAATTCCTTTTTATTCCAGCTTGCCTCTAGAGCAGGTAGGTAGACAAGATTCAGCCATAGAACTCTTGTTGATAGGTGTTCATGGGCTGAACCGAAATTATAATGAATACTATAATTTTATTACTACCGGACTGATAAATGCGGAGGAAACCGAAAAAGTCCTTTGGGCTTGTCCACAATTTCCGGAGGAAGAAGACCCGGCCTTTTTTTATTGGCCATCGAGTGGTTGGAGGGAAGGCCAGAATAGTATCGGCTCATTCTCTTTGAGTAGTTTTGAGGTCGTAGATCGGCTGGTCAGAAAGGTCATCGAAAGCGGACAATTTCCGAACCTCCAAAAGGTGGTCATCACAGGACACTCTTCCGGTGGACTCTTTACGCATCTATATGCTGCAGCTAATGATATGGAAGCTGAGTTTCCATCTTTTAGATTCCATTACCTATCGTCCAATAGTCAATACTATTATTATCCTGACGAAAGACGTGTGCGCAGAACGGGAGGCATTCCTCAGCTTTTTGTGCCGGGAGATTGTAATGGGTATGATATTTGGCCCTTGGGATACCGGTTAGTGCCCTTTTATTTGACGACAATCCCAAAGGAGTCATTTAATCAACGATTCTTGGAAAGGCGTATCACTTATTTTGAGGGGAGCGGGAATGCAGCCGATCCATCTTTAAATACAACGGATTGCTCTGCGGTCCTTTTAGGAAGCAGCCGCTTTGAGAGAGGGCAAAACATCTATGATTATATGGAATTGGTGTATGCGGATCAACACGCGCATTCATTTATCGAAGTACCCGGGATAGGTCATAATGCACAGGGAATGTATGCTTCTGATGCCTTTTCGAACTGGATTCGTGCAGTAGTAGGCAATTGAATGGATAAAAAAATCCCGGGAACACATCTTCAGTGCCCCGGGATCCTTCCTAACCAATAATGTATTCGCTGATTAACCTTTCTTGTTGATGAAGTTGACGGTCAAGTTATAGTGAAACTTGGTAAACACGTCTTTCGCGCTGATATTGGCATAATCCAATTTGTCGAATACCATTTTATTAATGGTTTCATTGTTGCTGTTCACAGCGATCACACGGATTTGATCCGCTTCGTTGATCATAAATTGAATTTTCACTTCAACGCTGCTATCGGTTGACAACTGAGACAATACTTCTGTTTTGATCAACTCAGTTACTCGATGTCTCAGATCCGTTTCCGGATTGTTAGACGCGAAGCTTACATTCATCAAGCCTACGAAGGCTACTAGTGCGAAGAAAATTTTGCTTCTCATGATTATATTCTGTTTTATAGTTTTTTCAATTCTTTTCTAAGTACACCACAAAGGTAGATTCGTTTTGCAGAACAATCAATGGTTCGTGTGTTAATGAAATGTTAATAAGACGCATAAGTAGCTGAAAAACAAAGCGTTTAACATATAGTTAAATTTTATATAATTGGCGAATTTTGCCTTTTGCAGAACAAGAAATGCCTTCCCAAAAAGGCACAGAATAATATTTGGCAAAATATATTTGGGAAGAAACCCTTTGTGGTCTCCTTTTCTGAATGGGATTGTCTCCTTATAATGGATGAGGACGAAAAATTTCTTTTGCCGAAAGGCTGAAAAGAGTCTAAAACTGAATTTTGACCAGTTTGAGCTCGCCTCTATACTCACTGGGTACCAATATTTCTGTTGAAGAATATTGATAGGCCTCCTGGAAGCGGAGTTTGAGTTTCTGAAATTGGGTACTCAGAATGCTGGAACGTGAAGATTCTCCGGATGTGAAAACTTCGTAAGCAGAAGCTGTAGCATTACTGCCTATCTCATCATTGTAGATGATGCGTATAAATGAGGGGACATGGAACAAGGAAAATGAAGAAAATATAGCTCCGTCGTCTTGAGAGAATTGTCTCTTGTGGAGCACTTTACTCCAATCCCAACTGCCGTCCGGGCTGATCGAAACAACAATCACGTCTTCATAGACAAAATCTACCCAATTGGCACCTCGTGCATAGACGCCACGCTCTGCGTAGGTAGCACGGCGCTCATAGATCTTCTCAATCTCACCCAGCAAAACCAATCCGCCATCGTCTCGTAAGACAATTTCCTGTGCGACCAAATCTTCTATGCCTACCTCTCCGGCTCCTTGTGGTCCATATAAGGCTTTCTTCATCTCCTCCGGCCATTCATATTGTACGATCGCCGTCGCGGTATCTGTCGGTCGATAATCAAAAACAAACAAGCCCTCTGTTCTCGATAAATTGCGGCGGGTGTAGTAACCAGCGAGATTGAGCTTCCGGTTGAGTTCGTCATAGCGCAGAGTCAGTGAGTTGGTCAGATACCCATAGAAGGGAATCTGGTTGAGGGCAGGACCTTCCATATCTTTCCGGAAATAATAAATAGAGAATACATGCTCGTCTCTGTCGAATCGCTGGTTTTCCAGATCAAAGAGCATGTACAGCTCTGCTTGATTGGTGAGGGTCAATGCTTTGAAGGCATTCGAAGACCATTTCTTCAGATTGAATATCATAGGCTGCCGCCAAGACCTCCTCATTTCGTATAGGTTGGAAGAACAAGACTTTGGTGCGATCAAATGAAAGATCATTCAGAAAATTATTGGCGATGTCTGCACGCTTCATAATCGTTTCAGTCTCGATCAGGCTCGCATTCAGATCATAGGTGCGTTTTTGCAAATAGACCGTATCCTTTTGTCTCAGACTATAAAACCAATAAAACTCGTTTTCTCCTCCCAGAATGGTACTGGTCCTGGAGTCGTAGGTTTCTTTTTCAACATTCCGATTCCACAAAAGCTTTAGGTTGTAATCGAAAGCTGCTATCGATACATCGTTTCCGGTTTCTTGGTATAGAAGGACTTTGTCAGCGAAAGTTCCGATGAT
>CAZGGG010000032.1:0-21527 GCA_964525165.1 uncultured Saprospiraceae bacterium | reverse complement strand
CTAGATCGATAGGATCAGATACGACGACATTCTGGCTTTGCAGCTTGATGGCAAAGAGGAACAGTAAACAGCTGAATATGTATTTTTTCATATCGAATCTTTCTCCGTTATTTGTAACGTAGAGGACCTCCCTGAGGTTGTATTTTACTAAAATAGATATAAAAACGACATGAAAGGACCTGCGTTAATAGAGTGCGTACCTAATTTCAGTGAAGGAAGGGATATGGAGATCATTCGGCAGATCACAGATGAGATTGAATCTGTCGAAGGTATTAAGTTATTGGACGTAGATCCCGGTAAAGCGACCAATCGGACAGTCGTCACTTTTGTCGGTCCGCCGGATGAAGTGGTTCAGGCAGCCTATTTGGCCATCAAAAAGGCTTCAGAGCTGATTGATATGAGCAAGCATAGCGGTGAGCATCCGAGAATGGGTGCCACGGATGTTTGTCCTTTGGTGCCGGTGGCCAATATTTCTATGGAAGAGGTACGGGCATATGCCCATAAATTGGGCGAGCTCGCCGGCTCAAATCTGGATATCCCCTTCTATATGTACGAAGAGGCCGCCACGAAGGAAGAGCGAAGAAACCTGGCTACGGTTAGAGCCGGGGAGTATGAAGGCTTACCGGAAAAATTGGCGCTGCCGGAATGGAAGCCCGATTATGGACCTGCTAAATTTAATGCGAAAGCAGGAGCTACGGCCATTGGTGCGCGTGATTTTCTGATTGCTTATAATGTAAACCTCAATACCACATCAACGCGAAGAGCCAATAGTGTAGCCTTCGACGTGAGAGAGAAGGGCAGAGTTAAAAGAGAAGGCGATCCGATTACCGGAACGATTGTCAGAGACGAGCATGGAGAGCCGGTGAGAGAGCCGGGTGCTTGCAAAGGGGTCAAGGGAATTGGCTGGTATATTGAAGAATATGGGATTGCGCAGATTTCCATGAATATTACGAAAATTAAAGACACTCCTTTGCATGAAGCCTTTGAGGCCTGTCGAAAGAGTGCTGCTTCAAGAGGCTTACGAGTTACAGGTTCAGAATTAGTGGGTTTGGTGCCTAAAAAGGTGATGCTGGATGCCGGAAAATACTTCCTCAAACAACAGCAAAGATCTGTAGGGGTAAGTGAAGAGGAAATTATCAAAATTGCTGTCAAAAGTATGGGGCTGGACGAGCTTAGTGATTTCGACCCTAAGAAGAAGATCATTGAGTATATGTTGGAGGAAGAAAATCCTCGACCCTTGATTCAAATGAGTCTGACCGCATTTTCTAATGAAACGGCCAGCGAATCTCCGGCACCGGGAGGGGGCTCCATTTCTGCCTATGTCGGAAGCTTAGGTGCCGCCTTAAGCACTATGGTCGCAAACTTGTCTTCTCACAAGAGGGGCTGGGATGACCGATGGGAAGAATTTAGTGCCGATGCAGAAAAAGGACAATCGATTAAGGATCGTCTGAATCATTTGGTAGATGAGGACACGCAAGCCTTTAATGCCATTATTACTGCTTTCCGCATGCCGAAAAGCAATGCACAGGAAAAAGAAGCCAGAGCCGCTGCGATAGAAGCTGCCACGAAGTTTGCCATTGAAGTTCCCTACCAGATATTGAAAATCAGTATGGAAATTTTTCCGCTGGCTATGGATATGGTCGAAAGGGGGAACCCTAATAGCGTCACGGATGCAGGAGTAGGTGCTTTATGTGCCCGTACGGCGGCACATGGTGCCTTTATGAATATGAAAGTTAATGCGGCTGATTTAAAAGACCAGCATTATGCGACCAAAGTGCTCGAAGAAGGAATGCAGTTATTAGAGCAGGCAGATGAGTGGGAGGAACGCATCCGCACGGCGGTATACCAGACGATTGACAGCTGAGCGAACTCATCTCCAAATGGATGAACCTCATCTGAAATTGTTCATAAATGCCGTATCTTAAGACCTAATCCATCATTTGGGTTCATAGAATCGAAGCCTGAGGACTTTGATGAAATTGTATAGTAGAATAAATGGAAAGAGATGCTTGCCAACGTTTTTAATACCCGTAAAAAACGAGCTCAGAATTCAGGGCTCTTACATGACGACTTTTTTGAAGCTTTAGTAGCAACAGAATATCCTTACCTGGAGGAAAACGGGCAAACCTACTTAGATTATACCGGTGGGAATCTCTATGCTTTAAAACAATTGGACCAGCACCATCATTTGCTGAAATCAAATGTCTTTGGGAATCCACATTCGACCAATCCTACTTCTCAATTGGCAACGCATTATGTTCAAGAAGCCAGAGAAAAGGTCATTTCCTTTTTTAATGCAGAGGACTATTTCTGCATTTTTACTCAGAATGCTTCCGGGGCTTTGAAAATTGTAGGAGAGTGCTATCCTTTCGATCGTGAAAGCTTTTTGTTATTATTAGCTGATAACCACAATTCCGTCAATGGGATTCGCGAGTATTGTCAAAGGAGAGGAGGCGCCTATCAATATTGCTCGATCCAATATGAAGATTTGCGTATCGATGATGATATGCTGAATACTTTGTTGGACGAACCTGACGACAAACCCAATCGCTTGTTTGCCTTTCCCGCTCAGTCGAATGTATCGGGAGTCAAGCATGATTTGCAGTGGATAGAAAAGGCTCAGTCTAAAGGGTGGGATGTTATGCTGGATGCAGCTGCCTACGTTCCGACTTCAAAATTAGACTTAAAAAAGGTTCAGCCGGATTTTGTGTCTGTTTCCTTTTATAAAATATTTGGCTATCCTACCGGATTGGGATGTCTCCTGGTCAGGAAAGATAAATTCCGCAAACTTGTCAAGCCTTGGTTTGCCGGAGGAACCGTTACCCTGGCATCAGTGCAATCGAAACATCATTACCTGGCAGAAAATCATGAGCGTTTTGAGAATGGAACCATCAGTTATCTGGATTTGCCTGCCATTACCATCGGTTTAAACCATATTGAGCATGTCGGTATGGACCGCCTCAATCAGCGGGTCGGGGCTTTAATGGATTATTTGTATCGTGAACTCAAGAATCTGAAGCATGATAATGGGAAGCCTATCGTGCACATTTTTGGTCCGGAAGAAAGAAAAGACACCGGGGGCACCATGATTATGAATTTTTTCGATGCTGCCGGAGAGATGTATCCCTTTGAATATATCGAGGCCAAAACCAACGATCGCAATATTTCTATTCGGTCCGGTTGCTTCTGTAATCCCGGTATTGACGAAATCAATAATTGCCTGACTACAGATGAGTTGAGCCGTTATTTTTCCAGCAGGGAGAAAGGAGATTATTACGATATGATTCATTTTCTGAATAAAATGCGCGGTGCTACTAGGGTTTCTGTAGGGATTGCTTCACGCAAATCAGACCTGGATGTATTTATCGAATTTGTCAAGGGTTTACAAAACAAAAAAGTGGATCTGACAACGCTCGCCTGAGGGGAGAATATATTCAGCGCCCTTGAATTGGTAATTTTGCAATTTTACTGTTTCTTTGTATGGCATAAAAAGAATGAATTATGGCCGGTGGATCAAACTACGGAAAGAAAGGTACAGCTGTTATGTGGATCGGAATTGCGGTCCTGATGTTGGTCATTCTGATCATCTATGTGTATAAGATGAACTTTGTAGATATCAACGCGGTAGGCTAGGTGTCGACCTTAGTCCACCCCTGCATCCATCCTGCTTAGGATAAGCGGGGTAGAAATAAGAATTGTTGGCCTAATTCTCCGACGTAGAGCACACAGACCCAGTCCTCAGGGTCTTTATAGACTTCCTTAAAAGCTTCCACTTTATTGTTCGGGATCACCTGTTTCCCATTCAATTCTTCCAGACTGGATACGTGAATGGAATACGGACTATCACTTTCCAGATGGTTGATGAAAGGCAAGCCCAATGCCAGCTCCTGCTGATGGGCAATAAATATGGGGTAGAGCGTCACGTCTTGCTCTAAAATTTTATCAATGGCTTCAGAAAGCAAAGGAATTAAGGACTCTAATTCCTCTTCTACTTGTAAAAATGATTTTTCCTGAGGATTCATGATCGTAATTTTAGAATGGCTACGGATTCGATATGGTGCGTGTGTGGAAACATATCCACCGGCTGCACAGCCGGCACATCGTAAGCCTCTGAGAGTAATTTAAGGTCTCTTGCCTGAGTGGCCGGATTACAACTCACATAAACGATCTTAGGCGCTTTAAGTTCCAGTAAAAAGCGGACCACATCTTCATGCATGCCTGCTCTGGGGGGATCTGTAACGACGACATCCGGAGCCCCATGCCTTTCGGCAAAAGCGGGATCGAGTACTGCCCGAACGTCACCGGCATAAAAAGTTAAGTCCTGATGATCATTTCGAGCGGCGTTTCTTTTAGCATCTTCCACCGCTTCCGGTATTTCTTCAATCCCCACCACTTTTTTGCAGGCACCTGCCAGGTAGAGGGCAATAGACCCAATCCCCGTATAGAGGTCATAAACAGTTTCTTCACCTTTTAACTCTGCCATTTGAATGACTTGGTCATACAATGTTTTCGCTTGTCGGGTATTGGTTTGAAAAAAGGATTTGGGACCTAGCTCATATTGGCAATCACCAATAGCAATTTGCAGATATTCGTCTCCTTGCCAGAGTTCCGCTTTGAGGTCTGCCAGCGAATCATTTTTCTTTTGGTTCAACATGAAGTAGAAGGAGGTGATTTCCGGAAAACGGCCGGACAATTTGTCGAAGAGCCATTGAATTTCCTCCTCTTTACGTTCTGAAGCGACCAGGCAGAGCATAAACGCTCCTTTTTCATTGTTTCTGAGCACCAGCGCTCTCAACCAACCTTTTTGGGCACGGGGGTCGTAGAATGTCCAACCTTCTTGCACAGCAAGACTTTTGACCATGTTTCGAATGGCGTTTCCGGGCTCAGCTTGCAAATGGCAGAACTCCAGATCGACAATTTTATCAAAAGACCCTGGTCTGTGGAGGCCCAAAGCATGTTCTCTGTCTAAATTTTCGTCATCGGATTGAATCTCCTCTTCCGTTAGCCATCGGAATTTTGAAAAGGAGTACTCCATTTTATTTCTATAGTGGAAAATAGCTTCGCTTCCGAGTATGGGTCGGACCTCTGTATCCGGTAATTTGCCGATACGGAGTATCGCATCTTTGACGGTTTGTTCCTTGTGCTGTAATTGACCGACATAATCAAAATGTTGCCATTTACATCCTCCGCAATCTTCAAAATGCGCACAAATGGGCTTTATCCTATGAGGTGAAGCTTGCAGGATTTCTTCTACATTCGCCTGCCAGACGCCTTTCTTCTTTCTGAGTCCCAGGGCATGGACTGTATCACCCGGAACGGCGCCTTCGACAAAGACGACCTCTCCTTCAGCCGTTCTGCCGACTGCCTTTCCTCGGTCTGCAATACCATGTATGTGTAATTCCGGAAAGGGTTTTCTTTTTCTTCTGCCCATAGGACGTAAAAGTAAGAAATGTTCCTTCCATCATCCAATCGACCATGAAAGGAATGGTGTGAAAAAAAATGGGCCACTGAAATTGTCAGCGGCCTGATAGGGGGAGGTCAAAATAATTGGTTTTCCAAAGGAATCCCGTTGAAACGGAATCACCATTTCAGAATATTTCTAAAAGGAAAGGCTTGCCTTACATCATTCCTTTAGCCATGAGGCCTATGGCATACATGAGCGGAAAGAAACTCACACACAATAAGCCTATAATAGCAGGGTGAAGTTTATTCATTGTTCACTATTCAATCGTTAGGGGTGACTCAGTAGTATTTGTTAAAGGTAACTAAAATCACATAATTTGTCAATTGCAATTATTATAAGTGACAATCAATTATCCCGATAGTTCCATAGTTGGAATTCTGTTCTTCGATTTTGAGCACGATCTGCGTCCGTCATTTCTGTTTCCACTAGAGGTTGGCTTTCTCCGAAACCCTTGAACCGCAATCGATCCGCTGAAATACCTTTTGCTACGAGTGTATCATGAACTGCCTTTGCCCGCTGTAGGGATAAAATCTGATTGGCTTGAGCGGATCCGACTTGGTCTGTGTGACCATGGATTTCCAGTCCGATTTCGGGTTTTTGAATAAGCCATTCATATAATTTTTGAATTTCTGATTGGGAAGAAGGCAGTATTCTGGCGGAGTTGGAAGCAAAAAAGAGATTTTGCAATACAAAGGTCTTCGCTGAATCCGTGGCTTCCGGTTGTTGCATTTGAAATTGGAAATTTTGGCCCTCCATCCCATTTTGTATCAAGGTACTTCCTTCCCAGCGTCCGGAATAATAGACATATTGGGGATGTTCCATAAAGAATTGATAGGATCGATCCTGACTGAGGGTCAGCATAAAATGTCCATTTGCGGAAGCGGAAAAACGAGCGAGCGTGTCTCCAAAATCATCCAAAACCATCACGTAGGCAGGGATTCCTTCCTGCGTATCCGCATCTACCACCTGCCCATAAAAAAAAGTGGAAGGCAAGGCCGCAACTGACGCATCCAATGTGAATCGGACCAAATCATAATGACTGCTATCCCCCAATTTTTTACCCATATACGCAGTGGAGCCATCCCTTGAAACATAGATGGTCCCCTCCTCGTCCGGGCTATTGATCGGCCAACCTAAATTCTGTGGCCGCGTCCATTTGTTTTTCTTTTTACGGCTTAGAAAGAGGTCACTGGAACCAAAACTCTCCGGTCGGTCGGATGTAAAATACAGGGACTGGTGGTCATAATGGATGAAAGGTGTTTTTTCGTTGGCCGGGCTGTTAATGGTACTGTCCAAGGGGAAAGGATCTGACCATTTCCCTTCCGGCAGCCAGTCAATGGCCCAAATATCCATTTTGCCGTAACCGCCCGGACGGTTGGAACTGAAATACAATCGACTTCCATCCGCAGACAGGCAGGGTTGTGTTTCCTTATATTCTGTATTGATTTTGGGCCCTAAATTTCGGGCTGGGGTCCAGTTTTGTTCTTTCCATTGGCTGATATACAAATCGCAGGAGCCATATCCCTGTCGATCGTGACAACGAGTCAAAATCATCGTCCGTCCATCTGCCGATAAGGTAGCGGCTCCGTCCGGGAATCGAGTATTGAGGGAATTGATGGGATTGGCTTTTTGCCATTGTCCCTCTTTTCGGATACTTCCGTAAAAGTTTTCATCTCCACGAGCCCTTCGAGTAAAGATCATGAAATCCTCAGTAGCTGAAAGCAATGGCAAATACTCATCGGCAGCACTATTGATCGTTGCCGGAAGCGGCCGGATACTGTCTGTTGTTGGATGCTGTTGTGCGTTCCGGATACGTTGAATTCTATCCAGAGCCCCTTCTGCCTGACTGATAAAGCCGGTATAGGAGTGTTCCGTGTTCAGAAATCGCTCCAAATAGCTGGCAGATTCCTGCCACTCTTGTTTATCCAGCGCACGCATGCCCAAGGTGTAAAAAATTCTGGCATCCGGATGTTTACAATTCCGGGCTGCTGCCTGCAAAAGGGACTCTGCCTTGGATTCATTTTTAAGTCGGAAAGCTAGAGAGATGGCCGCATCATAAGGGGCACACCATTCAGGATCTGCTTCGATGGCTTTTACATATTGTTCGAGCGCTTTATCGAAAGATTTTTTTTGCTCTGTTTTTTGAGCTTTGGAATACCATTTTAAGGCTTTGGCCTGCTGACTGAAAGCAGTGCTTGTCATGCAAGTCAAGAGGAAAGATAACCAGATGATCAGGGATCGGCTCCGCATGCCCTTTTACTATTGAACTCTGCCTATTTTGAAATTAGTATGTTAAGCGTGCTCTTTGAGCAGGGTTTCTGCTTTGTCATAGCCCAAACTGGCGGCCTCTTTCCAGTCAGAAAGATATCCTTTGCTGCCTGATTTTAATTTCGCAATACCTCTGAAGGTGAGGCGTTCCGGTTTAGAAATGGATTGGTGGCCTTCTTCAATGGCCAAAGCCTGATCGAAAGCTTTTCCTGCCTCATCGAATTTCTCCAATTCGAGCAAAACCTTTCCATACTTAAAGAAGGCCCATTGTTTCCACGTATAGTTAGGGTCTTCTCTTTCAAAAGGTCGTTTTGTAAAGAGTTTGAGATTGAATTCTGCTTTTGCCAGATTACCGGTTTGCATATAGCATTCCGATAGGAGTCGTCTTGCCATCCAATAGACCGGTTGTAAAGCCAGCGCATTTTTAGCGCAGTTTTCAAAATCTTCTATCGCTTTTTCGTAATTACTTTGTTGAACATACACTCTTCCGCGTCCATAATAGGCGTCTGCATTTTCTCTGTCGATATGAATCGCTTTCGAAAAGTCATGAAGCGCTTCGTCCGTATTACCGAGCAAATAGTTGAGGTGGCCTCTACGTTCGTAAGCTTGTGAGTGCTTGTCGTATTTCTTAAGGACTCTGTTCAGTGCTTTGAACGCATCTTCCGCTTTACCTTCCTCATTGACCAATTTCTTCCCTTTGTGGTAATTGCGGACGACGGTTTTGTCGCTATCCGGTTCAATGAGGTGATAGTCCAGAATTTTTCCATCTTCCAGCATCCAGGCACAAACTTTACCGGCTACTGCAAATTGAGCCAGGTAGGAAAGGATGTCTACGGTATTTTTCCAGTATTTATCGGAGGTTTGGGTGACCAATCGGGGCACTTCAAGGGTTAATTCATCATCATTGAATAACTCTTCCTGATCTTTGGTCACCAATTCGCTTTTGTAATAGGCTTCTAGCCGATGTTCGTACATCCGCACAGCTTTTTCGTAGCTGCGCTCCGTCCCAAAGTGAAGATTTCCTTGAATGATAACCTTTTGAAGCATTGTATTGATAGTTTCCCTCTATTTTAGTATTTAGAAAATATCATACCAAAATCAGCAAGAAACTCCAAGTTTTTAGCTAAGTTCCTGTGCATCAGGTATAAAAATTATTGTATTGTCAAAATTGTATGCTAACTCCTCAGCACCGTACATTCAGGGATGGCCTATAAAGATCGTAAATTCTGCACACATATTCAAGCATCTCCCTTACGCCCTTATCGATCACTGCTCAGCTATATCAATGAAAGAAAGCCCTCATTCGTTCCATGTATGAAAATGGAATAGAAAACGCACGATGTATCGCCTTTGAATTTCCCGGGATTACACTTCTTCAACTTCTACTTGCAGGTGTTCATCTTTGTGATGCGCTTTATAGCGACCTTTTCCAAATTTAGTGCCATTAAACTGCATGACCCTGCGCAATTCTTTGCGCTCATCTTCGGGTAGCCGGTTAAATTCTTTACACTTCACCGAGCAGCAGCTTTCGTATTTCTCCGCGCAGTCATCGCACTGAATGAACAAGATGTGGCAGGCATCATTGGCACAATTGACATGGGTGTCACAAGTCTGGCCGCATTGATGGCATTTTGCAATCACATCTTCAGAAATGCGTTCTCCCATGCGTTCGTCAAACACAAAGTTCTTACCGATAAATTTATTGCGGAGACCTTGCGCGTCTGCATCATGTGCATATTTAATGATGCCCCCTTCTAATTGGTACACATTTTTAAAGCCTTGATGACGCAGATAAGCAGAAGCTTTTTCACATCGAATACCCCCGGTACAATACATGACGATATGCTTATCCTTTTTGTCCTCCAGCATATCGACCACTTTCGGCAGTGCTTCCCGGAATGTTTCTACATCCGGCAGGATCGCATCTTCAAAGTGACCCACTTCCCACTCATAGTGATTACGCATGTCGACCACATAAGTGTCCTCAAGCTCGGTGAGCTCATTAAACTCTTTTGCCGAAAGGTGCTGACCCTTATCCGTAACGTCAAAAGTGTCATCATTCAAGCCATCTGCAACAATTTTGTCGCGCACTTTAATTTTCAGCTTGTAAAAGGATTTTCCGTCATCCTCCACCGCCAGGTTTAACCGATTCCCTTTCAAGAAGTCGATGGTATCCATGGTTTCAATGAATCGATCCCAATGGCGCTCGGGCACTGAAATCTGACCATTGATGCCTTCCGCCGCTACATAAATTCGACCAAATACATCCAGGGGGTACAACTTAAGGTAAAGGTGATCTCTGAAGATCTTTGGATTTCCAATGTAGTGGTACTTGTAGAAAGAAACCGTTCTGCGTTCTTCACTACTTTCCATCATGCGTTGCTTCAGCTCGTCGCTGTTCACACGATTATACAATCTCATACTTTTTAGCTTTTGTTCACGAAAGTGAGTCCTCAGACCCGGCAAGTTGCAATCTTGCTGTTCCCATTAGCGATGACAAAAGTACGAATTTTACCCGGAATCATTTATGGCGTGGACGAAAGGATGAGCGGCAAAGTTTCGAGGCTTTGATCCTCAAACGTTAATTGCAGAACATACATTCCGGCGGGAAACCTTGCCAGGTCTAACTCATGCCTGCCTTTCGGCAAAGAAGTGTGGAGCACCGGACGTTGGTGCATATCCAAAAGCTGAATTTGCGCACCTTGGGGTAATTCTAAAGTGGTATGGGATACGGCCGGATTGGGAAATAGACTTGCTTTTTGATGCACCCGGGCAGCAGGGACCCTCAGAACTTTTGAGGTATTGAGATAGCCATCAGTTTCTTTGATTAGTAAACGGACATAGAAATCCTGAAAAGTAGGTCGCCGGAATCTTTCCGCGACAGAAGCGATACGGATTCCGGACTCTTGAATGATCGCCGGTGCCAATGTTTGGAAAGAATGCCCCTCGAGGGACCATTCCAACTGAGCTTCTGCGAGTGCTCCGGTATACGTGAATTGGCTTTCAATGGCAAAGGATTGTTTATCATAATCCGTCAATTCAAAACTCATCCAATCGATAGGAAGAGCAGCATAGTCCACTTCCAACACAAATAGGCCATTATCACTGTCGGTGGCTAGTATGTTGCCACTGGGCAGGTAAGGATAGACCCCCCAGCATCCTTTAAATAGGTTGTAACTTGTATTGCTCGGATAGGTATCATAATGCCCCACTCTTACCGGATTCGCCGGATCACTGATGTCTACTAAAACCACACCGTCTTCGTAATAAGAAATAAACACAATGTCTCCTAAAATAAAAGGATTATGCGCGATGTTATTGGTCGCACCACTTATTAAGGGGTCTTTAAATTCAGAGGTCTTGGTGATGTTAGTAGGGTCTGAAATATCAAGAATATAAATGGGTTTCCCTTCCGTCTCTTCGGCCACCACCGCTACTGTTCGATCGTCATTGACCCAGGTGCTGTGGTTGTACCCGTTGCCAAATCCCGAGGGCGGCAGATCGCCGATATACTGAGGATTCGTTGGATCACTTAAATCTGTAATGAAAAACCCGCAGTCTGAATTCTTATTGAGAAAAGCAGTATCATTAATGACGTGAAGGTCATGCACATAAGTGTTATTTGATACACCACATGAGAACCCCTGTTGGTTAAAATTGAACTCACCTACTTTGACCGGATTCCAAGGGTCAGATACTAGATCGTAGATAATTAAACCTTTGTTAGCTGTACTGATATTTGATCCGGGTACGTACAGTTTGCCTTGTGCACTATCTACCCATAGATTATGGGCTCGATTAAAATCAGAATTATCGGTTTTAAAATGCGCTACGCCTGCCAGAATACTATCCATATCCACGATGGTTAAGCCTTCATTCCCTTGGTCGGCCATACCATAGCAGTAATGATCAAAGGTTTTAAAGTCTCTCCAAAGCGAAGCACTGCCCGGAGCTACTGAGGGTAGCTTGATGACATTGGCAGGATCGGTCACGTCAAAAAACAAAATGCTGTCACGCGTTCCTACAATCGCTACTTCTTCACCGCCCGGACCTACATAACCCCAAACATCCGAATAGGCAAAACCCGAAGCAAAAGGGAGACTATTGTCATCATAGTTGTACAGCAAGCTCACATTTTCGGAAATCTGTGCGCTTCCGCAAAAAGGAGTCAGTGTGAATACCAACAGGCAGGTCAGAAAAGTAAAGATTTGGGGCATACACCAAAATTTGATTTAAGATAGTATGAATGCTTGTATACTACAAGTGTAAAAAGCTACAGATTGTTCCCCATGTTTACGCTTATATATGTTTCAACCTTCAGGCTTCCTCATTTTTCAAACAGAGACAGAACGGAATTGCAGCAGATTGGCCTTCGAAAGTGCCTGAATTTTTCTAATATTGACCAGCACACAATATGAACACAAAAAGACGGCATAGAAGAATCATTGGGAAGTACATCGGCAAAGAAAAAGGGCCGATGTTGATCTGCATTGGTGGGATGCATGGCAATGAGCCCGCCGGAGTAGAGGCCATTGATATGATGGTTAAAATGCTGGAAGTCGAGCCGATTACGAATCCGGAATTTGAATTCAAAGGTGCTTTTTTAGGGCTTTCGGGCAACTTAAATGCCTTGAAAAAAGGGGTTCGCTTTGTAGATCGGGATCTCAATCGCATGTGGACGTTGGATACGGTAGACCGGATTTTGTCCAGCCAGAGAGAAGACTTAGTAAACGAAGAGCGAGAGATCTTTGATCTTATTCGACTCATTAGAAGAGAGATCAAAAGTTACCAACCGGAGCAGGTGGTCGTTTTGGACTTACATACGACTACGGCCTTTGGGGGGATTTTCACCATAACGACTGACGATCCTCAGAGTATTCGAATCGGGGCAGAATTGCACGCGCCGGTCATCACCGGTATGTTGAAAGGAATCAGGGGGACCTCTTTGCATTATTTCAACAGTCAGAATTTCGGCTTGCCGATGAGCTGTGTAGTGTTTGAATCGGGTCAGCATGAGGAGCGACTATCCATCAATCGCGCTATTGCTGCAATCACGAATACGATGAGCATTATAGGTTGTGTCAATCCCAATCATGTGGAGAATCAGCATGAACAGCTCTTGATTGAGTATGCGCAAGGCTTACCCAAGGTAGCAGAACATATAATGACCCACCCCATTCAGCCCGGTGATCAATTCCGCATGGAACCCGGGTATTCTAATTTTCAGAAAGTCAAAAAAGGGGAACTGCTGGCGCATGATGTCCATGGTCCCATCTATGCCATGGCCGATGGGTTGATTCTGATGCCTTTATACCAGAAGCAAGGAGATGATGGGTTTTTTCTCATCAAAGAGGTTTTGTCCCATGGTGAGCCCTTGAGACATTTATGGGAACCCTCTGCCAAAGCTGAATGACTAAATGATGAGAATCACTGCAGGTTTAGTCTAAATGTTTTATCATTATGGTAAACTTATAAAGCATGTTGATCGGCGAACTTCAAGTGGAAGATTGTATCCAAACGCTCAGTAATGAGCCCTTGCGCTTTGAGCAGCAGTTGGAAACCTGGTTGAACTGGCAGCCCCATATCGCTGCCTATATCTTATCTGATAGTTTTAGCTTACTAAACGATGCTGAAAAAGAGGCTTTTCTGTTTGGCGCAACCGTTTTGACCAGCTTGGCCATCAAGCACAACATCACCAAAGAGCAAGTCAGCCAGGAAGAAATCGGAGAAATCGAAGAGGCCAACTGGGAGCTTTTGGAAGGTCAAAATGCCAAAACACTTTCGCAAAAAATGGATGTTTTCTTCAAAGATTATCCGGAAGAAGAACTATTGGTTTTTATCGAAGATTTATGTGCGGATGAAGAGGAAGAAGACATCACAGGTCCCGGAGCAGAGTTGATGGTTATTGGGCTGAAGACAATTGCAGATGCTTTGTTCTTACCGGCCAATTATTGACCTTAATCATATATTTTGGTGACTCCGGTCAGCAAATTAGAACATAGTCTGATTTAACTTTTGAGTTATTAGTAAACTTAAATTTCAGACAGATGGTCGGTCGAAATCTACTCGCAGCGTGCTTTTTCATTTTATCTGGATTGATCAGCCTATCAGGGCAAAATGTGGAGCATTTGATCCAAGATGCGGATGATTTAAATTCTTTTTTCAACCAATTGAGTGGAAATGGCTGGAAGTCAAGTACTAATTGGCCTGTAGAAACTGAGCCGGAGCCTAGCTTAAAAACTCCCTATGGAGTCGAATTGATTGTAACAGATACATTACAAATCAATGATACGCTCGTAAGGTATGTATACGAAGTTGAAGAAATGAGACTGAGTTATAACGATCTCAATGGAAATATACCTGCAGTTGTTTTTCAAAGTCTTAAAGAAATGTATCTGTCCGGTAATTCAATTTCCAGCATAGCAGCAGGTTTTAGTGCGCCTCAACTGGAGAAGCTGTATTTAGGTAGTAATCAAATAAGCTCTTGGTCCGATCCCAGTTTGCCGGCACTAAGGAATTTAGACCTTGGAGGAAATCAACTCACAGAAATTGTCGGGTCAGGAGTATACTCAAGTTTGGAGACTCTTACATTAAATGACAATCAAATCACCAGTCTATCAAATCTTTCAGATTTTCCAACTCTAAAGTCGATTGATTTGGGGAGTAATCAAATATCCGGATCTATTCCAAATATTGATGTTCCAACGCTTGAAGTATTGATTTTATGGAACAATCAATTGACAGGATCTTTGCCTACCTTCCAACATTTATCTCAACTTAAGGAATTACAACTATCAGGAAATAACTTAAGCGGGCAGCTTCCATCTAGTTTTGGGTTTGATGCAACAATTGAACAAATAGGGTTTAGTGGCAATGCTTTTTCCGGAACCATACCGGCCTACTCTTTTCCGAATGCTTTATCATTTTCTTTGGAGGGATTAGATCTTCAGCTGGAAGGCGAGCTGCCGATGTTCCAAATGCCCAAATTGAAGAGTTTGAATCTGAGAAATAATCATCGGATAACAGGACCTTTACCCGAATGGGATATGCCGGATTTAGAGTATTTAGCATTGAAAGATCTGAGTCTAAATGGTGATTTGCCCCCCCTGAATTTTCCGAAGATGAAATCTTTGGATTTGGCCGATAACCACTTCACAGGACCTATGCCGGATCTCAATATGCCGGATTTAGAATATGTGCGTTTTAGAGGGAGTGACCTAATAGGGAGTATGCCAGCATGGAGCTTGCCGGAAGTAAGAGAAATAGATATATCCGGGAATGAATTAAAAGGAGCATTCCCTGAGCTGCAATGTCCAAAATTATATAACCTATACATTTCCGGCAACCAGTTCACCGGTACTTTCCCGGATTTAGGGAATCGATTTAATAATCTTTGGATGGGTGCCAATGATTTTGAGGGTATTGCTTCGGGTTATGGGAGCGAAGAGCGTATTTATTCATTGCAATGTGGCAGTAACCAGTTGGAGTTTGATGATATTTTACCGTTTACCTATATGGGAAGCAGTTGGGTAAGATTTCGATATTATCCACAAGACAGTGTACCCATGTACGCGGAAGAAAATGATGATAAAGAAATCATCCTTACCGCCGAAGTCGGAGGAGGAGTTAACTACCAATGGTATCAAAATGGGGAGATGCTTGCTGGAGAAACCAGTACCGAGATTAACATTGGCAAGAATGGAAACCCAAAAGAATATACCTGTGCTGTGACCAATCCGGCATTGCCCGAATTGACCATAAATACGCGCCTAGCTCAGAAGCCCGGGCCACGTTGCTGGGAAAATGATTATTTCAAAATTTGTTTGGAAGATCCGGAAGCGGGATGGTACCCGACAGGTAACGATCATGAATTGCTAGCCTCTGAAGCCATCGTCTTCAATGAATTCCTATACTTTGATGGCAGTTGTACCATAGATACACAGCAACTTTCGGTAGTGGTCGATGGTGTTTTTCGCTTGAAAGAAGTGCCTTTGCCGGGAGGAGGTACCGGTAATTTCAAACTAGCAGAAGGGAAGTATGAACTGGCATTGGCCGGGGCTTCAGGGACTCTGACCGGATTCATCAATGATCAGTTGTCCACTTTTACCCCAGATATCGGAGGGCTAGAAATCAAACTAGATGAATTGTTATTATTAGGGGGTAAATCTGCCGATGGGGTGTCAATCTCCTTTACGGTGGCATTTGATGCTTTATCTCCGGGATGTGGTAATGGAAGTCCGGCCACCACAAAAATTGCCATATCGGGTTTGGAAATGCGCAGCAGTGGGATTTCCGTTTCAGGCTTACAAGTCGGAGATTTGGGTTTTGCTCCCGGATTTTGTTTGAAAGAGTTGGGTGCCTCCTATGATCAGGACAAAGATAAATTGAGTTTTGGCTTGACCTTGTTGACCCCTTTCATCGAAGTGGGCGGAGGATTGGGCTTTATTGCCGGAGAGGTGGATAGTATTGCTATGAGGGCGGTATTACAGAATGCGATTATTCCCATTGGCGCCACCGGAGTGGGGCTGATCGGTTGTGAAGGGCGCATCTCGAATTTGACCAACCCACCCTGGAATATGCGTTTTGGAGGAATATTTAGTGCGGTGGCCAGCGATGATTTATTCCAGTTGACGACCAGCGTAGAATATATTCCTCCGGCCACTTTGAAAGTGGAAGCCGGAGATGGTAAGTTTTTCAATCCACCGGTCTTTGACGACTGGTGGCAGGTAGAGGGTGGCATTTACGGAAGTATCGATCTGAGAGATTACAAGATGAAAGTAGGCGGTACGATCGATATGGCCCCTTTTCTTGATAATGGAGAGAAGAAATTCATTGGATCAGGTGCCATTGATTTAGCCTACCGAAAGCATAATGAACGAGCCACTTTTCTAGGCACCTTTGAAGGGATGTTGACGCTGCCGACTTTGGGTAGCCATTTCCCTTTTGATTGGCTCAGTGCTAAGTTAGGGCTGCCTTACAGTGCATCAGCAGATGGATTAGTAGTGCATAAACCGCAGTCTCAATTTATGAGGGGCTCATTAGACATGGGAGGCCGCATCGGGAAGCTTAGCTATCGTTTAGAATATGCCAAGGCCTATGACGATTTTGATTACTTCACTCTGGATGTGGAGGAAGCAGATGTGAGTGCCGGATTGGCGGAAGACGGAAACCAAGAGTTTGTGATTCCAGCAGAGACGCGCATGGCTGTCGTTCGGGTAGGAACAGATATAGATGTGCAAGCGACAGATCTGACGGACCCTTCCGGAAATGTGTGGACGGCCGCAAATCCCGGTCCGGATGCTACTCTGGATGTAGAGGGCGAGAAATTCTTTTGGACCTTATATGCGCCGGAAGCCGGTACATGGACCTTTAATGGCCCTGAGACGGCTGAGCTGGATGTCTATTTATTTGGAGCGCAGAGCGCGTTTACCATTGAGCAGAACATAGAGGGCGATAGCTTGTATCTCACCTGGAGTGCTTTTGATTTTGTACCGGGGGATAGTCTGGACTTCTTTGCTGACGAGGATACTTTAGGGTCTAATGGGGGGTATTTCGCTACGGTCGATGCTCTGGAAGGGGGATACAGCATTCACTTGTCGGACTTGAGTGCGTTTTGCTCTTTCTACGTGCAGGCGGTAGGGCTGAGACAGGACCAACTGGTATCAGATTATGCTGAAGGCATGATTCGAAACCCTTTCCAACCTTTATCACTACCGGAGGATATTGTAGCCAACTATTATACAGATAGTGGACTTTTAGTGGTCGATTGGTTACCGGTGCAGGACCCGGATGTAGTTGGCTATATGGTTGAACTATTTGACGGAGTCGAAAGAACCGTCATAGGCAATGTATATGCAGACGAATCGTATTTCCGCTATCCAATGGCCGCTTGGAATGGTGAAACGGTATTCATCACTTCTTACGGCGCGGATGGAGGGATTTCCTGCCCGTCCGATGAAGTGGCGATACTGACCGGCACAGACCAAGAATTCATTCAAACGAAACATTTGTCCCTGAAACTCTATCCCAATCCAAATTATGGCAGAGCGATCCTGGATGTGTTTACACAAGAATCCGGAGAAGCAATTCTTTCGGTTTATGCCATAGATGGAAGATTGATGCACAGGGTTGAGCGTAGCTATCTAAGGGGTTGGAACCAGGAAGAGTTGCAGTTAACTCATTTGCCGAAAGGCTATTATATCATACAAGTCATCTTGCCTGAGCAACAAGCCAGTGTGAAAATGATCCGTTTGGGAGAGTAGTCAATAGTCTTAAAAACTGTTAAAGTTTGTACTTCCATTTGCAAGTACGAAAAGATTCGTATATAATTGTACGAAACAATTCGTACTTAGATGAAACCCAAGCCCACACCCACCCAATCCGAGCTGGAGATCTTACAGGTGCTCTGGCAACAGGGACCTTGTACCGTCCGACAGGTCAATGATCGATTGAATGAAGATCGTTCGGTAGGTTATACGACGACCCTCAAGACGATGCAAATCATGTTTGACAAAGGTTTGCTAGCCCGGGAAAAGGAAAAGCGCACTCACATTTATGAGCCTTTGATTCCGGAAAGGGAAGTGAAAGATCGTTTCATTGATCAACTGGCAGAAGAAGCCTTTAAGGGTTCTGCTATGCAGTTGGTGATGCACGCATTGGGTCGTTCCAAGGCCACGAAAGAAGAGATGGATGCCATCCGTCAATTGTTAGATGACCATAATGAAACATCATGAGCGATAATTTTCAAATTTGGATGGAATTACTGGGCTGGACTGCCCTGCATTTGATCTGGCAAATGGTGGCCATTGCTGCCCTCGTATACCTTTGCGTGCAACTCATGCCCAAACGCGCCTATCAGACGCGCCTAGCCATTTACGGAAGTGGAATGGTGGCCGTTGTTCTGGCGTCTTTGATGACATTTGCTTGGGAGTGGAGTCAATGGACAGAATCGATCGCAGCAGAGACCTCTGGACTAGAAGGAATGCAGCTTATCTCACTTACTCCAACTGCAGAATCCATTACCCTTTTTGATTGGCTGGGAGAACAAAGTGCATTATTAGGTATGATTTGGCTAGCTGGCTTGGTTTTATTTGCCATCTATCGCGCCGGTGGATTCTGGATGCTCCGCAAGTTTAAAAGGGACGCCGAACCCGTTTCTGCCTATTGGCAAAACAAAGTAGACACGCTGATCGCAAAGGTGGGTCGAGCCGGACAATTACCGATTCGTCTGAGTCGTGATTTGAGCAGTCCTGTATTAGCTGGTTTATTACAGCCTGTCATCCTCATGCCCTTAGGCATGTGGCAAGTCTTTGATGAGGACGAAATCGAATGTATTCTGTTTCACGAATTTGTCCACTGGGCCCGCTACGATCAATGGATTCATATGGCAGTTGTCGGGTTTGAGAGTTTGTTTTTCTTTCATCCACTTACTTGGTGGTGGGGAAAAGAAGTTCGGCAGTTGCAAGAGCTGATTGTAGATAGAGAGGTGGTCCGATTGGGAGCGCAACCCAAAACATATGCGCAGTCCTTATTTAAAGCGCAGCAATGGAATGCCCATCAGCATTTGCCGGCCCCCGCCTTTGGACGCAAGAAGGGGCAATTATTAGAGAGAATTGAACACCTATTAAATACACGCAGTACTATGAGAACAAGAACGATTCGGACCGAGCAATGGAGTATGGCCTTTATGGTGGGCCTTTTACTACTGAGTGGTGCCTGGAGCACTTTTGCTGCAGGGGAAGAAAAAGCTGTTGCGAACAGTGTGGAAGTTTGCATCGAAGAAAAGAATGATGAATGTACAACTTCTGAGCGCCCATCCACCACTTATGCGCTGTCAGACTCCCTTCCGGAAAAGAAGGAGGTCGTCAAGGTAGATGATTTGGAGATCACTTTTGATGAGAATGGAAATCCGAGGGAAGTTTTTCAGACCCGCAAAAACGTGAATGTAAAGATTGAAAAAACAGACGGGAAAGAGGAACAAGTAACCAGAACTGAGCGGATTGAAAAAAATGCTGTGGAATATGAAGAAAAACTAAAGCTGACCCGCAAGGAAGATGGAACGGTAGATACGACGCATCAAATTATCGTTCGGAAACCCTCGAAGAAAGAGAAGTTTATGGTTTTTGGTGATCAGATTGAATGGCAAGAAAAGGATCGCTTTATCGTGAGAGGACATCCCAGGATGCATTTTCCTCAGACGAAAGAGTTCAAGTTTGAGGTCATGGAACTACCCGAACTAAGGTCCGGGGAAAAGGGATTGGAAAGGAGGATTGAATTAGAAATCCAGCAAGAATTGGGTAATGACTTGGAAGATCGTTTAGAAGAGTGGATGATTCGTAAGGGACTATCTGAGGAAGAAATTGAAATCAAAGTCGATGGAGAGCGTTTGGTTCACTGGATAGAAGCGCTGGGTGGTGAAATTCAATATAAGTTCACGGAGGGTTTTCAAGAAGGTGAGCCTATTGATTATGAAGAATTAGATGGCGATATTGACTGGATTGAAGTTCGAAAAAATGAAGGGTCTGAAGGGGACAAAAAGATTATTATACTCGGTGAAAATGTCATAGAGGGTGAAGAAGTGATCAATGGATTTCCGAACGCTTCGAAAGTGATTATTCGGAAAAGCAGTAAGCATCCAGGAACCGAGCGTATGGAAGGAAAGCGGTTTATTACGGTTTTGGAGTCGGATACCCTTCCGGAATGGGCTGATCGTGAGGCTTACCAAGTTCGATTAAAAGAAATGGAAGCCCGCATGAGAGAACGGATGGCCAGAGAAGAGGAACGAATCGCCCAAATGCAAGCGCAGTTGAGAAAGAAGGCTAAGCAGATGGAATTAAATGAGCAACAGCAGCAAGAGATCATGGAAATGACTCAAAAAATGGAGCGTATGCTGCAAGAAGGATGGAAAGAGCGTCAGGAAGAACTACGAATGATGGAAAGAGAGCTTCGAGAAAAGGCCAGAGAAATGGATCAAAAGATCATGGAAAGACGCCGATTGCGAAAAGGAGGGATGGCGCCGCCGCCGGCTCCTGAAGCTCCGGAGAAGGAGGACAAGTAAATAAGCAACCTTTAGTAGGTTTGAAGGTCTCTCGCATTGTGTTGGTCGGGGGACCTTTTTTTTGTGCAGGGGGCAAGGGCTAATTCACTCATTATAGCTTGAGAAGAATGATTTAGGCACAAAACTTGCAGTCTTTTTAAAAGGGTACTATATTCATATTCCTCAAAAGGTCGGGTGGCCGAGTGGCTAGGCAGTGGTGCCGATGTTCAGCCTTAGCTGAAATCGCGCATGCTCGAGCCGCGTAGCGGCCTCGGCATCTGCAAAATTCAATTTAGATTTTTTTAATGTCTGCATATGTATATATTATATGGAGCGAACGTATCCAACGATATTATATAGGATTAACTGAGCATTTAGAAAGACGAGTTAGGGAGCACAACCAAGGGAGTTCGAAATACACGAAAAGAGGAGTTCCATGGGAATTGGTTTGGTCAACGCAAAAGCCTAGAAAATCAGAGGCGGTTATTTTGGAACGAAAGCTGAAGAATTTAAAGTCGGGTAAAAGAATTGCTGCGTTCATCCAAAAGTATTCATGAGAATAGATATATAACGAGCTAGAACCTTTTGAGCTGTGGCGCGTAGTTTAGTGTATTGTTATTCATATATGGTTATGAGAAGAATGATTTAGGCACAAAACTTGCAGTCTTTTGAAAAGGGTACTATATTCGCATTCCTCAAAAGGCCGGGTGGCCGAGTGGCTAGGCAGTGGTGCCGATGTTCAGCCTTAGCTGAAATCGC
>CAZGGG010000031.1:11947-36683 GCA_964525165.1 uncultured Saprospiraceae bacterium | reverse complement strand
AATACGGCCTCTTTAGAGAAGGGTTTGAATGTTTTCTATGCCCTTTGGGTAACTTTTGGACTCGCTCGATATTGGATGCCTCTGGGCGTAGAAGCCAGTGAGTGGGTAAATTTCTTTTTTGTTTTGTTTTTGGTTGTTCTTTTTGTTGGGTTTTTCATGCTGATGATTCGTTGGTATGAGTCGATTTTAAGGGTTTTGATTCGATTCCGATATTTATTTCTGAGCTTGATCGGCTTGATCCTTTTCAGCGGTTATCAATCCTTCCAAAAGGTGGGCGAGGAATTTATGCCTGCCTTGGATGAAGGGGCATTTTTGCTCATGCCGACGGCTATGCCACATGCAGGGATGGAAGAAAACATCAAGAACCTTCAGCTTTTAGATATGGCAGTGACCTCTATTCCTGAGGTGCAGCAGGTAGTCGGCAAATTGGGAAGAGTGGAAAGTGCACTCGATCCGGCTCCTATTTCCATGTATGAAAATGTGATTACCTATCTCCCTGAGTATAAAACAGATGACAAAGGCCGACGACAACGTTTTAAAATAGATGCTGCGGGAGATTTTGAACGGACTGCCGAGGGGCATTTGATTCCGGATGAAGAGGGCCAATATTTTAGAAACTGGCGGCCTCATATTCAGTCTCCGGATGATATATGGGATGAAATCGTCCGTCTTACACGACTTCCGGGAGTTACTTCAGCGCCCAAACTGCAACCTATTGAAACTCGTTTGGTCATGTTGCAGACCGGGATGCGTGCACCTATGGGGATCAAAGTGAAAGGACAGGATCTGAGGCAGATTGAGAAAGCAGGTATGGAAATCGAAAAGATTCTCCAGGAAGTGCCGGGAGTAAAGGCTTCAGCGGTTTTTGCAGAACGCGTTGTTGGAAAACCCTATCTCAATATTCGGTTGGATCGAAAGGCCATGTCTAATTATGGCATGAGTATTACGAACTTACAAGAGGTGATACAAACTGCGATAGGGGGAGCAGTCGTCAGCCAGACCATAGAAGGTCGTGAGCGATATGGTATTCGTGTGCGGTATCCTAGAGAATTAAGAAATGACCCGGAAGCGATTCGCAATATTTTAGTTAAAGTGGGGCCTGAGCAACACATACCCTTGAGCACTGTAGCCGATATTGAATATGAGCAAGGACCGCAATCCATTAAGGGCGAGAATGGATTCTTGGTCGCTTATGTTTTGTTCGATAAAGAAGAAGGATACAGCGAGTTGTCAGTGGTAGAATCTGCGCGCACGGCAATAGAACAAGCTCGCTCTGAAGGCCTCGTCAACCTACCTCCGGGAATTAGTTATGAATTTGCAGGTAATTACCAACAGCAGATGCGTGCAAACAAGAGATTGTCCGTTGCCTTACCGTTGGCGTTGCTGTTGATTTTTATTTTACTGTATCTGCAATTTCGATCTACGGCACTTTCATTGATGGTTTTCTCAGGGGTAATTGTTGCCTTTGCGGGAGGCTTCATCTTGATTGGCTTATACAATTGGTCAGGGTTTTTGGATTTCCCTCTGCTGGGTGCCAATATGAGGGAAGTTTTTCAAATCCAGACGATCTATCTGTCGGTGGCAGTTTGGGTAGGATTTTTGGCTTTATTCGGTATTGCTACTGATGATGGGGTGCTCGTTGCTACTTTCTTGAAAGATCAATTTCGAAAACACGAACCAGAATCTTTGGATGAACTGGAGGATGCCGTTGTTCAAGGAGGGCTTCGAAGAGTTAGACCCGCGATGATGACGACAGCCACCACCTTGCTGGCATTATTGCCTGTATTGAGTTCTACCGGAAGAGGGTCAGATGTGATGGTTCCTATGGCGATTCCCACTTTCGGAGGAATGTTGATTCAAGTGGTTACGATGTTTACCGTACCTATTCTTTTTTATATGTGGAAACGACAAAAAATCAAACGCTCATGAAAGTATTATTGCTAACTATAATGATGGGAGCCACTTTATTTCTTCAGGCTCAATCACTTGAGAACTTTGTCCGGGAGGCTCAGTACCATCAGAAATTGCAAGCGAGGGAATTTCAAATCGAAAGTACGTTTGCGCAAGAGAAAGCTGCACTGGCATGGAAAGATCCTCAGTTTTCTATAGGGGTAGGGGTTTTACCTATCGAGACCAGGGTAGGGCCTCAAGTGTTTAAGATGGGAGTGCAGCAGCAGATACCTTTTGGCAGCATACAAAAAGCAAAGCGAGCTGAAGTATCTGCAGTACGACAGAGTTTGGAGGAAGAAAAAGCCTTGATGTACCGCCAATTGAGATACGAGATTGGTATGGCCTACCTGGACGCCTCTTTGACTGAAAGAAAAATTCAGGTGTACAAAAGTTTCCTTGAGGTCAATGAGCAGATTAGGGCAGACAGGGTACGCAATATGCAGCAGAAGATGGGTCACTATTCTGATGTTTTGGTGGTGGACAGGATGATTCAGCAGACTCAGCGAAGTATAGACCAAGCCTCAAATGAGCTTCAACAACATCAACTTAGGCTTACTTATTGGAGTGGCGTAGAGATAGATTCAATGTCTGAACTAACGACTCAGTTTGAAATAGAATTAAAATTCGATACTCTTTTGAAAAGCATTGATCGCAGCCCTGCCTTATTGCAAATTGAAGCTCAAAAAGGACTGTGGGAAGCACGACAGCGCTTGCTGACAGCCTCTGCCTGGCCCGGTATTAGTGTCGGGCTCGATTATTTGATCAATGCCGTTCGTACAGATGCAGATCTTCCCGATAATGGGCAAGATGCCTTGATACCCAAAGTGGGTTTTACACTTCCTTTGAGTCAATCATATTACAAGGGAAAACGCGAAAGCCAACAAATGGAAATCGCAGCTTTGGAGCAAATGAAAACGGATCAGGCCAATTGGTTGCGTCAGCAAATTCAACAGGCATTGATTGCTCAAAAGGATGCAGTAGAAGAATATCAATTTTACAATCAACAAATCAGAAATACTCAAGAGATTATTGAATTGATAGAGATTGAAATCAGTTCGGATCATACACGATTTCTAGAGTATTGGGATTATCAAAAGCAGTTACTTGAATATCAAATCAAGCAAATAGAAAGTATTAAGAAATGGCACGCTGCGGCCTTTATTATCGAAAGAATAGAAAACTCAAGTGATGAATAAACAATGGATTTTTTTAGTCATCGGCTTGGCAGCAGGCTTTGGCCTTGCAAGCTGGTGGATGAGCTCCTCCGCTGAATCAGAGACTAAGAGTGATCAAACCCAAGAGCCGGCATTAGAGACCGTATGGACTTGTTCGATGCACCCTCAGATCAGAGCGGACGAAGCCGGTCTGTGTCCTATTTGTGAAATGGATTTGATACCCCTCGAAGAGGATAGTGGGTCGGATCCGCTAACGTTTTCCATGACAGAAGAATCGGTTCGGCTGGCGCAATTGGAAACAGTTACATTAGGAAGTGCCTCGTCTGGCGGTGGTTTGTTAGAGGTGTCCGGAAAAATAGAAGTGAATGAAGACCACTCTGTTCGCATTGTTTCGTATTTCCCCGGGAAAGTAGAAACCTTACATTATCAGTCAGTAGGAGCCTATGTTCCCAAAGGAGCGATCGTCGCGAAGGTGTTTGCTCCGGATCTGCGTATTGCTCAACAAGAGCTGATCAGAACTTATGAGCGCAGGGAAGAACAGCCGGAACTGTTTCAAGCTGCTGTAAAGAAAATGGAGTATTGGCAAGTAGATTCTTCGGTGATTATGGAAATTGCCTCTTCGGGAGAAGAGCAAGTATATCTACCGGTTTATGCAGCGCATTCGGGCTACATCAAAAGTATTCAGGTAAAAGAAGGGGCTTTTTTGAATAGAGGGTCTGTATTATTTGAGATCAGTGATTTGAGCTCTGTTTGGGTGAGTCTGGATGTGCATGAATCCCAATTGAACAGAGTAAAAAATGGGCAATCCTTCAGTTTTCAAACATTGGCATCGGATCAGGTGTATCAAGCTCGGGTAGATTACATAGATCCTTTTGTAGATCGTCAGAAAAGGACAGCTACCGTTCGGGCGACAGTAGTCAATTCAGGTCGAAAATTTAAGCCCGGTATGTTAGTCAATGCATTTCTTCCTTTTCAATCAGGTGACTCCAAGGCAAGCCAACTAATGCTTCCGGCTACGGCAGTGCTTTGGACAGGGGAACGATCGGTAGTTTATGTGCAGGATGAAGAATCCGATGTACCCAGTTTCCGCTACACAGAGGTCGTGTTAGGATCCAAAGAAGGGAATCAATATCCAGTCTTGTCCGGTCTCTCAGAAGGTGATCGAGTCGTGGTCCAGGGAGCATTCACCTTGGATGCTGCTGCGCAGTTGAATAATAAGAAAAGTATGATCAACCAGTGGGTAGAGGGAGGAGGAAATCCCATTCTCCAAAGAGTAAAATTGAATCCGGTGGCAAAGGAAAAATCAGCTCAATTATTAGACCACTATGTCCAACTTAAAGAATATTTAGTGCAAGCAGACTCCGTCGCGGCGGCTCAATCAGGAAAGGAACTGACCCGAAAGGTCCAAAGCTTCCAGGAATCATTAAAAAACACTAACGCTAAGGATTGGATAGCTGCCAACATGAAGGAATTCAGGTCTGCCGCTCAACGTATTGAAGTATCTAAGGATATTGAATCTCAAA
Source organism: uncultured Saprospiraceae bacterium (assembly GCA_964525165.1). Lineage (GTDB taxonomy): Bacteria > Bacteroidota > Bacteroidia > Chitinophagales > Saprospiraceae > JAWLFI01. The sequence goes on along the minus strand of CAZGGG010000031.1, from coordinate 32,035 downwards.
GGCTTGCATTTGAAACGCTTTCCAATATTTTAATTGAATGGGTTACTCATATAGAAATGGGTGCCCAAGTCATGTATGTGCAACATTGCCCCATGGCATTTGATGACCAAGGGGCTGATTGGATTAGTTATGAAGAAGGAATTAAAAACCCGTATTTTGGAGACCGAATGCTGAAATGTGGGATTACAGAATCTATCATTCGGAATCAGTAACATTAAAATGAATGACAATGAAAACAAAAGTATGGTTGTTTGCCATCATGTTTGCCTTTGTAGGTATAGTAGCATGTGGAGAAAAAACAGAAGCTTCTGATAAAGGAGTTGAGTCAACGGAAGTAAGCACAGAAGACACCTCCGATGAGGCAACGAAAGAGGCAATGGACACTTCAAAGGAGATGAATGCTGAAGAAGGTCCGGAATATACCTCCAGGTATATTTGTCCGATGCATTGTGAAGGCAGCGGAGCAGATGAAGCCGGAACCTGTCCTGTTTGCGGAATGGATTACGTGCTCAATGAAAACTTCAAGGCTGAAGGTAGCGAAGAAGATGCTGAAAGTCATGAAGGTCATGATCATGGGGATCACGAGGGTCACGATCATGGATAAGCGATTATCTGTAGCACTTTAAAGCAAAACAAAGAGGAAGCCCAAAGCTTCCTCTTTGTATTTAGCAAGCTACTGAAGCTTTTCTCCTAAAAAGGAAGGTTCTCTTCAGCAACGGCTGCTTCTGCAGACTCTCTCGGTCCGACCAGGAGAAAGTCACTCGCCACCACTTCGGTCGTATATCGGTTATTCCCGTTCTTGTCCTCATATTGACGGTTTTTCAGCTTTCCGCTGACGACTACTTGTTTGCCTTTTTGGAGTAAGTCTGACATGACTTCAGCCATTTTACCCCAGGCAACCACGGTATGCCAGTCGGTTCTCTGCTGTCTTTCGCCTTTTTTATCCTTATAGAACTCATGTGTTGCTAAGGAAAATCGGCAAACAGCATTGCCATTGTCAAATTTGGTCAATTTCGGTTCTTGTCCCAATCGACCGATCAGGTGTACTTGATTGTTCAACGTATTCATATGCGTCAGTTTTGTGCCGACCTCTGTCATTTAGAAAGTGAAGGTCAGCGGTTAAAGAATAAAAAGATGATCAGCGCGCTATCGTCGAACGACAATTCAAATATGAAATAAGATTGGGGCACAAGCCGTAGAATAAACGTTTGTATCCGTTTGTATTCGTTTGATCCACGAGTGAAGGCGGACTAGCCTGCATTTAGAAGGTCTTGGAGGAGTCTTAACTCTGAGTACCTCTCAAGCTGCGTGCGATATTATTATAATCAATAAAATACAGCACCCTTAAGGATAGGGTAGTTTGTTGCTCACTATTGAGAATGGTGTTAATCTGTTGGAAATAATTGGTCATGGTTCGATCATCCAGCTGGATCAGCTGACCATTCCATGCTATGATTAAATCACTGCCGGGTGCAAACCGCCAGGTGAAAGTAGCATCAATATTGAGGGTATTGAAGTTGATATCATGAAGGTCGGGTCGCCCATTATTCCCTGGATAATCCACATCCTTTAATTCACTCTTATTGTTGAGGATCTCAAATCTTGAATACAACACCTGTGACCAGTTATGCCTTAATCTTAGATTCAAGTTGATACGATTGGTGAAAGTATACTTGGTAGAGATTTCATTGTTTATGATCAGCCAGTCTCTCGTTCCGATCAAAGGATCATTGATTCCGGAACCGGACTCAGCGCCCACCCAGCCCTGATCACCATATAGTTGATTATAGCTCGTACCTGCGAAGAGCGAGAAGCGATCAGAGAATCTAAAGCGAGGTTCCAGCTCTAAATAATATTCCCAGCGACCCGATTCATTAAATTGTGTAACATTTCCTCTTATATCCAAGGCAAATGGATTGGCATAGTTCGAAGAAAGGAAAGCTCCAAAGTTATAATTAGACGGGATGGGTAAATGTCTGGAGAAATCTCCTAACCGAGGTTCGAAATAGTCCCGGGCTTCTCCCATTTGGTAGTTGGCGTTTACGCCATATCCCCAGAAATTTTTACTCAATATAAATGAGTTAAAGGTCCAATTGATGGAGCTGAACACATTGGGGGTATGCAGGCGATTATAGTTGATGCCCAAGACGGCATTGCCTCTTACAAATTTGCCGAAAGGCTTGTTTTGATAATAGCCTCCATTTAAGCGAAAGGTACGCTCATTGGGAGCCAAAAGAAAACCAAAATCGTTTGTGTCATAATTTCGGCTCTCTTCATTGTATGAGCCGGTGTAACGCCAGAAGCCACTAATTTTACCAAAAGAAAGCGTGTATCGATAGCCAAAATCATCCGCTCTGTCCGAATAGTATTTCTGGCTTAAAGCAGCCTTGCCCGCAAATTGATATTGTTGTTTTCGATCGCGAAGGCGCGTTTCGAGAGAACTGACGTTTGCATCGTAAAAATCTCCGGCTCTCCATACGTTCGTATTGACGAAGGCAATACTGGAATTGTGTGGAAGATTTTGATCAAAAACGACCATATTATAATTGGTCAGTGGTTGGGTTTTGACTCTTCTTCTTTGCCCGGTTTCCGTATTCTCAATGATCCCGTTTGACGTGCCCACCACCGCATTGATGACTCCGATTCCGAGTCCTTTTTGAGTTCTTCCGGAAAGCTTAGTCGCATTGATGAGCTGAGATACATCAGGGTTTTCCAAAACACGTTCCCTGGGGTTTCCTCCAGCCTGTAGAATAGGGTTCAGGAAACCAATGGGACGACCGCCAATTCTTCTGGAATAAAAGAGCTCATCCCGGTCAAACAGATCAATACCTTCCGTAAAAAAGGGCCGATTCTCCTGAAACTGAATTTCAAAGGGACTCAGGTTGAGCACCTGATTATCTGTTCGGACATTGCTAAAATCCGGAACCAGGGTCATATCCAATGTGAAGGATTGATCGATCCCCCACTTTAAATCCATTCCTCCCCGCAGATTGGGTTCCCAGTCTTCTCCGGGGGCTTTTTGCAGCACACCGGCCATGTAAGGCGTAAACGTAAGTCGCAAGGGTGGGTCAATATCTTTCAGTGGGGTGGTACTTCCGAATTGATTGATAAAGCCGTCAATATTCGGGTTGATAAAGTTCCAATGGGCTGTCTCCCTGAATCTTCGGATCCTTCTGAGGAAGTTGATATTCCACTTTTGATCCTCTTTTTTGGGAAAGCGCAAAGCTCTGTAGGGGATTTTAAGTTCAGCAAACCACCCTTGATCGGTTATTTGGGTGGCAGACTCCCATACCACATCCCATGTTCTGTCCTCTCGGGACTCCGTATAGAATATTTCTGATTGGATATTTTTCGGTGTAACGAAAAAGCCCATAGCAGCATTCCCTGCCTGGTAGGCATCGATATAGATACCAAAGATATCTGTGTTGGAACCAAATAATTCATCTCGGACACTGAGTTCAGCAAGGATGTCTTCTTTTCGTTCCTCTTTGCAATGAGCTAAAATATAAATGGCTTCATTGTCATAAATGACCCGTATGTCTGTAGGCATCGAAGAAGGACTCCTGGTTTCCGGACTTTGTTGGGTAAACCCTTGAATAGAAGATGCTTTCGTCCAAATTGCTTCCGATCCATGACCATCCACTTTGATATTTGCCGACCCGCCGGAACGATAGAAAGATGCTTCTTTTCTTTCGATTTCCTGAGCATGTAGGCTAACAAATACAAAGGCTAGCAAAAGTGCGGTCATCCGGAATTTCATGGCGCAAAAATATAACTATTCTTCAGACCTGAATCTGAGTGGGAAGTTTTTCAATTGGGAAAGTAAACAGAAGACAAACCTTTAAGGTTGAGTCTTGTTGATAATGAGCCAAAATATAGGGGAAAAAGTCCCGAAATTATATCTTTGGCGAAGCATTGGATATCTAAACATAAGAAGATCCCATTATGAGTGTTGTAGAAATGAAAGTCCCCTCAGTAGGAGAATCAATCACAGAAGTTACTTTGTCCCAATGGCTGGTTGCTGAAGGCGATTATGTTGAATTGGATCAACCCATTTGTGAATTTGAATCTGATAAAGCAACACTTGAATTTCCTGCTGAGGCTGCGGGAATCATCGAGTTCGTAGCCAAGGAAGATGATGATCTTGAAATTGGCGATCTAGTGGCTAGAATAGATACGAGTGCCAGTCCTGAATCATCGGGGAGCCCGGCAAAAGAGTCCGAGCAAAAGGAGACTTCTGCTTCCGCAAAAGAAGAAAAGCCATCAGTACAGGAAGCGACAACAGAAGGAGATAAGAATTATCCTTCTCCGGCAGCCGCCAAGCTGATGCGTGAAGAAGGACTTGAAGCAGCGGATATCAAAGGCAGCGGAAAAGATGGGAGAATCATCAAAGAGGATGTACACCGTGCGATTGAAGCAAATAAACAAGCAGCTGAGCAAGCACCGGCTCCGGCAGATACCTCTAGTGTTAAGGAGGAGACTACACAAAGAGTAGCCACCCAAGCGGCCAATTTCTCCAGAGCAGAGGACCGCCAGAAGTTGAGTCGTATGCGAAGAACCATTGCCAAACGACTGGTGTCCGCCAAGAATGGCACGGCTATGTTGACCACTTTCAATGAGGTGGACCTGACAGAAATCATGGCGATGCGGAAGAAATATCAGGAGCGCTTTGTCGATAAGAATGGCATCAAGCTAGGCTTTATGTCTCTTTTTGCGAAAGCATGTGCCAAAGTGTTGATGGAGATGAAAGAAGTGAATGCTCAATTGGATGGAGATCACATCATTTATCATGATTATGTAGATATCTCTATTGCCATTTCTACGCCGAACGGGTTGGTTGTTCCTCCTGTACACAATGTAGAGTCTTTGTCTTTAGCAGATATTGAGTGGAAAATCAAAGACTTAGCAGGCAAAGCGAGAGAAGGAAGCCTTACTTTAGAAGAAATGCAGGGTGGAACGTTTACAATTACCAATGGTGGCGTCTTCGGCAGTATGATGAGTACTCCTATTCTCAATGAGCCGCAATCTGCGATATTAGGTATGCATACCATACAGCAAAGACCTATGGCCATCAATGGTGAGGTGAAGATACGTCCGATGATGTACCTAGCGCTTTCTTATGATCATCGAGTCATCGATGGCAGCAGTTCAGTGACCTTCCTTGTAAAAGTGAAGAACTTATTGGAAGATCCGATGAGCTTGCTTTTGGACTTGTAAATCACTAAGCAGTGAGCAAGGAATTCTTTCAGTCGGGCTCAGATTTTGAATCGAAAGCAGCTTATTCAAGAGCTGTCAAATCCGGCCCCTGGATATGGGTGTCCGGTACGACGGGCTATGATTATCAGAAGATGCAGATTGCAGATGATATTCGTCAGCAAACCCGGCAATGTCTGGAAAATATCCGACAAGCATTACTTCATTTCGGAGCAGATTTTAGCGATGTGGTTCGTGCGCGCTATATTTTACAAGATAAAACTGAATTCGAGCAGTGTTGGCCTCTTTTGAAGGAGGCTTTCGGACCTGCTCCTCCGGCTGCAACCATGTGGCAAGCGGAATTATTGGATCCTCAGATGAAAATTGAAATAGAGTGCACTGCTTTTCTTGAAGAGAACTAAGATTTTGGAATGATTTATGATTACTTTAGGGAGAAGTAACATTAAGGCACACTCATGACCTTCACCCCTGAAACAACCGGCAATCATTCTGATAAGGAACTTTCCCCTTCAGAAGTCTATGGTGAAGTGTTTTCTCAAAATCATGAATTAAAGACAGAGCTTTACAAGATCGTTCAAAAGGATCAGTCCTTATTTGAGCAGATTCAGGCGTCTCCTTCAGGTTATTGGTATGTAGATCTTACGGAAAGCAAAAGATTTTGGTGCAGTCCTGCTTTTTGGATCGCATTAGGGTTCCCTGCCGAGGGGAATGGGGTTCAGGAGACGGCGGATTTTGATCCACTACGCTCACAAGACCAAAAACTATTGGAGCCTTTTCTTCAACGACTCCGCTCAAAGGCCGGCTCCATTGAAAGTGTGGAATTACATTATCAGCATAAGAAAGGGAATTCGGTTAGATTTGTATCCCAAATCATAGCGCTTGGTGATGAAAAAGGAGAGGTGGTGCGCTTATTAGGCCTGCATCACTTATTAGGCGCCGAGACTACGCAACAGAATTTAGAAGAAAGAGAACTTAAATTCTATAAGGATTTGGTGGATGCCTCTCAGTTGGGAGTCTGGGAATGGGATTCCCAAAATGAGCTTATACGCTTTAATGACACTTACGCGGAACAATTAGGATATACCCAATCAGAATTAGCTCCTCTTTCACTAAAAAAATGGCGAACCATGGTACATCCGGAAGATCTGGATCAAATGGATGCTATTTTTCAAAAGCACGAACAGAAGAAACTAGATCGATTTGAGGCGACTTTCAGAGTGCTTCATAAAGAGGGGAGATACGTTGATCTTCGTAACATCTCAAAAATTCTAAAGCGGGATGATTCCGGGAAGGCCTTGGAAATGGTAGGCACACATCAGGATGTTACAGTCTTAAGAAATGCTGAGCGTCATCTAATGAAAACCCAGAAATTTCTTGAAAGAACCAATAGAGTCGGAAAGGTAGGGTACTGGGAATATGATGTGAAAGAAGGAAAACTATTTTGGAGTGATGTGACCCGAAAAATTCATGGAGTCGCTGAGGATTTTCAACCTACTGTGGAAGAGGCAATTTCTTTTTATAAGGCAGGAAAGGATAGGGAAATCATCTTTGAACTTTTCCAGAATTGTGTAGACCACAAAACTCCTTATGACCATGATTTTATTATCATAGATGCTCAGGGCAAGGAAAAGTGGGTGCGCACTATAGGGCAAGCTGAGATTATGGAAGGGCAAGATGAAGTGCGCAGGGTATACGGTGTATTTCAGGATATCGACCGTTTTGTAAAGGCTAGGCACGAACTGGAAGTTCGGGAAGAAGAATTGAATGCTATATTTTCCTCTTCTGCTTCAGGTATTGCGACCATGGGACTGAAGGGGAATCTCATCAGGATAAATGACCGTTTTTGTGCATTATTAGGCTATGCTCCTGAAGAAGCCGGTCAGCTCAACTTCCATGATATTGTACCCCATGAAGAAATTGAAAAGCATCAATTGAATGCCACTGACTTGATTGAGGGGGTGAAGAGTCATATAGTTACAGAAAGTACTTTCTTGAAAAAGGATGGATCCCGGATAAGCGTCATTCAGGGTGGAGGAATTGTCCGGGATACCAACGGCTCACCTCTTTTTTTCACCCTTGAATTTATTGATGTTACTGATTTGCGTCAATTGAGCGCTCAACTCAAAGTAAGTGAACAACGATTCAAAGGCATCTTTGATACAGCTTTCCAATTCATCGGATTTTTAGATACAAAAGGAACACTGCTGGAAGCTAATGAAACGTCTCTGGCTTTTGCAGACCTTAGCCTTGAAGATGTGGTGGGTAAAAAATTCTGGGATACTCCTTGGTGGCAAGGCTCTAAAGAAACTGTAGAAGAGTTAAAGAACGCAATCCAAAAAGCAAGTTCGGGCGAGATGGTTCAGTATCTGGTCAAAGTGAAGGATTCAGAAGGCAAACTTAGGACGATAGATTTCAGCTTGAAACCTATGGTGGGAGAATCCGGTCATGTCGACTATCTTGTTGCAGAGGGCAGAAGAATTCAAGAAATTATTGAAGCGAGGGAAGAGGCGGAAAGAGCACGCGATCACCTTGAGGCTGTTTTTAATGCAAGCACCAAAGTCAGTATTATTGAAACGGACAGAGAGGGCCGTATTCAATATGTCAACAGGGGAGCCGAACAGCTCTTGGGTTGGAAAAAGAAAGAACTTTTGGGAGAATATTTTCAAGAAATCATTATTCCACCTGAAGAGTTGACACAATGGGAGGTAAAAATCAAAGAAGAGTCTCCTTTCGGGGAGCTGTATGGATTTGATTCCATCATCGAAAAAGTAAGAGTGAATGATCTTCAGGGAATACGTACCTTATTTGCCCGAAAAGATGGTGTGCAAGTTCCGGTGCTCTTAACCATCAGTTCATTTCGATTGGATGGTCAAGATTCTTATCTCGCATTTGCTTCTGACTTTACAGCTTTCGAAGCTGCTCAAAATGAGGTGCAGACACTTTTAAGTATGACTCAGAATCAGAATGAACGATTGATGAATTTTGCACATATCGTATCTCATAACCTGAGGTCTCATTCTTCGAATATTAGCATGTTGCTTGACCTGATGGAATCCGAAACACCTGAGGCAACGAAGAATGAGTTTTTCCCTATGCTCGGGCAGGCTTCCAAACATTTGAAAGAAACGATTGCGCATTTGAACGATATCGTTTCGATCAATCTTACAGATCAGGAGAACCTGCAAGAAGTCCGGGTCATGGACACCTTGAACAATGTGGTGGCAACGCTCAATGCTAAAATTCTCGAAGCTCAGGCAGAGGTGATCATTGATGTTGATAAGGACTTAGAGCTTAAAGTGATTCCTGCTTATTGGGAAAGTGTTTTATTAAATCTGACTTCCAATGCCTTAAAATATCGCTCTCCGGAACGAAAAGCACGTATCAGAGTTAGTAATGAACGAGAGGGGAATTACCAGGTTTTGTCTGTTCAGGACAATGGACTAGGCATTGACCTTACTCGTTACGGAGATAAGATTTTCGGAATGTATAAGACATTTCATCAAAATGAGGATGCCAGAGGAATAGGATTATTTATCACCAAAAACCAGATCGAAGCTATGGGCGGGAAGATAGAATTGCAAAGCGAGGTGGGTTTAGGTTCACAGTTTAAAGTGTATATGCCGATATGAAAAAGCTAGACCTTGTGTGTATTATTGATGATGACCCTATATATGTTTTCGGGGCCAAGCGAGTCATGGAGTATACAGATTTCTGTTCCAATTTTATGATTTTCACCAATGGCCAGGAAGCGTTGGACACTTTGGGACCTTTGATAAAGTCAAGAGGACATTTTCCTGCAGTTATTCTGCTCGATATTAATATGCCGGTATTAGATGGCTGGGGATTCTTGGATGAATTAAGCAAGGTGCCTCATGCAAAAGAATTAACCATCTTTATCGTCAGTTCCAGCATCAATGAAGATGATCGGGCGAAGGCCCAATCTTATGAATTGGTGACCAGTTTTATTGTTAAGCCTTTGACAAAAAGTAGTCTTCAGGAAATGGCTCGTCAAATAACCTCTTCTACTGACTGATTCGAACCCAATAAACCTTTTCTCTCTTATTTCTATCGAGGCTATCTACAGAAAATCCTATCTTTCCCTTATGACTGTAGCCGACTTTTTAAATGCTTTTGACCAGCAAACGGAGCTCCCGGTATTTTACTTTACCGCTGTGCCCTTGAGTGCTTTTCTTGCTTTATGGTTGCATCAGGGGAGAGCCACTCAATCACCCTGGAAATATTTTTTTACCGGACTGGTGTATTTGACGATTATTCCCGGGGTTTTTGCCCTGCTGACCAATGTATATTTATTGGTTTTTGGCTCGGGCGATGTCCTCGGATTCAACATTTATACTCAAATTCTGCCGGTCGTTTCTATGTTGTTGACCCTTTGGCTCATTCGAAAGTCTATTTCTTTTGATTTGATTCCGGGCTTTGATAAAGTAATAGGGTTTATGGGTATTGTAGGAGTGGTCTTTATCATTTTATTCATCCTCGATCGTTCGCATATTCTATTTATTACACGTGTTCCCTTTCAATATGGCTTATTGTTTATGTTGGGTCTGATTTTGTTGGGTGTTTGGATGTGGAAACGTTATATAAAATCTTCCTCTTCCAGATAAGATAAACCTATCAAGGTAAAGAACAGGTAAAAGCCTACACCTACAGAATTTTCCAATGTGTTTTCGACCATGAAGGAGAGTGCGATCATAATCTGTAATACCAGAAACAGAAGGTCTTTTTTCCATCTGTCATCTAGAAGTTGCTGTACAAAGGCGCCCAGCAATAAGATAAAGCCGAGTAATCCGGTGCCGGCCAGGAAAGTGAGCCATTGATTATGCGGTGCCACATATTTACTGTTTTCAGGGTATTCTTCCTTAAATCTTCTGACAGCTTCTTTTTTTAGGTCGCCGGCTCCCACGCCCAGGTAGGGGTGTTCCAGAAAAATATCCTTTCCGATTTTAAAGGAACGCAATCGGGTCGCATCACTATAGCGGAAACCTTCGCCATTTTGTAATGCTTGAAAATCAGTCCATGCATAATTGATTTTTTGAAAGAATGAGGGGAGGGTTTTGTAGGCACCCCAAGGTAATAATATTAACAAGCTGATCACCCCCAGGGATAACTTCCAATTTTTTTCCCGGTATAGTGCGATCGCACTGAGGAAAAATAAGGAAGCATAGGCCGTGGCTAATCCTGTGCGCACAGCCAGAACATGAAGAAAGGCAAAAAGCAATATACCTGCACCGAACAATACCATAGGCTCCCAGCGGTATCGGATTCGATCTCTTTTATAAGCCATTACGAAGCAAGCAATAGAGGCAAATCCGACCAACAAGCTATAGCGCACATGATTAACGGGACTAGGCAAAGCGCCGCCTCTTTTTACAATGAGATTGTAGGTCTCGAAGTCTTGCAGATACTGAACCAAAACATCAATTGCACTGATCAATGCTGTTGCTATAAGCACATAAAATAATCCGATATACTCCCTTTTGCGGAAGCGGGGCAAATAATAGTAAGCTATGGGTAGTAGTAGGAAGGGAATTTTGATTCGAATGCGCACCCAGAAATCGGCCGTTTCTTCTGACCAAAAGCCGGAAAGTAAGGGCACCCAGAAAAACAAACCTAGTGCAATAGCCGCTTGCCCCATACCGGAACGAGGAAGGCTGCGCAGATCCCAATTCCATTTCCATCCCCCTTCTTCTTTACGAAAAAGCGAAAGTATGAAAATGAGGAACATGGCGATACTGATGGTGTAGCGAGTGTAAAACAAGGCATAAATACCCACCGCACTGAATACCCAAAGCCATAGTCGCTTGTCCTGGAGGTAGCCTATTTGTTCGTTTCTGTTCAGCATCATGAGTTGGAGTAATGAATGCGAATATCGTACCTTTGTGGCTTAAATTCATAAAAGATCATTTATGGCCAGTGAAGCTTTCCAAAAAGTGGACGCCCTGAAGGAACAAATTCAGTCGGAATTTCCTGCTAATCATGACGAATTAGAGCAGTTCCGTATTGCCTATCTCGGGAGTAAAAATCAGATCAAGCCTTTATTTGGCATGATCGGACAGTTGCCCAATGAAGAAAAAAAGGCTTTTGGACAGGCCGTAAATGAAGTCAAACAACTCGCGGAAGCTAAATTTGAATCTATCAAAGCCCGGTTGGATGCAGGAGCAGAAGAGTCGGAAGGGGCAGCCTTGGATTTGACCGCCCCCGGATTTCCCTATCGACAAGGGAGTCGGCATCCGGTGACCCTTACGTTGAATCGCATCATTGATATTTTCAGACGGATTGGTTTTGATGTGGTGGAAGACCGAGAAATTGAGGATCAGTGGCACAACTTTACGGCATTAAATACACCTGAGGATCATCCGGCAAGAGATATGCAGGATACATTTTACCTGAAGGACGATATGGAGCATGTTTTGCGCACGCATACCTCATCAGTTCAAGCACGATTGATGGAGCATAGCCAGCCTCCCATTCGTATCATAGCGCCGGGCCGAGTGTACCGGAATGAAACCGTGTCTGCCCGCTCTCACTGTCAGTTTCACCAGGTGGAAGGTTTGTATGTAGATAAAGATGTTTCGATGGCCGACATGAAGCAGACCTTGATGTATTTCGCCAGAGCCATGTATGGACCTGATGTTAAAATTCGCTTGCGGCCTTCTTACTTTCCGTTTACCGAACCGAGTGCGGAAATGGATGTCTATTGGGGATTGGAAACAGAGTTAGATCATAAGATTACCAAAGGAACCGGCTGGTTGGAAATTTTGGGCTGTGGGATGGTAGATCCCAATGTATTGGATGCTTGTGGCATTGACCCTGAAGTGTACACCGGTTATGCATTCGGAATGGGGATCGAACGACAAGCCCTCCGACAATATAAGATTAGCGATATCCGCTTGTTGTTCGAAAACGATATGCGATTTTTAGAGCAATTTAAAGGAACCCTCTAAGAGATGAAGCCAGGCCTTCCCAAAGGAACTCGAGACTTTTTACCGGAGCAAATGGTCCGGAGAGAATATATTTTCAATACCATTCGAAAGGTGTTTCGGAATTACGGCTATGCCCCTATTGAAACACCCGCTATGGAGCGTTTGGATACGCTTACCGGAAAGTACGGAGAAGAAGGCGATCAATTGCTTTTTAAGGTGCTCAATAACGGAGACTTTCTTCGCAAGGCTGATGAGCAAGCATTGGACAATAAAGATAGCCAGGGGCTGATTCCGTCTATTTCGAAGCGAGGTTTACGGTATGATTTGACGGTTCCCTTTGCAAGATTTGTGGTCATGAACCAAAATGAGCTCAGCTTTCCCTTCAAGCGCTATCAAATCCAACCGGTTTGGCGGGCAGATCGGCCTCAGAAAGGTCGTTACCAGGAGTTTTATCAGTGTGATGCAGATGTTGTTGGCTCTGATAGTTTGATGTACGAAGCGGAGTTTCTACATATTTACGATAGCGTATTTACTCAATTCAACCTGCCGGTAGAGATCCGTGTCAATAATCGTAAAATCCTCGCCGGTATGGCAGAGACGATCGGCGCAAAAGACCAGTTTCTGGAAATCACCATCGCCATTGACAAGTGGGATAAGATAGGCGCTGAAGGAGTGAAAGGGCAATTGGAGCAATTCGGTTTGTCAGGTGCCCAAATCGTGCAGTTGATCGATTTGTTAAAGACTCAGGATTTAGACCGCCTTTCGGCAAAGATGAAATCGAAAACCGGGCAGAAGGGGATTGCAGAACTGAGCAAAGTATTTGCCATGGCAGATCTGGATCAGATCCAAAATGAAGTTCGTTTTGTCCCTATGTTGGCCAGAGGGTTGAATTATTATACCGGTTGCATCTTTGAAGTAGCTGCCAAGGGAGTCGAAATGGGTTCCATCGGTGGGGGAGGCCGCTATGCGGATCTGACTGCCGTATTTGGTATGAAAGATATGCCTGGCGTCGGAATTTCTTTTGGGGCTGAGCGCATTTATGACGTAATGGAAGAACTTGATCTTTTTCCGGAGCAATTATCTGCTGCTGTTGAATTACTATTTGTAGTTTTTGATGAGCAAAGCCATAGAAAGGCGATTGAATATGCGAGAAGCCTGAGAGGAAAAGGGGTACGACTGGATGTGTACCCGGAACCCGCCAAGATGAAGAAACAAATGAAGTATGCGGATCAGCGCAACATACCCTATGTAGCATTGATCGGTTCCGAAGAATTGGAGCAAGGTGCATTGACCTTAAAGCATATGAAAAGTGGTGAGCAAAAGCGAGTTGACTTTAGAGCATTCCGAGAACAATTGCAAGAATCGGATTATCCATTGCGGCAGTGGTTTGAGCGGACGTCAAAGGACGACGAAAACTAAAATGGATTCTGGAGAGTCCTCAATGTAAGGAGGATATCAGGAAGGCCCTGATACTTTACAGATGTTTGAGCAACATTTTTATTTTTTAAGTCTGTTTTTGATATCCATCCTTTGGTGCAGGATTCTAATGATTTCAACGGTCTGTTTATCGATGATTTCATAAAAAATAATATGCTTTCCTGCTTTGAATCCACGCAGATTTGGTTCTACTCCGTGATAGAATTTGCCACAGTTAGGCTGAAGGCTAATGTAGTCGAAGGCGTTGATCAAAAGATGATAATAATTGTCCGCTTGTTTCATCGACCATTTTTCAAATGTGTACTCCCAAATGCCATTTAAATCTTGATTAGCCAAGCTTGTTAATCGATATTTAGGCATCGATTCCTCGTTTTGCCTTGAGATCCTTTAGATTTTGAATAGGGTCAAAGTCTTCAACGATTCCGCTTCCTTTTCCTGCCCGTATAGCCTCTCTTAAAGCTATGGCCTTGCTTTCTTCATTCTCCAATAAACGAAGCCCGGCTCTAATTACATCGCTAACATTCTTATATCTTCCCGAAGAAACTTGAGACTGAACGAACTTGTCAAAATAATCTCCAAGCGATACTGATGTGTTTTTCATGGATAAGTTTTTTGAAATATACCAATATTTGGTAAAACATCAAATTGTTAGATACTTTTTCAAAATCACGCTTAGATAGGGAATGGGAGCCGCTGAAAATTTATTTTGATTTAAGATTACTGTGAGCATGAACACACAAATGATGCCACTTGACAATGGCAGCACCACTTGAAGGCGCTTAGCCTTCTCAAATTTGCTTTTCAATATTCATTATTCCTCACTGATTTTTAGTACATTCCAAGACCTAAAAAGAACGGAATGATTGATATCGATTTACTATCGACAGTATGTCAAAAGCCGGGTGCCCCGGGTTATGAACACCGTATTCGCAAATTTGTCATCGAAACTGTCACGCCTTACGTGGATGAGGTTCGTGTGGATGCTTTAGGCAATGTGATTGCCACCAAAAATGGAAAATCAGACCAAAAAGTAGCCATTGCGGCTCACATGGATGAGATCAGTTTTGTGGTGACCCATATTGACGAGGACGGTTTTGTGCGTTTTCAACCGCTCGGTGGATTTGATCCCAAAACCTTGACGGCTCAAAGAGTGATTATTCATGGAAAGGAAGATATCATTGGCGTGATGGGATCTAAGCCCATACATATCATGAAACCGGAGGAAAGGAAAAAAGCTCCTGAAATTTCGGACTTTTTCATCGATACAGGAATGTCTAAATCTGAGGTAGAGAAGGTGGTAAGCTTGGGCAATGTGGTTACTCGTGAACGCGAATTGATCCCCATGGGAGACTGCGTCAATGCCAAGTCTTTAGATAATCGAATTTCAGTCTTCATTTTGTTGGAAGCTTTCCGCGAACTAGCGGATCAAGAACTACCCCATGATATGGTAGGTATATTTACAGTGCAAGAAGAAGTCGGGGTTCGTGGAGCACTGGTAGCAGCCCATTCCGTGGATCCACAATTTGCGATCGCGCTGGATACGACGATTGCTTTCGATACACCTGGGGCTCAACCGCACGAAATGGTGACGCGATTAGGCAAAGGAACCGCGATCAAGGTTTTAGATGGGATGACAATTTGCGACTATCGAATGGTCGACTATATGAAAAAGCAGGCGGAAGCGGCAAATATCCCTTGGCAAGCAGAAATCCTACCTGCAGGGGGAACAGATACTGCAGCTTTGCAGCGCTCAGGGAAAAATGGCTCGATTGCCGGAGCGATTTCTATACCTACACGACATATTCACCAAGTGATTGAGATGGTGCATCAACAAGATGTACGTCACAGCATAGACCTTTTAAAAGCCTGTTTGCTCCACATGGAAGAATATGATTGGAGTCATCGCTAAACAATCAAAGCCCTCATACCCTTACATACAGAAAGAAGGATATTATGTGGAACGAAGAGAACAACCGACTCAAGAGAACTTTTGAATTTGCTGACTTTAAAACGGCCTTTGCTTTTATGACCCGCGTTGCTTTTGAAGCTGAGGCGCAACAGCACCATCCGAATTGGTCGAATGTTTATAATAAGGTAGAAATTGAATTAACAACGCATGATGCAGGTAATACAGTGACAGACAAGGATCGTGCATTAGCAGACTCTATTGATAATATCGCGAAAGTGTTTCAAACTGCATGAGCAGAGCGTCTAAACTTCCGGAAACTGGAACCACCATATTTACGGTGATGAGCGCTCTTGCACAGAAGCACGATGCCATAAATTTATCACAAGGATTCCCCAACTTTGAAGGTGATCCACGCTTATATCAGGCGGTAATATCGGCCATCCAAAACGGACAGAATCAATACGCACCCATGCAAGGGCTTCCCCAATTACGCGAGTTGATTTTGTCAGGTGTCAATGAGCGCTATACAGCTCAATGGCAAATGGAGGATATCACCATTACCTCAGGAGCTTCTCAGGCTATTTTTACAGCGATTCAAGCTTTAGTCCATCCGGGAGATGAAGTGGTGGTATTTGATCCCTCTTACGATTGTTATAAACCGGCCATACATTTGGCCGGA
This sequence comes from uncultured Saprospiraceae bacterium, assembly GCA_964525165.1. GTDB lineage: Bacteria > Bacteroidota > Bacteroidia > Chitinophagales > Saprospiraceae > JAWLFI01. The sequence continues at coordinate 15,855 of CAZGGG010000031.1, read as the reverse complement.
GGAAAGGTGGTTTCCATTCCTCTGCAGGCGCCGGACTTCCTGCCCACACAAGAACAATTAAAAGAAGCCATCTCGGATAAAACAAGTATGGTCCTGGTCAATAGCCCCCATAACCCTACCGGGCAATGTTGGTCAGAGCATGAATGGCAGATGCTTGAAGATGTCATTGAAGGCAAAGATATTGTTGTCTTAAGTGATGAGGTATATGAGCACCTGGTGTTTGATGATCATCAGCATATTTCTGCATTGGTGCGTCCCAAATTAAAAGACCGGGTCTTAGCTTGTTTCTCTTTTGGGAAAAGCTTTCATGTGACCGGTTGGAAGATCGGCTATATGATTGGGAGTACAGAACTCATGAAAGAATTCAATAAAGTCCATCAATACAATGTGTTTTGTGTGCATCGACCTTCACAAGCCGGGATTGCTCAGTTTTTAGAAGATCAGCCTGACTATTTCAATAGTTTATCCGGCTTTTATCAACGAAAAAGAGACCTATTACAGGAAGGTTTAGCGAAAACCGATTTTAAGGTGTTTCCTTGTCAAGGTACCTATTTCCAACTCGTGGATTATAGCGATTACTCTAATGAACCGGATACCGTTTTTGCCGAAAGGCTCACCAAAGAGAAAGGGGTAGCGACCATTCCGATTTCAGTATTCTATGATCAGCCACCGGAAGGTCAAAAATGTGTGCGTATTTGTTTTGCAAAGACGGAGGATGTCTTGGAGGAGGCGCTGCTTCGATTAGTTTGATTCGCGGCATATTGAGCTGGGAGGCTGGAAAAAATTTAAAATTAAGTTCTCATTAATCTAGGAGACGATAAAAATGTTTTTGATATATTCTAGTTTGTATTTAAGACAGAAGAAAGGCTTTGATGAGAAGAACAGTTATATTTTGGTTGGTATTTATTCTAATATTTGGATCATGGGGCTGCAAGCGTGATTTGATAGAAGACAATCAAGATCGCATCATTTATAAGAAGCCTGTATGGAAGGCGCCATTGATTGAAAATGAAGACTTCGAGGATTGGGGGTATATTTTATCGAATTGCGTGCATAATAGTGTTGCATTTGTTTCTAAGATCAATACAGAAGGCAAGAATGTTTTAGCGGCAATAGATATTGAGACCGGAGATTTATTGTGGGAGTGGAAAGATGTATTGAAAGAGGATGAAGAGATCAGGTTTAATGATTTTTTTGTAAATGATGAGGTATTTTATTTTCATAGAGCCTATCGACTGTATTCGATTGATATAAATTCAGGAATGACTATTGCAAAACAAAATTCAGAGTATTCATTCAATTTTGAATTTCCCATTTCAGAAAATATTGCATATATGGGGGGGAATTTAAGAGACGATAATACTAGGTTCCAATACAAAATTTATAAACATGACCCACTAACTCAGAGCACGGAACGCATAGAGATTCCTGAGATTTATAATCGAACTAATGACAGCATAGATGTGGGCATAGGGGATGCTGAGTATTTTCAAAGGAACGGAAAAGAGTACTTAGTATTGCACATGATGACCAAGAACAAAGAAAATGACTTTCAGCCCTATTTGGGATTGTATGACTTAGGTGGAGATTCGTTGATCTATTTGGGGTATCCGATTAATAGTGCAGGAGGTGGGCGTGCGACAAGTGAAGGATTCAGGGTACTCGGAAATAAAGTTTACACGATTTCATTTAGAGATGCAGTATGTTTTGACCTGTGGACCGGGGAAGAATTGTGGAGGCAGCAATTTGAAACGACATTTGCATTTGGAGAGTTTGAGGTCGCTGACGGCGTGATGATTTGTCATGGAGAGGACCAAAAGATATACGGCTTAGATGCTGAGGACGGACGCTTAATATGGACTCAGGAAGGTTCAGGGATAAGCTCATCTTTACGAGACCGGGTATTGAATGGAGTCGCTTATATCGCTGGGGGTAATTCAGATCGCATTCATGCTATAGATATCCAAACGGGCAAGGAATTATGGCTGTTGGATCCCGAAAGGTATGAAAGGGGATATGAGAATTTAAGCGATTTATATGTGGACCATGATTTGGAGCGCGTGATCTTTTTTGTGGGCAATCATGTGTATTGTGTTGAGGCAGAGCGTTGAGAGGGTATAGAAGAAGTTGTAGTTGGATGGGGCAATAGCAGCTTTGCTTTAATCCTTGCTTTCCAAACCATAAATTCTAGAGGGAATACAATTAAGAAAGCAGCTTTAGGCTGATGATCAACGTTTGAATTGATGAAACAACAATTCATTAATTCTGTGGGTATGATTTATTACAAATCTATTGTAAGTTTTTGTTTACTATTTCTAGCTCCTTTCATTATACATGCTCAAGTTCAATTAGATTCATCACTCTTAGAGCAATCCGACGGGCTATACGAGTCAGTTTGTATATCCTCGAATGGAGAACTAATTGCCATAGGTGCGCCTAATGCCGAAAATAGTGATGCGGGAAGTGTCCGTTTTTATAGCTGGCTAGTAAGTTCGGTGTCTCAAATTGAGACCCTTTCAGGCTCCGGTCAAGATTATTCTTTTGGGTATGAAATAGCATTGTCGGGAGATGCTTCTACCATCGCCATAGCCTTCAAAGAAAAAGACAGGAAAGAAGGATACAGGGGCAAGGTAAGTGTCTATCGCAACTCTAATGGAAATTGGGAGCAGATCGGTGAAACGCTCAAAGGGGAGGGTCGAGAAGATGCGTTTGGAGCAAGTATGGATATTTCTGAAGATGGAAATATACTCGTCATTGGTGCGAGACATAACAATAATGTGGGTCCTTTAAGTGGTCAGGCCAAGGTGTATCGATGGGATGGCCAATCTTGGGCGCAGATGGGGGAAAGCATTGAGGGTGAGGCCAAAGGGGACAGATGTGGGAATGCTGTAGCCTTATCCTCCGATGGGCAAACACTTGCAGTAGGATCATGGCTCAATAGCAACATTGGGTTGAATAGTGGATACGTCCGCATTTTTCAATGGCAGGACGAAGCTTGGGTTCAAGTAGGAAATAGTATTGAAGGCGAATTTCCCGGTCAAGGGGCGGGGAGCAATATTGACCTATCCGCTTATGGTCAAGTTGTGGCCGTCGGCGCACATTTAAGCAATAATGAATACATCTATCGGAATGGGAACGTTCGTGTTTTTCGCTGGACCGGTGATAGCTGGCAACAGATGGGTCAAAAAATTATAGGTAGTGGTCGAACGCAAGCTTTAGGGAAGGGGATAGCCTTAACGGCAAATGGGATGAGTATTGCCATCGGAGCACCTAATTATAATCAAAAGGGAAAAATGGAAGTCGGACAAGTACGGGTTTTTGATTTTCGAGACTCCCTTTGGATACAAGTGAGCACTAGTATTGAAGGTGAATTGGAACTTGATCGTTTAGGTAAAGATGTGGCAATCTCTCAAAACGGGAAAGTGGTTACCATAGGCGACGATCAATTAAAGTACGCGAAGCACTCAGGCAAGCTGGATCAAGCAATAGTGCTTGATGCCAATGCACCTAATTATGCGCCTAATCAAATCTATTATCAGCCCGTTGTTTTATGGTCTCAGGATGGTGTACATTGCAATCTTTCAGAGGCATTTGAACGTTTTAACTATACTTTATTTAAGGAAGAAGAGAAGATCGCTCATTACTCTATTCCTAAGGGGCAAACCATCAAAGCGATTCTCGACAGAGATTATACAATTCAAGTTGATTCTATACCTGGGTTTTCCAGGCATCCGTATGTCCGAAAGCTTGAGTATAAAGAGTTGGCAAATAGAATTGTTGATACCAGCTTACGGGATACCTTTTGTCTGATCCCGAATATACAGACTGACCTTCGTACAACGATTGTCCCGCTTTATAAGCAAAACAGTTTGAGTGAGCTTTCATTTAAAATAATGGTAGAAAATCTT
>CAZGGG010000031.1:0-11864 GCA_964525165.1 uncultured Saprospiraceae bacterium | reverse complement strand
GAGTTTTTATATGAAGGCGAGCAAGTCAGGGTAGCGCATGCCAGCCTCGGGTTTACAAGGTCTGAGGCAAACAAGGTTTTTTGGGATGATGGAGTCATAGCTCCATTTGAGCAACGTTCATTCTTATTGCAATTGGAAGTTGAGGGATCAGCGCAGTCCATTCAACTCAAAGCCAAGGCTATAAATACATTTAAAGAGATCAATCCTGAGGATAATGTTTTTCAGCTCAACTATAAAACAATGACTTCTTACCCTTCATCATTTCTCATCCATGTGAGAGGCGATTCTTTGAGCACGGGCGAGATGAAAGCAAAGCCTCAGCACTATCAATTGTGTTTTCAAATGCCGGAGTCTTCGGATACCAAAGTATTTATGATACGAAATATCATTGATGAGCACTTTTTTGATGCATCTTCCATACGCTTTATTGATTCCAACGCACCGCTTATTGTCCGAGTGGAAGACAACATTCTTGAAATAAAAGGGCAGTTTACGAAAGAGTTAAAGAAAGAAGCAGCAGTCTATATTCAATATGCGATCCGCACACAAGCGGACTTGACTTCTAAAGCAAAAACATTAAGACAAGATGCAAGTATTTATTTTGACCAACAAGCACCGATGAGAGTCAGCTCCAAAGTATTAGTTGAACAAAGTGCTGAATAAATCAGGCCGATAAATTCTCTGAATAAGTTAAGATGAATCTATAGCAAGAACCATGCTTGCTTTGTAAGTTAAATCAGAAAAATAGGCATAATACTCTGAGTATAATCAGAAAAATAGGCGTATATTTCTGAACATGATTGAAAGAATTCTATATCAGCAGATTGAAACCCAGTTATTCAAAGGAAAAGTAGTATTACTTTTAGGTCCTAGGCAGGTCGGTAAAACCACACTTTTAAGAAGTGTTTTTGAGCAGTACAAGGACTGTGCTAAGTGGTTGAATGCAGATGAGGCAGATATAGCTGAAGAATTGATCGATGCAAATACGAGTACAGCATTAGCCCATCTGATTGGACATGACACTAAGTTGGTAATAATAGACGAAGCTCAACAAATACCCAACATTGGAAAGCGGCTCAAATTGATTTTTGATCAAAAACCTTCGGTACAATTAATTGCCACCGGGTCTTCAGCATTTGAGCTTTCTGATCAAATGAATGAACCATTGACGGGAAGGAAGCGGACGTATCATTTATTTCCTTTTTCGTTTCAAGAAATGGTGGATGCTCATGGTTTGCGGGAAGAGAAAAGACTTTTGGAGCATAGAATGAGGTATGGTTATTATCCTGATGTGATTAATTATCCGGGAGAAGAAAGAGAGGTGTTGACTGAGTTAGTAGAGTCATATTTATATAAGGATATATTAAAACTGGAAGGTATTCGAAAGCCCGTTTTCCTTGAAAAGATTTTAACTGCTTTAGCATTGCAGGTGGGTAGTGAGGTCAAGTATAATGAAATAGCTAGAACAGTAGGCAATATTGACGCCAATACAGTAGAACGATATATTGATTTACTGGAAAAAGCCTTTGTTGTTTTTAAACTACCGGCTCTAAATCGGAACTTCCGAAATGAAATAAAGAAGGGGAAAAAGTATTACTTCTACGACAATGGGGTAAGAAATGCAATCATCAATAATTTTGCTCCTCTGGACCTTCGATTAGACAAAGGGGCACTCTGGGAAAACTTTTTAGTGAGCGAACGGGTAAAGTATAATCATTACCATAACAGCTTTGTGAAACCCTATTTCTGGAGAACAAAAGATCAAGCCGAAATAGATTTTATCGAGGATAAGGATGGTGTTTTATATGCCTTTGAAATGAAGTGGAAGAAAAGCAATGCCAGACTACCTCAATCCTTTCGAGAACACTATAAAAGATACGAATTTGAAACGGTTCATACTGAAAACTATGAACATTTCTTGATGCACTAAATCCAGCTATTCAGAAAAATAGGCGTAATCTTCTGAATGTATTCTTAAAAATAGGCGTGATTTTCCGAATAGGGAGATTTGCTAAAGCGTAATGCCTAAGAAATAGAATACGGTTGTGCCCGCTAGTGAAAATTAATAGGCTCGTACATTCTTTTTTTCCATAAAATTGATGAAGGCTCTGTTCAAAACCTTCATGCCGCCGGGTGTGGGATAATCTCCGGTGAAATACCAATCTCCATTATTGTCCGGGCAGGCCTGATGCAAACCATCCACCGTTTGATATAGAATGTCGACCGGAATCCCTAAATCTTTGGGGGTGAGCAGCTCAGAAATTTTTTCGGAAACCTTATCGTAGTCAAATTGGTCGTATAAGACGCCGACTTCATTTTGGATATCTTCTTTTGGTAAATCTTCCTGGGCTTTGCACTTCTGATACACCTCTTCCAGCATATGCTTTTTACCATTTTCTTCCAATAATGCCAACATGGCCTGGAAGGCCACAAACTCATGCATCTTGGACATATCAATACCATAACAATCCGGATAACGGATTTGAGGTGCGGAGCTGATGACAATGATTCGTTTTGGATGTAGTCGGCTCACAATACTGATGATACTGTCCCGAAGCGTAGTCCCCCTAACGATGGAGTCATCCAGCAACACTAAGGTGTCCACTTCATTTTTGACGATACCATAGGTCACATCATAGACATGGCTGACCATATCGCCCCGGACCACTTCATTGGCAATGAAGGTTCTCATTTTGGCGTCCTTGACGACTAATTTTTCCACCCGGGGGCGTATTTTCATGATCTCTCTGCAGGCTTCCGGACTAGGTTCTTCTAATGCTGCAATCTTCGCTACGCGATAGTCATCCAAAAAGTCATTTAAGCCCTCCACTAAGCCTGTGAAGGCAGTTTCAGCTGTATTGGGGATAAAGGAAAAGACCGTGTTTTCGAAATCAAAATCCACCATTTCCAATAGCGGCTTGGCCAGTTGGTGTCCTAGCTTTTTCCGCTCCAAATAAATGTCTCGATCGCTTCCTCTGGAAAAGTAAATGCGCTCAAAGGAGCAGGCTTTTCGTGCTAATTGGTCCATGACCGGCACCATTGACACCCGACCGTCTCTTTTCACACTGAGGATATGTCCGCGCTCGATTTCCTGAATGTCCCGATAGGGAACATCAAAAGCGGTTTGAATGGCGGGTTTTTCGGAAGCCATGACGACGACCTCATCATCCTGGTAGAAAAAGGCGGGCCGAATGCCCCTGGGATCCCGCAAAATAAATGCATCTCCATGACCGATCATTCCGGCCATCACATACCCACCATCAAATTTCTTCGTCGCACGCGTAATAATGCGTTGCACATCCAGATGTTGGAAGATCAGGTCATTGATTTCTTCATTCGAATAACCATCCGGTTTAAACCAATTATATAATCGTTGGACTTCATCATCCAAAAAGTGCCCGATCTTTTCCAAGACGGTAACGGTATCCGATTTTTCTTTTGGAAATTGCCCCAACTCAACGAGTTGATCAAATAGCTCATCTACATTCGTCAGGTTAAAGTTACCTGCAATCACTAGATTTCTGCTCATCCAATTGTTTTGGCGCAGAAAAGGATGGACTGTTTCAATGGAGTTGTCTCCATGCGTGCCATATCGCAAGTGGCCCATCAGCAATTCGCCGGTAAAGGGCACATGCTTTTTGAGCCAGTCGATGTCATTGAGTTGATCTACGGTGAGATCATCAAAATAGCTGAATACGCCGGTGAAAAGATCTTTTAAATACTGTGGACTGTTGCTCCGCTTTCGGCTGATGTATCGCTGCCCGGGAGGCATTCCGATCTTGATCGTGGCGATTCCTGCACCGTCCTGGCCGCGATTGCGCTGCTTTTGCATCAACAACTGCATTTTGTTAATGCCATACAAGGCGGTGCCATATTTATCTCGATAATATTCCAGCGGCTTCAGAAGGCGCACAAAGGCCAGACCGCATTCGTGTTTGATGATGTCACTCATGATGCTGAGACGATTCTGCTGTGGTGCAAATTTACGGTTAATTATTGGATATTAATATCGGAGCCCGGACGGCAGACAGCTGACCGCAAACTGCAGACTACGGACCGCTGACCGCGGACCTCAGACCGCTGAACGGATGGCAAACAACAGACCGCCGACGGCAGAATTGTGTCAATCGCTGAATAGTGTTGACCATTTATCTATTATGTTATCGTCAAAGCTGCCAAGTCCCTGATGCTGACAAAGCGCAGCTTTCGTCGGTAGCGCCCAGACCGCAGACCACGGACGGCAGACGGCGGAGCCGCCGATGCGGACACAGCTGATTACTGATCTCTAATCTCGAATAATCGCATAACCCAATTGCGCAGGCCCCCCCATATGGGTTTGGGTGCGAGCGTGGGCAATAGCTATCATCATTAGCACGCACAGCTTTCAGTGCTTTTCTAATTACCAGAATTGTCCTCTTTCCATCCGGATAATCCCTTTCACTAAGGGCGAACACGGTAATCAAATCATCATTCTAACTTCTCTCATCTGTCTCATCTGATCACTGACCACTGATCACTGACCGTCCCTGATATCGGTTGTCTTTATAGTTTTATAATATCCTCAAATTCGCCATGGGCGAACACGGTCCCTAAATCCCCAAAGAAAGAAATCCGTATCTTCAACTTTAAACAGGATCATGTAAGAATCCAAGAGGTTCTTCGTTGAATGTTAGAAGATAAACCCAATGTTTAGATATAGCTTATTCAAGTCGCCAAAGCCCCTGCAGTACACCTATATTCCCAGGTATTACGACCCTGAGAAGGAGGAGCTGCATGAACGCATTCGAGCAGCCAAAAAGGATGCCGGAGATCCGATTGAAGGGATGAAAGCGAGAATCGGAAAAAGTTATCACGATCGCTTAAGAGAACGCAACCAAAGCACTCGAAGAGCCGTCCGTCAAAGCAATACTCGTGTGTTTGTCATTATCGCCGTACTATTTGTGCTGGCGTATTTATTCCTGACGGAATATTTGCCATCCATTGAAAGTTTCTTAGAATAGCAGCATGATTGAATTATTACCTGACGCGATAGCCAATCAGATCGCTGCAGGAGAGGTCATCCAAAGGCCCGCTTCCATTGTGAAGGAGCTATTGGAGAATGCTCTTGATGCAGAGGCTACCCATATCCGCTTATTTGTAAAAGATGCCGGAAAAACATTGGTGCAAGTCATCGATAATGGAAAAGGAATGGACGAGCATGATGCGCGACTGTGTTTCGAACGCCATGCGACCTCCAAGATCAAAACTTCTGATGATTTATTTCATATTCGAACCATGGGCTTTCGGGGAGAAGCGCTGGCTTCCATTGCCGCAGTAGCTCAGGTCAATCTCAAAACAAGGCCTGCCAACCAAAAAGCGGGTACTGAAATATTAATGGAGGGTTCAGAGTTGCAACAAATGGACGTAGTGGCCATGAACCCGGGCACGCATATTGCCGTTCGAAATCTCTTCTTTAATGTACCGGCCCGCCGCAAATTCTTGAAGTCTGATCCGGTGGAGCTTCGGCATATTCAGGACGAATTTCAAAGAGTAGCCCTGGCGCATCCGGAGATCAAACTCGAGTTCTATCATAATGATAAGGAAATGCACATCTTGCCGCCCCATGATTTGCGGAAGCGTGTCATTGCGCTTATGGGGAAAAACTGGGAAGAGCATCTGGTGCCGGTGAAAGAGGAAACCGACTTGGTAAAGATTACCGGTTTTGTAGGAAAGCCCGAGAAAAGCCGCAAAACCCGAGGGGATCAACATTTTTTCGTCAATAAGCGGTTTTTTAAGAGCAGTTATTTGCACCATGCGATCAAGATGGCCTTCGAGGATTTGATTCCTAAAGATCACTATCCCTTTTATCTGTTGTTTTTTGAGATCGATCCATCATATATCGATGTCAATGTGCATCCCACGAAGCAAGAAATTAAATTTGAAGACCAACGCTTGATTTATAATTATTTGAAGGTGGCCGTGCGACACGCGCTTGGCAAGTATCAGGTGATGCCGACCATTAATTTTGATCAAAGTTCCGGGCAGGTAACAGCTTCTTCCGGTAGCTTTTCAGGTGGTGGCGGTTCTGATTTCAGGCAGCAGCGTCCACAGGGGAATCCTGATGATTGGGCTTCCTTTTTTAACGTGGGCAGCTCCCATGAAAATGATGAGGATGGGCTGACCCTGTCCAGTCGTGTCAATCAAGAGGAATCTGAAAAGTCACTTTTTCAGGATGAGCAAAGTTCTAAACCTTATCAAATCCATAAGTCCTACATCCTCAGTCCGGTAAAGTCAGGATTTTTAATCATCGATCAGTCGCTGGCGCATGAGCGGATTTTGTATGAGGATTACCTCAGCATTTTGAATGACCAACAAATGCAGATCCAGCAACAATTGTACCCCTCCACGGTCGAATTGCCCGCTTCTGAAGCCCATTTGATTGAAGAAATGTTGCCGGTACTGAAGAAGCTTGGGTTCGATATTCAGCCTTTCGGCAAAAACACTTTCGTCATCCATGGATTGCCTTCTGCCGGATTGGACATGCCGGCTGCTGAGGATCTGATTGAAGAGCTAGTCGACCATTTTAAAAACGATCGGGTAGCCCAACTTTCTTTGGAAGAAAATGTTGCAAGAGCACTGGCTCGATCTTCGGCCATCCAGAAAGGCAAAAAGTTGGAGGCGGAAGAAATCGAACACCTGCTGGGCAAGTTGTTCAATTGTACAGAGCCGAATTTTTCGCCGGGTGGCAGGCCGTGTTTTATCACCTACACCCTGGATGATTTACGCAAAAAATTTAGTAAAGCTTAGATGTTTAGAATTACGGATACCGTCAAACACTTGATCCTCATAAATGTAGTGATGTTTCTGGGTACCCAAATGCTCATGGGGGACCCTTCTGTTGAGGCTTTGAACCGCTTAATTTCAGGGTCTGATTATACCTTTGGATCCTGGAACCGCTATATGTTGGCCATGTTTTACCCGGGCTCGGAGTTTTTTCGACCGTTCCAGTTGATTACTCACATGTTTATGCATGCCGATATAGGCCACTTGTTTTTCAATATGTTTGCCTTATACATGTTTGGGACGGCGCTCGAAAGTGTTTGGGGCATGCGCCGGTTTTTGATCTTTTATTTTCTGTCCGGATTTGGGGCTATGTTTCTGTATTTGTTCGTAAAATATATAGAAATGAACTATCTGGGCGCACCCGCCTACCTGGAGAATGTTCCTATGTTGGGGGCCTCCGGAGCGGTATTTGGCCTCTTGGCAGGCTTTGGATTTATGTTTCCCGAATCGCGCATTATGCTTTTGATCCCCCCTATTCCGATGAAAGCGAAGTACTTTGTGTTGATCTATGGAGCGATCGAGCTATTCCTCGGTGTGTCCGGAATTTCGTCCGGAGTGGCGCATTTTGCGCATGTAGGAGGAGCTTTATGTGGCTTTTTGTTATTATTGTATTGGAGAAAGAGCGGGAATTTATATTGAGCTTGTCAAACTATTTGTCGACTTTTTCGTGTTAATAAGGAAGAATGTAACTAAAAGATGTTCCAATCCATTATACAAGACGTGCGTACTGAATTCCAGAAAGGGAATACCGTCACCCGTCTGATTTTTATCAATCTATTTGTCTTCATTACCCTGAATTTACTCTATGTCTTTTTACATGGAACCATGCCGGGGATTTATACAGATATTCGAAATGCCTTTGCCTTGAGCAATGATTGGATGCATAATTTGACGCATCCATGGGCTTGGTTGACACATATGTTTGTGCATGATGGCTTTTGGCATATTGTATGGAATATGCTGTTTTTATATTGGTTTGGACGCATTGTGGGAGATTTGATCGGCGATCATCACATTCTTCCCCTTTATTTGCTGGGAGGTATTGCCGGAGGATTTTTGTTTGTAATGACCTCGGGTTTTATCGTTGCTGAAGGCATGACCACCTATGCGATAGGTGCAAGTGGTGCGACCATGGCGATTGTATTGGCCGCCGGGGTGATCAGTCCGAATTATGCGATGCGGCTGATACTTATCGGAACCGTCAAGCTAAAGTATGTGGTATTGGCCATTGTTTTGCTGGATGTATTCCGACTGGCAGGAGACACGAATGTCGGAGGGCATGTCGCTCATTTGGGAGGAGCCGCGATGGGTTGGTTCTACGTATATGGACTTCGCTCAGGTGTAGAGTTGGGCGCCCCAATCATGCGCTTACAAAGATCTTTGATGTTGTTGTTTCGCAATCAAGACCAGGTAAATCGAGACTATTCAGGGTCCTATAGTCGTCCTGTGAGCACGAGTTCTTACAGCCCGGAACCACAAGATGATGCTCAGGATCGTATCGATGCGATATTGGATAAGATTCGGCTGAAAGGCATCGATTCCTTGACAGAGGAGGAGCGAAACTTTTTGAAGGAAGCGTCCGAGAACTCATGATATTTCGTTTGATTCGCTGGCCATTATTGATCATGAATGCAATGGCAGTAGTGGCCTTGTTGCTATCCTACATTTCCGTTTATTTTTCCCCTGAGCAAGGAGCGTTCATGCCCTTATTAGGATTGTTTATGCCTTATTTGCTCATCGTGAATGTGCTGGCCGTGTTATTTTGGACAGTGGTGCGGAGTAAATATTTCTGGCTGTCCTCCTTGGCTTTATTGATGGGCCTCCCGTGGATCACCCATTCGATTCAATTGAATCTAAGTTCACGGGTGCAAGCGGACGATTTTATCCATTTGGCCACCCTCAATGCCCACCAATACTATGATTTAAAGACCATTGATAAGGGGAAAGCTTCCGCAGAGCCCCTGGAAGAATGGACCTCCCTGATCAGACGCAATAATGGATTGAATATTTTATGTATTCAAGAACATATCAAAGGCAACTTGCCGCTCATCCCGGAAACAAAACACTTAGTATACAGCCATCAGTGCGAACGTAGAGGCCCTGCTATTTTTACAGAATTCCCTATTCTCCAAAAGGGGTGTTTTGATTTTGGCAGTTCTGTGAATAATGCGGTCTTTGTAGATGTCCTTACGGCAAATGGGGACACGATCAGAATCTATAATATTCATCTTCAATCCAATCAAATCGGGCATCTTACAGACGAGTTGCTTCGAGAGAATGAGCTAGACGAAGAACAGTGGGCAAAGACCCGCCAGGTCCTTTCCCGGTACATTCACACTGCGGCAGATCGGGTGGATCAGATGGAAGAGGTGTTAGAACACATCCAGGCATCTCCTTATCCTGTGATCTTGGCAGGGGACTTCAACGAAGGGCCTCAGTCTTACATTTACCGAAAGGTGAGTCAACAGCTGGAGGATGCCTTTGTACAGAAAGGAAAAGGCTTCGCCACCACTTACGCCGGGAATCTGCCTTTTTTGCGCATTGATCATATTTTTGTGGATCCTCAGATGAAGGTGCAATCCTACGAAGTCGGGCGCATGCTTTTATCGGATCATTATCCGGTGGTAGCGGTGATACAAGCCAATAAAGACGCAGCGAACTGATCAAGTTTATCCCTCAGTCCTTACCTTAGCGGCGAATTTGAATTTACACTTATGTATTATAAGTGTGCATAATATGTTTTACCTTTAGATTATGGAATCGAACGTACACATTTATAACAGTCTGACGAGAAAGAAAGAAGAGTTTACTCCTTTAGTAGAGGGGCGTATTGGTATGTATGTATGTGGCCCGACCGTATACAGTAATGTCCATCTGGGGAATTGTCGAACCTTTACGTCTTTTGATGTGATCTATAGATATCTCACCAAATTGGGGTATAAGGTTCGCTATGTGCGCAATATTACCGATGTAGGCCATTTGGAAGGCGATGCAGACAGTGGCGCAGAAGATAAAATTTCAAAACGGGCTCGGCTGGAGCAGTTAGAGCCTATGGAGTTGGTACAGCAATACACCCTGGGCTTTCATGAAGTGATGGGGATCCTCAATAATCTTTCTCCCAGTATCGAACCTCGCGCGACCGGGCATATCATAGAACAAATCGAAATGGTAAAAGCTATTTTGGACAATGGATATGCTTATGAGGTCAATGGAAGCGTCTATTTCGATACTACAAAATTTGCCACGGACCAGGATGTGTACGGCAAATTGAGTGGGCGTGTTTTGGAAGATCTGATCGCCGAAAGTCGTGAATTAAAAAATCAGGGTGAGAAACGAAATCCTGCAGACTTTGCTATTTGGATCAAAGCAGACCCTTCTCATTTGATGAAATGGCCATCTCCCTGGTCACTCGGATTTCCCGGCTGGCATTTAGAATGCTCGGCCATGAGTACGAAGTATTTAGGGAAAACCTTTGACATTCATGGGGGAGGGAGTGATTTGAAATTTCCGCATCATGAGAATGAGGTGGCGCAGAACTTTGGAGCTTGCGGTTGCCAACCCGCAAACTATTGGATGCATGCCAATATGCTGTTGATGAATGGACGGAAAATGTCCAAGAGTGATGGCAACACGATCACGCCGGAGCAATTGTTCACAGGAGACAGCCCGCATGTCAGTAAGGCCTATAGCCCGATGGTCGTTCGTTTTTTTATGTTGCAGTCCCACTATCGATCCACTTTGGATTTGACCGATGAAGCATTGCAAGCGGCAGAAAAAGGATACCGTCGACTGATGGAAGCGGTGCGATTGTTGGCCCATTTGGAGACCCAAGACGCTGCAGATGCTACTGCTCTTGACCAGGAAGTCAATGCCTCTATTGATAAGATGTATGCAGAAATGAATGATGACTTCAACAGTCCCAGAGCGCTGGCCAGAGCTTTTGAGCTGGTCTCTGTGATCAATAAGTTAGATGGCGGACAGTTGGATATCAACCAATTGCAAGCTGAAACTTTAGAAAGACTGAAAACTGAAGTTCACTCGTTTGTATTTGACGTGTTCGGGCTGCAGGATGACCTCAGTACAGAGGATGGTGAAACGGATATTCTGGATCATGTGATGCAAGTCGTGATAGAATTGCGATCCAAGGCCAGAGCCGATCGCAATTTTGAGATTGCAGATTTGATTCGTGATCGACTGAATGATGCACATATTCAACTAAAAGATAGCAAAGAAGGAACGAAATGGACAGTAGAAAAATAAGTTGGCTGGTGGCCGCTGTGCTCTTGTTGGGCTTTTGGGCCTGCGGGACAGCAGAAGAAGACTCAAAAAATACAACGAGTGCATCGCCAAAGGTTATTGAAGTTCCTTCCTTCTCTTCCGATTCTGCCTATCGGTACGTAGCGGAGCAATTGGAATTTGGGCCACGCGTGCCGGGAACCCCAGCACAGCTGGAGGCCAGAGATTACTTTGTTCGAGAATTGAAAAGACATGGTGCAGCCACCACTGTCCAGTCGTTTACCGCTACTCGATTTGATGGAGTTCCTTTACAGGGATATAATGTTATAGGAAAGTTCTTTCCGGAGGCAAAGGATCGCATTTTATTGTGTGCGCATTGGGACTCTCGCTTTACTGCGGATGAAGAAAATCCGGATGCCCAGGTACCGGGTGCCAATGATGGCGCCAGTGGAGTAGGCGTATTGCTGGAAATCGCCAGATTGCTGGGCGCTCAGCAACCCGGTTGTGGCGTGGATATCGTATTGTTTGATCTGGAAGATCAGGGCATCTCCGATGGCAATCAAGTAAACAGTTGGGGCATGGGAGCGCAGTATTGGGCCAACCAGCCACACATGCCGGCTTTCCGCTTCAGAATGGGCATCTTATTAGATATGGTGGGTGCCAAAAATGCGACCTTCTTCAAGGAAGGCTTTTCGATGCGCTATGCAGAGAGTTGGGTGGATCGCATATGGACCTTAGCGGATCAAATGGGCTATGGGAATTATTTTTTGAATGAAGTGGGCGGAGGTGTGACCGATGATCATTAT
>CAZGGG010000030.1:32186-37629 GCA_964525165.1 uncultured Saprospiraceae bacterium | reverse complement strand
TCCATTAACGTCATGGTGCGGTCAAAGCCGGCTACAGCCTTGCTGATCGCCTGTAACTGCAGCCGTGCCAGTGCCGGGTCGCGGAACTCGTTCTGGTATTTCATTCCGGAACCAGCCCCATATTCATCTTCAAATTCGATAATAGTGTCTAAGAGGCCATTGTACAGCACACCACTAGCATTATCAAAATCAAATACAATTAATCTACCGTAGCGTGCAAAGTTTAAAGCAAATTTAGATCCTGATATATTAAAGGTAGCTTGGCCAATTCCTAAATTTTCTGAAGGTAAATGATTTTGGAGCAGGATTTCGCTGCCTCCGGAATTTGTTTTTCCTTCTTGAATCAACCGTCCATCGGATGAAAAAATTCGATACACTATCGGTTCATCAATTGCTAGATTTTGCAAGTATAAACGATCTTGAGTGGGATTCGGATACAGACTTATCTCTTGCTTGACAGACTCCTGCTGAGCATTTGCAAATCTTGGCTGAACCCCGTTGCAATCATTAAATGGAATGTGGATATCAGAATCAAATAAATGTACCCAATGCAGGGGCTTTTGAACGTAGCACTCTTTTTTAGCACAAATACTTCAGGCAATTTGTAGCAGATTTTTCAACTACAAATGCCGCTCCGCATGATAACTTGATCTTACTAAAGGTCCACTTTCTACAAAGTCAAATCCTTTGTTCATTCCAACTTCCTTGTATAATGCAAAAGTATCCGGGTGAACATATTCGGCTACATCCAAGTGGTTTTTGGTCGGTTGGAGATATTGTCCGATAGTCAGTACATCACAGCCGTGTTCTACAAGATCATCCATGATTTTAAAGACTTCATCTTGCGTTTCACCTAGACCTACCATGATACCGGATTTTGTTCTTTTCCCGTATGCTTTGGTGCGCTTGATTTGTTCTAAACTTCGATTGTATTTCGCTTGAGGTCGAACCTTTCGGTAAAGGCTTTCCACGGTCTCCATATTATGCGAAACAACCTCTTGCCCCGGGCTAATCATTCGTTCTAATGCCTCCCAATTCGCTCTGGTATCCGGTATGAGTGTTTCAATTGTAGTCGTAGGAGATTGTTCTTTGACTTGCTTGACAGTCTGGTACCATATTTCAGCACCACGATCTTTTAGTTCATCTCTATTGACCGAAGTAATAACAGCATGTTTGACTTCCATCAGTCGAATCGCTTCCGCCACTCTTCTGGGCTCATCCTCATCATATTCAGGTGGCCGCCCTGTCTTTACTGCGCAAAAGGAGCAAGAGCGCGTACAGGTATTTCCCAAAATCATAAATGTGGCAGTACCCGCTCCCCAGCACTCACCCATATTAGGACAATTACCGCTTTGACAAATGGTATGCAAGTTATACTCATCTACCAATGAACGGACGCGTTTATATTTTTCACCCACAGGCAACTTTACACGCAACCAATTGGGTTTTCTTCGTCTTTCTTGTTTGGCTTCTACTACCGGTAATTCAATCATAAATCAATGGCTTATGATGGGTTAACAGCGAAGTGAAAAAAATAGTTTTCTATCAATTTCTCTTCCCTAATTGCAAATTTAGGTAAAGATTTATGAAGTAAGGGTCATTATCTGCGATCAGCATGATAGGCACCTCACGCGGATAGAGCTCTAACATGATTCCAATGTCCAGTGCCTTCACATATTCGTCATAAGCACCCCATGCAAAGTGAACGGAAGCTCGGCCATATACTCCCGGTAGGAAACTAGTCTCTCCCAAACCTTTAAAAAACCCGGAAGATCCCTCAATTTCATTAATATCCAAAAAGCGTTCTGCTGTTTCTTCAGTGTACTTAATGTCCATAATGGGATCTATCGGAATATTGTCATAGTTAATGACTTCCAGATAATAGGGTTTCAACATACCTAATGAAATACCTCCTTGATAAGTATACCCTACGGCCAATCCTCTTCTTTTTGCTTTTTCCGACAAGAATACTTTTTTACCAATTCCTCCTTTCAAACTAAAAAAGGAGTTTTGTTTTCCGAACACAAATGGTCTGTTCAAAGGATTATATATGCTGGGACGAATATTTTGGCGAAATTCTTTCGGATGGCGTAAGAAATCTAAAGAAATACTGTAGAACTGAGTTTTATCAAAAGCATCAATGGACCCCCAACTAAAACCTAAGCCATATCCTGCAGTATGCAATCGGAAGTCGACAGCCCATTCTTTATCGTAAATGATACCCTTAGGCTCTCCATCTACCTGTTTCGGCTGGAGGGTAATCTGCGACCATAAACTGACCGGAGCCAGAAGTGCTACCCAAATAATACTATATGTCAGTTTCCTAGTCAATTAGTTTCTTTACTTAAATTACGTACAAAGACGATAATAAGTTTTAAAATACATCAAATTTGTTATCCAATCAAATAATGAAATGACATTAGATTGATGCAAGACCCTCCAAATCGTATAATAATCGTAACGAAGACAGTTACAGCTCGTTTAGAATATGTCTTGCAACATATAAGCAGACTTACAGGATGGAGTTTTCAAATGACGGATTCATTGGAAAAGGCCCATGATCTGCCCTCCATTACCTATGGACAAAAGATGGAGGGCTTACCCTACATGGCTCAAAGCCATCCGGACCTATTTTCTCTCCAAGATATCTCGAGCAGTTTATGGGTTTCTGCGAGCAGGAAAAAGCAAGCATGGAGTACGAAAGATGATTTTATTGGTTTGGATATTTTTTCAGCCGGATTTTATCATTTATCACGCTTGGAAGAATATATAGTCTCCGTTAAGGATCTTTATGGACGATTCCTAAGTGAAGATCTTTCACAGGAAAATCGGTCTACGCTCCTTGATCCGGTTCTTGATCAATGGATAAAAGAGTGGATAAATAGGATGCGCTCCATATTTCCTAAACTTTCGGCTCCTGAATATGCATTGAAGGTACAAGCTTCTTTCGATATTGATTATCCCTATCTAATGAAGTATGGGACTCCGGCCATCAAAGTCAAAAAACTGGGAGGATTATTCAAAAGAGGAGCGTGGGCACAAATTTGGCAAGTTTTCAAAGGGAAGGATCCTTTTGATACTTTTGACAGGATTTTGAAGGACGCGAAGGAATATGAGCTATCACCTTTGTTTTTTTTATTAACCGGAGATAAGAGACGGAAAGAAGATCAAACACTTTCCATCGACCATCCCGCATATCAACACTTAATTCAGCAATTATCCTCAGTAGGGCAAGTGGCTTGGCATCCCTCTATGAGCTCAGGAAGTGAGCACGAATCCCTTTTTGCCGAAAGGCAGCTGATAGAGCAAAGTTATCCGGGTGCTTCCGGGAAAGTCCGTTTTCATTACTTGAAACTTGATTATCCTAGTCGATATCAAGCGATAGAACAAATAGGAGTGCGTGATGACTATAGTATGGGCTTTGCTGATCATATTGGATTCAGAGCGGCTACCGCACACACATTTTATTTCTATGATTTTACGGAGGAGCGAACCACCCAGTTGTTGATTCATCCACTCCAACTGATGGATGCCAGCTTACGCTATTACATGAATTTGTCTCCGGAACAAGCTGTAGAGGAGATTCAACTTGTCATTGGAAAAGTCCGCGAGACGGGTGGTGAAATCAACTGGTTGTGGCATAATTCTTCTTTAGGTCCGATTTTTGGCTGGCAAGATTGGGATAAAGTTTATCGCACTTTATTGGAATGTTCGTGAACTCTCTTAATTTAATGGAAAATATAAACTATGCTCTTTCATCTCAGTCAGAAGAACTCAATCATCAACAAAATGATTGCACAATTAAGAAATGTGCAATTGCATGAAGATCGATTGCGCTTCCGCAAAAATATGGAGCGTCTCGCGATTTGTATGGCCTATGAGATCTCTAAAACCTTGAAATATGAAGGGGTGTCTATTACCACACCCTTAGGGATTTCAGAAATGGAGATTCCTTCTGACAGAGTGGTGATTGCTTCTATTTTGAGGGCCGGACTAGCCATGCATGAAGGTTTCTTGGAGATATTTGATGATGCGGATTCAGCATTTATATCTTCCTATCGTAAACATCACAAAGACGGTTCGTTTGAAGTGAATCTGGAGTACGTTACCTGTCCCAATCTGGAAAATGCAGTTTTGATATTGGCTGATCCGATGGTGGCGACCGGAGCGAGTATAGATAGTGCATTGGAGGCTTTGCTTGAGTATGGTCAGCCTAGAAAAATCCATATCGCCACAGCTATTGCATCTACGAATGGGATTGATCACTTACGCAGGAAGCACAAAAATGCGGTCATATGGGCAGGAGACATTGATGAAGAGCTCACTGCCAAATCTTACATCGTACCTGGATTAGGTGACGCCGGAGATCTTGCATTTGGTCCCAAACTGCAGGAATAATACCTAGCTTAAAATGATGCAGACGGCGCTATCACCTTTTCTTATAGGCGGAATTATTCTGGGGTATTTCATTTTACTTTTGATCATAGCTCAGTTTACCTCCCGATCCTCAGATAACAATACCTTTTTCTTAGCCGGAAGACAAAGCCCCTGGTATCTGGTCGCTTTTGGAATGATTGGTGCTTCGTTGTCAGGAGTGACATTTATTTCGATACCGGGTGTCGTAGGTGCCGGGGGGCTGAATATGGGCTACTCCTACATGCAAATGGTCATGGGATATATATTGGGATATGTTGTTATCGCTGAGGTGCTCATGCCGTTGTATTATTCGCTTAATTTAACCTCGATCTATGGCTTTTTAGAGAAGCGAATTGGTTGGGAGGCCTATAAATCAGGAGCCGCGTATTTTTTACTAAGTCGAACTATTGGTGCTTCTTTTCGGATGTATCTTGTTGCTATTGTGCTTCAGGAATTTGTAACAGGACCTTTTGGCATTCCTTTTTGGATTACCGTTTTGATCACCATAGTATTGATTTGGGTGTACACATTTAGGGCCGGCATAAAGACTATTGTATATACAGATACCTTACAGACTTTAAGTATGCTGGCGGCTGTAGGACTAACGATCGTGGCCATCGTTCAGGCCTTGGATTGGAACTTTTCTACTATGGTTGCCGAGATTCGTTCGGGCGAATATGGGCAAATGTTCTTTTTCGAAAATGGTTGGGAGGACCCCAATTATTTTTGGAAACAGTTTATCAGCGGAGCTTTGATCACTATAGTGATGACCGGTATGGATCAGGATATGATGCAGAAAAATCTTTCTTGCCGAAATATCAAAGAGGCCAAAAAGAATATGTATTCGTTTAATGTAGTTTTGGTTTTTGCCAATCTGCTGTTCCTTACCCTGGGTGTTTTATTATACATCTTTGCTACAAAGGAAGGAATCGCGATCCCTGAAGAAACAGATCAATTTTATCCGACATTGGCCTTAAACTATCTTCCGGCCGGGATAGGCGTTTTGTTTGTAGTAGGACTCATCGCG
>CAZGGG010000030.1:6490-32176 GCA_964525165.1 uncultured Saprospiraceae bacterium | reverse complement strand
TCCAATGATCGCCTTAAATGGTGGGTTAGGAGTTGTAGTCGGAGTATTCTTTATCTTAGGTTTAATTGCAGCGGCTTATTCATCTGCAGATTCAGCGCTCACCTCATTGACGACTGCTTTTTGTGTTGATTTTCTTGGGTTCGAACGAGTTCAAAGGGCGGCAGGATTAGAAAAGCGATGGAGAATTTATACACACATAGGCTTTTCCACTTTGCTTTTTGTGGTCATCATACTGTTTCATGCTATCAACGAGGATGCTGTGATCAATCAGCTATTTAAAGCAGCCGGTTACACTTATGGGCCGATTTTGGGTCTGTTCCTATATGCTTTAACCATCAAAAAGAAGTTAAGGGGAAGCATAGTTATCCTGGTGGTTCTGCTAAGTCCGGTGCTCTCATTTATATTAGATATGTACTCAGCAGAGCTCTTGAACGGATTTTCTTTTGGGTTTCTCATCTTAGCCGTCAATGGTGCGCTGACCTTCACTTCACTGTGGATATTAAGTGCAATTCAAACAAGATAAATGAAAAAGGTAACTGAATCAGATTCGCTTTATAGAGACTTAGAAAAAAAGACTCCTATTGAATTAGTGCAGATCATAAATAAGGAAGATCACAAGGTTGCTACCGCCGTGGAACAAAAGCTAGAATCTATAGCCGCATTTGTAGACGCTTTAGTCCCAAGAATGAAAGAAGGTGGACGTTTATTTTATATAGGTGCCGGTACAAGTGGCCGTTTAGGGATATTAGACGCCAGTGAATGTCCTCCTACTTTTGGTGTGCCTCATGATTGGGTCATTGGGTTGATTGCCGGCGGTGATAGTGCCATCAGAAAGGCTGTGGAGCATGCTGAAGACGATAGACAACAAGCCTGGAAGGATCTCCTTTTTTATGAAATTGATGAAAAGGATACAGTGTTGGGGATTGCAGCATCAGGCACGACACCCTACGTTGTGGGAGGCTTGCAAAAAGCTCAGGAGCAAGGCCTTCTGACTGCATGTATTACTTGTAATGAGGAAACACCTGTGGCTCAATATTCCGATCACGCGCTAGAGATTATTGTCGGACCTGAAGTAGTGACCGGGAGTACACGCATGAAAGCTGGGACGGCTCAAAAAATGGTCTTGAATATGATTACCACCAGCACGATGATTCGTCTGGGGCGAGTGGAGGATCATCGCATGGTAGATATGCAGCTCAGCAACGACAAGCTGTGGGATCGAGCTACCAAGATTCTAATGCATCAAAAAGGAATCAGTAAAGAGAAAGCCCTGAATTTATTGAAAGCTCACGGCTCAGTTCGTTCAGCTTTACAAGCTATCAATGATTAATCGAAAAGATCTGAATCAAAGTACTTGCGTTTCGGGGCTTCATCTCTAAGGTAGGTATATTGCTCTTCTTCTATTTGTTCTGATTCTTCTACTTGGCCTCTAAGCAGGTATGCTACCATAATACCGACAATAGCTCCAATTAAATGCCCATCCCATGAAACGCCCGGCTCACCCGGGAAAATCCCCCAAATGTATCCGGAGTATAAAAAGAGAATCGCCAGACTAATAGCAATAGACCGAATATTCTTCCGAAAAACCCCCGTCCAGAACATAAAAGATACGAGCCCGTATACGACACCACTTGCACCAATGTGAAAAGAAGGCCTGACAAATAGCCACATACCGATGCCTGTGCCTATATATATGAGGGTTAAAGCAATCCAAGAAGATCGTCTGTAAGCTAGAAAAAGCAAAGTGATTAAAAAGAACAGAGGTACTGAATTGGAGATGAGGTGTTGAAAGCTGCCATGAATGAAAGGAGCTGAGAGTATCCCTATGGCTCCTTCCAGCTTGCGTGGATATACTCCTAATCCAATAAAACGAACCCCCATTATGACCTGAGCAATGTGTATCATCCACATACTGCCGATGATGTAAAGGGGTAACTGTATCGCTTTACGCCACTTCATCTAAACCAGCACTTTGGTTAACTCATAAAGTGAGGCATCCATGCTTTGATGATGCTTAATGGCTTTTTCAAATTTGGTTAGAACGATATTTTTATGCACCTGACCCACCATGGCATCTTTCTCACCTTGTAATAGATTTTTGACAGCCTCATATCCTAATTTTGATGCCAGTACCCGGTCCATGCAGGTAGGCCTTCCACCTCTTTGTGTATGGCCAAGAATGACCACTCTGGATTCGATCTCCGGAATAGCCTGGGTAAGACGTTTTGATATGGCGAAAGCTCCACCTGCATCGTCTCCTTCAGCAACAATGATAATATTGGACGCTTTTCTACGCTCAAAATTTTGATTCATGCTTTGAATCAAGTCTTCCATGTTGGTTTGATATTCTGGCACAAGCACTCCTTCGGCACCGGTCGCAATCCCTGCTCTTAGCGCAATAAAGCCGGCATCTCGTCCCATGACCTCCACAATGAAAACTCGTTCATGTGCATTGGCAGTATCTTTGATTTTATCGATGGCATCCATGGCTGTATTGATGGCTGTGTCATATCCAATCGTAAAGTCTGTGCCAAAAAGGTCATTGTCTATAGTGCCAGGAACTCCTATAGTTGGAATTCCATGTTCCTCATAAAAGATCTTAGCTCCTGTAAAGGTTCCATCTCCTCCAATGGCCACCAGCCCTTCGATGCCCTCTTTTTTTAGGTTCAATGCAGCTACTCTTCTACCTTCAACAGTTCTGAATTCTTTTGATCTTGCTGATTTTAGAATTGTACCGCCATGTTGAATTATATTACTGACATCATGGGTTGTCATTGGGATAAAGTCCCCTGCGATCATTCCTTTGTATCCTCGTTTTATTCCGACAACCTCTACGCCTGAGTGAATAGCATATCTGACAACAGCTCGCACACAAGCATTCATGCCGGGTGCATCGCCTCCACTGGTAAATACTCCAATCTTTTTCATATGCATATTCTGTTTAGAATCGTCGCTGTATCAATTTAACGAAGTTTTTGGCAATTTTTATTCTATCGTTGGCTTCCCAATTCTGATCCAAGGCAATATGGTCAATCAGATATCTTTTGGCTTCATCAAAGCTGTTCATTTTATCGATCTTTTGAACAGTCGTCTTGAAAAGATCATGATCTCCTCCAAAAAGCTCATTCTGTGTAAAGATGCGCTCATTGAGTCCCATGGCAGCCCAAATATCATCAATAGGGAGTTGAGATAAGCGTTCACTGAGCTCTTTAGATTGCTTTACAGCAAAAATTTCTTGCAGATTATCGGAAATCTGTTCTTGTGGTGGTTTCGATTCTTGTTGAGGCGTATTTGGAATACTTATTTCTACTTCGTCCTTTGCCTCCTCTTTGACATTGACCTCCTCTACAGGTACTAGATTGTCCACTTTTTCAGTTTCAGGGAGAGACTGTGGTTGTTCAGACACTACTTTTTCCTCAGGCGGAGCAACAGTTTTGGGTTCCTCTGTTTCAACTTCAAATTCAAAATGCTCATTTCTGCCAGGGTGTTCCTCCTCATCGAGCTCATAGGTCCAAACATCTTCGTATGCTTCTAAAAGAAGTTTACCAATCATTTCACGATCGAGTATGGAAAGTGCTTCATTCTTGTCCATCGCTTCCAATCTGAAGAGTGCTTTTTTCAAAGCTTTTGTTATCTTTTCAGCGGCCATAGGCATATGTTAAAATTTTTGCTAACGTATTTCGGTTTAAAAATCAGTGACTTGTTCAAATATAGTTGATTTTGCCGATTAATTACTCAACATGTTTCTTGAACCTTACTTTAAAGGACAACGCAGCGGATGGATCGAAGTGATATGTGGATCTATGTTTTCCGGAAAAACTGAGGAACTTATTCGCCGTCTAAAAAGAGCTGAAATTGCAGAGCAATCGATTGTAGTCATAAAGCCTTCTTTAGATACACGCTATGATGATGCAAAAGTAGTTTCTCATGACGACCGTAAGTTGCATAGTATACCTCTCAAGCGATCGCAAGACATATTGAAGCATACCGATGGGGTAGAAGTGGTAGGTATTGATGAAGCCCAATTCTTTGATGATGGACTACCGGAAGTTTGTAATCAATTAGCGCTTGAAGGAAAAAGGGTCATTATCGCCGGATTAGACCTCGATTATAAAGGAGTTCCTTTTGGAAGCATCCCCCATTTGATGGCTATAGCGGAGTATGTGACAAAGGTGCATGCCATATGTTTGCATTGTGGAAACTTAGCTACACATTCCTACCGTGTTCATGCCAGCGAATCTCAAGTTCTATTGGGCGAGAAGGACAGTTATGAAGCCAGGTGTCGAAAGTGTTTTGAAATGGGGAATATTCTTAAGTTGCCGAAAAAGAAGATCGCTCAACCTGAGGAAGATGACCCTTCTTTATTCTAATGAATAGGATTGCTTGGGTACTGAGTTCAGATTGTTAAATTTGCAGCTCATAAACCTAAGGAAATGAGCCAACAAACCATTAAGAGAGCTTTAATCTCAGTTTTTTCAAAGGAAGGTCTGCAGCCTATTGTTCAGGAAATGTATCATCAGGGAATAGAAATTGTGTCCACAGGTGGTACACAAAGATTCATTGAAGCCCTGAATATACCCGTGACTCCCGTTGAATTACTAACAGATTATCCTGCGATTCTGGATGGTAGAGTGAAGACGCTTCACCCTGCTGTTTTTGGAGGTATTTTGGCTCGGCCTACAGAAGACCATCAGCAGCAAATGGACACGTATGGCCTATTGAATATTGATTGTGTAGTAGTGGACTTGTATCCATTTGAAGAAACGGTAGCCCAGGAAGGAGCGACTCACCAAGCGATTATTGAAAAAATTGATATTGGAGGCATCGCATTGATTCGTGCTGCAGCAAAAAACTATGAAAGAACACTCATCGTTTCCTCTAAGGATCAGTATGACGACTTTTTAGACTTGTTAAAAACACAAAAAGCGACTTCATCGGAAGAACAGAGAGCAGCTTATGCCACTCATGCTTTTCATGTTTCCAGTAGTTATGACACTGAAATATACAGATACCTTGCCGGTGGTTCCGGAAATGTCTTCAAAGCCTCCGTCAATCCTTCCAGAAGTTTGCGTTACGGCGAAAATCCGCATCAGGAAGCAAAGTTTTATGGCCCTTTAGAGGAATTGCTTCATCAAATCAATGGAAAGGAATTATCGTACAATAACTTGGTAGATGTAGATGCAGCTTATCACTTGATGTGCGAATTTAAGGAGGAGGCACCCACAATGGCAGTTCTGAAGCACACTAACCCATGCGGTATAGCCACGCGTAACTCTATTAGTGAAGCATGGGATGCTGCACTAGCCGGAGACCCGGTTTCGGCCTTTGGAGGCATCATTATTGCCAATCAAGAAATTGATGGTGAAACTGCTGAAAAGATAGATCAAATTTTCTATGAGGTGGTGATGGCACCATCTTTTAGTGATGAAGCCATTGAACTCTTGACTAAGAAGAAAAAGAGAATACTATTGGAAATCCAATCATGGGCTCAACCGAAAAAGCAGTTTAAATCCTTGTTGAATGGTGTCATTGAGCAGGATATGGATTTGAAGCAACATGAGCGCGCGAATTGGAAACTGGCTACCAGCAAGGCTGCCAGTGATCGTGAATTGGAAGATTTGATGTTTGCGAATAAGGTTGTCAAGCATCTGAAGAGTAATACCATCGTGCTGGTCCGAGATCAACAAATGATCGGTATGGGGTGTGGACAAACCTCGAGAGTGGATGCATTACAACAAGCTATTCACAAGGCGCGTCACTTTGATTTTGAAACGGAAGGTGCTGTGATGGCTTCTGATGCGTTTTTTCCATTCCCGGATTGTGTGGAAATAGGTCATGAAGCAGGTATTCAATCAATTGTACAACCCGGAGGATCTATCAAGGATCTGGATTCTATAGACTATTGCGATGCCCACGACCAATCTATGTACATGACAGGGTTCAGACACTTCAAGCATTAATGGACCGACCTTTGAGGTTTTGAAAACCTCGAAGGTTGGGTTAAAAGAATTATCCACCGAAATGCTGTCCGATCATATCCAATTCTATCAAGCGAGCACCCAATGGTCTGTCCCCGTGAAACTTAATTATAAGACTCCGGAAAGTCTTGGGATAGACCGATTAGCAGCAGTAGTTGCGGCATGGGAACAATTTGGGGAGGCGTGTTTGATTTTTGATATTGGCACCTGCATGACTATAGATTTTGTAGATCATGAAGGTGTGTATCATGGAGGCAATATTGCTCCCGGGTGGAAAATGAGATTGCGCGCCATGCATGAGATGACCAGTAATCTCCCATTTGCGGAAGCGGACCCAACAATCTCCTTAATAGGAGTTTCGACAAACTCAGCTCTGCAGGCGGGCGCCTTCCATGGAATACTGCTTGAAATTAAAGCTTATGTGGCGACGCTAAAGCAACGAACAGAGCTTATTAACGTTATTTTAACCGGTGGCGATGCAAATGAATTTGCAAAAAAACTCAAAATGGAGATATTTGCGCTGCCTGATTTAGTTTTTGAAGGCTTATATAAAATGCTACATGCGAAATTATCATAGTTTATTCTGGAGTGTAATGTTCCTATTGAGCGGAACGGTGACCCTTTTGGCACAGCCAAAAATCTATTCGCCGGTTTCCAGAATAGGGTTGGGAGATATCCGTTCGTTTCACTTACCTGTGCAACAGGCCATGGGCGGCATATCCACGGCATTTCAATCCCCTATATTTATCAATCCTAATAATCCTGCGAGTTTGAGCTGGTTACGATCTACTGCCTTAGATGTGGGTGTGTATGGTCAAAACACCAATATTGACGCCGGGGACCAGCAATTTGATTATTGGACAGGAAATATTTCTCATCTAAATTTAGCATTCCCAATTTTTAACCCCATCAATGACTTGTTGGATAGACAAGAGCGTGATTACGCCTGGGGAATGATGATTGGGCTTATGCCTTTCTCAGAAGTGGGATATGATATTGTCACTGATATTGAGGATGACGAGTTTGGACTTATTAGAAGACAATATACCGGAACGGGTGGGTCATATGCGGTACAATGGGCCAATGGTGTTCGCTTTAAAAACCTTGCAGTAGGCTTTAGGGCGGAGTATATCTTTGGTGACTTGCGAGAGGAGCGGTCCGTTCAGTTTGGTGATCTTACAAATACCCTGACTAATGTGTATCAGGATGACATTAACGTTAATGCTTTGCGTTGGGAGTTCGGTGCTCAGTATAAGCATGTATTAAGGTATAATGAAAAGCCGAATGGGGACAGGGGATCAGAAAGACAGACCCTAACCTTCGGCGCACAATTACTTTCCCAATCTTCTATGAGGTTCAACGAAACGAATCTGTACCGTACGCTGCATCCTGTATTCAGGACCGTCGATACTTTAGTGTTTAATGAGGACTTGGAGTCTCAAGGGGTGCTTCCTGGGGGAATGAGTGTAGGCGTTTTTTATGATGAAATCAATAAGTTCCAATTCGGTGTCGATTACAGTCTCGGTTTTTGGGGTAATTATGAAAGTGAGGCCAAACCTGCAGAAATGGAGAATACCTGGAGATTGGCTGCCGGCTTAGGGTACACACCGGACGCCGGAGATATTAATAATTACTTTAAGAGGATGACTTATCGGCTAGGCTATAATATGGGGACAGATCCAAGAATTGTTAACGATACGCAAATACAAGATTATCGGATAAGTTTTGGATTTACCCTTCCGTTTATTGGAAGAAGGCGAACATCATACGGTAATTTTTCGTTTAGCTACGGCGAACGAACAATCTCCAGCTCTTTATCTGAATCCTTTTTCAATATAGGGTTCGGCTTTACAGCTGCGGATAATGAATGGTTTGTAAAATCAAAATTCAACTAATATGAAAAGGAATGCTCAGTTGATTTGGGTAGTGACACTTGCACTGGTCATTGGCTTTTTAAATCACGATATCAAGGCCCAATGTGAAACATGGAATGAAAATCCTCAAAAAGATAAAGCTGAAGGAGCTCACTCTATTTACAGGCAAGCACTGAAAAATGAAAACTACCCTCTGGCTTACGAAAACTGGGCAATTGCTTACGAAATAGCTCCGGCTGCAGATGGACGCAGGGATTTCCATTACATGGATGGTGTCAAAATCCAGAAATGGAGACTGAATAGTGCTCAAACGGATGAAGAAAAGAAAGAGATCCAAAACACCATACTAACCTTATTTGATCAAGCGGCGGAATGCTACAAGCAGCAGGCTATAGACTTGCCTAAATGTAAGGGAGCTCAGGATTGTTATGATGCGAAAGCCGGTTACGTCTTGGGGCGGAAAGCTTATGAGATGTATTACACCTTTAATATGCCTAGAATCCAAATCTTTAATACGATAGAGGAGTCTATGGACTTAGCTGGGAACCAATCTGAGTACATCATTTTTGACCCTATGGCAGCAGCCATCGTGACGCTGTATGAACGAAATGAAATTACTGCTGATCAAGCAAGAGCGGCACATGGAAAGCTAATTGAAATTGGTGCATGGAATGTTGAAAATAATGGGACCTATAGCACTTACTATGAGCAGTCTGTTAGCCGAATGGAAGCCAAAATGTCTCAAATTGAGGATGATCTTTATGATTGTCAGTATTTTAAAGACAAATTGTTGCCCGAATATCAGGCTGATCCCGAGAATGGAGAACTTGTAGAACATATTTATGTAAAACTAGTCCAAAAGCAATGTGATACTACAGAAGCGATCATGTTAGAGCTGAAGGAAAAATATTTGGTCTATGTAGAAGAGTACAATAAAAAAGTTCAGGCAGAGCTAGCAGCTAAGAATCCTGCATATGCAGCGAAGCTGCTTTATGACGAAGGGAAATATAAAGAAGCCTTGAAGAAATACGAGGAAGCTCTGGACTCTGAGGAAGATATTGAAAAACAAGCAGATATCCATTTCAGAATGGCCTCTATCTTGGGTCGAAAAATGAGCAGGTATGCTGAAGCTAGACAGGAGGCCCGAACGGCTGCTTCCTTGAAAGAAGGGTGGGGACAGCCATTTATTCTGATTGGTGACTTATATGCATCCAGCAAGTGTGGTGACCAATGGAATCAGCGCTTAGCTGTTCTGGCAGCCTTAGATAAATATGCATATGCAAAATCAATTGATGAAGAGGTCGCTGCCGAGGCGAATAGAAGAATAGCAACCTTCAGTAACTCGAAACCACTCCAGAATGAAGGCTTTATGCGAGGACTTAAGGAAGGACAAGCTGTTAAGGTAGGGTGTTGGATAGGAGAGACTGTGAAACTGCGATTTAGTAAAGGTTAAGAAACCCTATGATCTCTTATCAATCTTTTCGTGCAATTTGGAGTACAGGAATCCTCTTTTTGGCACTGCTGGCGGTAGCTTGTAATCCTAAAGCTTCACAAGCGCTTCAGGAAAAAAGAGAACAAGCAGTCGAAAAGGATACGGCGACTCAAGTCGTGGAAGAAAGCAATCTCAGTGAATGTGTAAAGTTTTCTGATATTAAGCAGTCAGAGAAAGCCCTTGAATCTTATGTCATTTATAGAGATTTTTTCAAGCTCAACCAATATCAACAAGCTTTACCCTATTGGCGCCAAGTGTATTCTCTAGCTCCTGCAGCCGATGGAAAGAGATATGTTGTTTATACAGATGGGGTGTATCTATATGAGGATTTGATGCGCAAATCAGACGATCAAAACCTTACATACAATTATATGGATACGATTTTGTATCTCTATGATGAGGCGATAGAGTGCTATCCTAATTATGACGGCTATTTGACTGCGAGAAAGGCCTTTGATATTTATTATAAATTCCCTGATAGTCATACAGAAGAGCAGAAATACAGTTTGTTTACCCATGCCATAACACTATTAGGTGATGATACCCCTGCATTCGTGGTGAATCCTTTTACAGCTTTACTTGTACAGCAATTTGGAAGTGGTGCCATCGATACGGTAGAGACCCGTCAGTGGGCCACTAATATCAAAAAGCTTGTTGAAGGACAGGTCAAGCTGAATCCCAATGCTGAGGATTGGAAAATCGTGGAACGATATGCTTTAGATAAAATAGCAGATTTCGAATCAGTAAAGGGTTTTTATGACTGTGCTTATTATCGCGATCTTTATTTAAGTGCTTACCTGGAATCTGATACAATGGATTGTGATCAGGCATTCTTGACCTATAGTAAACTTAGGTGGGGAGGCTGTTCCGAAGAAGATCCTGACTTGCAAGCTATAGAAGAACAACTAAAAAACAATTGTAATATCGTTCCCGGAGGTCTGGTTTGGCAAAAGATGCCTTTGCACTTTTACAGGAAGGGAACTATTCAAAAGCGATAGAGGCTTTTGATGAGGCGATTAAATTTGCTGAGACGGAGGAAAGGAAAGCAGCTTATGCTTTGATGGTTGCGAAAGTATATTTTAGTTACCTGAAAAATTTCCCTAAATCCAGAACCTATGCCTTGCAAGCAGCTGACTATAGATCTGATTGGGGAGAACCGTATATCTTAATTGGGAAATTATATGCATCCAGTGGTCCTTTGTGTGGGCCGGGAACAGGATGGGATAGTCAAATTGTTACCTGGCCGGCTATTGACAAATGGACCTATGCGAAAAAAATAGATCCGGAAGTGGCTGATGAAGCTCAGGCATTGATCAATGAATATTGGCAATATATGCCCACAAACGAGGACATTAGTAAGCGTCTATATAAGGAAGGTCAATCTTTCCGTGTAAAGTGTTGGATACAAGAAACCACAACTATTAGAGCTTCAAGAAAGTATTAAAAAAAAGCCCGTTGGAAGACGGGCCTTTTTTTATCCATTAGCTCCGAAGAACTCTAAAATTTGATCTGCTAACTCGAGGCCGATATTTCTCTGTGCCTCTGTAGTAGAAGCGCCTATATGGGGAGATACGGATACCGAAGGGTGATCCATAAGCTCCTGCTTAGGGGTAGGTTCATTCTCAAATACGTCTAAACCTGCACCTCCGATCTGTCCACTTTTCAATCCTTCCAACAAGGCATCTTCATCAACAGCTCCCCCGCGGGCAGTATTGATGATGACGGCTCCCTTTTTCATTTTGGCCATTTCTTCTTTACCTAGAAGAGGTTTGCCGCCACTAAAAGGAACATGTAAGGTGATGTAGTCTGCATTTTGCAGCATCTCTTCCATAGAAACCGTATATGTTTCCGCAAAAACACCCACTCGTCCTTTGTCGTAAAGATTAAAAGTGAGTGTAGCACGATCCACATACAAGTCTACAGGAAGTACACGCATCCCTAGGGCTAATCCAATTTGAGTGATCGTCTGGCCGATTCTTCCATAGCCTATGATACCCAAAGTTTTCCCTTTGAGCTCTGTCCCTTTACTGCACTCTTTTTTTAGAGCTTTAAAAGACGTGTTTCCTTTGGAAGGCATTTCACGATTGGCGATGTGTAGTTTTCTGCTCACATTGAGCATATGTCCTAATGCTAACTCAGCTACAGATTGACTGGAAGCAGCCGGTGTATTGATCACTTTGATACCTTTTTCCTTAGCGTAGTCTACATCAATATTATCTAATCCCACGCCTCCCCGGGCAATCAATTTAAGGTTGGGGCAAAGATCTATGAGCTGTTTACGGATTTTTGTAGCCGAGCGGACTACGATCGCGTCATATTGAGGAAGTTCCTCTGCAAGTTTATCCTGTGGTACTTTCTCCATTTCAATTTCAAACCCTGCCTCTTCCAGCAGCAATTTTCCATCCGCATGGATACCATCATTGATAAGGATTTTGGTCATAACGTAGTTTTTTCTGAAAGATACTAAAGAGGTAGAGGAAAG
The DNA here is from genome assembly GCA_964525165.1 of uncultured Saprospiraceae bacterium. GTDB lineage: Bacteria > Bacteroidota > Bacteroidia > Chitinophagales > Saprospiraceae > JAWLFI01. The sequence continues at coordinate 20,350 of CAZGGG010000030.1, read as the reverse complement.
CAGATGAAATAATCTTTAATTCCCTCCATTTAAGCATTCATCAAGCTCTTGTTGCAAGGAATCAATTATTTTCCTGGCTGCTGTTATATCCAATACTTCCGCGTCTGAGGCACCTGAAGGTACGTCCTGTATATTTTGATGGGTTTTTTCTGTGACAGATTCAGTACTTTCAGATTTTTCAAATAGAGATTTGATATTGGCTAGACCATCTTCACCATTATAATATGAGGCAATGAGGTACACGATAGGAGTCGCCACGATGATGAATATGAAAAATCTGGCAAATCCGGTCATCTTATATTTAGCCATGACATCTTACTTTTGTTCTAAAGTACTCACAATTCAGTATAGGATTAAGGCCTGAGCCCAATTTTAAGAAACTTTAACTTATAAACGTCCAGATTTGCATGAATTTACCTTGTGTGTTTAGATAATCAGCAATCGGCTTGTTTTCTGAAGACGAAAGGTCTTCGTCTTCTCTGAGAATCATTTTTGCAGCATTCCTGGCGGTTTTAATTAAGCCTTGATCTTCACTTAAACTGGCAATCTTTAACCCCAAATCTCCACTTTGGCGGGTCCCGGCTATTTCACCCGGTCCCCTCAATTCGAGGTCAGCTTCAGCTATTTTGAATCCGTCATTTGTAGAACACATAGTATGGATACGTTTTTTCGCTTCTTTGCTAAGTTTAAAGTCTGTCATAAGTAAACAAAAAGACTGTTCCGCTCCGCGTCCTACACGACCTCTTAACTGATGAAGTTGTGATAGTCCAAAACGTTCTGCGTTTTCAATGAGCATGACAGAGGCATTGGGTACATTGACGCCGACTTCAATGACCGTGGTCGCCACCATAATTTGTGTTTTCCGTTCCACGAATTTTTGCATTTCGGCTTCTTTCTCATCGGGTTTCATTTGCCCATGTACCATGCTCATTTGGTAGGTAGGTCTGGGAAAATAATGGAGTAAGCGCTCAAACCCATTAGTCAAATCTCTTAATTCCAGCTTTTTACTTTCTTCTATTAAAGGATAAACGATGTAGATCTGACGTCCTTGATGAATTTGTTTTCGAATGAAGTTGTACACTTCCATCCTCTTACTATCATACACGTGCGTGGTTTGGATTTCTTTTCTCCCGGGAGGTAATTCATCGATCACACTCACATCTAAGTCCCCATATAAAGTCATGGCAAGAGTACGTGGAATGGGAGTGGCGGTCATTACGAGTATGTGGGGTGGGCGTTCATTATTTTTTTTCCATAACTCTGCCCTTTGCTTGACACCAAACCGATGTTGTTCGTCTGTGATAGCCAGTCCTAAATTTTTATACTGAACCGTAGGTTCGATCAAGGCATGGGTTCCAATGAGTATGTGAATAGATCCTTCAGCGGTTTTTCTTAATACTTCTTTACGCTCTGCTCCTTTCACAGAGCCGGAAAGGAAACCCACTTGGATATCTGTTTGTGCCAGTTGTTCCGATATCGACTGGTAATGTTGCTGGGCCAAAATTTCAGTGGGTGCCATGATACAGCATTGATATCCATTATCCAATGCCATCAGTGCACTCATCAAGGCTACAATTGTTTTACCGCTGCCTACATCTCCCTGCAGCAAACGATTCATTTGGGCGCCACTTTTCATATCTGCCCTTATTTCTTTCAGCACTCTTTTTTGTGCTGAAGTCAATTCAAATGGTAAGATGTTTTCATAGAAATGGTTAAAGTGCTGCCCAATTCGCTCAAAAACATGGCCTTTGATTCTTTTTTTATGACGAATGTTTCGCCTGACCATGATCAATTGGATATAGAATAGCTCTTCAAACTTTAATCTGGCTTGAGCTGCGTGAAGCTGTTCTTCTTTCTGCGGTAAATGAATCCAACTTAAAGCTTGAGCCCGAGTACAGAGTTTTAGCTTGGAAATTAAGGACTGCGACAAGCTTTCCTGTAAAGTTACTGTCTTCATTTCCGCTAATACCTGTTTGATCATACGTCTCCGCGTTCGATGATCCAATCCCTTCCCGTTTAATTTCTCTGTGCTGGCATAAACGGGCGCAAAGTGAGAAGCCCTGGCTACTTTCTCAGCATTGAACACCTCCATTTCAGGATGGGGCATATTGAACTTGCCTTTAAATGAATTTAGGCGACCATAAGCAATGTATACCTGCCCCGGCTTTAAATTTTGCAGCAAGTATTTGACTCCTCTGAACCATACTAATTCCAACCTGCCGGTTTCATCTTCAAGGTAACTGATCAACCTCTGCTTCCTTCCTTGTCCCAGGGTGGTTAATGCGCCTAGTTTGCCTCTTAACTGGACGGGTAAGTCCGTATTTTGGATGGACGATATAGCGGTAAACCTAGTTCTATCTTCATATCGAAAAGGAAAATCATAGAGCAAGTCACCATAGCAAAAAAGACCGCGTTCTTTTTGAAGCAGTACGGCCTTCGCAGGACCTACACCTTTTAAGTATTCTAAGGGCCTATCGAGAAATGGGTGAAAATACTTTCTCATAGCTACAAAGATTCAAATAATCTGCCAACTCCAATAGTTTCATGAATAGGGACTTTGGGGTCCTTCAGGAATTTCACTTTCAAGATTCCATGAGACTCTGAAGGGAGCATCATCCAATGATGTTGATACATTATCGTACTCCTCTATGAAACAAAACGAATAACTGTCGCATTAGACATTTATATTTGTAACAAATTAAGGTATAGGAATGGAATCAGTTCGGCAGAAACAAATAGGGGAAACGGTTAAAAGGCATTTTTCAATGGTGTTACAACAAGAGACCCCCTACATCAATAGTCAGGCATTGGTTACCATCACCAACGTGAAGATGTCTCCGGATCTGAGTATTGCTAAAGTTTATTTGAGTATTTATAATACAGAAAATAAGCAAGCCGTACTCCTTGAATTAGAAGAGCACTATCCTCGCCTGAGACAAGCCTTAGGGAACCGCCTTAAAAATCATGTGCGACGCATCCCTCATATTCAAATGTTCATCGATGAGACTTTGGATGAAATGTATCGACTCAATGCTTTGTTTGATCGTTTGGAAGAGGAAAATCAAATGGGCTCTGAGGAGGAATAGCTTATAAGGCCCCTTCTTTCATCCCAAAATGCGAGATGAAGAGTGCATCAATAGGGTAGCGCTCTAGTACATGAAACACCAGTAATAAAGCCAAATTATAAAGAGGTGCTCTTTTGTTCGGAATATCCGGATGATTCAAGCGCTCCGCAAGGGGCATGAATTTGACTTGCTCAAAGAGAGCTTTGAATGCGCTTACAGAGCTTTCAGCAAAATGATGCATTTCTTGATGTGTCAATATGCTTAATACGGCATCGAATGTGCCACTTGCCCCTACCAGAGGTATGTTGGTCATTCCGTCCAACAATTCAGTTAAGTCATGCAATTGCTCATCTAAAAACTGATGATATAAGAATAAGGTATCATGATCAAATGGATCATTATAAAAATCTTGTCTTTTCAATTCAGAAAGGCCGATTGGGAAACTTTGCTCCCAAACAGCTTGATGATCTTCCACCAAGACAAACTCAACAGAGCCACCCCCGATATCCATGATAAGATACTCACTCAGATGTCCATTTAGAGCGCTCATGACTCCTTTTGCGATTAGTTTAGCTTCATCATTTCCTGAAATGACCCGTATGGGTATCCGAAAATCTGAATGTACCTGTTCCGTAAATTCTTCTGAATTGTCTGCGGCTCGAAGGGCAGCGGTCCCTAATGCCACTATGTCTTCGACCTCATGCTGAAGAATGAGATGTCGAAAATCCTGCAAACAATCCATAGCCCGACTCCAGGCTTCCGGATATATATGGTGTGTACCTTTTTCTGCCAGAAACACATATGTCCGCTTCTTTAAAAGAATCTCCCAATCACCGGAGGCTTTACTTTGAGCAATCAACAAGTGAAAGGTGTTGGATCCCAGATCAATAATGGCTTTCTTGGACATACCTTAATTTACAAAATATATTCAAGTCTTATGGCCATGGAGTACGGAATCAAAGAATTTGTATTGGCCATCTCTGAAGGCTGAGCAATGGGTATAATCGATCTTGAATATCTTCCGCTTACCGCAAAATGAGTATTCCATCTAAATCTAAGTCCCAGCAAAAAACTAAGGTCATTATCATCAATCGCATCCAACAATATTTCATCATATTCAATCAAGCCTGAGTTTATTAAACGGCCATATGAAAAACCTGCATGGGCGCTGACTTTTGCATAACTACCCCCATCTTCTTCCACCACCCAATCTTTAATTTCAATAGTCACCGGCACTTCGATGTAATCAAAGTCCATTCCCTGGCGGGGAACAAAATTATCTTCGAAGAGTCCATTCCTCGACCCCTTCTGAGTGTACAATAACTCTATGTTTAAATTCCATAAGTCATTTAAGTAGGTGATTCCTCTGATTCCTGCGGTAAGTCCTGCTTTATGGTAACCCGCTAAATTATCTCCTTGAATCTGAGACATATTCAAGCCTGCTACAAAAGCAGCCCCAAATCTTGCTTCCTGCGAAAAGGCGATGGAATGCATGCTGAAAACAGCGAAAATTGTACATAACAGGATATTTAGATGTCTCATTCGTATCTTTTTTCTTACTTCTACAACGTTTACTTTGTTACTTTGCTTACCAAAGGTACTTGGATTGAATGAAAGCTACTCGACATAATCTCAAAAAAATAGAAGAACTCTTCGAAGAGTTGTCCTATGATATCCTCTACGAGAAAGGGACTTTTAATTCCGGATATTGTTTGGTTGAACAACAAAAGAAAATTGTTATTAATAAGTTTTACGACATTGAAGCAAGAATGAACACGCTGACTGATTTGCTGCTCGAGCTTGCCCCAGATTTTGATCATCTTTCAGAAAGTGCTGCCAAAACACTTGCTTCGATTTATCAAGAAAATGAGAATCATTGAGGATAATTATTACAGGAACCGGAACTTCACAGGGTGTACCTGTTATCAGCTGCCAGTGTAGAGTATGTAAGTCCCCAAACTCTAAAGACAAAAGGCTGCGTTCAGCGGCTTCATTCTATAGCGGAGACACCCATGTTGCCATAGATGCAGGACCGGATTTTAGAACTCAGATGTTGAATTTGGGAGCCCATAGATTGGACGCTTTATTGATGACACATTATCATAATGACCATATTGCAGGTTTAGATGATATACGTCCTTTTAATTTTAGGCAAAACGAAGCTATCCGAGTCTATGCCGATTCTATTTGTGGGACGGTTCTTAAAAACAAGTTTGACTATATTTTTGCTGCGAACCCTTATCCCGGTGCGCCCAGGATACATCTGACAGATCATCAATTTAGCTCCTTCACCATAGATCAATTGAAGATTACGCCTTTATCCATTATGCATGGCAAGTTGCCCATCAGCGGATACAGAATTAATGATGTAGCTTATATCACGGACGCCAATGATATTTCTGAAAGTGTTTTCAATGAATTGAAGGGATTGAAAGTCCTGATTTTAAATGCATTGAGGTGGGAAAAACATCACTCACATTTCACATTGGGGGAGGCCATTGATGTTGCCCAAAGAGTGGGCGCTCAACAGACTTATTTTACGCATATTTCGCATTACCTTGGCAGGCATTCAGAAGTAGAAGAAGATTTGCCGAAAGGCTGCTTTTTGGCTTATGATGGTCTTGAGATAGAAGTAGAATAAATGAAAGTCTATCTTTTTATATGATGGACTCTTTGCGCTAACCTTTCTTAAGGATTAGCTATAGTTCCAAGTTCTTTGTAGGGCCCTTCCGGAAATAATCGCAAGATGAATGATTCTAAATTCTAGCATTTTCATCTTTATCCATAAATAACATAGCTTGAGGGCCATTCAATACAGATAAAAGGAGACCAATCAACGATGGTGGGTTTGATTACCAGAAATTTCAACGCATAGGCTTATGTGAAAACGTTGTATAGGTTCCATATAAATAAAAGTCTGACGTATCATGAATACGAATTTGGCGCTAGCAACCCTTGATTCATTGAGCTGGATTGAACAAAAGGGAGGATTATCCTCTTTCGTAATTATACACAAGCCTCAGCCTTTAAATGGTTAGATTAGAATTTAGCATGAAATTTAACGTTTACGTATAAATATGTTTTGTTACCTTGAAAAGAGACAAGTTTGCTAATTAATGTATAAGGTCAATTGCATAGCGGTTTTCATTTTTCTGTTGTATTCAGCAGCTTCTGCGCAGCAGTTGGGGCAATTGAGCAATTTCGATCAAAATATTTATGCCTTTAATCCGGCATATGGAGGAATGGATTTTGAGTTACGATTTAATGGAACCTATCGATCCCAGTGGACCGCTTTAGAGGGGCAACCCATATCATATGATTTTAATGCCCAACTTCCGCTCTATGCAGCTTATGGTGGGGCAGGTATTCATGTGGAATCCGAGACGCTGGGACCAAGATCCATGACTAGATATTCGGTTTCCTATAATTATGTCTTATCAACAGGGCTAGGTATTATATCTATCGGTCTGAGGCCAAGCTTCTACCAATGGACATGGGATGGAAGTCAATTGATAACGCCGGGCGGTAATTATGAGGGTACTTCTATAGAGCATTTAGATCCTGCATTGGTAGAATCGAGTATCAGTACGCAATCCTTTAATGTGGGAGCGGGTGTTCACTTCCAAAATGAACAAATGAAAGTGGGCATCTTCACCAGACAATTATTACCGGCCCAAATAGGGATTTTGGATGATTTCGGATACAATACACAATTAGAAGCCGGGGCATATGTAGTATATCAATATGATTGGTCTAACCGTATTACTTTACAGCCTTCCGGAATGATGATGACAGACGGGAATAGATGGCAGGCAGCCGTTAAATTTGGTACATTAATTGATGATGCTTATTATGTGAATCTGGGCTGGCGAGGTTTCACTCAAAACAGCTTGGATGCTTTGATTTTAGGAGGAGGGATAAAGCTTTCTGATCAATTTTGGGCATATTACAATCACGATGTAGGACTATCAGGATTGAGAAATGCCCATAATGGAACTCACGAAATCATGCTGGTTTATAGATTAAATAGAAAGCTGGGAGGGGTGCTTCCTCCCCGAGTAATTTATAATCCTAGATACGTAGAATAATAAAATGAAAATACTTGCGTTAAAGCGTAAATAAAGGTGTATCGATGACAAAACGTTTACTTGGGCAAAATAATATTCCGCAAAAGTATTTAACTTGCAAATTCTAAGTTAACGTTTTGATATTTCTGTAAAGAAAGTATCTTTACGCCGTCTTAAGCCAAAACTGAATCGAAACTAAGGGAGAGACATGAGAACAAACAAGATTTTATTTCTTCAAGCGGCATTGATCGCGCTGTTGTTTGCTTCGTGCGGACAGAAAGATACTGGTCAGCTGATCGGTGTTCAGGATCGCCCAAACTGGAATGGTTTTAATCCTTACGGAATGGTCTATGTGCCATCCGGAGAGTTACACATCGGACACAGTGATGAGGATAAGTTCAATACTTTTAATGCCCGACCGAAGGCAATATCCATTTCAGGTTTCTTCATGGATGAAACTGAAATATCCAATAATGAATACAGACAATTCGTGAATTGGGTTAGAGATAGTATCGCACACGTTTACATGGGCGATGTCTACACGGACGATAATGGCAATGAGAAAATTGACTGGGAGTACGAATTGGATTACAACGACGAAATGTTGGCTGATATGTACTTGTCTGGTGATCAGACACTTTATGGTAATAAACAACTCAATACGAGCTTGTTAAATTACGAGTTCAGAAAGGTTGACTATCAGAAAGCTGCACATGACCGTGACGCGACCATCGATGAGTTGGTGAAAAAAGAGGTGGTAAACATTTATCCTGATACTTTATGCTGGGTAAGAGACTTCACTTATTCTTATAATGAGCCTTTGACGAGAAATTATTTCTCTCACCCTGCATTTGATGACTATCCGGTGGTAGGTATCACCTGGAAGCAAGCTCAAGCGTTTTCCTACTGGAGAACAAAACTGTGGAACAGCTATAAAACTGACGAACCGAATACTGAAGAGTTCAGACTTCCTACAGAATGGGAATGGGAATATGCTGCCAGAGGGGGCAAAGATGTTGCACCTTTTCCTTGGGGAGCTTATTATTTAAGAAACTCTAAGGGATGTTTGTTGGCTAACTTTAAGCCTGGTAGAGGTCACTATGCAGAAGACGGTGGGCAAACTACTGTTAATGTGTATGCCTATTATCCGAATGATTATGGCTTGTACAATATGTCGGGTAACGTTTCTGAGTGGACCATTACCGCTTATTATGACAATGCAAATTATCATGTACATGATTTAAATCCTGATATTAAATACGATGCAAAAGAGGATGATCCAAAAGCTTTGAAAAGAAAAGTTATTCGTGGTGGATCCTGGAAGGATATTGGGTATTATTTGCAGAACGGTACAAGAAACTGGGAATACCAAGATACTTCTAAGTCTTACATTGGTTTTAGGAATGTTATTACATTCTTAGGACGTTCTATGAAAGACTATTAGGATTAAATACTCACAGGTATACCAAAAGGATAAGATTCTCCGTTTGAATCCTGCAAAATTAATCAAACCAAACAAACGTGCCTATAAGACCCATTTAGTTTTGGGGTGTTATAAGTATGGCTAAAACTAATTTTCCTAACCTAAATAAATCGATGGAGTATGTCATTCATCAAAAGCAAGTCGTTTAAGTATTTCAAGAATCTCGTAATTGGAGTTGGTGCATCAGTAGTAATGTTGGGAGCACTTTTCAAAATTATGAGTTGGGAAGGTGGTGATATTATGATTACTGCCGGTTTGATCACAGAAGCCGTATTATTCTTCATGTTAGGTGTTTTACCTCCGGAGAAAGATTATTACTGGGAAAAGTTATATCCCGGAATTGATGATTATAATTCCAATATTGCTTCAATCACTTCTGGTGGTGCTTCTAAGCCCCTTGATGGTGAAGTAGTTGAAAATAAATTAGGTGGAATGCTTTCTGAATTGCAAAGCATGTCAAAATCACTTGGTTCATTGAAAGCGCTTCAGGAAGTCGACTTTAGCAAAACACAAGATAAGATCAAGTCAATGAATGACTTCTATGGTAAGATGAATGAGGCCATGCAAAATATGGCAGCATCTGCTGAGGATACTAAGAAGTACAAAGAACACATGGATGTGTTGAATAAAAACTTGTCTTCTTTGAATTCTGTTTACGGAAATGTGTTGACAGCAATGACTGGACAACAAGGCAAGTAATCAGAATTTGAATCCAATTAGCGAATCGTACAAAAAATAAAATATGGCAATTCCAAAGGAACCGCGGCAGCTGATGATCAATATCATGTACTTGGTGTTGACTGCGCTGCTTGCACTAAATGTTTCGGCCGAAATCTTTAACGCCTTTAAAGTAGTAAACAAAGGTTTGGAGAAATCCAATGAGGTTTTGGACGAATCCAATAAGAAAAAGCCAGATGCTATCGCGCAATATGCTCAAAAGGACCCTGAAAAGTATCAGAAATATGCTGATTTGGCTCCTGAAGTAGTAAAAACGGGAGATGAATTCTCTGATTACGTAGATGGCATTTGGGAAGCACTCGTAAAAGGCTCTGACCCGGGCGGTGATGGCTACAAAGAGGATGCAAATGGCCAAAGAGTTCTAAAGAACAAAAAGAACAAAGACATTACTACTCGTCTCTTGGTCGATCAAGGGAAAGGTAAAGAACTACGTCAGCGTATTTTAGATACGCGTGATAAGTTCTTGTCTTACATTGACGAGGAAGATCGTGAGAGTTTCAAAAAGCAAATCGCTTTGGAAATTGACGATGAGTCTTACAAGAAGTCCAAGGATAAAAAATCTTGGGAAGAGTTCAACTTCAAGCAAATGCCTATTGGAGCTGTTCACCCGATGTTGACGAAGTATATCAACGATGCTAAAGCTACAGAATCAGCTGTCTTGAACTACTTTATCGACAAAGTAGGGGGTAAGGATGTTGTTTTTGATCAGTTCAAAGTAGTTTCTGCGCCTGAAAAGTCCTATGTGATTGCAGGTGAGACTTTCAAAACGGATATCTTCTTATCTGCTGCTTCTGAAAACGTAGATGATTTATCTGTGACAGTAAATGGAAGAGAGCTGAAAGTTGAAAATGGAGTGGCGGAATATACAGCCGGAACCAGTTCAACAGGTAAGAAGAAGTATACAGCTAAGATTTCATTCAATAACCCAGTTACCGGTGAAACTACTGAAGTTGATGGTGCTTTTGAATATGAAGTAGGTCGTAGATCAGTTTCAGTTTCAGCAGATAAAATGAATGTATTCTACATCGGTGTAGATAACCCAATCACTGTTGCTGCAGCGGGTATTTCGTCTAATGCTGTAAATGTTACAGGCCAAGGAGGTGGAATCAAAATCACTAGAGTTGATGGACCCACATATAATGTGACTGTATCTAAACCTGGCGAAGCGCAGGTTGTAGTTAGTGGTGGTGGTCTAGATCCTTCACCGTTCAACTTCCGTGTAAAAAGAATACCTGATCCGGTTCCGAAATTATCAGGTAAAAGAGGTGGAGGAATACCTAACGGTATTTTCCGAGCTCAATTAGGTTTGATAGCAGATCTTGAAGATTTTGATTTCGAAGCAAGATGTAATATCCAAGGATTTACACTCGTTAGAGTAGCGAAAAGATCTGATCCTGAATCTGCCATCAATGCCGGAGGTAAGTTTAGTGGACAAGCACAGTCTTTAGTCAATAAGGCTTCACCCGGTGACAGATATTTCTTCGAAGAGATCAAGGCTAAATGCCCTGGTGATATTGCCGGTCGAAATGTCGGTAGTATGAGCTTCGTAATCAGATAACAATTAATGACAAAGTAAATCGTCATGAAAAAGAATATAGCAGTTTTATTTCTCGCATTTGTAATGGCTAGTCCACTATGGGCTCAAGTTCCTGAGCAAGTAGATGTGGTGACCGAGTCTAATACGGATTATGACGTAAATCAAGCGTCAGAAGATCAATATTTAGATGGTGTCGTGGAACGTACCTTGTATCTCGATGCAGGGGTCATCCCCTACGAGCCGGTAAGAGAAGCAGATGTTCCATGGGAAAAGAGAATGTGGAGAGTTATTGATGTTCGTGAGAAGATCAATGCACCATTTACCTATCCTGTACAGCCGTTTATCTCTATTCTCATTGATGGAGCTGCAAATGGCGATATTACTGTATTCCGTAAAGACGACTTTCAAGAACCTCTTCCACAAGAGGAGTTAGAAAAACAACTTTATAGAATCGATACAACCAGAGTTATTGATCCGGAAACCTATGAAGAAATCATAAAGGTGACTCGTTCAGACTTTGACCCTGCTTCTGTAAAAAGATACAGAGTGAAAGAAATTTGGTTCTATGATAAGGAAGTTTCCAGGTTAAGAAACCGAATTCTAGGTATTTCTCCAATTAAAGATGTCTATGATAATAATACAGGCGTGTTTAAGCGTGAAGAACCTATGTTCTGGTTGTATTTCCCTGCAGCCAGAGATTATCTGGCAAACTTTAAAGTTTTCAACGGAGAGAATGATGCCGCTCCTTTTTCATGGGCTGACTTTTTGGATGTAAGACGCTTTTCGAGCTACATTTATAAAGCAACGAATGTGAGGGATTTCCGTTTGAAGGATGTTTATCCGGAAGACGAGTTAGAGCGACTTTATGAATCTGAAAGAATTAAAGCAGACTTATTCAATTTCGAACACGATCTTTGGTCGTATTAATAAGTCTTTCTTAAAATCCAAAACCCGTACTCAAATTTTGAGTGCGGGTTTTTTTATGTCCATAATCAAGAATATCAATAGCAGCCCATATTGTATCATGCTTATCCAATAGGGCAAACCGTTTTCGAATGTATAGTGTAGATAACTAAGACCAATGACATAACTCCAAACCATTGGAAATCGAAGACCGCTGATAATACTGAGAGGAATCATAATAGAAAGATACCAAGGGTGTACTATTGAGGAGAATAGTAGATAAATAAGCCATAGAAAAGACATTATACGGCTAAGACCTCTTATATCGTTGAGTTTCTGGTTCATAGTTGCCCAAAGGCTTAGGCCTACAATAATAATCGATGCAGCAATGAATAAGGAGGGGCCTATCAGATGGATCGCATTGTATCCATAGACCCAATAGCCTATAGCTCTAAAGAGAAGATAGAGAGATCCATTAAACTCAAATGTTTGGTAGTATAATCTTAGGCTTTCAAAGAAGTTGTTGAATAAACCATAAGCCCAAACTTCATAGAAAGAAGCTATAGCCAAGCTGATAGCTCCTATGAACACCCAAAGACGCTCAATTCGGAATTTTTGAAAAGTAAATAAGGGTGCATAGAGTAAAGGATTTATTTTTAAAGCAATAGCTCCTGTCCATGCAATTCCCCATTTCCAATTATTTTGGAAGAGCGCAGAAAGACTGAGGATCATCAAAGGTGTCATAAAAACTTCAGGATGCATATTCCCCATTACCTCTATGATAATAAAGGGATTGAGTGCATAGAGTAGGCTCCAGCTTCTTGACTGGTTTTGTGATTTGCCAAAAAGATACAATAGGTAAATCGTAACTGCTTCTGCTAAGAAACTAAATGATTTCATAGCTATACTAAATCCATAAAGACTTCCATCAGATAGTCTATAGGCTGCTCTGAAAATTTCTTGTAAAAGGGGAGGATAGACTGAGTAATAGTCAGGACTATTCAAGTAAGGATAGATATTCTGAAGTGCTTCATTTAGATGGGTCAGCTCTATTTCAGAGGGCTTGAGCGCATATGGACTGATTCCTTGATGAAATATTCCTGCATCCCAAAAGAATCTGTAGTAATCGTCGCTTAGTTGGGGAAGCGTGAATACAAAAATAAATCTTGTGAGGATGGATATGCTCACCCAAAAGCCATAGTTGAGCGTATCTAACTTTCTAAATAATAGTAGATAAAGCCCAAATAGAGCACTATAAGTACTGAAATAAAGAAAAAAATCCGTTTGCTGTATTTGTGTTCCCAGATAACAATACAACCCCAAACAAAGAATTGCTATGAACCATTGCTTGGAACGAGGCATCTTATTTTAAATTGAGGTGCTTGATAGAATAGTACGCAATAGAACTGAATCCAATGAGCAGGAGAAAATGAAATATCAGAAATGCACCATACCCTTCCACAAATCCATAGACCAATGCAAAACCAAAATACAGAGCCAATGCAATTTCAATCAGAGTAGAAGCTGATAGTTGCTCTGCTAAGTAAACTCTCTTTTGAAAGCTATCGTCTAAGGCTTTGATATTGAACTTGGGTGTTCGGACAAATGCGGTCCTTTTACCAAGGTACCCATGTAAAACTGCTAAGGAGTTGTGTAAGGAAAGTCCCATGGATAAGGATAAGAACAATGGAAACATGAGTATAAATCGTAGAATTCTCTTGAATTGAGTTCCGGTTCCTATAGAGGGGGAAGTAATATTAGCAGTGAAATACACCGCTATGATACTCAACATAGAGATTAGGAAAAATTGTAAAAAAGTGGGATCCATAGACTTATAATTCATGAATATAAGCACAGGAACACTAAATAGAGCGGTTAGGAATACGAAGAGAAAAATACCACTTGACATTAGATGCCCCGTTGCATGTAATTTTTGGTGAATGCTTAAAGGGCTTTTCCAGACGACCGGAAGTAATTTTTTAGCTGTTTCTGCCCCTCCTTTCATCCAGCGGTATTGCTGAGATTTAAGCCCATTCATTTCTGCAGGGAGTTCAGCGGGGCTACCCA
>CAZGGG010000030.1:0-6462 GCA_964525165.1 uncultured Saprospiraceae bacterium | reverse complement strand
TATTTTCCAGCCTTTTAGTTGAGCTCTATAACTTAAATCCAGATCCTCTGTCAGGGTATCAGCTTCCCATCCTCCGGCATCTTCAATTGTTTCCCGTCTCCATATTCCAGCCGTTCCATTAAATTGTAACATAAAGTCTCCTTGTTCTCGCCCGGTCTGTTCAACCGTAAAATGGACATTCAGCTGAAAGGCTTGCAATTTGGTAATCAAGGAATAGTTTTCATTGATATGTTCCCATCTGGTTTGCACTACACCAATTTTGGAATCCTTAAAAAACGGAAGACCTACTTTTAGAAAATCAGGTTTGGGTAGAAAATCCGCATCGAAAATGGCTATAAAATCGCCTTTTGCATATGGCATGGCATCTCTTAGAGCTCCTGCTTTATAGCCGGTGCGAATGGTACGATGAAGTAACTTTATGTCAAAACCTGCTTTTTGCTTCTCTTTGATTTTTGCTTTTAAGATTTCCGTAGTATCATCGGTACTGTCATCTAATACCTGAATCTCCAGCAGGTCTTTTGGATAGTCCAATGAACAAATACAGTCTATTAATCGCTCTACGACATAGCGTTCGTTAAATATGGGTAGCTGCACGGTTACTTGAGGCCAAGAGTGCTGAGCCTGAGTTGCTCTATTGAGTTTGAAGTAGTCTCCTTTCCTGATTGATTTTCTGTATTTGAATAACAAATGAAATTGCAAAAGGCAGTATAGGGCTATATATGTCAGTAGGGTGCAATAGATCGCTAATGCCGCATAGCCTAATATATCGTAAATCATTTCCATTTTTTAACTGAATACAAAAATATCAATCCTAAGATTTTATACCCTGCCAAGATTACACCTTTTACCGTACCACTTACTTTGGATATGCCTATTCTGTTTCTGTAACGAACGGCCTGCTCGGTCGTCTTTAGGTTTAATTGTGCAGCTTTGATTTGCATTTCTACAGTCCACCCAAAATCGGGATCACTCATTTTTAAGCGCTGCAGACTTTCATATCGTATAGCTCGAAAAGGCCCTAAATCGGTAAACTTCATCCCGTAAAATAATCGAATCAATCGGGTCGCCAATGCATTCCCGGCACGTTGCGGTAAGGTTAATGACCCTTTTTCCGATTGTCCCAATACTCTGGACCCAATAACTAACTCATAACCTTCCTCAATGATGGGCGATATGAGCAGTTTTAATTCTTCGGGATAATCCGAATAATCAGCATCAATAAACACAATAATATCCGGCGCAATCTTTTGTTGGCCTATATACTGAAGTGCTTTTAAGCAGGCACTGCCATATCCTTGTCTTTTTTCTTCCAACACGATGGCACCTGCCGCCGCGGCCTTTTGAGCGGTATCATCAATACTCCCGTTATCACAAACTACAATATGGCGTAATAAATGTTGTGGCAAGTCATTTATAACACGACCTACTGCATTTTCTTCGTTTAATGCAGGAATAATAACATCAATGATTGGAGCTTTCAAGCGCTAAATTTGAAACTGCCCAAAAATACTATTTTTGAAGCATGATAAATGGAAAGAGATACAGCCTTTGGATGATCTTGTCATTCACTCTGATAATCGGATGGCAATGGGGATGCTTACAGCCTTCTATGCCGGTGAATGAAGAAGCACCTTTATCCTTTTCCGTAGATACTCTTTTCTTTGATACCGTATTTACAACTAAAGGTTCTGCGACTCGATTATTTAAGATTTATAACGAATCTTCAGAGGATTTAGAGACCACCTTGGTCTATGAAAGACCGGGATTCTTTCGATTTAATGTGGATGGTCAGCCTACAGACGGTAATACTTCTGTAATGGTACCCTCTAAAGACAGCATTTACATCTTTGCCGAAGTAACTATAGATCCGGATAATCCATTATCTGTAAGTCCTTTTGTAATTGAAGAGCAAATTCAGTTTCGCACCCTAAATGCTTTACAGGAAGTAAACTTGGTCGCTTGGGGCCAAAATGCCAATTATATTACCAATGAGAATCGAAAGGGTAATATTTCTCTTTTGAGTTGCAATTTCCAGGAGATTGCTTTGGATGATCCCAAACCTTATGTCGTTTACGGGATAGTTGTGGTAGATTCTTGTACGCTAAGACTTCCGGCAGGCTGTCAACTCTATGTGCATGGAGGAGTGGTGAATAATAACCTCGGCACTTATAATGATGGTTTGATCTTTTTTGGTGTCAACGGCACCTTGATTTCAGAAGGCACAGCCGAAGATCCTGTCATTATCCGGGGGGATCGTTTGGAAAGTACTTTTGATGAGGTCCCCGGCCAGTGGAGTGGACTGCGTTTTGGTGCAGCATCCGGTCCTCATCAAGTCAAGCATACGATTGTGAAAAATGCTATCAACGGGATGGTATTAGACTCCGCTTCTGAAATGGTATTGCAACAGTCTCAAATTGTAAATAATTCCGGAACCGGAATTGTTGCGCGGCATGCACGGCTCAATGCTTCTAATTCATTAGTGGTGAATGGAGGATTACATCCGGTGCAATTAACTTTTGGAGGTGAATACTCCTTTACTTATTGCACCTTGGTCAACTACGGGCTGGTTTCAGAATCGCTTTATGCCAATAATATTACCTGCTATAATCAAGATTGCTCTGAAAATGCAACCAATCCTCTTTTTTTGACGGTCCAAAATTCAATCATTATGGGCTCAACTGCTGATCAGATCGGCCTGCTTGATGCCACTGAGCAGCCCGGTGATTTTAATTTGTCCCTATCCCACAATTTGGTAAGGGTAGAGGACCTTTTAGATAATTATCCCGACTTTTTCTCGATTTGTGATCCATGTTGGAACTATGACTTTAGACAAACGATGTTTCAAAATCCTTCTGAGCAGGATTTTATGTTAGACAGTTTATCGCAAGCAGCAGGGAAAGCCCTTTATCTTTCAAGCTTTCCTTTAGATGCTTCCGCAAAGATGCGATCGACCACAGAGCCGGATTTGGGTTGCTTTGAAAGATTAGAGCCCTGATCAATCATAAGACTTAGCATGTTGGACTTTAATGCTGAAAAATAACACTAATCCAATCAGGAAAAAGACGGCAAGGCTCAACAGACTATTTCGCAAGCCTCCCGTCCACTGACCGATGAATCCATAGGAAAAGGTGCCTAGGACAATGGCAATTTTCTCTACTAAATCATAAAAACTAAAATAGGAGCTGACATCCTCTTCATTTTCTTCCAATAACTTGGAAAAAGTAGAACGCGATTGCGATTGAATCCCACCCATGACAAGGCCTACGAAAGCAGCCAGTACATAGAATTGAGGCTTGCTTTCAAGAAAAAACCCTAAAATGCATATGGACAACCATATGACCAACATGGCAATGATAGAGCTTTTATTTCCCCATTTTTTAGACCAGGAAGCAAATAAATAAGCGCCTCCAATAGCAACGATCTGAAGGATTAGAATCGTCATAATTAATTCAGAGCTGCTGAATTCTAATTCTTGCTCAGCAAAAGTGGAAGCCAGAAATAATACCGTTTGTACTCCGGCACTATAGAAAAAGAAGGATGCTAAAAAGCGAACGATGAATTTTTGCTTGAGGACGGAACGGAATACCTGTACAATTTCTTTGTACCCATTGCGAACCGTCTGCCATCGAATGACTGTCTTATTATCCTTCGGAAGTCTTCGAAAGCTTAAGAATCCAAACCCAATCCACCACAAACCCACCATTACAAAGGTGACTCTGCTCGCCCAACCCGCATCACTTAAACCGAACCATTCCGGTTTTTGTATCATGACCAAATTGAATATCAGTAACAATACAGAGCCAATATAGCCGTAGGCAAACCCCAGGGCACTCACTTTGTCATATTGATCTTCTGTTGTTATAAGTGGCAAAAAAGAATTATAAAACACAAGGCTACCACTGAAGCCGATAATTCCCAGCATAAAAAAAAGGATGCCGACCCACCAGGTTGAGGGAGAAAAGAAACCGAAAAGACCCATGCAAGCCAACCCTCCTACAATGGTGAAAAATCTGAGGAAAAACATTCTTCTACCCGCATAATCTGCAATTCCTGAGAAAAGAGGAGAGGCAAAAGCAATTAACAAATATGCAAGTGAAATAGAATAAGCATAAACACTAGAGCTGGGCAACTGAACGCCCAGAATATTTAATTCAGCAGGGCTTAAGGAACTAAAATAGGCCGGAAAAACAGCTACAGTAATGACCAAGGCAAAAGCACTATTCGCCCAATCAAACATAGCCCATGATCGTATTACCCTTGGATGTAAAGCCTCCACTGAGCCAAAATAGTTATTCCTTTGGAGAATTGTATAATTATTTCTGACTCGGACTCATAAAATGTGCTTATTTTCAAGGGAATATCTTAGCAATGAACATATTAATTCTTTCCAGGAATGTGA
The DNA here is from genome assembly GCA_964525165.1 of uncultured Saprospiraceae bacterium. Taxonomy (GTDB): domain Bacteria; phylum Bacteroidota; class Bacteroidia; order Chitinophagales; family Saprospiraceae; genus JAWLFI01. The sequence goes on along the minus strand of CAZGGG010000030.1, from coordinate 2,063 downwards.
ATCTTTATTCCACTTCTAGCTTATTGAGGGCAGGAAGAAACCTAGGTCATACCGTCAAAGTGGTCGACCACATGCAATGTGATGTGATGACAGGAAAGGATAAGCAAGAAGTCTACTATAGGCAGTATCCCTTTCAGTTAGTCGATGCCATCATTCCCAGGATTGGTGCGAGTGCGACTTCTTATGGTGCCATTATCATAAGGCAGTTTATGTTGAAAGGGGTCATCTCTACCTTAACACCCACTGCTTTGTTGCAGTCAAGAAATAAATTTGCCTCTCTACAATTATTGGCAGCTAATGATATTGCTACACCGAAAACCTTGATTTCCGCCTATGGTGTTTCAGGTCAGGAAATACATGATGCCTTGGGGGCTCCTCCATATATCATTAAGACTTTGAGATCTACTCATGGAGAAGGCGTATACAAAGCGGACTCTGTAGGACAGGCTCAGCGTTTACTAGGGTCTTTTATGCGGTCACAACAGCAGGTAATTATTCAAGAATTCATCAAAGAGGCTGTAGGGGAAGATATTCGAGTTTTAGTAGTGGGAGGGAAAGTTGTTGCCTCCATGAGAAGAGTGGCTGCCGCCGGCGAGTTTCGCTCGAATTTACACAGAGGTGGGAGTGGATATAGAGTGCAATTAAGCGAAGAAGAGCAAGTTGTGGCGCTCAAAGCGGCAGAAGTCATGGGACTTTCTGTGGCAGGAATTGATATGCTCAGATCTAAGCGAGGCCCCCTGGTACTAGAAGTAAACGCTTCTCCCGGCCTTGAAGGGATAGAAGGAGTCACAGGGGTGGATGTAGCAGGTCATATCATTAAAATGATAGAAGAAAACAGAAACATCCCCCAATGATATCTGTTCTCTAATACTTAGTTTTGTGGGTGAAACACACTATGGAAAAAGAGAAGTTTACAGTTGCAGGAACAGAGGTCCTACCCGGAGAGCATAAGGAAATACGTCTTCATGTAGGGAAATTACCTTCAGGAACTCGAATCAACATTTATGCTAATGTGTATCGTTCCGTCATGCCGGGACCTACCGTATTGGTCATGGCGGGTATGCATGGAGACGAGGTGAATGGCGTGGAGATTGTCCGCCGGGCCGTGGAACAAAAGTTGTTTGATCGCTTACAAAGGGGCACGGCTATTGTTATTCCACTACTGAATATTTATGGGTTTCTTTTATTTTCCAGAGAAGTGCCGGACGGAAAAGATGTCAATCGTTCCTTTCCCGGAAGTTTTAAAGGTTCGCTGGCTTCAAGGGTGGCTCGCACCCTCACTAAAAAAATTCTGCCCCATATCGATTTCGGGATAGATTTTCATACCGGAGGTGCAAACCGGCACAACTACCCACAGATAAGATACTCAAGTGGAGATGCATACGCATTTGAATTGGCGCAGCAGTTTAAGGCCCCTTTTGTCATGAAGAAAGCTGCGATCTCTAAATCTTTAAGGAGGGAAGCCAAGAAGATGGGTAAACCTATCCTTGTTTTTGAAGGGGGCGAAGCACTAAGATTAGATGGTTTCAGCATAGATAAAGCACTAGCCGGCTTAGAAAACTTGTTATATGCTCAAAACATGTTGGATCAACCTTCAACAATCAAGCACGAAATCTTTCATATTCCTCGTTCAGGCTGGGTGCGGGCTTCGGTAGCCGGGATTTTTGAATGGTCGAAAGCCAGTGGCCAGTTTGTGGTCAAAAATGAGCCTATTGGAACCATTCGCGATCCTTATGGACTTCATGAAGCTGTCATTCATGCCTCTAAGTCGGGCGTGATCGTAGGACATAATAATTCTCCGGTCGTCAATCAGGGAGATGCTTTGTTTAATATAGGATATGATATTGAAAAACTGGATGTATAGTCTCTTGTGTTTGGTCCCTGTATGTATAATGGGCCAAAACTTTTCTTGTGCGCAATGGGCCGAACAAGATTTATTCCGGGGTGCACAATTGAGCCTTCATTTTCGAGATCTTCAAAGTGGTCAAACCTTAGATAGCTACCAAGCAGATCAATATTTAATACCTGCCTCCAACCTTAAAATTATTACCACCGCTGCTGCC
>CAZGGG010000029.1:0-38666 GCA_964525165.1 uncultured Saprospiraceae bacterium | reverse complement strand
ACTCCTGACGAAAAATATTATTCACTTGTTGCAGTTGATACTTGATAGCAGGATTGTTAAATAATCTTCAATTGCCCTTAAGGTCACTCTGTCTTTAAATGCCGGGTGCTTTGGATTCATGACATAATGGAATTTTGAGGGAATAATACTGGATGGAGCTTTAAGGATAAGACTTGATCTAAAAGGACCGAAGAACGGACCTGTACTCCAAGTTTTCCAAAGGATTCAATGGAGACGACTGACGACCTGTGTGGTGTATTTGCTACACATTAAAATAGGGGATGCCAGTGTTCCTTTATTTTTTCTGAAATGCCTTTTGGAACGCCACACTCGTCAAACAGACAGATCAATTCTTCTTGGTAGGACTGAATCTCTTTGATGATTCCACGTGGATTTTTGATGGTAAATTCATCTGCAAGTTTGAGCACATCATTTGCAGTAATTTGACTTCTTTTTCCATTGATGGAAAGGGCTCTTTGGGTCGAGTTAAAATGGATCAAAGGATTGAGTGAGAAAGTCAAATCGTAGGCTGGAGACAATTGCCATTCGTCAGTTTCTTTTTGGTACACAAAAGAGTGGTTTTTAAGGTGATCGTCTAGATTTCCATAAACGACATTGAATACCATTCTCCTAAATAGTTCTTCGATGGTCGCATGAGTTTGCTTCAGAAAGGAGGCGAGGGTAAACAAATTTTCATAAGAAGAGTGTGTGACACTTTTGAAATCCCAACCCGTGATTCCTGATGCAGTTAAGACATGTTTCTTTTCTCCATCTTGTCTGTCAAATCGCAAGGTCGCAAAATGCTTGTTGTCTATAAGTTTAGAATCCATCATACGAATGCCTGCTTTCGTTGCGATCAAATAATAACAGAATTCAACAATTTCTCTTGGGTACCGAACCTGTTCATCCAGAGCGAGTTTAACAAGGTAGTGGTTGTATTGATTCGAATATTCAAGATCGCCGGGAATGATTGTACCTGTTCTTTTTTCTTCGGAAATCAAAACTTTAGGTCGGGCACCACCGGCGGCGGAACCGATTTTAAAAATATTCAAGAGACTTTGATGATTGAAAAGGTTTTGTGATGCCTTTTTCTCTACATCCAGAACATCTTTTAGGATATCAATGACTTCATTTAAATCAATTGTGAAATGCCCCTTAAAAGTATGACGGGGACGATACTCAAGAGCACCCATGCCCCTATTGCCTACATAAGCTAATTGCTCCAATACGCTTATTTTTTGCCGGTCTTGTTGGTCTAACCATGCTTTAAATATAATGGAGCCGAAGCGGTCAGGCAGGGAATCTGCAAACTGCGGTGGAATTCCTTTAAAGGTTTCATTGTCAAATTGGTTGAATAACTGAACGTACTCCACTCTTTTGAGAATACCGGTCTGGGGAAAAATATTTTCGAAGGTATTGCGCTGCAGAAAAGTTGGGTTGTATTGAAAAGAGGACCTTTTGCCATCTTTTGATAACCCTATTTTTCCTACTTCTTGTCCAAATAAATGAACCTGTATGATTTCATTAGAGGCCATTAGTACATAGATTTTGAATGTCTGACATGCTCCCTGGCTTCCTTAATTTCATTATGGATTTGCGAGAGTACATCCATCTCTTTCATGACTTTCAGAATGGTATCGACCGTAAAGTTTTTACCCAACTCTAGATTTTGGATGGTGGTTCTGGAGATGTTTAAGCGTTCGGCTAATTCCTTTTGAGAGAACCCCCTTTGTTTACGTAAGGCTTTTATCAAATCCCCCAATTCTCTTTTTACATCTTTGATTTCTATCGTCTCAAACATAGCTGATCATTATAATGGTCAATATAAGCGATTTTTGTTTAAAAGATTGTTTTATTGGTCATGCTTATATTTTCATCTTATTGACCAGTATAATGGTTAAATTGGGGTTTTAGTTTAATAATGACCATTATATTAATCAATTAGGGTGTGTTTTCAGTGATTAATGATTACAGACGCTGCTCTTGCTTGCAAGTGGGGATCAAGTTTGGTGCCATCAGAACCCCTTTTGCCGAAAGGCTAGTAATGAGCTATGAGCTGATGGTGTTACAAAGAAAGTAAGGGTCTCTTCTTTTTACCCTATTAAGTGTTACAGTTCGAGCAGAGCAGTTTTTACCAGCTTTATTTTTCACCATACAACAATTCCGCGGCGGCCGGAGCCATTTGTGCGTTTTTATGACCGACCCCGGGAACGGTCTTCATGATCCAGTTGAGGGGAACCTTCTGCTCAATTGCGCGTTGTTTCGCTTCCGCAAAATAGCTCAAGCCTCGAGCATAGCGATGGCGGCCTTGTCGATCGGCCTCGGGAGTCTGCCGAAGACTGGAAGTGCGCAAGGTATCAGCATCGCCCAATAAGACGATGACTTTGTGCTGCAAGAGCAAGCGTATATCGCTTGTATCAACGGGCGTGCCCTTCAGGCCATAGGGATACTCGATCGAAAAATCGGGCATCGTATACCAGCCGGCATTGGCGGTGATGATACGATCCACTTTAGGGTTCTTTTTAAAGGTGATGAAGCGGTGGGCAAATTGTCCGCCGGCAGAGTGGCCGAAGAGGTCATAGGTTTTTTGCTGTCCGCCGAGTTGCTTCACCACAAAGTCAAAAATCGGATCGATAAGGGAAAAAGACCATTGAGCCTCCGGGATCGGGGCACCTATAGAGTCAAATAGGTTGCCGAGATTATAGGCGGCACTTTTCGGGTAGTGTTCTTCAGAAAATTCGGGCGCAACAATAATGATATTGTACTGCTTTGCTAGTTCAATCCAATTGTCGCGATAATCGTCCGCATTGCGGCGCATGCCATGACACACCATCAAGAGTGGCCGGTCGACGGGATGATCACTCGGCAGATAATACCAAAGCTGGACCGGCCGGTCCAGTAAGGGTTCATACCCATCAAATAGAAGAGTTCCGGCACCGGCCTGGGTTAGCGTAGGGGATGTTTTTTCAGCAGACTCGCTTTTCTCCTGACAGCTGTACCACAAAAGTCCAAACAGCAAAAGACTGAAGGGGAGGATATGTTTAGGGGTGATTCGGCTTTGGGTTTGCATCACTGTGTATTGATAAAAGTGTCCTCAAATGTTTTGACCCATTGGCCATCGATGAGTTGTTGGCCGTATTCCCGGAATCCGCCCTTCGGACTGGGACCAAAGAAGAATCGGGTTTGTGTATCTTTTTGGACGACGAGTTGGCCATCTGTAAAGGTCGCCGGATATCGCGCTGCGCCCTCCCTGGAAAAACGATGGTAGTAGTAGGATTGATCCTCTTCATCATAGAGGATGATGGTATGCAATTGTAAAAATTCAGTATTCAGCTCAATTACCAGAATATGCTGGTCCAGGTCATAAGAAATCTTTTCATAGGCCGCCCCTTCTTTGATGAGCTCACCATTTTCGTAGATCCTGGAATGGCCGATCCATTCGCCCACTAAAAATCGGAGCTGCTCCATTTTTTCTTGTTTGAGGTCCTGGGCTGAAAGCGAAGGAGACAGGGACAAGAGTCCTACAATCAGGAGGAAGAGGGTCACTTTTTGAGGGTTCATTGCTATGGTTTATTACTCAATTCCTTTTTGCGGAAGCGCATGCTGTCCGAGCCAGCGGCAAATTACGAAAAGGAATCTTAGTAAGATGAAGGAATAGGGGTTTTCAGCCGTGTCCGCCTTCGGCGGATGGTCAGCGTCGGTGAAACAGATGAAACAGATGAGAAAGATGAGATTTGGTGACTTGTTATTTGAAAAAGAATCAAAATGAAAAGGCCCTGACAAAAGCTTCGCTTTGTCGGCATCTTCGACCCGGTAGGCTGCGCTAAGCCAAAGGCGTGGATGACATTTTTGATATTAGACAGCGGACCGCTGACGGCAGACCGCCAGCTTAGCAGACGAGAGCGTTTTCGAAAAAAAGGAAGAGAAGCCCGGAGGGGCGAAATGTTTGTAGCAATGGAGCGGAGACACCTTCGAGCCCCGAAGGGGTGACATGTTTGTATTCCTTATCGATGATAGATATGTCCCACCCGCGCCCCCGGCCCTTGAAAGGGAGGGCTCACGCAAATATTGAACACGATGGCCATGATTTCCATCCCTAACGGGATGGCCACGATGTATAGAAGAGTCAGTTTTCATTTCAGCACAATGCTGTGGGTTTAAATGCAGACTGACGATAGAAAGGTCACGTTATGCCTCTGGCCTGGGCGACATGTTTGTGGCAAAAGGGTATTTATTGTGGCAGGCGCAAGGTATGGCGCCTCTAAATTTATAGGAAATAAGAGAACGCTTCATACAACACCATTTACAGTAAAGAAACCCCAACTTAATGTGTATGCCTTCCAAAAACGACTTTAGGTCAGATAGGTGATTCCGGCGACGCTGATGACCAAAATGATGAGATGGATTAAAATATAGGATAGACGTTTGCCCAAAGAAAAATTCACCAAAACCTTATTGTCCCAAATAATGATCAACAATAAGTACACAAAAAGGCAGATTTCGGCGAAGAGGTCAGGATGCTGCAACAAATGGTCCACAATCGCCAGGGGTGTAAAAATAAGGGTCCAAATGCTGAGGTGATAAATATTGATTACGAAATGTTCTGTAAAGTTCTTTCTTGTCGGGAGATAATAGCTGAGGTAGGAGGAAAAAGAAAGCAACAAAAGAAAGAGAAATAAGAAAATGAATTGGTGCTGGATATCTGAGTCTTTCACGGAGACGATGAAAAAACTCGATTGTGTCAAGTAAAAACAGAGCGCGATGGCAATCGAGGCGATAACGAGCCATTTGCCGGGACTATAATAATATCTTCGATACCCTTTTAAATACCCTTGCACCACTATTTGTGGCCGTATCAAGAGCGTTTTTGCATTGGCCAACAGGGATTGATCTAAGGAGAAAAAGTTATCGAAAAAATCCTTCATGAAGGCGTTGAAAGAGACCCCTTCTTCCTTTTTGGTTTGGCCACAGTGAGGGCAAAACTGAGTATCAAACTTCTTCTGACAAACGGAGCAATACGACATAGTCCTTTAAGTCTTCGCTTTTTCTACAGCTGATTGTTTATGGGTCAAGATAGATAAAATAAGAGATTTTGTAGTGTGTGTAGAGAGGGCTTTAAAAAGTGGCGTGAGGGTGATGGTTAATGGGGAGTGAAATGAGGGGTTCAGAGGAGTGTTGAAGGCTCAAAGTATTTGTATATACTACATCTACGTAATATTGCAATATTACGATATAGAGTTAGATTGTCGGGAGATTGAACAGGCTTTGAAGGATCACTCTTGGCATCTTTAAAAAACGATTGGACAGGTAAAGGGTTACCTGAAAAGCAGCCCATAAAAGGGCAGTAAATATTGGTATGACTGCATCTGCGTAATATCGCAATATTACGATGGACTTCATTTTGAGGCTTAGAATACAAGAGCCAGATTGCAGGTCAAGGCATTTGAGAAAGGAGCATTTGGATATAGGCTTAATGGATTGACTTATACTGGTAAGTCGTCTAGAAGTGTTGTAAACAGTACATCTACGAAATATTGCAATATTAAGATGCGAATAGTTTGTTGAGCAAGTGCGTAAAAGTTGAGACATAATTCGGGGCATACTCAAATGGAGCGATTGAGCCGGTAAACGCTCACATAAGAAGCAGCCCTAAAGGTCTATAAGGATTGATATAACTACATCTACGTAATATTGCAATATTACTATACGCTTCAATGTCCGACAAAGGCAGACAAACAAATGGAAACATGCTTAAGACCAGCATCTATGATACCCACATTGCCTTTGAGCTTACTTTCCTTTCTCTTCCTCAATTCGATCGGCTTCTGTTCGAAAAAAGGTAGAGAGTCTTTCGGTTCCAAACCTGGGGGCCACATGATGGCCCCCCATCATCGTCAGAAAGAACTCAATCGGCCCATGGATGCGTACAGGTGTGAAGAGTCGTAATGCGCGCAGACTCCAACGGCGGATGAAATCCGGCAGAAGAATGATTTTCCCCTCACCACCCCAGCTTTCCAATGCCATTTGTGCAAGTTCTTTCTGTGTTAGAATATCCGGCCCACCTGCTATAATTTCATCATCTGAGCCTTGAATTTGATCCACCACCACCCTGGCCAAATCCCGACCGTGGATGGGGTTGAGCTGATATTGGCCATGACCAAACAGAAATACACGTCCGTTTTGGGCCATTTCCAAAAAGTCTTTCATGTCTGAGAAAAAAGCATTGGGTCGTACAATCGTATGAGCTATGGGGGCCGCTTGTAGGGCTCGTACAAACTTCTCTTTGGCCGCCACCATACGCACCTCTTGCATTTGCGTGCCATCGATGACAGAGACATAGATGAATTTGCGTACCCGATGACTCAGCGCAAACGCTAATAAATTCATATTCGCCTGGTAATCCACATCTTCATAAGTCAATCCATCTTTCTGTCGTGTGATACCAACGGTCGAAATCAGAGTGTCGATGGGTGCTTCGAGGACCGGAAATGCCGTAGGATCAGTCAACTCAAAAGGCAGTATATATTCTAAGGGAAGCCCCAATGCTTGAAGCTTGCTTCGATTGCGTCCCATGGCATAAACCGGGTATTTGCGAGCCTGGAGTTCTCGGGTAATATAGGAACCCAGGTAGCCGGTGGCTCCGGCTACCATAATGTTAGACTGCATCATTTTAATAAGGAGTTGGTTCGACTTGTTGTAATACTTGAATCAGAAACTCAATCATACCTCTCTGAAACTCGGCTTGATTGAAGGATCCGGAAAGATAGATTTCCAGCTCAGGACAATAATAGAGGAAGGAAGCGGTAAATCCGGAATGACCAATCAATGTGAGCTCAGGAAGGAATGGAGACAACTCGTTGAGTTTCCATCTTGCCAGCCCCAACCCATAATCTACACCTTGTCCGGCAGGAGACCATGCTTGCATTTGCTGCAGGGTTTGGTACCCCACCAGCCTTTCGGCAAAAAGTGCTTTCAGGAAAACCATGAGATCTCCGGCAGTGCTTTGAAGTCCGCCGCCAGCCCAATCGCTGGACAGGCTTCTCAAACTACTGACCTCCTCTGTACCAAAATAGAGCTCTGCCATTGGTAAAGTATTAGGGTCTAAGGGCTTGGAACGCAGATGCATGTGGGTATGTGTCATGCCTAGGGGTTCGAAAATTCGCTTTTGGAAGACTTCATGAAGCGGCTTTTGTTCCACTCCTTCAATGATCAAACCCAATAAAATGTATTCCGTATCGGTGTAGTGGTAATCGGTTCCGGGAGGAAACTTTGCCTCAAAATTCTCTTTCGCGAAGGAAAGTAATTTCAAAGGTGTCCAAAACCGATTCGGTTCGGCAAATGCAAGGCTCATCATATTCTCCCCGCTGATGGGTTCATCTTCAAAATAGTCCGCTAAGCCAGATCGATGAGAAAGTAAGTGTCGAAGCGTTATGAGATCCGTGAATTCATGAGCCCTCCAAACATGTAGACCGCGAATGAGGGAGTCCGGTAGGTAGAGGTGCATAGGGTCGTCTAGTCCTAGTTTTCCTTCTTCTACCAGCATACCGACAACAGTTGCTGTAATTGTTTTTCCGATACTCGCAGTATGGAAGGGGGTTTCCTCCCGGACGGCTGTGCCATCCCGGAAGGAGCCCCCACTCCATGTTTTTTGTATGTTCCATTGAGGAGCGTCTATAGCCAACACGCCATTATGTATTCCGTCTTGTGAGAGGGTTTTATGAAACAGTTGACCCAAGACCTCTTCTGTCGGTTGTGCTTCTTGTGCCCATATTTGCGTGCTTGAGAGCGCAACCATATGGAGAAGCAGAAATAGAGTGGTTGAGATTTTCATCTTTCGCTTTTTTAGTATAAAGTAATTCCTAGCCCTAGGGTCCATGTCGCACCTTCTAGTTTGCCGTCGCTTTGCTGAACACTAGCCAGGTAAACATTGGTTTGAAGGTCCAAAGCCCATTTCTCTCGTTGAAGGACTTCTATACCGGTGCCAATCAGTACGCCTTTCCCCCACTTACTTTCAAGAGAGGCGGCTTTAGATTCATACAAAGCACGGGTATCCAATGCGGCTCCAAATCCACCACTGATCCACCAATTTTGTGTTGCCCAGTATTGAATTGTCGGTACAAAGCCTTCGAAGCTTCGATCCAAACCTTGGGATTCATAAATTAAACCGGCAGAGTTCAGATATACTGCCGTCCGTTGATTCAGGAACCAGCCCATCTTTAAAGCAGGAAGGGAGATTCCACCTTGTGTAGGGGACGCCTCTAAGCCTTTTGTAAAGTGGACCACTCCTCCTCCGATGGATCCACCCATAGTGAATCCTTTTCGGACAGGGCTTTCGTTTTGTCCTTGCATACTTAAGGCCATGATCAAACTGATGGCCAGAATAATGAAATGTTTCATGTTGATTGTTTTTGTGTGAAATAATTGATGACTCAAATGTGAGGAGATCGCCCCTTTGAATCGTCCGGAATTATGATTTGAGACTTTTTCGGTGAGTTTCCGGACTTACTCTTTGGCAGAGCGGACGCGCCAAATAGAATGGACAATACTGACACCTGCCCCGACAGCCATACCAAAGCTGATCCAAAGAGTGACTCGATTGTCGAGTTCAATACCCATTATGCCTAAGAGCGCAATCCCCAATGCGGTGCCAATAGAAACACCTATAGCTGTACCAATACCGGCACCGATAGCCGCGCTCAAAATCAATCCTTTGTTTTTCATAACTCAATTAGTTTGCTGATGAATAATGGATCAAAATTGAGAAGCAGGAGGCAGTCTATCGTTCCGGATTATAAAAGAGAACCTATCCTTTCAACTTTTATATTATCCTTTGTTGGATACTACTTGATTCTTGATGAGGAGTAATAATCGCATGTAAAGCTTTCGAAAATTCTTTTGCCGAAAGGCAGTATAAAAGGGGGATGAAAGAAATCAGGATTGCTGCGCTCTCACCCACTTGCCTGGTGTGGTGCCCGTACTTTTTTTGAAGAATTCGTTGAAGACAGATTTTGAAGTAAAGCCACTTTCATAGGCGACTCCTAAAAGTGTCAGGTGGGCATGACTGTCCTGAAGGGCTTTTTTCTTGAAGATTTCCAGGCGGTGCTTGTTTAGGTAGTGATTGAAGTTTTGCCCCAATTGCGTATTGATCAGCCAGGAAAGTTTGTTTGGGTGAAGTTGAATGTGTTGTGCCAGCGACCTTAAACTTAAATCGCTGCGGGTCACCATAGATTCGTTTGATAGCGCTTCCTGAAGTAAATGGAGGTATTTTTCAACCTCTTCTTCATTCATAGGGTGGGGCTGCTGAACCACCAATTGTTGGTTGTCAGGGTGATGACGGTGAGGGATCTGCTCTTGGAAGTTCATTTTTTGGAGAAGTGCCCGGAAAGCTTCCTCCTCGCGGATATGATCCCATACCCACCAATAATTGAGGCTGACCATCATACTCGATCGCTTTTCATACGCCTCTTCGAGATGCTGTATCGCTTGTTCCGGACGATTTAGCAAGCTGTACAAAGCAGCAGGATCGCAAGGATCGATATAGTCCGTCTTTTCCAAAGTTTCGAGCACACCTTCCGTTTGCCCACTGAGGATTTGAACGACCAAACGATCCAACTGGGCGAGACCTTGTCCGCCGGTTAAAGCAATTGCCTGATCTATACAGGTGAATGCTTCTTGAAATTTCCCCAGATATCCCAGGACCAAACCTTTATAGCGCAAGGCTTCTGTAAATTCAGGCTCCATCTGAAGACTTTCGTCAAATGCGGTGAGGGCTTCTTCAAATCGGCCGGAAAGGTAATACACCAGTCCCAACCACCAATAAGAAGTGAGGTGCAAGGGGTCACGGGCTACATTCTCTTTCGCTATTTCAATCGCCAGATCATAATCTTGTTGAATAAAGATGTAATAATTCGTAATGAAGTCAATTTCATTTGAAAGCCCGTGTTTGACGGCCAGATTGTAAGAATCTATGGCTCCGGACCAATCCCAATCGTAAAAGAGTTGTACGTAGGCCATTACCTTGTGTGCCCTCATATCATCGGGCTCGATGCTCAAGGCTTGTAGTGCTGCAGAACGAGCCTTGTTAAAACCCTCTTCGGCAGAGATGAAGTTAAAGGCGGCAATGTGTAAATAGGTTTCCCCCATGTAAGCATATGCTTCCGCAAAATTTGGATCTATTTGGACGGCTTCTTGAAAAAGATGTAGCGCTTCCTTTACGTCCTTCAGGTCTTTGCGTTTAAAATGGAAACGAGCTTTGAGAAACAGGTCGTATGCTTCTGTGCTGGAGGTTTTGGAGTATACCAATTGGTCTTCAATATCCATATGGCCAAAGTCCTCCCGAATTCGGTCGGCAACCAGCAGGCTGATTTCATCCTGCAAAGCAAAGATGTCCTGGAGTGTGCGGTCAAAGTTTTCAGACCACAATTGAAAGCCGTTATCCGTTCGAATTAACTGAACTGAAATCCGCACTCGATCGCCTGACTTTCGGATGCTGCCCTCTATGATGGAGGCAACCCCAAGTTTATTACCAATGATGCGCACATCTTTTTTAACACCCTTAAAGGCAAAAGAAGAAGTTCGGGCACTCACTTTAAGGCCTTGTATGCGGCTCAGGGCATTGATGATTTCCTCTGTCATCCCATCAGAGAAATATTCATTCTCCGGGTCAGAACTCAGATTATCAAAAGGAAGGACGGCTATGGATTTCGCATTCATCTGGACTACGATCAAGATAATACGAGTGATTTAATTTGGCCTATGCCGGAGGGGAAATTCTGATGCTGCTGGCATGAAAATGATAAAAAGACAGCAGAAAGATAGGGCTAGGTCGGTTACAGTTTGTTCTATGTGGAATCTATGAAAGAAAGCCTTGAGCGCTCAGATGAATGGTGTATGCAGAAGCTAGGGAAAGGAATACATCTACTTTTAATGGTCACGTTACCATAGGTTATTCAGGCAGGAATGGATTGGAGAAGGATCATTTAAGGTATAGGTCGGGAGCGATAAAGTTGAAAATAGGTAGTTATGAAATTGCATATAAATGGTCTGAAGGGCCTATAAATACTACACCTACGTAATATTGCAATATTACGATAAGAGTTGTTTGGAGGCATAGTTTGCAAGAGCCAGATCGCAGTTCAAGGCATTTGAGAAAGGAGCATTTGGGTGTAGGCTTATTGGATTGATTTATGTTGGCAAATCGTCTAGAAATATTGTCAATAGTGCATCTACGTAATATTGCAATATTACGATATTATTAGATTGTCGGGAGTTTGAGCAGATGTAGAAAGATCTCTCGAGGCATCTTTAAAAAGAGTTATTGAGCCGGTACGGATACATGAAAAGCAGCCCATAAAAGGGCTATAAGTATTGATATAACTATATCTACGTAATATTGCAATATTACAATTTAGTAAAATCTAGAGAGCAAAAATGATGTAGGTAGAATAGTATGGAACCATGCTTGGCCCAATAGAATGGACTTTGACTGAGTAAACATTTCTAGGGGTCGGAAGAATGGATCAAAACAGCCTCTGGCTAAATTTCTCTTCACCGAAAAAGTGTCCCCTTCACGTCTTGCTTATTGCAATCCCTCCGGACAATAATCTGATAGCATTACAAACTCACCTCATCCTCATCTTCCTCAGCAGATTCTACTTCGGGCAACTCAGACATTTTCTTAATCGTCTTCTGAATGAATACATTATTCGGCAAGGACAATTCGCCTCCGTCCGGCGTTGCCAGCGTGACGAAGAAAAGGCCAATGCTGGTGACGGTCCCTTCAATGACATAATCTTTCCCTTCCATGATAATGATGGAGTCATTGAGTTTCAAAGGGTGGTTGAAGAAAATGATGACACTAGACGTTACATTCGATAAAAGGGACCATTGCGCAAAAAAGGCAATCCCAATCACGGTTAGTACAGATCCGATCAATACCGCCAGATCCTCCTGGTTAACACCCCAAACCAAAGAAATGGTCGCGAGACAAATCACCGTTAAGATGATATTGAGTACTCTTTTGATGACAGAACCTCGAGACTCCTGAATTAAACGCTGAACGCGTGTTTTTTCGATCAGTTTCGTCAACACCTTGCGCGAGACTAAAAAAATAATGACGATAATAATAGTCTCTATGATATTCAGGTAATAAGGCTCCATATGTATCGTGACCGTGTAGGTTAAAAATCGTGTTGATGCGCTAAAAATAATTCCTTTCCACAATGATGAAAAGGTATAATTTTCTGCTAACCGATTTGGTTATTGAATTAGTTCGCGAAAGGCAAATTTTCTCAACATTTCGTGTCCGCCCAGAAATAAGGTCAGTTTGATATTGCCATATTCTTTGACCAAGGCTACTTTTCGCCCACCGATGCTCCCAAAATCATCGAGTGGCTTTCGATCTTCTAATAATGCTAGCTTTTCGGTTTCCGTAACATAGGCACTGCTATCCGTGACTCCAAGGTCTGCAAGCACTTTATTGTAAAAACGGTACGCGTGGGTGATGGGAATCGTACCATTGCCTGTCATACCATCGTATATGCCGGTATAGATTTCCAGGCGGGATTCTTGTAACTTATCCACAGGAGTGGGCCAATAGTAAGGAGATCGTTCAAGTGCGATTTTCCTATTCAGGCTATCGCCCGTGGATTGAGTGCAGGCGAGCACGTCTTTTGCATAATCTAGTTTGCGAATCCGGGCATCTTCGTACCATTGTACCAGGTCGCATAAGGGCACCCAAGAAGAAAAGGTATGGATCTGATGTCTGGACTTCATAAACATTGCCAGGGTGGCATAGCCTCCACCGCTTTTTCCGACAACATAAATTAGATTTGTATCGACATTGGCATGTTCCAGTGCATAATCTATAGCTGCATCGATATCGGATAAGACGAATTCACTGCAACAGGCCTTTGTATGATTGTTGGGTCCCCGAAAATTGGGATGGATGTAGTTGATGTCTGTCTCAAGGGCAAATTGATTCAAGGAATCATATTGGGTATAATCGTAACTCCAGGTGTGCAGGCTTACAATCAAGGGTTGCGGTTGCTGGGACTGCGTGGCATAAAAATAGGCAGGTTGGACATGACCATCTAAGGGTGAGGTAATCTCTACCTTTTGAAAAGCGGAATCCCATTCCGGTTTTGATTCTTCTGAGGTGGGGGCATTAGATTTTTGAAGGAATTGACCTCCGGCCCAAACCAAGAGTCCTCCTAATACCATGAAGAATATTGCTTTTTTCATAGGTTAATATGCTATTGTTTATAAAGGAGGCTGAATTAAAAAGTATAGGTGTGGGGTACATTCTGCAAATTGAATTTGAGCAGAGCATATACGGCTTGTGCTCACCGTTGCGACAGCCATACAAAGACCAACACCCAAAAACCGATGCCTACATAATAAAGCGTCAACGCCTGACCACGCTCTTTGGCATCTACCCCGGGCATATCAAAATACTGATAACCTTTGAACCCGACGATGAAGATACCGAAAAAGAAAATCGCTAATTTCTGTGAAAAAGGAATGCGCTTCGGGCCGGACATAATAAGCTTGCTTTCCCGTGAAGATAACTGAAAATATGCTTTTTCCGGAAGGAGAAAGGCCCTCTTAATTCGTAGCTTCGATTTCCAGCAAGAGGTACTTGCGGATCATTAAAAAAGATAAAGAGGCTGCCGACCCCAAGAATAGTAAGCCAACAGAAAGCAACACAAGGGCTTCGGTATTGACAGCGGGAAATTCGCGGAACTCTGAAAATAAAGCCAGTAAAAGGTAGGCACAGATCAAAAGGATAATCGAGGGTAAGAGCACACCCATTTTACGATTTTGTATGCGCAATTGTAGGGCAAAAAGCACCATTAGGCTTATGGCTATAGGGTTGAATACAACGGCAGTGGAGACCCAATAAAAGAGAATGACCCCCATGAATAAGATTTCCGGCTGTTTCTTTAGAAAGGAGATAAGCTGCTTCATAACCATGATTTTAAAAATAACGCTTAAAATGAAAATTTTGTATCCATGCGAGTAAAATGATAGAATATGACCATTTCAATTCCGGACCAGGAGGGTATACTGTTCATCATCGCGCCATTCACCTCTCAGGAACAAGCTTTTGGTAGCATAGCCGGTTTTCTGAAAGCCCAAACTGAGGAGGAGTTGGCGGGAGGCAATATTTTCAGGATCTATTGAGGCGTGGATACTTTTTTTACCCACTTCTGTAAAAGCGTAATCGATGATTGCACCAAAGGCTTCACGGGCAAATCCTTGCCGGTGGTAAGCTTTAGCGATGGTGATTCCTAATTCCAGTTTTTCCTGACCGACAAAATGAATACCCAGATCACCGATCAGGCGATTTTCGCTTAGAAGGAAAACACCCATTTGAAACCAGGTATCCGGCAGATTGAAGGTCTTGGGTTGCTTTTTAATGAATGCCTGCACTTCTTCAAGCGAATCCGGAATCCATCCCTGAAAACGATTGGTTTCCTCGTCGGACCGATAGGCAAAGAGTGCTTCCGCATGACTGATCATGAGCGGTTTGAGCCATAGTCTTTGGGTGTGGAATTCCATATGCTTGAAAATGCTCCACACAAGATAGTGATTGGCAAGATCAACTTTTGCCGAAAGGCAAGCTTCTTTGCAACAAAAAACCTTGGAGGGCATTCTAAATAAAAAGGATTTCCATGACTCGATTATTGACTTTTGTATTGGCTCTTTTTATAGGCTTTACGACTTTTGCGCAAAGTCTCACTTACTCCTCAGACAGTTCTGATATCAAGTTGACAGGAGTGGTAGAGCTCGGCTATCTGGCGGTGGCCGACCATAAGGTTCAGTTTAGTAATTCCGGAACATATTTCGATTATGTCGCCGACGGAGGCCAAAATGTGTTGTTCCCGATTTCTCGCTTATCGTTGGAATTTGAATTCAAAAAGAAGAATACTTTTTACTTGCTGTATCAGCCCTTAAGATTAGAAACGCAAGTGCTTTTGCAGGAAGATTTGATTGTTGATGATTTGACTTTTCCTGCGAATACCGGTGTCGATCTCCTCTACAATTTTCCTTTCTATCGCTTGAGCTATACAAGAGAGTTACTCTCCGGCAAAAAGAATTACGGTTTGGCTATTGGGGCTACGCTGCAATTGCGCAATGCTACGATTTCTTTTGAGTCCTTGGATGGAACTCGTTTCCGAACTAATCGCGACCTGGGGGTTGTACCGGCCTTTAAGGTAAAGTCTCATGCTTATTTGGGTGAGCGTGTATTCGCGGAGCTGGAGGCCGATGGAATCTATGCCCCGATCAGCTATCTGAATGGAAGTGACAATGAAGTGGTGGGTGCCATCTTGGATGCGAGCTTGCGTGTCGGAATGGAATTTGAGGAGCCCATTACGGCTTTCTTAAACTTTCGATATTTAGGAGGGGGTGCTGTGGGCACCTCAGATATTGATGGTCCCGGTGACGGATATGTACGCAACTGGCTAAACTTTCTGACATTGACGGCGGGATTCCGGTATGAGTTGGCTTGGTAGAAAACAGCTACTCTATTTGAGTTTGTCTTGTTCTACAATTTGACGAATACCCGCGGAATAAGAGGTAGGTGTCCAATCAAACGCTTCCTCAAATTTGCTGCTGTCAAATACATAGGGTCGACCATACTGATAGAGCATTTCGTGGGTCTCTTTCATGATAGGTAGGAACCAACCCATCATTTTTACCATCCATTTGGGTACGACTCGGTATTTTGGCGGTTTTTCCAGCGCATTTGCGATCATATGTACCCATTCTTTTCCGGTGGGGGGCTCATGTGCCGTAGGTAAATGCCAGACCTGCCCATACGCACCTTCGGTATTCCCCAATAGAGCAGTGGCTTTTCCAGCATCGGGCGTAAAGGTAAAAGAGTGAGGCACCTCATCATTCGCCATCCAATTGGCGGTTTTTCCGGCGACCAAAGGTTGGATCACCGTTTCCGTCAGGATACTGGTATTGGCAATGGCCGGACCATAGAAATCGGCCGATCGAGCAATCAATCCTTTGATTCGCCCGGATTGTATACGATCAAGGATTTGTGCTGCAATTTTTGCTCTGACCGTTCCTTTTTTACTGGGAGGCCGAATCGGACTTTTTTCATCCATAGGATTCAGGTAGTCCGGGTCATACATGTAGATATTATCGAAAAACACCAATTTGCAGCTTTCAGCCTCACAAGCATCTAAAAGATTTGAAATAAAGGGCGGCCAAGAGGCTTTCCACACTTTGTAGCTATAAGGGAATCCAACAGTTATATAGACCACTTCAGATGCTTTGATGGCATTTTGAAGCTGATCCTTTTGGAGCAAGTCTGCCGTAAACAGCTCATCAGTAGGGTTCACTTTGATGGGGTTTCGACTGACCAGTCGGATGTCCTGCGTGAATTGAGGTAAAGCTTTGGCGAGTTCGACGCCAATGACGCCTCCGGATCCGAGAATGCTTTGCATGCTTTAAGCTTTGATTCTTGGTAAGATAAGGTAAAATCCGTTTTGGATTGTATGGGAGATTTGGAATAGAGGTTTGTCATCATTTCTAAAGGGTAGACCTTGAAGTCACAGGGGGATGCGGAAACCAACAAAGGTGATATTTTTCCGACTAGCGCGACAGTAACCAAATGATGCGATCATATGATATGACGTAGTGGAATAGTAGTATTGCGGCTAAGATCCAGCACCACTTTATCCACCCAATTTGAATGAGAGCCCAACATGCGAAGGTAAAAATGCCTAGTTCCAAGAATAAGCGAACAAGGCCGGGAGTAACAACCGGTGCTGCTCCGGACCGACTGGGATCGTCCGGTACAGCAAATGTACCCCAGACTACGGCCAGCAGTAAAGGAGTGCAAAAAGCAAGGACATAGCGCATCCAACCTTCGCCCGTTTTCCAACCCCAAATACCGACGGCCCCAAAAGCGGTCAATTCCAGGAAGAAACGAAGCAATAAATTTAAAGGGTGTGCGCCCATGATATAGATTTTATGAATAGGAACGGATACCAAAACTTATTTTTGGAGGTACTTAAACCTTTCACCATGTCCAAAGGCAGGAAGCGGATTGTTGGTCACTTCTTGCACATTTTAGAGGTGGTTTTTTGACCTTCTCCAGCGAAGCTGGCTCTTAGTTCCTCATCTTCCCTATCATGGTTCTGAGCGCTGCTTTCATCTTGTCGGACGCTTCACTGATGGCGGCTTCTTTCGATCGGTCTCTGGCAGTGGTAATCACCGGTTGTTTGCCTTGAACGCGTGCTTCGATGCGGCACTGAATATCGTCTGCGCCGGCCTTGTCGGCATTTTGATCAGATAGGTGCACCTCGATACGGGTGATATGATCCAGGTAGTGTTTTAAATCACCTTGGATTTTCTCTGAAGCCATTTGCTCCAGGGCTTCTGTCCTTTCGATATGATTATCTGTATTGAATTGTAATTTCATAATTTCTAGTTTATAGTCGCAAACATAGGGTTTTCATCGCTTCTAGTCGCTATGTGCGGAGCAATTGTGTATATCTTTGAAAGGAGAAAAATGAATTTTAATTTCTCAAGCCTCTTGATCATCAGCCTGTTGTTACTCCTTTTTCTCCAATGCAATCCGCAGCAAGCAAACAGCTAAGAGTGCCGAAACCACGGCAAAGCCTCTTTCGAAGGCAGAGGTAGCTAAAAGGTTGCCTATTATATTAAGCAGAAATAAGACAAACAGCACCCACATAGCAATTTTACTCACCTTTGTCATTTTAGGTATATGCAACCACCCGGAGCGAACCAACAATAAGAAAAGGACGACGAGCGAGCTGATCAAGGATGAAATTTCAAAATTCAGGAGTTGATCAGCCGTTTCCATTCGACCGCCCCAAAGGAATTCGACAGGAGCGAAATCAAAGAACACTATTCCAATAATAACTGAAAGATGTAAGAGACACAACAAAACAGTAATGAGGATACTCACTCGAAGAGCAAGACTGAAGGAAAGCAGCTTTTTCATGCTTGTAAATATAACAAGCTTCTGTGAAGCAGCATTGGGTAGGGGAGCAAGGTATAATCGGTTGTATCAGCCTTCAGCCTTAGCCTCACGAAAGAAATTGTGACTTATTCGAGCGCTGCAGGTGCAACAAGGATCTTAATCATTAGAAAAGTTCATGGCTTTTCTTTCCGCTGAGGGCCTTGACTGTTCTTCATAGCATACCCATACGCCAAACCGATAACAGACCAAACTAAAGCCCCAATGATAAGTCTGTTAGAAGTAATGGGCTCACCGATTAAATAAGAAAAGATAAGCGTCATGCCGACAAACATCCAAGCGGCAAATATCAAACCGTTGACCCACCAAGGGCGGGAAGAATTTTGAAACAGCTTCATAAATAAATATTTAAGTCTGTATAAAATATAAAAAAATGAAAAGCCCTCATCTTCTTTTGAACAAAATGAACTTAGGTTTTCGCTTCTTCTTGCGCAATGCCATCAAACCCAAGAGGGGCCCTATCGAAAGAACTATCCAGGCCTCAGGACGATCGAGTCTTGAGGAAAGAAAACTGAGGGTTTGAATGCTGACAATGGTGATGGCAAAGCCAATAGAATTAACAATGGTAAGGCCTGTTGCTTTAAGGGAATCGGTAGCAGATTGGGCCACCAAGGTGGAAAACATAGGTGAATCTGCAATGACGACCATCCCCCAGAAGTAAAGAAAGCTGATAAAAAAAGCCGGACTGGCCCATTGAAACACTATGGGTAGCAACACACAACAAAGACCAGAGAGCAAAAGGGACCCAAAGGCAATCTGCCGCGCACCCCACCGGGCGGAGGCATATCCCCCCAATATGCAGGCCAGGCCACCAATAGCGATGATGCCGAAGGATTCTAGCGATACATCAAATGAGGCTCGTGGATTATGCTCGAGATAGAGACGGAGCAGCACAGGCACAAAAGCCCAGAAAGCATAGAGCTCCCACATATGCCCAAAGTATCCCATTGCAGGGGCTCGGAAGGGTGCCTCTCTGAAAAGAGAAGGAATCGCTCGAAGATCTATTTTGGGATTCGCTTTTCGGAAGGGACCATCCGGCACAAAAAACAAGATAATGCCACCCCCGAACAAAGCCAGTCCGGAAGTTCCTATCAATACGGTTTCCCAAGGCCATGAACCCTTCCAGTCAGCTAATAAATGCGGTAAAGCAGTACCGACGACCAGAGCACCCACAAGATAACCTAATGACTTACCGAGCCCTTTTTGGAAATAGTCGGCAGCG
The DNA here is from genome assembly GCA_964525165.1 of uncultured Saprospiraceae bacterium. Classification (GTDB taxonomy): domain Bacteria; phylum Bacteroidota; class Bacteroidia; order Chitinophagales; family Saprospiraceae; genus JAWLFI01. Next base: position 19,419 of record CAZGGG010000029.1, on the reverse strand, counting down.
ATTTTCATGCCTACCGGATAGATGCCCGCCAGACTCATTCCCGTCAAAAATCGAAGCACAAGCATACTCATATAGCTATTGACTTCCAGGATCAATCCCAGATTAAAAATGGACCCGAACAGGGCACAGACAAAAAACACCCTGGAAGGTGAAAAGCGGTCGGCAATGGATAATATGGCAAACACTAAGGTCCCGGTAATAAAACCTAATTGCACCGCGGAAGTGAGATGTCCTACTGCTGCCGGGCCTAAACCAAAATAGAGCTGCAACTCATGCATGACCCCATTGCCCGCAAACCATAGAGAGGTGCAGCAAAACTGTGCAATCACGATCAGGGGAAGGATGTGTTTCGGAATCTTCATGGCTCAAAGGGTACAAGAAGTATTAACGACCCCTACACATAGCTTAAGATGGGCTTTCAAAGGGACACCCAAAGGTATATATTTCAAATGACCGCAGCATGAAGCTGTGGATGGCCCGACTTAAATGTTGGAACCCTGACTCTATGTGAAAGAAAGTCGCTTTCGAATGATGGATCTAAAGGAACGTTGTTCCGGGCAAGGTGTCCAACATCCAGCATGTCACGGAGTATCGATTTGCATGGCTCAGTAGTACTTCGTGTTCCAGCTCGGAAGCAAATAAAACAGCTCGACCATTGATGGGCTCTACGGTTATAGTCTCATCATTTTCGTAAATGAGTAATTGCCCCCCATCGGATGTTTTCCAATTTTCATTCAAATAGATCACCAACGAGAGCACGCGATGGGATAAATGTCGAAAACGGTCGCGATGTCGTTTGTAAAAACTACCCGGCGGATAGCTGGTCAGGTGACTTTCAAAGCCCTTAAGGCCCAGAAAACAGGTTCGATTGACATATAAACGCAGCTCATCAATCAATTGAACGATTTCTTGACTGACCGGATGGCCCGGCTGTTGGTCCAACCAAAAGATTTGGTCTCTGCGTACTTCACGGTTGAGCTCAAAGTCCTGCAACTTTCCAATGCCGGCAGCATGCATGGCTCCTTCTTTTTGTAAATGGTCGATCCGTTCTCGTAAGGACCAACATTGTTCCGGCGTCAAAAAATGGTCGACAATCGCCCAATTCTGATGACTCAGCTGTTGGACAAACGATTCAAAGCAGCGACCGGACTCTAGCCCGATGGGAGCTGCAATAGGACGGGTTTTCATTCCCTCAAAGATAACTGGAATTCCGGTTGAGCACTAGCCTGAAGAGAAGGTATTTTTAAGCAGGAATGATTCGCCGGAAAGGAGACGCCGGAAGGTATGCAAAGGGTCCAGACTATATTGGAATGGTCTAAAATGATACAGGAATTTAAAACAATGACAGCAGATGTATTAAAGCCCACGATTAGGGATTTTCACATTTCTTAAAAACAATGTCCAAAAACCAGTTGAGAAAGCTTTTGAAAGTTAATTTTTAGTCCGCTTCTTGCTGAAAAGCCTGATCAATGGCCTCAAAACGTGCAGGCTTCGTGAAAAACTGTAGAATGAGACCCGAATCTAAGGCGTTTTGAATTTCAGCATTCACAGAGTAGCCGCTCAGGATGTAATACTTTTTCTGAGGGTGATGTACTTTGGCCTTTTGAATAAATTCTAAGCCCGACATGCCGGGCATTCGTAAATCACTGATTACAAATTCGATATCAGCATGTTCTTCCAGCAAGTGCAGCCCTTGAGCTCCGTCTTCGGCAAGAGCGATTTCATATTTTTTACCCAAGAGTTTTTGAAAAATCATCCGATTGATGGCCTCATCTTCAACATAGAGTACTTTCGGTTTACTGCTCATGAGATCATTCGATTGGGTAATCGTATATAAAAGATGGTTTCTTTGGGCCGTGACTCAAAACGGATACTGCCACCATGCTCCTCAACAATAGATTTAGAAATAGACAATCCCAGCCCCGTTCCTTTGCCCGGAGGTTTCGTGGTGAAAAAAGGATCCATAATTCTACTCTTGTGTTCCGGGGAGATTCCTATACCATTATCCAGGATCTGCACCTCCACGCCATCTTCTGTGTCTAGTGTGCGCAGTTCGATCAGCCCTTTCTCTTTAATGGCATCAATCGCATTACTAATCAGGTTGAGGAATACTTGATGTAACTTCCCATTATTCCCGGCGACAATGGCCTGTTGAGCTTTCCATTCGGAGCGGATTTCCACTGTTCCTTTGTGCTTGCTTTTCATCACAATCAGACAACCCTCAAGAATCTCATGTAGGTCACAACGTTCATTTTGAGATTCGTTATTTCTACTAATGAGGTTCAAGCTTTTTACAATACTAGCAGCCCGATCGCCCCCTACCTTGATCCACTCAAGATATTGCAGCAGCTCTTCTTTTTCTATAGAGTCTGTTGAAGCCAGATAGTCCATGATTGCCTGATATCCTCCTAAGATGTAATTCAGGGGATTGTTGATTTCATGCGCAATTCCGGCAGTCATCACCCCCATAGAGGCCATTTTTTCAGATAAGATTAATTGCGATTGAGTCGCCTTTAGGTTTTCCAGCGCCTTTTTTCTCTCAGTTGCTAATTTCATTTCACGAGTGACATCCCAATTGGTGCCGTATACCTTCAATGCCTTACCCTCCTTGTCACGTTCTACCTTTCCCTTCGCTCGGATATGTCCGATTTCGCCGGATTCAGGATGAATAATGCGAAAAACCGTATCAAAAGGCTTTTCTCCATTGATAGCCGCTTCTAATTCAAGAATAGCCCGTTCTTTATCCTCTGGATGTAAACTTGTTTCCCATGCTTCATAAGCACCCGAAAAGTTTTCCCGAGTAATGCCGTAAAGTCGGAACATGGTATCATCCCAATGGAGCTGATTCTGAAGCAAATCAAAATGCCATACCCCCGAATTTGCATGTTCTGCAGCCAGTCGATACAACTCAAGCTCTTTCGAAACCTTCAGAATTTCTTTAGTCCTCTGTTGGACTCGCTGTTCGAGCGTATTATTCAATATTTCAAGTTCATTCTCCGCTACTATCCGATCGGTGATGTCCAGCCCAAAACTATCCCAAATGATGCTATGATCTTTCTGCAGGGTCGGAACCCCGCTCATATACAACCACTTGGTAGTACCATCGGGCATCAAAAGCCGATGTTCGAATTTCCATGGTGTAAGGGTTTCTGCAGACCTTTGAATGGATTGTTGATAGCCTTTTAGATCTTCAGGATGCACGCGTTCCCAAAGCAAATGATTATTCTGAAGGGCTTCCTTCTGGCTTATACCGTAAAGCTTTTCGACACCTTTACTTACATAATGTAAATGATCAGTACCATCTGCATTTAGTTGATAAATTAAAACCATACCGGGTAGATTTTCAGCGATATTCCGGTACTTCTGTTCGCTATCTTTAAGGGCCTTTTCTTTTTTTAACTGCTCACTGATGTCATTTCCGGTAGAAATAAAGTAATCCCCCAGAGGAACACTTTTCATTTTTAAATATTGATCTGTAGGTGGAAAGTGTTCCAACCATTCATGGGGCTCCCCGGTTTCAAAAAGCTTTTCAACAATGGGTTTAAACTGTTGAATGGCATCAACTCCGAAGATCTCATTGGGTGTTTTGCCAATGACCTCTTCTTTCGTTTTGTTCCACTTTTGAAGGGCCGTAGGATTGACATCTATCAACGTCCAAGCGGTAAAATCTCCTTGCTCATTTCTGCTTACCTCCCACAAGTGTACCTCTTCAGCCAGATTTTCAAATAGCTTGTCATAAAGAGCCTGAAGCCGGGAAACTTCTGTTTTTAAACGGATGTTTTGCTCCTCTAAGGAAGAGATGTCGGAAAGGTGCCCGTGAGTCGGATGCTGAATATTTTGAGTCATCAGTCTAGCAACTAAGGTGAGTGAAGCATAGGCTATTCCCTACCCTTATGATAGAAACTCCTCTTTAAGAAAGCGTCTTAAACATTAGTTGTATTCATCCGGAAATTAAAACCCTACTTCTTTTGTAAGATAGCAAGAATTCTTGATTCGTCATGAACATTCCATGATGGAACAGGTCCACCACCTATATGAAGGCTTTTTCCTTTCTTATGAAGCCCCCGGATGTTTGGTAAGTTGAGGGTTCAAGAAGCATCCGGTCGTTCCCAGCTGATTCAATAAACCATGCCAAGGACACAGAAAGTGGAAAAACTATTAAATCAACTCCTTTAAGGCATCTAAATCCTGAATGAGCAGCCGCCGCCGGTTGAACTTAATGAATCCGCTGTTTCTCAGATCATTTAGCACTGAGGTAACCGTTTGTCTTGAAGTTGCAGACAGATTGGCAATTTCCTGATGGGTAATGAAGCGCCTCACAACATACTCTAGTCCGACTCGATCACCATGGTTTTCATTGAGGTCCAAGATGGCTTCGATGATCCGACGACGTGCATCCTTAAACACTAAAGATTCCAGACGCTTGTTGAAATACTGCATACGCTTGCCCAGTTGTGCAGTGATGAAGCAGGCAATCGATGGTTTTGATGCCATGAGCTTCCGTACATTTTGAAGGGACATACTGCATACGTGCGTTTCTTCCAGCGCTAATGCATAATCTTCATACTGATGTAGGCCGAGGAGTCCGGCAACACCGATGAGGTCACCTTTGCCCGCGATGGCTTTGATGATTTCTTTTTTACTGTCGCTGTGGTTAGCCACCTTTACCCTTCCCTTTTTGATGTAGTAGAGCGTGTGAGGTGCTTCGTCAGGCATAAAAAGATAATGTCCTTTCTCGATGATCGACTCCTCAAAATGAAGTTGCTCCTCGGGAAAAGAAAAATTCAGCGGACTTTGGCCAGTACCGGGCATTTGCGTAAGTGGTTGCATCATAAAGTGTGCTTAAAAACCGCTCTACTGCTTGTCGAAACGCAAGGCAAACGCATCCCTGAGTTCTCCGACAACCGGGTTGACCTTCACCATTTCATCAAAAATTTCTTTGTTCGAAATGGGTTTTTGTTCTTCCGGTTCTTGTCGGCGAGAGGGATCTACTTCTATACTTAATTTCAGCTTTTTCCCGAATTGTGCACGCACATCTTCGATAATCCAAGCTTCTTTAAGTAAGGTAGATTTTGCCAAATCGCTGTCGACCTGCAGTTGGAGTTGTCCGTTATTCAAATGAACTTCTGTGTTGCGTATAACGGCGCGGGTGCTCGGAGGGTTTGCGGTTTCGGCAAGTTTTTTAAAGAAATCCCTGAGATTCTTCAAGTTAAGCTCCTGTTTTTGCGCTTCAGCCTGTTGTTTGTGCGAGTGAATTTCCTTTTCGAAAGAGGATAAATCCGACAAGCTGGGACTGCCGGAGGCTTTTTTTCTGAATTTGGTGAGTGGCTTACGCATTTGGGGCTTGATGGCTTCCTGAGCATTATCAGAAGGCTCTTTCTCAGCACTTTGTAGCTTGGATGGTGCTTCTGCTGAGTTTGAGGAAGTCTCTTTTTGCTCGCCTTTCGGCAAAGGCGATGCTTCTTTCTTGTGGGGTACTTCTTTTGGGTCAGGTTTCGTCCTTGTCTTTTGGGCAGACGAATCCACCGGGGATGTTGGGGCTGTAGGCTTTTCGACGCGGTCTACAGCTCGCTGAGGGACTTTTTTGCGGAAGCATCTTGAAACGGTTCCGCTTTCCGAACGCTTTCAATCATGGCAAGCTTGCATAAGGTCATTTCAGCATGCAGTCGCTTGTTGCGGGCTCGTTCAAAAGTGCTGTCACATTCATTGATGAGCTGCAGAGCGGTGAGGAGAAACGACAAACTGAAGAGTTCGCTTTGTTCGATGTAGCGCTCCTGAATCTTTCCACCCAGTTCCATCAATTTCGTCGTCATGGGGTCTTTACTGATCATGAGGTCGCGGAAATGATTGCCCAATCCATTGATGACCAGTTCGGCTTCAAATCCCTTGCGTAAGATGCTGTCAAAAAGTTGTAAAGTCGTAGGAATATCTTGCTGCAAAAGGGCGTCTGATAGCTCGAAATAGGAATGATGGTCGAGAATGTTCAGGTTTGCGATGACGGCCTCGTAAGTTACTTGTCCATCTGTTGCAGATACAATTCGGTCAAATAGGGACAAACCATCTCGGAGCGCCCCATCCGCCTTTTCTGACAAGAGGTGCAAAGCTTCCGGCTCTGCGGTGATCTGTTCTTCTTCAGCAATTTTTGCCAGATGACTTTTTATGTTTTCCACCTCTATCGGCTTGAAATCATAGATCTGGCAACGTGACAGAATAGTGGGTAAAATCTTATGCTTTTCGGTGGTAGCCAAAATGAAAATCGCATGCGCCGGTGGTTCTTCCAGCGTTTTCAAGAACGCATTAAAGGCTGAAGAAGAAAGCATATGGACCTCATCGATGATGAAAACCTTATAATTTCCTTTGGGAGGGGCCGCATGTACATGTCCTACCAGATCTCTTATGTCTTCCACTTTGTTATTCGAAGCGCCATCCTGCTCAATGATGTTGAAAGAAGCATTGCGATTCATGGATTTACAGCTATCGCATTCGTTGCAAGGCTCGAAATCTGCCGTGCGATTTTCACAATTGAGCGTCTTGGCCAAAATTCGGGCGCAGGTAGTTTTTCCTACGCCACGGGGTCCACAGAACAGGAACGCGTGGGCGATGTGGCCGGATTTAAGCGCATTTTTCAGGGTTTGGGTCACATGACCTTGCCCTACGACCTCATCAAAGCGCATGGGTCGATACTTTCGGGCGGAAACGATATACTGTTCAGACATGCTGTAAATTTAGAATTTAGATTTTAGAAATCAGAATAAGACACCGGCTAAGCGAACCGACCTATTGATTAAAAATACGTCATTTTGATTAAAAAATAGTCAAACAGAACCCTTATTCAACAAATTTGACTAATTCAGTCCGCCGTCTGCCGTCCGCTGTCCAAAAATCCGAAAGTAAATAATGAACTAAAAATAAACAATTTTGTTTATTTTGTGAGTGTTAGCAACATCTATATCAATGCTACCAAAATTCAATAGAGTAAAAGGAATACACCCTGGGGCGATTCTGAAAAGAGCAGTTCTTAAAGAAGGATTGAAATCAAAAGCGTTAGCCCAGGCTATAGGGGAATATCCCCAAACGATTAGCGCCATTATAAATGAAAGGCGTGGCATGCCTGCTAACTTGTCTATTAAGCTGGGTAACTATTTTGATGCAGAGCATGATTACTTTATGCTACTCCAAGCTGCCTATGAGGTGCAGCAACATTTGGATAAGGAAAAAAGAAACCCCTTCAAAGGGAACATAAGAAAGATCCTGTTTTGGGATACGGATATAGACCAACTAGACCTGAATAGCAATAGAAGATTTATCATTCAGAGAATTCTTGAGAGAGGAAATAAAGAAGAAATCACAGAGCTGATTCAGCTCTATACGAAAAAGGTCATTCGCGACGAATTGAGCCATATCAAAGATTCATTTCATCCTCAATTTAAGGCGAATGTTGCGCATTATATTGAATCATGAAATTATATAGAGAGACTGTAAGTCCAGTCTTATGGGAGGTCTTAGGCCGACTTATGGGTTTGGAATCATTGTCAGAATTTAGGCTCGTAGGGGGTACCTCCCTGAGTTTACAAATAGGGCACAGGGTTTCCATAGACATCGATTTGTTTACAGATACAGCTTATAGAAGTATAGATTTTAAAAGTATTCTAAAGAACTTACAATCTCATTTCCCATCCATTGAACATAATGGCTGGAAGAATGAAACCGTTGGCAATTCATGTTTTATCGGAGATTCGGAAGAGGAATGGATAAAACTTGACTTGTTTTATACAGAGCCTTTTCAATTTCCATTTAAAAGCGTTGAAGGTCTACGGCTTGCGAAGTTAGAGGATATAGCCTCCATGAAATTAGATGTTATCGGGCGAGGTGGTCGTAAGAAGGATTTTTGGGATATCCATGCATTATTGGATCACTTTGAGTTATCTGAAATGTTGGAATTGTATGCAGAGCGTTATCCATATCACTTCTCAACCGAAGAGCTTTTAGTTGGACTAACGGATTTTCAAAATGCGGACCACGACCCACCACCGAATTGCTTAGCTAGAAAATATTGGGAGCTTATTCAGTTGGATCTGGAAGAGCAGGTTAGGAATTTTGGCTTGTGAGGGTGCATATATTGTCGCGATACTTATTTTTGGTTCGTCTTGTGGGTTATTAGTTATCAGTGGTAAGCCGCGACCGTCTGGGGTGGAGGTTTGGGAGTTCGGAGGTTGGCTTGTCCACCTTTGGTAACGCTGCCGTCCGCTGTCCCTACACCCGTATAAACAAATAACCGCATCCGCCCAAAGCAGATACTGTAACCAAATAGACCATTTAAACCTCCTAAACCTTTTAAACTAGAGCAGCCCATCGTTCCCGCATCACCAAATCGTCAAACCGTCAAACTCCCAAATCCCCTATCTTTGTCCTCCGAAAACCCTAGGCACTCACAATCGTTAATGTACATATGAAGATCGCACTAGCGCAAAACAACTATCATATCGGAAACTTCGAGGCGAATCTGCGGAAGATGTTGCAGAGCATTGCTTCGGCAAAAGAAGCAGGAGCGGATATCGTCTGCTTTGCGGAATTGGCCAGTTGTGGATATCCCCCGAGGGATTTTCTCGAGTTTGATGACTTTATCGCAGAATCCAGTCGGGTGATAGAGTCCCTTGCGGATGCAGCTCGCGGCATTGCAGTGGTTGTGGGTGCGCCCAGTGTGAATGAAGATCCTTTAGGCAAGCATCTGTTTAACAGTGCCTTTTTTCTACATGAGGGAAAAGTCATTCAGAAGGTACACAAAGCGCTTTTACCTACTTATGATGTGTTTGACGAGTATCGATATTTCGAACCGGCCAAGTCCTTCAAAGTGGTCAAATTTCAAGGAAAAAAGATTGCTTTGACGATTTGTGAAGACATTTGGGATGTGCCGGTCAATGGTTTGGAAGACGAGCATTTTGACCCCATGTACACCGTGCGACCCATGGATGAGATGAGGGATCAACAACCGGACTTCGCCATTAATGTTAGTGCTTCTCCCTTTTCATTTGAACAAGCAACGACCAGAGTGTATGTATTACGAGCCAATGGAAAAAGATACGGCATCCCTATGTTCTATGTCAACCATGTAGGGGCGCAAACAGAATTGATCTTTGACGGGGGTTCTGCGGTTGTGGACGGAAAAGGCCGAATTTATGCGGAAATGCCCTTTTTTGAGGAAGCCTTGCGAACTTTTGACCTGAATGAAATCCAAGAAAATCCGTTAGATGAAGAGCGACCGAAACCCAAGATTGAATTGATCCACAATGCATTGGTTTTGGGTGTGAAAGATTACTTTTCCAAACTTGGCTTTTCGAGTGCGATCATTGGTTTATCAGGGGGGATAGACTCTGCCCTGACCACAGTGTTGGCAGCGGAAGCCTTGGGGCCGAAAAATGTCCGGGTTGTGCTGATGCCTTCGCGATTTTCCTCCGAGCACTCGGTAGATGATTCTGTCAAACTAGCTGAAAACCTAGGTGTTCACTATGATATTGTCCCTATCCACAAACCTTATAATGTCTTCACGGGTCTCCTGAATCCTTTATTTGAAAAGCGCCCTTTCGATATTGCAGAAGAGAATATTCAATCCCGGAGTCGGGGAATTATCCTGATGGCATTATCTAATAAATTTGGCAACATCTTACTCAACACTACCAACAAAAGCGAGATGGCGGTGGGCTATGGAACCCTATATGGTGATCTGGCCGGAGGTTTGTCGGTACTGGGCGATGTGTATAAGACGGAGGTGTATGCTTTGTCCAGATACATCAATCGTGAAAAAGAGGTGATTCCCCAGAATATCATCACCAAGCCCCCCTCAGCAGAATTACGCCCCAACCAAAAAGACACCGATAGTCTGCCGGATTACGATATTCTCGATCGAATCCTATACCAATACATCGAGCTCCGTAAGGACCCTCAAGACATCATTCAGATGGGTTTCGACCGGAAGATTGTGAAGCGTGTCTTGCGCCTGGTCAACATCAATGAATTTAAACGGCATCAGACTGCACCGGTCCTTCGAGTGTCCACCAAAGCTTTTGGCATGGGCCGACGTATGCCTATCGTAGCTAAATATTTGTCGTGATGCGATTATGGCTCTTCCACATAGGATTTGCGATCATGCTATCCTTTTCCACTTTAGGGGCACAGAATTGTGCTCAGCCTTACGGCAAATGGGTGAACGAAAATGGATCTGTACTCGAAATTACCGAGAGAAGCGAGCAAGGCTTGCTGCAGGGAACCTATCAATCCCATGAAGGTACGGAAGGCCAGGAATTTACGGTCTTAGGATGGTGGCCTCAAGGGGATACCGTTGCGGTCTCCTTTTCCGTTTATTGGAAAGCTTACGAGACAATCACTTCCTGGACTGGTATGTGTCGAGATAAAGAGGTGGAAGTTTTATGGCACCACGTAGACCCCGAACCCCGTTTTGACTTCCAGCAATGGTCGACTCAGCGTTCCCGCTTTCGCCCGCTTTCCTCAAAAGCAGAGGCTCCATGAACCTATCGATATCCTGGAAAGGGCATCAATGGGGCTTATCGCCCGAAAAGGCTCTATACTGGCCTCAACATAAAGCCTGGCTCGTAGCAGATTTGCATTTGGGGAAGACAGAGCACTTCAGAAAGGCAGGAATTCCTTTGCCGAAAGGCTCCTGTGCACACACCTTAGAAAGACTCGACCGCCTTATTCAAAGCAAAGAGACCCAAGAGTTGATCGTTTTGGGGGACCTATTTCACTCCACGTATAATACTGTTTGGGAGGAATTTGCCGACTGGCGAAAAAGATATCCTTCGATTCAAGTGCATTTGGTCGAAGGGAATCACGATATACTGGATGATGCGGCCTATCAAAGAGCCGAATTGATTTTGCATGAGGATCGCTGGAATATCGATGGTGTGGAACTCGCGCATGATCCGGCCGATGCAAGCGAGGGCGTCCCAACGATTGCAGGGCATTTGCATCCTGGGTTCAAGTTGAAAGGGAAAGGTCGACAACGACTGCGCCTCCCTTGTTTTTGGTTTCAAGACGACTGTTGTGTTCTGCCCGCTGCCGGATTTTTTACAGGACTTTCAGAAATTCGACGAAACAAAGGAGATCGGGTATTTGTAAGTACGGAGCAATCCGTTATAGAAGTATAGGAAGTTCATTCAATTTGGATTCCTAACCAAAAATTATTCATCTTTATAGAGTATGGCAGAACAAGAAATGACCCGTGCAGAAAAACAGAAGGTCTTCGAAGAAGAGCTTTTCCCTCATATTGAAGCCCTGAACACCTTTGCATATCACCTTTCTTACAACGAAACGCAAGCCAAAGATCTCGTTCAGGAAACGTATTTGAAAGCTTATCGGTTTATAGATAAATATCAGAGGGGAACTAATGCGAAAGCATGGCTGTTCAAGATTCTGAAAAACGCCTATATCAATGAGTATCGTAAAAAGAGTAAACGTCCTCAACAAGTAGATCTGGAGGATTTTATCTCTTATCACGATACGGATGAGGATAGTAAAGTGCAATATTTAGATCTTCGCGAGGAGATCTTTGAGAATATGATGGGTGATGAAGTCACCAATGCCATAAATTCTTTGCCGGTTGATTTCCGGACGGTGGTGTTGTTGTGTGATATTGAGGGCTTTTCTTATGAGGAAATCTCCAAAATCATCGATATTCCGATCGGAACGGTTCGGTCGAGATTATTTCGGGCCCGAAATATGCTCAAGGAAAAATTAAAAGGATACGCAGAGCGCATGGGATTTGAGGATAAGCGTTCTTAGAAAAATTTAATTTGAAAAGGATAAAATCTTTTTCTTACATTTGAAATAATTGTTCGTCCCATGAACGAAAAAAGACGGTTTGTTCCGTCGGTTTCACCGAAGGTGAAATAATGTTCTACTAAATCGTAAAATGCAAAAATCTCAGAATTATGGGAGAACCAGTAGACTTTCAGAGTTTTCGTGAACAAGTTGACTTGTATTTTGACAAGGCTTTGGACGGCTCAGACGAGCAGAAATTCCTGAACACGATCAGTCAGAATCAAGACTGCAAAAAGGTGTTCGAGCAAGAACAATCTTATCGCAATTTTATCAAAACTAAGGTGCATCGTCCTTCTGTATCGCCGGACTTCATTCGGTCCATCAAGGACAAGATTCGCGTAGTGTAATACACTCGCTCCCGGCGGATGGCGCAGCGCAATTTCCCATTGAAGAGATATCATTATTATCTCTACGGGGGATCGTTTGTATACCTTCTGCCAATGAATGGAGTGGCTCTCCTCTCGGAAAGTGAAAGACCTCATGAGCCTTTGAGGCCTTCTTGGCTTGCAGAGGCCTATGTATATCCGAGTATCCATATACTAGCTAACAACAAAAATGATTGGGCAATACTTTCAAGCTTCTAATGAAGTATGGAGAAGGCTCCCGTGGGTGGCTTCCATACGATCCTTTAGAAGAGTAGGCCTGGACTCCGGACCCTTACTTCACAGTGCGTGCTCTTTGTTTTTCTGATGATGGCTCAAAAGGAAGAGCACCCCTACGAGTATAAAAGGGACGGTGATTGTTAATATGATGATCAAGCTCATCCCTACAGAATCGTTCATTCGATAATTGTGTAAAAAAATGATGGGTGTAAATGCACATCCAATCAAGGTAAAAATGATACCTCCTATACGCTCCCACTTCCAGGCAATGGCAAGCAATAAGGCTAGAATAAAAGAAGGTATGAGATGTATCAAAAAGCCTAGTATTTGTGCCCTTAGGGATAATTCAGGATCAAAAGCATCTAATGCGAAAATGCTGACAAATAGAATGGATAGAATACCCAATACTCTTGGGGCCCAATAATAATATGTATAGCCTATTGACATGTCTGCCTTGCGTTTTTGATACAGTATATTCCTCCTCCACGGACTATATAGAAGGTAAAGCTTTTTGTACTTGAAGTCAATAGATGGAAGCCAAGGAAAGCTTCAGTTAGTTAGACTTTGGAAAGACGAATACGGACTTAGGTTTGGATCCATTGCTCCATGGTGGCGTCGCAATGAAAATATACCCATCGTTTAAGGGCTTTACCAAGCTCCAATAGTCAGGAACCGCTTATGATTCGGTTGAATAATTTAAGCCGATAGCCGCTTTGACATGGTCCATGATTTTGGCCAGCCTGAGACTGGTAGATAATGGGAGTAAATCGCTTTCTGTCTTTCCGGATCGGAGGCACTGGTGCACCTCTTCGATTTCATGAGTGTACCCATTTCCGGAATAAGCCATTTCAATTATTTTTTGACTACCCTCCTCAAGCGTAAGGGTACATTGTTCCGGATGATGAAAACGGCTGTGCAACTTAAGCTTGCCTTTCGAGCCATAGATATGAGCTTCAATAGGGGTGTCGGCTTCAAGGGTCGATTCCAAATTGGCTTTAGCGCCTGATGGATAATCCAATAGCATACCACAGTAGCTGTCTACTCCGGTCGTCGTAAAGCGAGCGCTAGCCTGAACTTTGGAGGGCATACCCAAAACCAGCAAGCTGAGGTAGAGGGGATAGATGCCAATATCAAGTAGGGAGCCTCCCCCCAGAGATTTATTGTAGATCCGACTCTTTAAATTCCCATCTCCCTTGAATCCAAAGTCAGCCCTGATCAAAAGAGGTTCTCCTATTTGACCTGAACGGAGGACTTCCAGAGCTTTTTGAAAGACAGGAATGAATCGAGTCCAAAGACCTTCCATTAAAAATAATCCTTGTTTTTGCGCCACATCAGTCAGTCTTTGAACCTGCACTGCATCCATACCCATGGGCTTCTCACAGAGTACGGCCTTTCCATGTTGCAGACCTTTCAGCGTCCACTCAAAATGGAAGGGGTGCGGGGTTGCGATATACAGAATATCTACCTGCTTATCCTCTATGATGTGCTGGTAGCTACCATAGGCTACCTCAGCCTTATACTGACGGGCAAAGGCAGTGGCTTTATCAGTAGTTCGTGAAGCGACAGCATAGAGTCTGCCTTGGGGAGTTCGCAGCAGGTCTTCCGCAAATTTACGTGCGATCTTGCCTGTTCCAATGATACCCCATCGGATTTCCCTGTCGATCTTGGTTGGTTGATTCAAAACTGAGTGTTGAAAGCTTTCGATTTTTCGAATCTACGATTAATCTGTGGGAAAAGAGTTCGTTGGATCGATCTCAAAAGCAAATCCAATAAGTATTCATGCCGTTCTATTTTGATAAGATTAAAGTCTACGATGGGTTGGGTATTGAGTGGAGCGGATGGCACTTTCGGTCAAAGCAAGAAGGAAGATAGCGAAGGGTCCTGTTTTCCGAATGAATCCTTCGTATCTTTATCTTCCAAAGTGAGTCAACACCTATGAATTTATTAGATACATTAAAGAGTCTTCAAGAGCGATACGAGGATATTGAAATGCAAATGGCCGATCCTGAAGTGATTGGCGATATGAAGCTTTTTACCAAGATCAACAAGGAATATAAAGACTTGCAGCCATTTGTGCAGAAGTTGGAGGTTTATGAAAAACTGTTGGGCAATATCGCGACAGCCAAAGAAATGCTTTCCGACCCGGAAATGAAAGAGATGGCAGAAATGGAGCTGGAAGAACTTCTCCCAAGGCAGGAGACCATAGAGGAGGAGATCAAAGTGATGCTGATTCCCAAAGATCCCGAGGACAGTAAGGATGTAATTTTTGAGATTCGAGCCGGTACAGGAGGAGATGAAGCCAGTATTTTTGCCGGGGATCTGTTCCGAATGTACACGAAGTATTTTGAAACTGTGGGCTTCAAGTATGAGGTCAATTATATCAATGAGGGAACAGTAGGGGGGTACAGTAAAATCTCTTTTGAAGTGAGGGGTGAAGATGTGTACGGTGTCCTAAAATTTGAATCAGGAGCTCACCGGGTACAAAGGGTACCTCAAACGGAATCTCAGGGACGTGTGCATACTTCTGCGGCCACGGTCGCGGTGATTCCTAAGTTAGAGTTTGAAGATATTGATATCAACAAGGCAGATTTAAAGGTAGATACCTTTCGATCTTCCGGAGCGGGGGGACAGCACGTGAACAAAACAGAATCCGGTGTGCGCTTTACCCATTTGCCGACAGGCATTGTCGCAGAAAGCACAGATGGACGTTCTCAGATTAAAAACCGGGAAATCGCCATGCAACGGCTGATCGATAAAATCCGTACCGTAAGAGAAGAAGAGCATCGTTCTAAAGAAGCTGCTAAGCGGAAATCTTTGGTAGGTTCCGGGGATCGTTCGGATAAAATCCGAACCTACAATTACCCACAAAACAGAGTGACAGACCATCGTATTAATTTGACCGTGTACAATTTGGATAAGGTCATGGAAGGTTATTTGGATGAGATTGTGGAGGCTTTGCGCGTAGCCGAAAATGCAGAGAAAATGAAGGAGACCGAACAGATATAATATGTGGACCGAAGCGGTCATACGAACTCTTTTATTTTCTTTTTTCCTTTGTTGGGGCGAAATGC
Organism: uncultured Saprospiraceae bacterium; assembly: GCA_964525165.1. Taxonomy (GTDB): domain Bacteria; phylum Bacteroidota; class Bacteroidia; order Chitinophagales; family Saprospiraceae; genus JAWLFI01. The sequence continues at coordinate 3,911 of CAZGGG010000029.1, read as the reverse complement.
CCGTCTCTCATAACATTACTGAAGCGGTTTTCGAGCCGGTTCGAGTTCAAGAAGATCCTGAGCCTTTAGGCGATTTCGAACAAATCACCTTGCCTTTACGCCGCGTGGAGAATCTTATGGTTTTAGAAGTGGAGATTGATGGTCAAACCGGAAATTTCCTTTTAGATATCGGCGCGCCTTATTTAGTCTTGAATAAAACCTATTTCAGGGGCTATATTCCATCCGATGCCAAGCGAATGGGTGGCATTAACGGCGAAGGGGAGCTCATTCGGAAAGCAGAAGTCAAGCATTTACAGATTCGGGATTTGTACTTTGAAAATCTTTCTGCTGATGTGGTCTCTCTGGCCGCGCTAGAGGATGAGAAAGGGATTAAGATATTGGGCTTGCTGGGACTGAATTTGTTTAAGAAACTCGATATCGAACTCGACTTAAAATCCAATAATATTAGTTTGTTTCGTCTGGATGAAAATGGGATTCGGATTGCGCCATTCATGGAAGACGAAGAGCATGGTTTTGAATTGAGTTGTCCGCTCCGTATAGAAGAGAATATTGCATTTGTAGAGGGCAAAATAGGGGGGCAAACTTTACAGTTTTGTCTGGATACCGGTGCAGAAATAAATGTGCTCAGTAACAAGTTACCGTCAGAGGTAACTCGCCAGTTTACAATCAAAGGTCGTGTGTGGTTGAGAGGATCAGAAGGGAGGCGGACAGAAGCTTTAACAGGTTTTGTGAAAGACTTTGAAATAGGCGACCAAAAAATTCCCCGGATGCGGATGATGATCAGTAATCTAGATCATCTGGAGGAACTATATGGTCAGAAAGTCGATGGGGTGCTGGGTTTTGATTTTCTGGCAAGTGGGAAGATTTGTTTAAATTTCAAAAGCGGAGAAATCTGCATATTCGGATATTGATGAAGCGAGTCGCATATATCATTCTTGTATTGTTGGGCATATCTGTTCACGCACAGTTGGGAGCGCAGAATGAGCTGGATAGCTCACTATGTTATTTTGAGCAGAAGGAGATAGTGATTGTTTTGAAGAAAGATCAGATGCTGAAGGATGCCATGGGCTTTTTAAAGACGATGGATATTCAGGATCTTCCTGATACTTCGGCATGGGTGGAAATCGCCGTGAAGGAATTTGTCAATGAAGGCTGGAAAGTAGTGATGGACAATAAGCATTTGATCGAATTGCGCAAGCCTGTTTTAGACCTGATTGGAGGCTTGGATGAAGCTAGCGAATGGATCATTACCCAACCCGACTTGATTGCAGATGGCCCTGATGAAAGCTCCTATTTTTGTTTTAATCCGGAGCCGATCACATCTATCGAGCGCAAGGAAGGCTTGAAGGTTCAGTTTCGACTGAAGGGATATCCTATTGCAGAGAAAGTGTATTTGGCGGGCTCTTTTAATAAATGGAGCACTTTGGCTACTCCTATGCGCCTTACGGCAAATGGGTGGATGGCTGAAGTTGAGATCGTGCCCGGACATCACGAGTATAAGTTTATTGTAGACGGCCGATGGATTACAGACCCGTCTAATCCTATAAAAGTCCCTAATTATGTGAGTTTTAAGAACTTCAATTCAGTTTATGTGCAGCCCAACACTAAGATAGTTTTAGAAGGGTTTGATGATGCGAAAAAAGTGTATGTAGCGGGCTCTTTTAATCATTGGGACCCCAAAGCAACGGCTTTATCAAGAGTTGGAGATCATTGGGAAAAAGAAGTGTATTTAAGACAAGGCAGTTATACTTATAAGTTTGTGGTCGATGGTGAGTGGATCACCGACCCCGATAACCCCAATGTGGTTAAAGACGGGGATGGAAACTTCAATTCTTTGTTATTATTCGGAGAGTCGACTTTATTTCAACTGAAAGGGTATGAGTCGGCCCGAGAGGTATACTTAGCGGGTTCTTTTAATGATTGGAGACCGGAAGAATTGGCTATGGAAAAAGCAGAAGGAGGCTGGTTTATTCCATACGTATTAGCGCCGGGTAATTACGAATATAAATTTGTAGTAGATGGCCAATGGATTTTGGATCCGGCAAATGTTCATACAGTAAGAAGAGGCGGGCAAGACCCTAATAGTTTTATAAGTATCCATCCCAACCATACCTTTAAATGTGCCGGTCATTTATCTGCTGAAAATGTAAGCTTGATGGTTAATGTCATGGGCTGGCCGGATCCGGGTGTATCGATGAATAAAGGGAAAGACGGCTGGTACATACCTATGTATTTGCCGGAAGGCAAATGCGCTTACAAGTTTAAGGTGGATGGCCAATATGAGGTAGACCCTGCCGCACCTTACCTAGAGGACAATGAATACGATACCCAGAATAGCGTCTTTTGGGTAGAGTAGTTCTGCGATCGATTGGAATGAAAGAGATTTTGGAAGAAGGGCGTTTCCATGAATCTTGAGGGTCATGACTAAGGGTCTTCATGCACTATGATTGCGCCAGGATTCTCCCCATACGCTATTTGCTGAATAAGCTATAACCTATACTACTTCTACACCTACGTAATATTGCAATATTACAATGAGGGTGTTTTTGAAGAAAAAAAGCTTGTAATGGACAAGGTGTTTGAATGAGGCAAAAAGGGCGGCATTAAATGTTGGTTTATGGAAGGTATAGATAAGTTATAACCTATACTACTTCTACACCTACGTAATATTGAAATATTACTATGAAGGTGTTTTTGAAGAAGAAAAGCTTGTAATGGATAGGGTGTTTGAATGATGCAAAAAGGGCGGTATTAGATGTTGGTTTATGGAAGGTGTAGATAAGCTATAACCTATACTACTCCTACATCTACGTAATATTGCAATATTACAATAAGAAAGTTTTTAGACTTGAATAGATCTAGGCAACAGACAGCGTTTGGATTAGGAAGTGAGCTTATCATAAACACTTTGAGTTTTGGAAGGCGCCGTCAGCCAGAATCCACGTGAACACTATATCTACGTAATATTGCAATATTACGTTGAAGGTGTTTTTGAAGAAGAAAGCAGGGACTCAGTGGGTAGATAAAAAAGAGAGTGAGGAAGGGTATATGAGACCCATCATTTTTATGAGGTGCAATCAGCCAGAACTATTTTAAATATTACATCTACGTAATATTGCAATATTACTATGAAAACCAATTGATGTCTTCTACCCACGAATCAAAAAAAAGACCCATCCTTGGGATGAGTCTTATTCTTTTTTGCCGAAAGGCTCCGCTAAGCTTTTAAATATGCTAATTCCGGATGACGATTCATATACGATTGCATCGCCGGACATTTCGGTTTTAGCTTGTAGTTCATCTTGTCTGCAAATTCAATAGCTTCTAAGGGTAGTTGATCTTCTAAACCACTGCCTTTTAGCGTATCCGGAATATGCACCTCATGTACCTTCATAATATTTTTGGCCCCATTGGGTTTTTCTAATTCGTAGGAAAGATAGGCATCCGGGGCATTGACAACGGGCGTCGAAATTTTCCGGTGTTTTAAATCGTGATGATAATGAAAGTTCTCTGCTTGAATACTTTGCATAGTTCGTTATTGGTTTTACTTAATTAGTATAACGTATTGAAAATCATTTCGTTCAGAAAACCAATTTATATGCCGGGTTTCCCCAATAATCGGAACATGTTGCGCTTGTATGCTTCCACTCCCGGTTGATCAAAAGGATTGACACCTAAAAGGTATCCACTAACAGCACAGGCATATTCGAAGAAATAGAATGTGTAGCCTAGGACGGAGGCATCTGCCCTGTCAAGTTCGATACATATATTAGGAACGCCGCCAGCTTCGTGTGCCTCTAAAGTGCCCTGAAACGCAGAAGTGTTGACATCATGGAGTGTCTTACCTTTTAGGTAATTCAAGCCATCTAAATTCGCTTCATCGTATGGAATCTCAATTTGAACCGGAGCAT
>CAZGGG010000028.1:22623-38932 GCA_964525165.1 uncultured Saprospiraceae bacterium | reverse complement strand
AATTTGTTTAACTTAAAAACCTACTAAAGCTGTCCTAAGAATTGGGGACACTCCACTTATCCTGCGCATTATTCTAATGATCATTTAGTTCTTTTAACATACGCAGATAGCCTTATTTGCTACAATACAGTAGAAAAAGTAAAGGCTTGGTCGATGAACTCAGAAAGACATAATTATTTATATCGAGAAGGTAAAATTATCGGCGACCAGTTTGTATATACTTTAGAACGTAGGGGACGAATAATGCATTATACCGTAGGTTTAAAAGATGGTAATAGAACTGAATTAGCTTTTGAGCTATTAGAAAATCATCAAATCCTTGATACAAAATATGAAGAAGATGAATTGATAATATTTTTTAGAGAAAAAATCACTGATAATCATTATAAAATAGGCGCTTTGTCTTGGAATTTCATAGCGCAACATCACAAAGAATTATTCACCTACACGATAAAAGAGGATTCTGAACTACAATCCTTGTATTACTCCATACACTTAGAAGGTGCAGGTCACTATTTTGTTTATAACTATGGAGCTGGAGATTCAATAAAAAAAGTACTCTTTTTTAAATATTCAGAAAATGAAACCCCAGCTTTGAAATTTTGGAACCTGAAGGGAAAAAACTTAAATCACCAATTTTCCTCTTATAGAACAGCTGTGATTGATGGGAAATTAATTTATTCAAATAGCGACACTCTATATGCATTTGATTCAGAAACTAATTCCTATCCTTTTATCAAAGTCCCTTCACCCAAAAAACCCATCGAGAATCTTAAAGTAAGTAGTGGTTTTATTGTTCTTAGTTATGATGATGAAAATCGAATTGTTGATAGTGAGACCGGTCAAACACTATTAAAGCCTGAGAGATTTAATCTCTTGTTCCATCCATCAAAACCTTTCTATTTTGATAGACCTGTAGGGAATTTAAATACACTAGCAATTAGAGACCTTTCTAGCGGACAAATGCTCTGCGAAGCAGATGTAAACTTTAGTTTTGGCGGCTACCAATCCTTTTATGACTCTTTAAAGGATCAAGTTGTTTTACTAATGGTTGACCAGATCGTAGTGTTACAAATGCCTGAAGAATTATGAAACAAGGTCACTTCTTTCTAATTATATTATTAATTTCGTTCAGTTATCAAACAAAAGGTCAAGGCACTTGGTTTACAGAAGTTGGGTTTGGATTTTATAGCCCTAAATTATATCCGGAAACGTACCAATCATTTTATCAGAGATTAAACAATTTTGAATTCAATCAAGAATCAAGCCTCGAACCTCAATTGGATATCCTGGGAGGGTACAGTCTAAAAGAAGGTCTTTCTTTAGCTGTTGGCCTTAAATCTACTCGAATCGAATCGAGATTTGTAAGAGATATTCTTTTTGAAGAAGCAATTGGAATCAACCGACTCATAGAGGCTGTTAATTATCAAAATCACCTAAATTTTATACAATGTAAGCTTGGATACGATTTTGCACTCAAAAACGCTTATTCAATAGGTTTGCATTTGAGTTTTGGGTTGGATCCTACTCCTCAAATGTTCGTAATTGAATCCCGTGAAGAAAGATACAGTCTATATGATCAAAGTTATTATGATGAAGATGGAAGAAAAATGCCTAGATCAGATGGTAGTGCTAAGTTTAGAGCTATTGAGTTTAAGATGTCGAAAAGACTGGGCATTTTTAATATATCAGCCTATGGTCGTATCACCATCATCGGCCAAGTTCAAGACTTACGATATCCAATGGGTGTAGCAGTTCCACCAAGCTGGAATACAGCCGCTAAGGATGTAAGTCTCTCCTATCAACTCAATGAGGTTGGTTTATCAATTCAAGTGATACTATTTAGGAAAAAGATTAAACGTTCAATTTAGACTACAAGACTATTAAAAAAAAGGTAGCCTAAAAATATTATTGGTTAGACCCTCACTCCAACTCCAACAAGACCGTCTCGCCCGGTCCCACAATTAATTTACGAGCATCTTTTGCCGTAAGGCTGATATGGTCAAAGCCCTTTTCGATAGGGCCACACTCGGCATACCGATCGGAATCAAATGTATGAGCCTCCGCACTGGTATTCACAATCACACAAAACCGTTTTTGCTCCCCTATTTTGAAATAGACATACACTCCATGCTGTGGAAGAAAATGAACCAACCGGCCATTAACGAGTTCCGGAGCATCCTTTCGCAAATGAGCCAACCTTCGAATCAACTGATAAGCTTTTTCCTCAGCTTCTGTTCTTCCTTCAGCCTCAAATTTAGATATCGTATCCGTGACCCAACCACCGGGAAAATCCTTGCGCCCCCCTTCACCAAAAGCACCTCCGCTTCCGTCCATCAATATCTCTGTACCATAATTGATCATCGGAATACCTCGCAAGGTCATCAACATCGTAATTCCTCGAATCCACTCCTTAGAACCTCCATCCACCACAGAAGCCAAACGTGTCAAGTCGTGATTGTCCAGAAAAATAATATTACGCTCAGGCTGCTGGTACATATAGTCCTGAGCCAGTGTCAGATAAACGCGATTGATACCCGTTTTCCATCCTTCCGGATGGGTGATCGCCTCATTCAGGGCATAATACAATTCAAAATCAGTCACAGAACTGAGATTCGAACCCGAACGGCCCGCGGCTTCCTGAGCTGTAAAGTAGGACTGAATAGGGATTCCGTGGGCCCAAACCTCTCCAAACACCATTAAATCGGGGTATTCTTGCTCCAAGAGCGTATTGAGTCGATTGGAAAAGGCTAAGGAGGTATACGGATAGGTATCTATCCGATAGCCATCCAAACCGGCATACTCCACCCACCAGATAGCATTCTGAATCAGAAACCTGGCCAATCTTGGATTTTCCTGGTTGAGATCCGGCATATGGATGTCAAACCAACCATTGGCATATTGAGCGGAATCCATTTTACTGGCATAAGCGTCAAGATGCATGCTGTGCCGATAATTGGTTTTGGTAAATTCATCAAATTCATGCACCCAGCCTTGTTCAGGATAATCCTGAATGAAAAAGTGTTGACTACCACAATGATTGAACACGGCATCCATAATCAACTTGATCCCATTCTGATGAAGGCTATCGGCTAGTCTTTGATAATCTTTATTAGACCCGAAACGGGGATCAATTGTATAATGATCGGTGATCGCGTAGCCATGATAACTCTCGTATTGCTGATCGTTCTCTTGCACAGGATTCAGCCATAAGGCGCCTACCCCTAAATTCTCTAAGTAGTCTATTCGATCAATGATTCCTTTCAAATCCCCGCCATGTCTTTTAAAAACATCTGAACGATCTAGCGATTGGTCGAGCATACCGCCTACCCGATCGTTGCCGGGTTCTCCATTTGCAAACCGATCCGGCATCAACAGATAAATCAAGTCTGTATTCTCCAACCCTTTGGGCTGATGGCTTTTCGCTCCCAGAATGGAAAAGGGATATAAAAAGACCATATCCTCTATCCTTACGGTAAATGGGTGATCACCTGCCGCAACGGAATCATGGATCACAGCAGTTACAAAAGCGTAGTTCGGGTTCTCTACCTGCTCAATCGACAAAATCTCAATCCCTTCTGTTTCTTGTCGAATCTCTCCTTTTGAAACGCGGGTGCCATGCAGCATGAACTGCACGGTATCCATTTGCATTTGGGTCCACCATGAAGGTGGATAGACGGCCGGTTTAACACGTCGGGCGGGATTTACCTCCGGCTTAACATAGGTCCGCTCTATATGCTGAGCAGACAGGCAGCTGATGCCCAACCAGAATACCCATCCACACAAAAATATCCTCTGTACATACGATGGCTGTATCATACTATAATTCTTTGACCATTTGAGAGCGCCGCTCCATTTCTTTGATTTCTTGCTCGTTAAACAAGGGTTCCTGTACACGGAAAGTGAAAAGGGCTGCCAACAAAAAGAGCACACCACCAAAAACCACATAATAAATGGCATAATCACTAAAGAACGAACTGATGATCGGACCTCCGATAAAACCATTGATGATCTGTGGTATTACAATGAAAAAATTGAAAATCCCCATGTAGACTCCCATTTTGGTCAAGGGCAGGGAATCAATTAACAAAGCATAGGGCATAGCCAGAATACTTGCCCAGGCAAAACCTATTCCTACCATGCTCAATATCAACCATTGAGGATCCGAAATAAAATACATGGATAATAAACCTAAACCTCCGGAAAATAAAGCCAGGATGTGCACAAACTTGCGACTGGTCCTATTAGCCAAAGGGGTGAGTATAAATGCAAATCCGATGGCTGCAAAATTATACACACCAAAGAGCACCCCTACCCAATCTCCTGCCTCATTGAATATGGAGGATGATGTATCTGACGGATCTAGCCCATAATGATGAGTGGCCACAGCTGAAGTGGTATAAACCCACATGGTGAATAAAGCAAACCAGGAAAAAAACTGTACCCAACCCAAACGCTGCATGCGCTTGGGCATATTCACAATATCCACAAAGATATCCGTGATATGTGTCTTCGTCTCTTTATTGGGTTGTGGATGGTATTGTGCAAACTCCTCCGGGGAATACTCCTTAGTGGTCACAATGGTGTATATAATCGTAATCATTAACACCACGGCACCTGCATAAAATGACCAAATCACGTTTGGAGCGACAAAGCCGGCTTCAGCCGTATTGCTTACCCCAAACCAATTGGTGAGCATCCAGGGCATAAAGGAGCCTAATACAGCACCTACTCCTATCAAAATCGTCTGCACACTAAACCCTAAGGTCCCCTGAGATTTGGGCAACAAGTCCCCCACAAGGGCCCGAAAAGGTTCCATGGAAATATTGAAGGAGGCATCCATCAAAGCCAAAAATCCTACTCCAATCCATAAAATAGCTGAAATACCCAAAAACTCGCTGGCTTGAAGTCCTTCACCCGCCATAACGGAAGAATTGGGCAAAAATATCAAGCCTAAACTGGCTAAAATGGCTCCAATTAAAAAATAGGGTTTTCGTCTCCCTAACTTAGTCCAGGTGTGATCGCCCATATGTCCGATGATGGGTTGCACAATCAAACCGGTAAATGGAGCAACAAGCCAGAACCAGGACAATTCATGTACATCTGCTCCAAAATTAGACAGGATACGGCTAGCGTTTCCATTCTGCAAGCCGAAGCCCATTTGAATACCCAAAAAACCCATACTCAAATTGACGATTTGACCTGTGCTCAGCTTGGGTTTGGCTTGAAATTGAGCATCACTCTGCTCTATGGCTTGTTGTGGACCAGACATAAAGAATTAGTTTTGAGATGTCAAAATAAGATATGATTGAGCAGGCATATTTACTGCCAGGGGACTCAACTCCACACCTGCACTCTTCATATAAGGCGCCAACTGCGTTTCAGCTGGCAAACTGATGCCGCTATCGGTAAAATTTAGCAATACTTCGAGGGTATCTTTTTGCAAAGATCTTCGAAAATACAGACAACCTTCAGGACTCTCTAACATTTCTGCTTCAGCACCATGAATGCCATTCCACAGCGGGGGGAACGTTTTATTCAATTCGATCAGCTTTTGATAAAAGTCTGTCCATTCACTCTCCTTCCAATCAATTTCATCCTTATCAAAAAAGGCTAAAGATTTATCCATACCGACTTCCTGACCACTATAAATCAACGGCATGCCATCAATCGTAAAGGTCAACACGGCCAAAGGAGCCACCAAATCACCATACCGATCAAATACAGATTCCTTCCATGAATTTTCATCATGATTCGTGATGAATTGCATTCTGTAGGCCTCTGCAGGGTATTGTTGCTCTCTTTCGAAATACTCTTTCATCAATTGCTTGGGATCTTTGCCGGCCGCGATTTCACCGATTCGATGATGAAAATCCCAACCATAAGTCATCTCAAAGGCTTCATGCATCTCAGGCTCATCCCACTCTGCCAACATAAACACCGGTTTGATTTGATCCAGTGCGAATCGAGCCTTTTTCCAAAAGTCCATAGGTACAAAACCTGCAACATCACAACGATAACCATCAATATCGGCTTCCCGAACCCAAAATTCCATCGCATCAATCATCGCATCATATAAGGGACCATGATCGTAATTCAAATCTGCCACATCCGTCCAATCCGTTCCTTCCGGCACAATGGGTCGATTGCCCAGGCTGTCCATAGTGTAATAATCAGGATGATCCGTCACCCAGCTATGATCCCAAGCCGTGTGGTTGGCTACCCAATCCAAAATCACCTTGAATCCCATGGCGTGAGCCTCTGCTACCAACGCTTTAAAATCTTCGAAAGTACCCATATCCGGGTTCACCGCCTTATAATCCTTCACAGCATAGTAACTCCCCATACTGCCTTTACGCTTCTCCTCCCCTATAGGATGAATGGGCATAATCCATAAAATATCGACGCCCAATTCTTTCAATCGAGGCAAATGAGTCTTGAAGGCATTAAACGTTCCTGCAGCCGTATACTGACGAACATTCACTTCGTAAATCGTGGCATTCTTACTCCAATTGGCTGATGATTCCGAATCCGACTCTTGTACCGTCAGATCCTCTATGTTCTGTTCACTAGGATTACAAGCAGTGATCAGGATCAACAAGCCCAGTAAGAAGTAGGGTATTTTATTCATATTCTATTTGTTTCAATCTTATAAAATCATAGGAATAAGGAGACAGGGAAAGACGAATATTCTGCCCGTCCAACTTCACTTCTGCATCATGCATTTGCCCGTCCAGTGCCGCTTCCGCAAAAGGAAATCTGAATTCTAATTCGGCTGGCTCTGCAGATTTATTGGCAACAAAGAGTATGGCCTCTGAGCCATAGGTCCGAACTAGGGCAAAGCTTGTTTGATTTGCTGCCAACACTTTACTATTTCCATAGATTAAAGGTAGCTCTTGAGCTCTCCATGTAGATAAAGTTGCTACTTCTTCACGCAAGGACCTTTCCGCGTCAGACAAGCCTTCAAACTTCATCATACGCCTATTATCCGGATCATTCCCCCCCGGCATACCTATTTCATCTCCATAATAAACCACCGGAATGCCCGGTATGGCAAAGTTAAGGGCATGCACTAAGGCAACCTTTTGAAATCCTTCACGACTCTGTTCATGGATTTCCCGTGTCCATCCGGCTAATTTAGTGTCCTCTGAATTACGGACTTCTCCGGTTGCTAAAGACATGATTCTGGCTTTATCCTGGTTGCCACTCATATTCCCCATCGAATGATGATAGCCATAATAGGCCCAACTCTGCTGCAACTTTTCTCTTAATAATTGGAAATCACTTTGCTCATCCGTCATCATCTGGACGATCGCATCATAGATGTTAAAGTCAAACTGAGCATCCAACATCCCATAAGCTAAATAAGAACCTATCAAATCCGCTGTCCCATAAGTCTCTCCAATCTGATAGAGCGCTTTCCCACTTTCCCTTTCATACACTCTGGCCTTCTGACTCATCGTACGCCAAAAGTTTAAGGGAATATGCTTGGTAGCATCATGACGAAATCCGTCAACTCCATACTCTTCGATCCAATACATGGCTGAATCAGACAACATTTCTGTAATATCTTGACGTTCAAGATTTAAACTTGGCAGAAAAACATCGAACCATGTGGTCAATCTATATTCATCCCAACGTTCTGTATTCAAACTGCCATCCTCGAGATAAAGCTGTGTCGCCCATCCATCATCCTTATGCGCCTGATATACCGGATGGTTTTCATGCACATGATTAGCCACAAAATCCAATAATAGGTTCTGCTCATTCGCATGCAATGCTTGGGTCAACGCCTTTAAATCTTCAGCAGACCCGAAACGATCGTCTATTTGCGTGAAAGAAATAGGCCAATATCCATGGTAAGAAGAAAACTTTGACCGTACACCCCCTTTGTCCCATAAACCAAAAGCGCCTTCCGGATTCTTGGGAATCGGAGAAAGCCATAAAGTATTCAGATGGAGACTATCTAAATAACCATCTTGAACCTTATCTAGCACCCCCTTTAAATCTCCGCCAAAAAAATTAGCGATGGGTAAAATGGCTGTATCATCTGTGGGGCGGTCATTTAATGAGTCTGCATTAAAAAAACGATCTACCATCAAAAAGTACATGCGCATGGCCCTGGGGTCGGTCCTGGGTAATTGATCCGCTTGCTCTGTGATCTTTGCTTCCGCAAAAGGAATCCAGATATCATTTCCTCTTTGCGTTGAATTAAAACTAAAGATTCGAAGTCCTCCTTCCACCGCAGTTAAAAAATCCGACTGCAAAAGATACTGTTGATTCCCCTTTGAATGGACAGGAATCTCTAAATTATTAGCAAATGCAATCAATTCGGTGCGCTCTTGATTGCTGAATATCCATAATGTATCTTGATTGGAAACGGCGTTCACAAAAGGCGCTTCATCGACAAGAGGACCCTCTACGACTAAAAGGGAATTGGTTCCCCCTATGCCATTTGGACGAGTTCGATTGTTCGTTGGATCCAATGTTCGTTCTCCGTCCAACTCTAACTGATATCCATAAGAACCTGGCCGCAACCACGAGGACCATATCCATTCTTCGTTTTCATGAGTAAAACTGCCATTTAAGGCATTCCAGGCGTTCATATCCCCCGCGATCGCCACAGTCTGGTATCCTTGATGAGGAATGCGGATTTCAATCCTTTTTTTAGAGGATCGTACCAAAGGGATATCTAATACTCTTCCCTCTGTGTAGAGTCTCACTGCAAACATCTTGGGGATTTGCCCCTTGACTGAAAGCGTTAATAGAGTGGAATCTTCTTTCTGCGACCAAACGATATCTTGCGGGGAGGATATAGAATCAATCCACACTGATTTTGCAAAAAGGTCTGATAGGTGGATGATCGTGCTATCCGGTTCCAACTCGATCGGCGATAAGGGATAAACATGATATACTTTTATTTCTGAAAGTGGACTATCTGTTTCTGCACAAGCAGTCACCAACAAAATCGTCAAAGGGCCCAGAAGCCAAATCATATTTTGGAATGCTTTCATATAACTGTCGTCCTATGTTCTAAACCAAACTGAATGGAGCTTCCCGTCTCCAGATTACGTTCTTGACCGAAGACCACCAAAGGAATCGTTGGGCCACTCAGATGATAGACTTCAACTTGTTCCTGATTCACAGAAATATTGAGCACCGCCTCTCTAAATAAAATTCGAAATGAATAAGAAGTCCATTGCTTGGGTAACATAGGTGATAGATGAAGACTTCCGTTTTTCACTCTCTTCCCACCAAAGCCTTCCACAAATGCAAGCCAGGTACCCGCCATACTTGTAATATGACATCCATCTTCTGTGTCATTATTGTAATCATCTAAATCCAGACGAGCAGTGCGCAAATACATCTCATAAGCTTTTTCCTCTTTGCCTAATCTGGCTGCCATCACTGCATGTATACAAGGAGAAAGTGAAGATTCATGAACCGTCATGGGTTCATAGAAGTCAAAATTCCTCAAGATTTCAGCTTCTGTAAAATGTTCCTCGAAGAAATAAAGCCCTTGTAAAACATCAGCCTGTTTAATAAAGCAAGATCTTAAGATTCGATCCCAGCTCCAATTCTGATTAATAGGCAAATGTTGCGCATCCAGTTCTTTGACCGGCATTAATTCCTTATCCAAAAATCCATCTTGCTGAAGATATACACCTAATTTCTTGGAATACGGCAAATACATGAGTTCAATAATATCGTTCCAGCGAACGGCTTCTTGCTCGTCCCAATTGACTTTGTTCTCAATACGCGCCCAATCTTCAGGGGTTTCTTCTTTGACCTTTGCAATGCTCTCCAGCGTGTATTGCAAACACCATCTTGCGATGTAATTGGTATACCAATTATTATTGACGTTATTCTCATATTCATTAGGCCCGGTCACTCCTAGCATCACATATTGATCCTTATCCAGAGAGAATTGAACTCTTTGAGACCAAAATCTTGCAATCGCAATCAGCACCTCCAACCCATTTGCCGAAAGGTAAGTCTCATCTCCTGTATACCTTGTGTAGTTATAAATGGCATATGCAATGGCACCGTTCCGGTGAATTTCTTCAAAGGTGATCTCCCATTCATTGTGACACTCCTCTCCATTCATAGTCACCATAGGAAAAAGCGCTGCCCCATTCTCAAAACCTAGCTTTTCAGCATTCTCTATAGCCTTATCTAATTGGTTGTATCGGTAGACCAGTAAGTTGCGAGCCACCTCTGACCCGGTAGTAGACATGTAGAAAGGCAGGCAATAAGCCTCAGTATCCCAATAGGTCGAACCTCCATATTTCTCACCGGTAAAGCCTTTAGGACCAATATTCAAGCGCGGATCGTCTCCGGTATACGTTTGATACAATTGGAAAATATTGAACCGAATACCTTGTTGTGCACTGACATCTCCTTCAATTTGAATATCGTTCATCTCCCAATTGTCTTCCCATGCACGGGCATGCTCCTCATATAAAGCATCAAATCCGGTGGCTTTTGACTCGTTCAGTTGGTCAATGGCTTGCATCTTGAGATCTTCCTTGGCATAATACATGGTAGATACCACTGCAGCATATTTCTCAAGCGTCACCTGCTCACCTTCTTTGATATGTATATTGAACTGTTGTGCGACAAACTTCTTGCGCTCGGAAGACAGCGTTGCCACTTGCTGCTCCTCTCCTTCATAAAAGACCTTAAAATCCATGGCTGCACCTACAACAAAATCCAGCTTTTTAGTTTTTGCCGCTACGTAAGCTTGATGGTCAGCCGTAGCCTTCTCCACCTCTTCCCAAAACTTCTCTTCATAATTGGAGTCTTCATTCCGCACATCAAAATCCAAATACGGCATGAAACTTAATTCTCCGGTGAAGTTTAAAGCTTCCACAGAATACCGAATACAGCCAATATCCTTGCGCTTCAGAGAAAGAAATCTTTGACTTATGACCTTAACCTTTTCCCCTGAGGGCAACTTAACAGTAAAAGTCCGGGTCAGGCATCCATGCTGCATATCCAACACCCGCTCAAAATCATAGAACTTGGCTTTTGCCAGATCTAATTCCTGACCATTAATCGAAATCTGAATCCCGATCCAATTCACGGAATTCAAAACCTTGGCGAAGTATTCAGGATAGCCGTTCTTCCACCAACCTACGCGGGTTTTATCCGGAAAGTAAACTCCTGCGATATAGGAACCCTGAAGATGATCTCCGGAATACGTCTCTTCAAAATTGGCACGTTGCCCCATCCGTCCATTTCCAATACTAAAAAGACTTTCAGATATGCGGTTTAGCTCAGGCTTAAAAGAAGATTCGATAATCTTCCAGGGATGGTGTTGAATATATGACTTCATGAATTCTTTTTAAGCTTTTTCAAACAGTTGATCACAACATCAATACTTTGATGTCCTAAAGAAGGAATCACACAATCCGCGGACTCTAATTGCTTACTGTCCCCCACGCCCACAGTGTGAAAGCCTCCTCTTTGAGCAGCTTCAATTCCTTTGAGGGCGTCTTCGAAAACAATTACCTCCTCAGCTTGCAACCCCATGGCTTCTGCCCCCATTAAAAAGACTTGAGGATCCGGTTTGCTCTTGGTGGTCTTATTGCCATCAATGATGGCATCGAACTTAGAGGTGATTTGAAGACCTTTGAGAATGGCCGGGGCATTCTTACTCGCAGACCCTAAGGCAATTTTATATCCTTTGTTGAGGACATCATCTAAAAACGGGATAGCACCCTCCAGGGCTTCTGATGGACTCAGATCTTGAATGAGCTCCTGGTACCAACTATTCTTCTTCGCCGCCAGCTGCTGCTTTTGATCTTCCGTGAGTTGAATACGGTTCCATTTGAGAATCTGATCCAGAGACTCCATGCGGGAGACTCCTTTCAGGTGTTCATTTTGCTCCTTCGTCAACTCTCCCCCTAAGGAATGAGCCAACCTTTGCCAAGCTTTGAAATGATACTTTGCTGTATCTACAATTACTCCGTCAAGATCGAAGATGAGTCCTTTGATGATTTCGGTTCCGGGCATGAGCTCCAATGGTCTTTAATTAGGTATTTAAGCAGACACAACCCTAACCTTCGTGTGGATTGATCTACGCACTAATTTAATCAAAAAAACATCTTATTGTGAATTTTACACTAAGTTTTCAGCCATTTCAAACAGATAAAGAATGATCGGAATGACAATAAGATGACAAAAAACAAGCAAATTAATGAGTAAAAACTTGAACAATAATAGTTTTACTTCTATTTTTATAGTAACACTATTAAAGCGTTGTGATTTACTCCCCTTAATGAGTAATATGCTTTAATTTCAAGGCAAAAGTGCCTTGATTGGTTGATTTGGTAGATAAAAAGGCCTGGCCGATCTCGTCGAGCACACTTACCGAGTATCGCCAGGCTTTTTTTTTGGATCCTTCTCGCTGATCATGATCCAATCGGGCAAAACATAGGTATGTTTCAATCGTTAAGCTTTTAAAACAATCCTATGAAAATCCCGAACAGCAACCATCCAAGAATACTGATCATTGGTGGGGGATTTGCGGGTCTCAATCTGGCCAAATCTTTAGGAGGATCGAACTATCAGGTCATATTGCTGGATCAATTCAATTATCACAATTTTCAGCCCCTGATGTATCAAATTGCCACCGCGGGGCTGATGCCGGATTCCATTGTAGCCCCATTTAGGAAGATTTTCTCCTCGTACAAAAACGTGTTTTTTAGATTAGGTGCCGCTGAATCGATAGATGCAGAAGCTCAAATCGTACATACAGACAAAGGACCCATTGAGTTTGATTATCTCGTTCTCGCTACCGGCGCAACCACCAATTTTTTTGGTATGGATAGGGTGCGACAAGCGGCCTTTACCCTCAAAACAATCCCTGATGCCCTCGAGATCAGGTCTGCCTTGTTACAAAACTTCGAACGTGCTGTTTCAGAGGAAGGCGATATCCGCCAAGAAGAGTTAAACATCGTCATTATCGGTGGAGGACCTACAGGAATGGAAATGGCAGGAGCCATAGCGGAACTCAGAGCGAATGAGATCAAGAAGGATTTTCCCGACCTGGACACCCACCGCATACAAATCTGGCTGGCAGAAATGGCAACGGAGTTAATTCCTCCGATGTCTGATCACGCTTCCAAAAAATCACTCGAATATCTAACTGAACTGGGGGTCAATGTCTTATTGGAAACTGCCATTAAAGACTATCAGGAGGGAAAAGTCCTTTTGTCCAACGGCCAGGAAATCCCTACAAATATCTTGATCTATGCTGCCGGCGTTTCCGGAACCGCTCCTCAAGGTCTGCCTGAAGCGGAGTGGGTCAGAGGGCACCGACTAAAAGTAGATGAGTATTGCCGCGTCCGTCCTTATCAGAATATTTTTGCGATTGGTGACCTCGCAGCCATGGAACCGGAAAAGGGTCTCACCTTGCCTATGCTTGCTCAACCTGCCATTCAACAAGGTAAGTTTTTAGCCCGCTACTTCAAATCGGGAATTGATGCTCATTTCAAAGGATTCACCTATAAAGATTTAGGCACTATGGCTACCATCGGCAAGAGAAAAGCCGTAGCAGATCTGAAAATGGGACATTTCCACGGCACACTTGCGTGGCTCATTTGGCTGTTTGTCCATGTGATGGGTCTGGTAAGCTTCAGAAATAAATTAAGTGTCATTTTTAGCTGGAGTATCAGTTATTTTGCGGCTCATAAAAACTATAGATTGATCATCAGACCGAGTTCCAAGCTCACTTAATTTCTATTTAGCGGGGAGCGATTATATTTGCAAGGTAGAGAGTTAAGCCTACTTTAATCCTCTCTTCTGAACCATCTTTCTAATCATTATCTTCGCGATATGAGCAAGCACTTACATGACCTTACGGTAAAAGAAATCAGACGAGAAACAGATGATTGTGTATCGGTCAGTTTTTCGATTCCCGATGAGCTCACACAGCTGTTTGATTACAAAGCCGGACAGTATTTAACGCTTGCTGCTCAAATCAATAATGAAGAAGTTCGACGTTCCTATTCTCTCTGCAGTGCACCTCATGAGAACGAATGGCGTGTAGCGATCAAAAAGGTGCCTTTCGGCAAATTTAGCACCTATGCCAACGAAAGATTAAGGGAAGGAGACCTTGTAAAGGCTTTTCCCCCGGATGGACATTTCACCATTGATACAGATCCCCATCAACAAAAACACTATCTGGCGTTTGCCGCAGGCAGTGGGATTACCCCTATGCTATCCTTGGTAAAAACCATCATGGTCAACGAGCCTCTGAGCACCTTCAGCTTATTTTATGGAAATCGCAATGCCAACAGTATCATTTTCAAAGAAGAACTAGAGGATCTTAAAAATACTTACCTGACTCGTTTCAAACTGTATCATGTACTAAGCAGACAACCCTCTGATTCTCCTCTGTTTGATGGGAGAATTGATGGGGATAAATGCAAGCTTTTTTACCAATTATTGCTTGCGCAAAATCCACCGGACGAGGCCTTCCTTTGCGGACCTGCTGAAATGATCTTTGAGTTAAAAGATGTCTTAATAGATCTAGGACTTAAGAAAGAAACGGTCCATTTCGAACTTTTCTCCAGCCCGGATGATCATAAAAAGAAACAGAGAGACTCCATTCAAGGTACGGAAGATGAAGGCCAACAATCAAGCATCGAAATGAAACTAGATGGAAAAATCCATCACTTTGAATTGGGGCAAAAAGGCATCAACATTCTGGATGCAGGTATTGAGCATGGAGCAGATCTCCCCTACTCTTGCAAAGGAGGCGTTTGCAGCACCTGCAAAGCAAAAGTATTGGAAGGAAAGGTCCACATGGACGTAAACTACGCTTTGGAAGAGGACGAACTGGAACAAGGATACGTCTTAGCCTGTCAATCGCATCCTCGATCAGAAAAGGTAGTTATTGACTTTGACCAATAAACCTCAGTCTCTGCTGGACTTTTGCCAAATCAGCTTACTAGCGGCTACAAGTTTAAATGCTTTTCAATATCTCCACTGAGGGCTGCCAGGTCAATGGTGTTGATGAGTGATTTCACCTGAAGGTCAATAAATTTCAAGCGCGCCTCAATGAGCTTATTCTCACGGGCGTTTAGAAGAAATACAGAACTTTCTCCCAAACCGAATTCGATCTGCTCAGCCTCCAAAAGTCGCTGATAATTGTTCACCAAGACCGCATAATCTGCAATCAGTAACGCATAGTTTTCCTGAACCTGCCATAATGCATTTAGTTTCGCAGAAATAGATTGTTGTTTCTGCTGCAGTTTAAACTGATTTTCCAGCTGCTTTAATCTATTCACTTCTCTTCGCCCTCTGGCTTTACGGAAAGGAATAGGATATGCAAAAGATACGCCCCACTTGTAGTCATTCAATGAAAAATTTGGATTCTCCACTTGACCTGAAACCGCATTGACGGAAGTCAACCATTGATACTTCAGATCTAACTTGGGCATGAATTGCTGTTGGATCACTCTTTGCTCGACCAAAAGCTGCTCTTGTTTGATCTGCAACTGTCTAAGCTCCGCCTGATCACTAAGGGTCTCCAACCAATAGGTACTGTCTCTTTCCGGCCATAATCCTTGCACCGCCTGAAAACTCGATGCCCTCCAATCCCGAAACGCCAATGCAGGTAATAAGGTCTCAATATCTGCTTTGCTCTTAAATAGATCATTTTCTGCCATCCGGACCTGAAGTCTTCTTTGTTGAATTTGCATGAAAGCCTCAAGGGTATCAATAGCTGCAAAGTCACCTCCTTCGTATGTGGCTCGAACAAATTCATACCGATCCTCGGAAAGTCTGAGCGCCTCTAGGAACTGCTTTAAAATTTCTTCTGCCCGGGCAAGTTCCAGATAGGAACGAGCTGCCAATGCAATAATATCATTGCGCATTTGGATACTGAGTTGAAGTTGTGCTTCTCGGTACAATTGCGCTTCTCGCAGAGCACCTCTAAACTCATCGAAAAACAACCCGTTCAATAAAGGAAGCTCTATGCCGGCATAGGCTAATCCGGATTCAGGAAAATTTTGCTTGGGATTGAGATACAGGCCATCTGCCCAATCTACCCCTCCGGATAATCGAATCCCAAAAGGACTCTGCCATTTGGCTCCTCCTGAAAACGTTCTCCAATAGTTAGAGCCGGTATAATATTTCTGATCCAACTCACTCATCAATTTAGGATCAAAAGCACCTCTCTTCTCCAGAACCTTGGCCGCTCCGATATCTTCCTGCAATAGGGCCGCCTTATATAATGGATATTGATCTCTGACCAGATTCAAAAACTCCTTCAAAGAGATTTCTTCAACCTCTGCGT
>CAZGGG010000028.1:12019-22516 GCA_964525165.1 uncultured Saprospiraceae bacterium | reverse complement strand
AAAAATCAGGCGGGAATCCGTTAAACTGTCGCCAGATTTCATACCATAAAGGCACGTCATTCAACAAGGTAAAGGTCAATGCTCCACCCCCGGGCCGCAAGGCATCCGGCCATGGATATTCCTCAGGGTCCGGTCCTATAAGAATTCTATATTGCCCTTTTTCATTGGCAAAATTGTCAATCGCAACCACTTCACCTCCATAGGTACCGTAGGAGACATTCTCCCACCCACTAAATACAATGGCCGGCCATCCATCAAATTGAATGCGCACATCCTGGCCCAATTTTAACAAGGGCAAATCCAAAGGTTGCACATAAGCTGAAACTGCCAAATCATAGCTTTCCGGCATGATGGATAAAATAGGCGTCCCTTCTTTTATGGTTTCACCTAAACCGGCGGTTAACGCTTGGGTTACATATCCGGATTGAGGCGCCCGAATATGATACATATCCCTGCGTTGCTCGTAATTTCTCACCAAATTCCTGTTCTTGGCCACCTCTGTTTCTGATTGCAATCTCATACTCATTGCTGATGCACGGTCTGCTCTTATTTTAGATAGCTTTTCTTCATATTCATTCGTGAGATTAGTGATTTCTATCTGAGCATTGTACAAATCATTGATGGTCTCACGAACCTTGGCTTGTTGCCCTAAGAATTTAGCCTCCGTATCCTGCAGTTTCACATTTCTCTTCTCGTAATCCACCTGTGTTCGAAGCCCTTGCTCCAACATGGTTTCCATCCTTTTTAATTGAGCTTGAACGATTTGGTATTCGTTTTCGATGGCTTTTAAATCCAAGGAATCTCGCTGCAGTTTCAACTCTGCTTGTTGCAATTTATTGTCCGCTTGTTTCAACTTCAAATCTCGCACCTCGATCAAGGCGTCGATTTGATTGTTGTAAGACTTGATCTTTTCTTCATATGCCTCTACAGACATTTGTTTCGCTTGCAACTGTTCTTTGGTACGTTCTACCAATTCAGGATCAAGGTATTCGGCTTTGATCTCTGAAATAAATATCAAAGTATCCCCTTTCTCCACAAATTCACCCTCACGCACATACCACTTTTCAATTCGTGCCGGAATAGGAGACATCACTTGTTGTGGCCGCTGCTCCGGTCTCAAGGTCGTTACGGTACCGTTGGATCGGATGTTCTGCGTCCAAGGTAAAAAAGCAAAAATGATCCCGATGATCCCCAAAGCCACAAAAAGCCATCTCAAATCTTTATGCAACCTGGGCGTCACGACTTCTCCAAAGCTGGTATAGCTTAACTCATCGATCTTGTCGTCTATCGTATTTTTTGAAATATTAAGCATCGATCAATGGTTTTATATCATCTCTTATAATCAATTCGTCATAAGTACCCACCGCCTTGACTCTACCATGGTCCATTACAATGATTCGGTCACATTTCTTGAGCATATTGGATTGTACCGTACTGGCCAGTAAAGTCCAAGGTGCATTTTCCCGTGTCATATACTCATAGATCTTGTTTCTTTGGTCCGCAGGAATCACCTGAAGGTTATCCTCAAACAATAATAAACGAGGACGAGAAGCTAAAGCTCTCGCTAACACAATTTTTCTCTTGACACCACCGGATAAATTGGAACCCTCAGCTGTAACGGGCGTATCCCAACCCATCTTTAATTCTTTGATATAGGGGCGCAAACCAACAGTATCAATCATGACCTTACAAATATCAATACCCACACCTGGTCTGCCGGCGACGATATTCTCATAGATCGTACCAGCGAAAAGTTGGTCTTCGCCAAAGTTATAGCCCACTTCTCTTCGAAGAGAGGACAAATTCAAGGTTCTGAGCGTTTGTTCTCCATTGTAAAAAATAGATCCCTCGTAATCCTGATAAAAACCGGCTGACAGTTGCAAGAGCGTGGACTTACCGGATCCCGGAGGCCCGATAATACCAATCTTTTCTCCTGACTGAATATCTAATTGATCAACATCTACGATAGGTTCAGGCTTATCCGAACCAAACAAGCGAACACCCTTCATATTGATAGCCAAACCATTCTCACCACCCATCATATCTAATTGGTGTACGTGCTCCGGGTCTAATTCCAAGTCAGTCACCTGACCAATTTTCTCCGTTGCAGTGAGCACGTCATAAATCGTCTCAATACTCAGGATTAATTTTTCCACAGAGTTCATGATCAATAGAATGATGATCTCAGCTGCCACAAACTGACCTAAAGTCATTTGTTGTTCAAAAACCAAGATGCCCCCTAAAATCAATAATCCGGCAGCTACCACAATTTTGAAACCCACCATATTGGCAAATTGCACGATCAAAACCCTAAAGTGTTTCTTTCTGCTGCCGAGATACATATTCACCAATTCATTCGTCCTGGTCAAGGGTAAATCAGAATCGGGATTCAACTTGAATACTCCTATCGTCCTAGCGATCTCCTCCAACCAATACACCACCTTATACTTATACTTTGATTCCTTAAGGCTGGTCTCTAACCCCTTCCTTACCGTAAATCGGAAAATGAGGTAGAGCAGAAAAACCAATAATAATCCAAAACCTATGAAAAAAGGATGATAGAATGCTAGTAGCAAAAGCCCAAATACAATTTGTATCGCCGCCGTGGAAAAATCGAAGAGAATTTTGGTGAGTCCTTTCTGTACGGTCAAGGTATCAAAAAAGCGATTGACCAATTCAGGCAAATAGTGTTTTTTCAATTCTTCCCATCGGATGTGGGGAATGCGATAAGCCATCTCAAAAGAGGAGCGTACAAAAATTCTACGTTGGAGAATCTCTACCAGTGATAATTGTAAGATTTGAATAACTCCGGAGACCAGCAAGCCTAATAGTACAATCAAAATCATCAAAATCCAGGCTGAATTGGTTTGTCCTCCTTGAATCAAGTTGATGATCGCCTGAATCCCCAGTGGTACAGACAAGTAAACTAATCCATTCAAAACGGCATATACATACACAGCATAGATGTCTCTCGAATCAATCGAAAGAAGTCTGATAAATCTTTTAAACGGAGTTAAATTATTGTCCATTTTGCTCCGATTTAAAACGGTCTAATACACTGGTTGTAATTTCCAGAAAGAAATGAGGAAGATCTTGTGCAGGGTTTCTTATGTCCGTGAGTTTAGGCAAATGCTCAGCAAAGAAATACTGCTTGTGGATACCTTCCAGGATAGTACTCGCCAAACTATTCGCATAAGGAAAGCCGGGCGCAATCTGCAAGATTACCTCCTGCAATCTCATACACAGAAGCTTGTACCCATGATAATATCCTTCTTCATTTTCCTTATCTACATCTTTGATACGGAAGATTTTTGAAGATTCGGAATGAATCAGATGACCTAAAGTAACCAAGTCCATATGCTCAATCAAATGATCTAAAGCTGCATTGGAAGTCAATATCTCCACTGCTTTGGACAATTTCTCATTGGGATCTTGAATATTGTTCAAAGCAAAAACCATTCGATAATCTAACCAGGCCCAATACCAATTCGATAGATAGAGGAGCAACTTATGCTTATTCTCAAAGTAGCGATAAACCGTACTTTCTGTGGTATTCGCTTTATCTGCCAGTTTCTTAAATGTGAATGCTTCCAGCCCCATCTCATCTATCATGCGAATGCTCTGCTGAAGGATTCGCTTTCCTACCTCACTGCTTTCAGGGTCCTTGAGGTATAAAGACTCATTCACTTTTATTTTCAAATAGGATAACATTCTTTCCATCGGTACTATTTTACGAATGCAAAGGTAATAGCAATACTATTAACAAGCAATAGCTACAAAACGTTGTGTGAAAAAAGACTATTATCTTACAATAGTAGTAAATATCCGATATTGGCCTGCTATGATCAGAATTAAAAGTATAAGTATGCTTTCCTCAAAGTATTTACCCTTGGGTGTCGAAAGGCTTAAAAAAATATCTCCTCTATCGCTGAGTAAAAAAGGAAGTTAAAGGAACAAATTTCCATGTACATATATGAAAATTTTCCCTTGGTGCTTCAACGTTTAGTTGACCACAATCATTTACTTTACATTAAAATTTGACCCATGCCTGTACTTGATCTGGACCAGATAGTAATGATAGGTGATAAAATTCTGATCGAACCCAAAGGGGAGCAAACGAGAACGGAAAGCGGCTTGTACCTTCCTCCGGGCATCAAAGAAAAGGAGCAAGTGCAACAAGGTTATATTTTAAAAACAGGACCGGGCTATGCGATTCCACGTGCAGAGCCTGATGAGGATTGGAAACCCGCCAAAGAAAAAGTAGACTTTATCCCTCTGCAGGTGGAGGAGGGAGACTTAGCTGTCTTCCTGCGCTCCGCAGCTCATGAGATCAGAATCCACAAAAAGAAATACTTTATCGTGCCCCATCAAGCGGTATTAATGGTCTTTAAAGACCCGTTCATCGACGAAATAGTGAAAAATCTCGACGAATAAAGTCAAAACCGAGCAGCAAAAAAAAGAGGTGGATCGTATTAATAAGGAACTACACACTATGAGACACCTTTTTTTCTTTTCGGTTGTGTTATTTGGGCTCCATACCACAGCCCTTTCGCAGTTAGGCATCCACTGGGATGATGATGCCGGATTCGGACTTCATTACAGGAGCCACCCTTCATCTACCTGGAGCTATGATGGAGCTTTACAATTTGGCTTGGGCTCCAGTATTCAGGGTCAACGTTTTTGGAATCTATCAGCGGAAGTCGGAGCCAGATATCATTTTTACCGAAAGGGAAAGGTGTCTACTTATGTAGGATTGCGAGCTGCTACCAGATTATTTCAAAATCCCACAGAACAGTTTATCCCCATTTCGTCAGAAAATAGATATCCTTTAGTGTATGAAAATGTAAGAGTCGGAGGAAGTCTGGTGTTACCCCTGGGAATCAGCATACTAGTTGGTGAACGGAACCAATGGGAAATATTTCTCGAATCTGGATTAGAATATAATTTCAACCCAAATCGACTGTTTCATCAGAACATTTTCCCTCACGCAAGAGTCGGCCTCACTTATTATTTCCGCAGATAATCGTCAGAGGAGTTTCAGTTTTTGATTTCCTATGCAACAGTTGCACTTTTCATGCTGTTCTTTTGTTAAATTAGAGCAAGGAGAACGAAACATCATGAAAGAACAGCATTTAAAAGAAAAATTTCAGGCAACCATAGACAATGAGGGAAAAATCGAGCCGAGAGATTGGATGCCCGATGATTACCGAAAAACGCTCATCCGTCAAATTTCCCAGCATGCACATTCTGAGATCGTAGGGATGTTGCCGGAAGGAAATTGGATTACCCGGGCACCTTCTCTAAGGAGGAAAGTGGCTCTGATGGCTAAAGTTCAGGATGAGGCAGGTCATGGCCTTTATTTATATAGCGCCGCAGAAACTTTGGGCACCGGGAGAGACGAAATGATCGATGACCTTCATTCCGGAAAAGCAAAGTATTCCAGCATTTTCAACTATCCTACCTTAACGTGGGCAGACATGGGCGCCATCGGTTGGCTGGTAGATGGAGCGGCCATCATGAATCAAGTTCCTTTGTGTCGCACGAGTTATGGTCCTTATGCCCGAGCTATGGTTCGTGTTTGTAAGGAAGAATCTTTTCACCAAAGACAAGGTTATGAAATCATGCTGACCTTGGCGAGAGGATCTGAAGAGCAGAAAAAAATGGCTCAGGATGCCCTCAATAGATGGTGGTGGCCTTCTTTGATGATGTTTGGACCTTCAGACGGAGATTCTAAACATACTGCTCAATCCATGGCATGGAAAATCAAGCGATTTACCAACGATGAACTGAGACAAAGATTTGTGGACATTACTGTACCGCAAGCTGAGTTTTTAGGCCTCACGGTACCTGATCCGGATTTAAAATGGAATGAAGAAACGGAGCATTATGAATTCGGCCCGATCAATTGGGATGAATTTTGGAGGGTAGTCAAGGGCGACGGACCTTGCAATGCTGAACGACTGGAAGCACGCCGCAAAGCACATGACGAGGGAGCTTGGGTGCGTGAAGCTGCTTTGGCATACGCTCAAAAGAAATCGAATAGAAAAAATCAGCGGGCTACCGCATAAAGTTTAGAAAGTATGTCAAAAGATTGGCCTTTATGGGAAGTATTTATACGCTCTGCGAATGGTCTGCATCATAAGCACGCAGGAAGTTTGCACGCACCGGATGCGGAAGTGGCTTTGCAAAATGCTCGTGATGTCTATTGCCGCCGACAAGAAGGCGTGAGTCTTTGGGTGGTAGAGTCCAAATACATTACAGCCAGCAATCCGGAGCAAAAAGAGGAATTATTTGATCCCGCAAAGGACAAGATTTATAGACATCCTACCTTCTATGACCTTCCGGATGAAGTGAAACACATGTAATGATGGCCTACGAAGATTATTCCACACAGCCGAAATTCGAGTATGTACTTCGTCTCGCAGATACGTCGCTCATTCTAGGTCATCGTTTATCCGAATGGACCGGTCATGGTCCTGTTCTCGAACAGGATATTGCCGTAACCAATATTGCACTTGATCTGGTCGGGCAAGCTCGTTTATACTATCAATATGCTGCAAAGATCGAAGGAAAAGGTAGAACAGAAGATGATTTAGCTTATCATCGGGACCACATGGATTTTAGAAACCCCTTCCTGGTAGAACAGCCTAATGGACATTGGGGCACAACCCTTATGCGTTCATGTATTTTCGACACCTTCCATCAGCTTTTCTTACATCAACTGATCGAACATTCAAATGACGAGCACTTGGTGGGTATTGCTCAAAAATCCTTAAAAGAGGTCAATTACCATCAAAAATATAGCTCGGAGTGGGTCATTCGATTAGGAGACGGAACCGACGAAAGCCATAAAAAAATGCAAACTGCACTGGAACAGCTATGGCGATATTCCGGAGAATTGATTACCCCTGACGTACTCGACCAAAAAGCTGTGGAAGAGGGATTTGGTGTAGATTTAAGTTCGATTTCTTCTGCCTTTTGGCAAAAGTTGGATTCCGTTTTTGCGGAAGCGACACTCGAAATACCAAATGATACGTATATGCAAACCGGCGCTAAAGCAGGTCTGCATTCAGAACATTTAAGCTATATCCTTGCGGAAATGCAATCCGTACAAAGAGCTATGCCGGGTTTAAGTTGGTAATTACATGCAAGACACAAGCACATATGAAGAGGAAATTATGACATTATTGAAAGATGTCAAAGATCCTGAAATTCCCGTGCTGACTATTGAAGACTTAGGTATTATTCGATCAATAGAGAGAATAGATGAAAGAGGAGTGCGCGTCGTCATTACGCCTACCTATAGCGGTTGTCCGGCAATGAATATGATCGAAATGCAGATTCGAGCCACTTTGGAACTCAATGACTATCATCCGGTGGAAATTGAAACCACTCTTATTCCACCGTGGACGACAGACTGGATGAGCGAAAATGCCAAAATCAAATTGAAAAAGTACGGTATTGCTCCTCCTCAGGTTCAAAAAAGAATGAATGCTCTTCAAGAGGAAGAACCGGATGTCCAGTGTCCTCACTGCGGTTCTCATCACACAAAAGTGAGCTCTCAATTCGGATCCACGCCCTGCAAAGCACTCTACAAATGTTTGGACTGTCAGGAACCCTTCGACTATTTCAAGTGTCACTAGCCATTCAACACAGTAAACAGCAGGCACTTTATTGATTGCAAATAGATCTTAACAACCTTTGTTCTTTTAAATTTAAAGGAAATGTATAGGTGTGATTTTGAGCATATAAGCGAAAACTGATGGACCCCTCTTTTAAGATCCTACTCTGATCTTCAGAACTCAGTTCAATGATCGCCTGATGTCTTTTTCTTTCTGTTATTGTTTCTGTGCCTTGTCTTTCGATTGTAGTCGTAAAATCTGAGAAGGGCGCCCTGATCACGCCATCCTGAAGGCTTATAAAGAGGGTGTCTTGTATATCCGGTATAATCACCTGAGGCTCTATTAAGGTCAAAACACCTTTCAGATTATTAGAGCCGTTCAAGACTTTAGACCACTGAATATTCAAAAGATATCGCCATTGACTGATGGTCTCCCTCTGCCATTCAACAGAGCGGTATTCCCTCGTCATAGATACGACATCCTGTTTTTTAATTGAATCGTAAGACCGACTCAGGTCAGAAACATACATAGTTTGAAAACAGCCATACAGCCCCAGTATCAAAAGAAATAATATGCTTATCCTGCCACTCATAGATCTTGTTTTCATTAAAATAGTTGTTGGGTACAACAAAAGCAATTCAATTAAGAAAGCTTAACAGCTGTTTAACCCTTTTTAACATATAGGATTCAGCTTGGATTTCTTCCTTGTCGGTTTGTCATTTAGTATCTTTTGCACATTAAAAATTTAGATATGGAAGAACTTCAATTTACGGTTGAAAATGGTGTGGGTACCCTCATCATGAATCGACCCGATAAATTCAATGCAGTCACCAGAGATCTTGCGTTGGGGATGCAGCAAAAATTACTTGAATGGTCAGAAGATCCAACTGTCAGAGCCATTGTTTTGAAAGGAAGCGGCAAAGCCTTTTGCGCCGGTCAGGACCTAAATGAAGTGATGGATCCGGAAAACAAACTCGATCTCAGCAAAATCGTAGCCGAACATTATAATCCTCTCATCAAGCAAATACGTGAAATTGAAAAACCTGTGATCGGAGCGATCAACGGAGTAGCTGCCGGAGCAGGAGCGAATATAGCGCTCGCCTGTGATATCACCATCGCTGCTGAATCGGCTTCCTTCATTCAAGCCTTCAGTAAGATTGGTTTGATCCCGGAGGAACTTACACCCTGCCTCGCTTAATCGGCTACCAAAAGGCTGCAGCCTTGATGATGCTGGGAGATAAAGTCTCTGCCGCAGATGCAGAAAAAATGGGCATGATCTATAAAATGGTAGCAGACGATCAGTTTGAAGCTGAAATAAAGACCGTTTCCGAAAAGCTGGCTCAAATGCCAACCAAAGGATTGGGTTTAACGAAGAGAGCCTTGAACTACGGTCTCAACAATTCACTCGAAAAACAATTGGATATCGAAGAGCAGTTACAAACTGCTGCCGCGCAAACTGAAGATTATCATGAAGGGGTTTCAGCATTTTTAGAAAAAAGGAAACCTGAATTCAAAGGAAAATAATGGATATAAAAGTTGTAGGAATTGTTGGAGCCGGTGCGATGGGTTCCGGAATCGCCCAAGTGGCGGTGGAGGCAGGGCATCAGGTTATTTTATACGATGCATTTCCCAAAGCACTCGAAAAGAGTCAGGGCAATTTTGTGGCTTTGATGGATAAGCTGATTGCCAAAGGAAAACGAACGGCAGAACAAATGGAGGAGTATCTGCATCACCTACAATATGCAGACCAGATGAGTGCATTGAAAAATGCAGATTTGGTCATTGAGGCGATTGTAGAGGATATGGATATTAAAAAGAAAATTTTTTTCGATTTGGAACAAATCACTCGTGAAGACACCATCCTCGCCTCAAACACCTCTTCACTTCCTTTAAGTGGCATTGCTAGTGCCTGCGAGCATCCTGAACGCGTCATCGGTCTGCACTTTTTCAATCCTGCCCCTTTGATGAAATTAGTAGAGGTGATTCCGGCTGTTCAAACTCGAACCGATTTGCCTTCATTATGTATGGACTTAATGAAGACTTGGGGGAAATTACCGGTCAAAGCGAAAGATACACCTGCTTTTATCGTAAATCGAGTAGCAAGGCCTTTCTATGGCGAAGCGCTGAGGATTTATGAAGAAGGACTCGCAGATATGGCCACCATCGATTGGGCCATGACAGAAATAGGCGGATTTCGAATGGGCCCTTTTACCTTGATGGACTTTATAGGACATGATGTCAATTACAGCGTAACAGAATCTGTATTCAAAGCTTTCTATTACGATCCGAGATATCGACCCAGTTTTGCCCAGAAGTCACTGGTGGATGCCGGATGGTTGGGCCGAAAAAGCGGTCGCGGTTTCTATGATTACTCAGAAGGGGCAGAAAAATCGGAACCTCAAAAAGACAGAGCTTTGGGAGAAATGATCCTGTGGCGCATATTGGTCATGTTGATCAATGAAGCAGCAGATGCTTATTACTGGGGGATTGCCAGCCGGGATGACATCGATTTAGCCATGACGAAAGGAGTCAACTATCCAAAAGGTTTACTGCAGTGGGCGGATGAAAAAGGCATTCCCAATGTAGTGGAAACCCTGGATCGATTACACAGCGAATACCTGGAAGATCGCTATCGTTGCAGCCCTCTTTTACGACACATGCAGCGCAATGAAAGAACATTTTACAAACAAGAAGAAGTATAATGGCGCAAGCAACTTACATTATAGACGGCATAAGAACAGCAATTGGTAAATTTCGTGGCACCTTATCCCCTATCAGGACCGATGACTTGGCTGCCCATGTAATCAAAGCACTTCTGGATCGAAATCCGGATCTCCCGAAGGAGAAAATTGATGATGTGATACTGGGATGTGCC
>CAZGGG010000028.1:0-12009 GCA_964525165.1 uncultured Saprospiraceae bacterium | reverse complement strand
AGATAATCGAAATGTGGCACGAATGGCACTCTTACTTGCAGGATTGCCTTTCGAAGTGCCAGGGGAAACAGTCAACCGACTCTGCTCCTCCGGAATGTCAGCAGCTATTCATGCCCATCGGGCGATTCAAACAGGTGACGGAGATCTGTTTATTTCCGGTGGCGTTGAACATATGACGCGAGGACCATGGGTGATATCCAAGTCGGCTAAGCCTTTTGGCAATGATGCGCAAATGCATGACAGCAGCTTCGGATGGCGTTTTGTAAATCCGAAAATGAAGAAACTGTACGGAACCCACGCCATGGGTGAAACCGCTGAAAATTTAGTGGAATTGTATGGAATCAGTCGTGAAGATCAGGATCAATTTGCGGCTTGGTCGCAGCAAAAAGCGGCTCAAGCACAAGCCTCCGGTCGCTTGGCTCAGGAGATTACCCCCATTCAAATTCCCAGAAGAAAGCAAGATCCCTTGATTTTTGACCAGGATGAGTTTTTACGGCCCGGCACTACGGTTGACATATTAGCCCAATTGCGTCCGGCATTTAAAGCAGAAGGAGGAAGCGTGACTGCAGGTAATGCCTCCGGCCTCAATGATGGGGCGGCAGCTCTGCTGGTAGCATCTGAAGCCGGCGCTCGAAAACACGACTTGCAACCTTTGGCTCGTATTGTCAGCTCAGCAGTAGTAGGTGTAGAACCGAAAATCATGGGTATAGGTCCGGTAAAAGCCAGTCAGAAAGCATTGGC
Organism: uncultured Saprospiraceae bacterium; assembly: GCA_964525165.1. Lineage (GTDB taxonomy): Bacteria > Bacteroidota > Bacteroidia > Chitinophagales > Saprospiraceae > JAWLFI01. The sequence goes on along the minus strand of CAZGGG010000028.1, from coordinate 11,268 downwards.
TAAAGCTGGCTTGACACTTGACCAAATGGATATCATCGAACTCAATGAAGCCTTTGCCGCTCAGGCATTGGCTTGCACCCGTGCATTAGGTCTGGCAGATGATGATCCAAGGATTAACCCGAATGGTGGGGCTATTGCTATCGGTCATCCCCTGGGTATGACCGGAGCAAGGATCTTACATTCTGCTGCTTTGGAATTGAAAAATCAAAAGAAAAAGTATGCCTTGGTGACCATGTGCATCGGCGTGGGGCAAGGATATGCTACCATCATCGAAAATGTCAGCTCATGAATCCCAAAGTGGACCAGTACATCAAAGAAAAACTGCAAGATTGGCAGCAGCCCATCGCTCAGGCTTTGCGTACATTGATTCTTAGTGCACAGCCTGAATTAAAGGAGACAATCAAATGGGGCGCACCTTGCTATGTCGGCCAATCCAACGTGGTAGGGCTGGTCGGCTTAAAAAATCATATTTCACTCTGGTTCTATCAGGGTGCTTTATTGAAAGATCCCCAAAATGTATTACTCGCGGCATCGGATCAAACGAAAGCCCTTCGACAAATTCGATTTACTCATGGTGATCCCATATCGGAATCAGCCATCACCGAATTGTTGGACCAAGCGGTGCGACACGACCAAGAAGGCAAGCGCATTAAAATTGAGAAAAAGAAAAGTCCGGAAAAAATCCCTGCACGATTGCAATCTATATTTGACCAACATCCCAAAGCAGAGCAATTTTACAAGGATTTAGCCCCTTCTTATCAAATAGAGTTTGTGGAACATATCGCTTCCGCAAAAAGAGAATCGACTAAAGACAAAAGAGCAGCCAAGGTTAAAGATTTATTGCTCGCTCAAAAGAAACTGAACGAAAAATATCAATGCTGATCTATGGCCAATGTATTTGAATTTAAAGGCTTTCGCCCTGTTATTCATGAATCTGCTTTCATTCACCCGAATGCAACGGTGACCGGAAATGTGATCATCGGAGCAGATGTGTATATTGGTCCGGGAGCCGCCATTAGAGGCGATTGGGGGGGCATCGTGATCGAAGATGGATGCAATGTTCAGGAAAATTGCACCCTTCATATGTTTCCGGGTGTGACCATGAAATTGGAAAAAGGGGCGCACATAGGACACGGGGCCATCATCCATGGGGCGCACATAGGGGCCAACTGTATGGTGGGCATGAACGCCGTGGTGATGGATGATGTGCAATTAGGTGCAGAATCCATTGTGGGTGCCCTCACCTTCATCAAAGCAAAGAGCATTATTCCGAAACGATCATTAGTGGTGGGCAATCCGGGAAAAATCATCAAAGATGTCAGTGACGACATGATTGCGTGGAAAACCAAGGGCACCGAGCTGTATCAAAGTCTGCCCAGACAAATGCATGAGGAATGGCAAGCGTGTGAGCCCTTGCGAGCAATACCTGATGATCGTCCCGATCAGGAAAGCTTGTACGAAACCTGGGAAGCCATTAAAAAGAAGAGCTAATACTTAATTTGTAATACAAATGGTTCCGCTGTATTTTAAAAGCGAGACCAGATAAAAGAGAACCAATGGAAAAACTAAAGAACTATATATGCGGCCAGTGGGTCAGCGGAAGTGATGAAGGAAAAGTGCTGTACAATGCAATCAATGGTGATCCCATAGCGGCGGCCACCAGCACCGGAATTGACTTTGCTGAGGTCTTGGAATATGGCCGGAATGTAGGTAACCCTGCCTTACGGCAAATGACCTTTTATCAGCGCGGTTTAATGCTGAAAAAACTAGCCCTGTACCTCCACAAAAGAAAAAACACCTACTACCCCATCTCTTTTATGACAGGTGCCACAAAAGCGGACAGCTGGATCGATATTGAAGGGGGAATTGGGAACCTCTTTGCTTATGCAAGTTTGAGACGGCAACTGGGTGATAAACCTTTTTATGTCGATGGAGATCCGATCGACTTGTCCAAAGGAGGCAACTTTATGGGGCATCACATTATGGTTCCGAAGGAAGGCGTGGCCGTCCATATCAATGCGTACAACTTCCCAATTTGGGGGATGCTGGAAAAAATTGCCGTGAATTTGCTGGCAGGTGTACCGGCAGTGGTCAAACCGGCAACCATAACCTCATTCTTGACAGAAGCCATGGTCAAAGATATCATCGAGAGTGAAATTTTGCCGAAAGGCGCATTACAACTGATCTGTGGTTCAGCTAGAGGTATTGTAGACCATGTGAATGCACAAGATATTGTGACTTTTACCGGATCGGCCAGCACAGGATTGCACCTGAAATCAAATGAAAATATACTGCGGGAATCTGTGCCTTTCAATATGGAAGCAGATTCTTTAAATAGTGCCGTTTTAGGTCCGGATGCTGCGCCCGGAACTGAGGAGTTTGACTTATTTGTCAAAGAAGTCCGTAAAGAAATGACCGTCAAATGCGGGCAAAAATGTACGGCCATCAGAAGAATCATCGTACCGGAAGCCTATTTGGAAGATGTACAGATCGCTTTGAGCGCACAATTACAAAAAACGACCATCGGAGATCCACAACAAGAGGGCGTGCGCATGGGGGCACTAGCCGGTAAGGAACAAGTCCAAGAAGTTCGCGCCCAATTAGACAAGCTACTTGAAGAAAATACATTGGTGTATGGAGATATAGATGGATTTGAAGTTCAGGGTGCTGACAAGCAAAAAGGAGCCTTCCTGCCTCCGCTTTTAATGGTGCAAGAAGATCCCTTCAACAAGCAAGCAAGCCATAATATTGAGGCTTTTGGCCCTGTCAGTACGCTAATGCCCTACAAAGATCTGGATGAAGCCATTGCGATATCTAAAATGGGTAAAGGATCGCTATGCAGCTCCATCGCTACTTATAATGATCAGCATGCCGCTCAATTTACCGTGGGAGCCGCAACGCACCACGGCCGGATCCTGATCATCAATCGTGAAAATGCCAAGCAGCATACCGGTCACGGTTCACCACTCCCCTATTTGGTACATGGTGGCCCGGGACGAGCCGGAGGTGGTGAAGAGATGGGCGGTCTGAGAGGCGTGAAGCATTATTTGCAAAGATGTGCCGTGCAGGGAACACCAACTACATTGACGGAAGTCACGCAAGTATATCAGCCGGGAGGTAAATTCAAAGATCCCGGAAAACACGTATTCCGCAAGTATTTTGAAGAACTAGAAGTCGGGGAAACCGTCATCACGGCCAAGAGAACCATCACAGAGTACGACATTGTCAATTTTGCCAACGTAAGTTGGGATCATTTCTATGCACATACCGATGTGACCTCATTGGAGGGGACTACTTTTGACGAGCGTGTGGCGCATGGTTATTTCATTCTGTCGGCAGCAGCAGGATTATTTGTCGATCCCGGGAAGAATCCCGTTCTCTTGAACTATGGCATTGAATCTTGTCGGTTTACGAAACCCGTCTATGCCGGCGCGACGATTGGGGTGAAATTTACAGTCAAGGATAAAATGGACCAGGAGAAACGAGATTCGGAGGATATTGGCAAAGGAATTGTCAAGTTTTATGTAGAGGTGTATGACGAGACAGATGAAACGGTTGCTATTGCGACTATCCTGACGATGGTGAAGAAGATGGATCAGAGCGATGATTCTTTGTAGTTAAGGCTACTCATGTAGTTGTGGAAAGCCGAAGTTGGAAATAACTGAAAGCTCAGCTCGCAGCAAGCTGTTGAGATATCTTATTCAATATAGATTACCTTAACCGTCTTATCCTCATTGTAGATCACTTTCGAAGAATTGAATGGACGCGCTTTAAGGCTGATGTACTTTGCGTGGTCAGCTAGTCGAAACTTAAATTCTTTGTAGTGATTCCAAGGATTGTCATTCGGGAATTGTTGATTTGCTAGACTTAGGAAATCCATCAAGCTGAAGAGGGTGGAATCTATTCGATCATAGGCTTTCAAATCGATAAGCTCTTCATTCGTCTTTGGTAGTTCAAACCCCGGCTTTCCTGTGGTGTGATCGGGTAGATTTAGTTGCTCCAGACTTTCTTTGATGGTGGGTTGATCGGGCTGCTGTGCCGCTGCGGAGATAGAGAAGAATAGCATGAGCGAGACAGCGAGAAAATGTCTGATACAGAATCTTATTAAGTGCATGGTCGATAGAGTTTACTATTTATAATAAACGAATTGTAAAGGCATAATGGCCGGATGATGAAGTTTCAAAATATAGTTTCTAGAAATTAATGTAGCTATTGAATCTTTATCTATGACAGTATATGGGCGTTTAAAATGCATATCTGTATTCAATAATACTGAATTATAGGATCTCCCACGATTGAGGAATGGATACAATTCTCTGTATGACTCTAAAGATTAAGAATTGTAACCTGAAATGAAGTCAAAACTAATAAAGATAAATACTTTTGACAATTAAGCGTATATTTGTAAATAATATATATCATTATGGGACGCAAGAAGCCGGTTTTATTACCAAAACATAGAAGAATATTAAATGAGTTGGGCGAGAATATCAAGCTAGCCCGATTAAGAAGAAGGTTCAGCACAACACAAGTGTCCGAGCGAGCCAACATTAGTAGACCCACCTTACATTCAATTGAGAAAGGATCTGAAAGTGTAAGTATTGGTTTGTATCTGCAAGTTCTTGCGGTATTAGGCTTAGAAAAAGATCTTTTAAATGTTGCTCGAGATGACGCCTTAGGAAGGAAAATACAGGATGCCAATTTGAGCACTAAAAAGCGAGCTCCGAAAAAAAAGTAACTCATGGCAAAACCTAATAGAAAAAGAGTAGTATATGTCTATGCAGACTGGCAAGGGTTGAATGGCCCAATGCTTATGGGGATATTACAAGCTGAACGATTAAGGGGCAAGGAAATCTTCTCTTTCGAATATGAAGATGATTGGTTACAATCTGGGCAAGCGCAATGGCTCGATCCGGACTTGCAGCTATATGCAGGAAAACAGTATTTAGACAGTCAAGAAAAGCAAAATTTTGGGATATTTCTTGACTCCTCGCCCGACCGATGGGGAAGAATTCTAATGCGGAGACGTCAAGCAGCCTTAGCACGCGAAAAAGAACAATCGCACAACAACCTGTTTGAAACAGATTTCTTGTTGGGGGTTTATGACGAACATCGAATAGGAGGATTGCGTTTCAAAACTGACCTAAAGGGACCGTTTCTAAATGATGATAAACATATGGCCAGTCCACCTTGGACCTCACTATCCGAATTGGAGCAAATAAGTTTACGTCTGGAAGAAGATGATATAATTGACGACAAGGACTATCTAAAATGGTTAACTATGTTGGTGGCACCCGGCTCTTCTTTAGGGGGTGCTCGTCCCAAAGCTAGTGTATTGGATAAAAATAGTCACTTATGGATCGCAAAGTTTCCAAGTAAAAGGGATTCATTTGATGTCGGAGGATGGGAAATGGTCGTACATGAATTAGCTGTAGCAGCAGGGGTACACATGGCAAAATCTAAGGCTACAAAATATAACACCCCTCATCATACATTTTTAACCAAAAGATTTGACCGTACTGAAAACGGAGAACGCCTTCATTTTGCTTCTGCAATGACTTTGTTAGGTTATGTGGACGGTCAGGATTATCTTGATGGAGTCAGCTACCTTGATCTAGTTGAATTTATCTCAACACAAGGAGCAAATGTCGATAAAGATTTAGAGCAACTTTGGAGACGTATCGTATTTTCTATTTGTGTTTCAAATACAGATGATCATTTACGTAACCATGGATTCATTCTAACATCCGAAGGATGGATTCTTTCCCCTGCATATGATATAAACCCTGTCGAAACCGGAGTCGGTCTAAGTTTGAATATTTCAGAAAATGAGAATTTATTAGATGTAGATCTGGCTTTAGAAGTTTGCCCCTATTTCCGTTTAGAAGAAAACAGGGCCACTGAAATCGTGGAAGAGGTTCAAACTGCTGTGCGTCAATGGAGAAAAGTCGCAACAGAATATGGCATTTCAAGAGCAGAACAGGAATTAAAATCTATGGCATTTTCTAGAGCGGAAGAGTGATCAAATTTTATATAACTACCGACTTGTCTTGTGACTTCATATCCGACCATGGCTAAAAATTTCTCTACTTCAGGACCCTTTAATTTTGCAGGGTATTTTCATACTGAAAAACCTCTTCTCTGACCATATGAAGTCGGATAGTTTTTGGGCTGTCTTCTTCAAAATAGCATCGAACAGATTCTCTTACAATATCCTTAAGTTCCTCAAGCGAATCACCACCCGTAAAAATACAGTCGTTTAGTCCGGATGCAATATATCTCCTTCTTCACTTTCTTTTCAATGAAATTTATTTTCAGCACGATATCTAAATAGCACTTTTTATTGTCCTTGAGTTCTCGAAATTAATTTTGCAGTCGCAAACAGCCTAAAGGTTAATGTGTATGATTTTTCTGTCTAGAATAAGCTAAAACTGCAATTTGATATCATCGTACTTATCTAAACCATTCATCTTTAACCCGAACCAGCTCTCTACTGAAAAAGAGTTTTCGTTTTTGTCTTTGTTTTAGTTTTAGTTCTAGTTCTAGTCTTTGTTCTCCCCCCAAAACATTGCCCTCACTCTCTTGTTAATTGATTATGAGGATCTTACTAACCGGAGCGACCGGATATATTGGGAAAAGACTATTGCCTTTTCTATTACAAGAAGGACACGAGGTTTGGTGTTGTGTACGAGACAAGGATCGCTTCCAAGCTCCCGAGCATGAGAAGGGCAGCATACACACCTTGGAAATTGACTTTTTGGAAGCTAACCGGCTTCCTGAGAAGGCTCCAGAGCAATTTGATGTAGCCTATTACCTCATGCACTCCATGGCCTCCGTCATCAATGACTTTGAGGATTTGGAAGCCAAAGTAGCCCGCCAATTTCTGAAGGCCATCGAAGACAAAAAAGTCAAGCAAATCATTTACTTAAGCGGTATGGTCAATGCAGAGGAGCTGTCCAACCACTTAGAATCCCGCTTGCAAGTCGAAAAAATATTAAACGAAGGACATCCGGCTGTGACTACGCTGAGGGCCGGAATCATTGTAGGTTCGGGCTCGGCCTCCTTTGAAATCGTCCGTGATCTGGTCGAAAAGTTGCCGGTGATGGTCGCCCCTCGCTGGCTCAACACTCTCTGCCAGCCGATTGCCATTCGAGACGTAATAGACTTGCTGGTACAAGTGGCCGGGCAAGAAAAATATTACCATCAGCAATTTGATATCGGTGGTCCCGATGTGCTCACCTACAAAGATATGCTCCTGCAATATGCAGAGGTTAGACAATTGAAAAGGTACATTAAGACCCTCCCGGTCATGACGCCTCGTTTGTCTTCCTATTGGTTGTACTTTGTGACCTCCACCTCTTATCCCCTTGCGGTAAATTTGGTCAACAGTATGAAGGTGGACGTGGTCTGCGCCGATCAAAGATTACAGGAAGATTTAGGTCAGCAGCCGGTAAGCTATAAAAGAGCTGTCGAGCTGGCATTTCAAAATCCGCCAAAACCTAGTCGTCTCTTCCTGGAAAGATGCCATGATTTCCAGTAAGCAACAGATGGATATTGAGCGATACATTGAAGTCCCGGAGTTTGGGACCTTTCATGACATCCGAGACCAGCATTTTCCGGAAGGAGAAAAAGACCGCATCATCGAAAATATGTGGGCCATCGGTGGAGATAGAGGCTGGTACTATGGTAACTGGTTGTGGAAGTTGCGGGGCTACCTGGATAAGCTGGTAGGAGGAGTCGGATTACGTCGGGGACGCACCTCTCCCTCGGACATTAATGCCGGCGATGCTTTGGACTTTTGGCGGGTCTTAGCTGCCGACAAAGAAAAAGGAAGATTATTGCTTTATGCAGAGATGAAATTGCCGGGTCAAGCTTGGCTGGAATTCAAAATTCTGCCGTCAGATCAAAAAGGATATTTACGGGTCAAGCAAGTCGCCACCTTTAGACCTAGCGGCCTATGGGGACGGGTGTATTGGTTCATGGTTTTACCCTTTCACTATTTCATTTTTGAAGGAATGCTAAATAATTTGGTAAAATATAACTTAAGCCAAAACCCTAATTATCCGATGAACCCCGAATCAAAAGCGCCATAAATCAAATGACAAATCACTGACCCCATTAAAAAATGGAGTTGTATCTTTAGGGTAGAATAATATTTACCTCTTTTGAGGAAACGACATAGAGTTACAGAATTTGAATACCACAATTGAAAAAGTCAAATCCATCCGATTTGCACGTCCCCGGACAGAATCTTTTCATAGAACATTGAGACAGCGCGTCAACGAATATTTTCAGGATCGCAATCTATCAGAAAAGGCTAATGGTCTGATGTATCTGAAGACATTGAGTATGCTGGCGCTATATTTTGTCCCTTATACATTGCTTTATCTATTGGGCGCGTCGCCCATATGGATTATGGCCATGTATTTCGTCATGGGTTTTGGCATGTCGGGCATTGGGATGAGTGTCATGCATGATGCCATTCATGGCGCATACCATTCTAATAAATGGGTCAATAAGATCATGGGCGCAACGATTTATTTCATATCCGGAAATGCAGCCACCTGGAGAGTGCAGCACAATGTCTTACACCATAATTTCACCAATGTGGAAGGACTGGATGATGACATGAAAACGGCTGGTCTTTTGCGCTTACATAGAAGCCAGGACTGGAAACCGATTCATAAATACCAGGCTTGGTATGCTCCTTTTGTCTATAGCTTATTGACCATCAATTGGGTCATCAGTAAGGACTTCCGTCAGCTGATGTTATACTACAAAGAAGGTATGGAAGGGCACAACACCCATAATATCCGAAATGAGTGGATCATTTTAATTGCTACGAAGATGATGTATCTCTCATTGTTTCTGGTATTACCGATGATCTTCACCGAAGCAGCATGGTACTGGACTTTAATGGGTTTCTTACTCATGCATTTTACAGCCGGCTTTGTATTATCCTACGTGTTCCAGTTGGCTCATATGGTGGAGGACGTAGAACATGAAGATATTCCGGCCGATGGGAATATGGATGAGTGGATGGAGCACCAATTAAAAACCACTGCCAATTTTGCTCCAAAAAACTGGTTATTGAACTGGTATGTAGGTGGATTGAACTTTCAGATCGAGCACCATTTGTTTCCCAATATTTGTCACATCCATTATCCCAAAGTGGCAAAAATTGTGCGGCAAACTGCAGAGGAGTTTAATCTGGAGTATCAGCAATACAATACCCTTACGGATGCATTGAAAGCGCACATTCAACATTTACGCATCATGGCCAACCCGAAGACGGCGGAGTTTGGGTAGAGAGGAAAACTGCTGAAGCTTAAGTTCTAAGTTTTCTTATTTGAAAAGGATAAGATAAGTAAGCCAAAGACTGATAAATACGTTACCAAAAAAGCGGCATATTCATTTATGGAGCCTAAGAATGCTGTAAAAGCTATCATTTTATTAGCTTCTTGTATTAACTCACTAATCCATCCATTAATAAAAAATAGTACGCACACCAAAAGCCATGGCCAGGTCGACTTTCTTTGAATCATAAACAGTAGGAATCCGATAGCAACACTAATGTAGGTTGCCGTAGTTGCAGCCGTTTCAAAACGATAAAAGGTCTCGGGACCTTCAATTGTATACCCAGGAATGAAGCTGATCAGGGTAAAGAAAAGAGCGATTCCTAAAAACAAGAGAGATGTACTCAGCAGAAAATGTCCATGTAAGCTTCTATTCTTACGAAATAAGAATCCTAAAATAATAAGCGTAGCCACTTCTAATGCCGGAAATATATTCTGAATGACAAGAATGTCCGCCTCACCACGAGCTGCTGATTTTGATGCAGAGTGAACCGAAAGCAGGACTAAGGTGGCTATAAGTAAGGGGCCAAGTATCAAAATCGATTTACCCAATTTTCTGTGCATCAAATAATTTCGTGAACCTATATATCTCAATTGCACGTAAAGCAGCCCGAGCCATATGAAGGTTGTAATTACATGGAGATTTTGATATAATGTTGGATCCGCATCTGGGCCAAAATAGATATTCCAGAAGCCTGTAATACTGATCAAAATAACGATCAATAAATATACACGAGTGATACTATCTCTTTGTCTATCAAATATTCGATTCTTCAATTCGGACTATTTATTGATGATAGCAATCCACTAGAATGTAATCTGCTTATTGTAAGATACAAAGGTTTTCGACAGTGAGTGGGTCGAAGTCGGCATATCCTGCTTACGGATGGACAGCTTATGAGTAGGTAGAATACCCATTGACAACCACTGCCCATTTTGCCCCTAAAAATAAGCTCATCAACTGGCATGTCGGCGGATTGAATTTCCAGATCGAGCACCATTTGTTTCCCAATATTTGTCACATCCATTATCCGCAGATCGCTAAGATCGAACGCCAAACAACCGAAGAGTTCCATCTCAACTATCAGCAGCACGATACTTTAATGGGGGCCGTCCGTTCGCACTACAAACACCTGCGATTGATGGCTGATTCGAAATCTACGAATTAGAGTAGGAATATATTGGGTTTCATTCTATTCGTAACACAGCTATCAAAAGCTATGAGCGCATTCCTTCTACTTTCCTAAAACCCCTTGTTCTGCCTACCTTTGAATAACTATTGAACAATTTACAGTTGGTTCTACCTTTTCAAAATTTCAGTCCTATGAAATTCTAAATAATTCTCGCGTCCATCTGTAGGAAGATGGCTAAATATTTTTCCATCTGAAATTCCAATTTTTGAATAGGTCATTTTAGAAAGAAATGGAGAAAGAATACTTTTCTTGTCATCAGTAAATGAAATAAAGCCTCTGTCGAATAGAAAATCAAATGTTGGAGTCAACATAAAACCGTTTAACGGGTCAGTTTTTTCAAACTGATTAGATTTTGCCCAAGGCTTAATATGACTTGCTATTAATAGTCTATCGTCAGATATTAAAGTTATTGGGCAAAATGGACATAGGTTTAGTAATTCTTCGCGGTATTTTCCTTGGCCGACTCTTGCTCTTGTTAAAACCTCTTTTTCTCTAGTATCTTGGATACTATCAATCTCCTCTTGTTCTCTCTCAACAGCATAAGGATGTTTAACATTACCAAAGTAATCCGCAAACAATCTGAAATAATATGTCAGTTCACTATTGTCAGCTAATAATTTAACTACCGATATGTAGGTGATATTGGGAAGCGACAATTCCCTTATAAGTTTGTATGCCATATCAGAAGATTTAACATAAATCCTAGGTCCGGCAATCTG
>CAZGGG010000027.1:36403-39943 GCA_964525165.1 uncultured Saprospiraceae bacterium | reverse complement strand
ACGTCCATCTTCTCAAGATCTTGTAAGTTCCTTCACATACAGGAATTACTTGATCCACATAAGTACCAAAGATATTGTCACAGATTTGAGAGTTAGGTGCTCCTGTCTCACAAGGATCTGGGTAACCGTTACCTTCTAATACGTCAACTACACCATTTCTATTATCAATTCTTCCGTTACAACCTAAATCCCAGCCTTCACCGGTACAAGTCAATGAACCAGCATCTTGCTCGTCATAATCAGGAGGTAATACGATATCACCTAATCCTGATCTAACAATGTTTAGTGTATCCTGACAGGTAGCTACATTGCCACTTTCGTCTGTTACCGTCCAATCTCTTAATACTTGACTAGATAGAGGGTTGTCACAACCAAATGTTTCTACTTGGTCGCTGTATGTCGCTCTAACAGTTCCACATGGGTCGAAACCGCTCACAATAAAGCTATTCGGACCATCAGGAATCGCTGAAGTGAAATTGTCAAATGGGAATGGAATACCAATAGAATAAGAGCCATAGATGGTAGATACCCAGTTTCCATTGAAGTTACCCACTAAAGGCAGTCTCGTAGGTTCCGGCACACCGCAGAAATCAGAGGATAAATATGTAGGGCTCGTTTCACCTTGGGTATTGGATCCCATCACAAAGTTTACAAAGTTACCTCCGGGTACTTCGAGTTCCCATACTAACCATTTAGTACCTCCTGGTATCGTAACATTAGCCACGGAAAGATCCCAAAATTCTAAATCAAGAGCAGGAATGGTACCATTTGTTTCCGGCCCTATCTGACTTAAGCTCATCTGGGTGAAATCATCCTGGCCTGCTGTATAGTTCGCAGGATTATCAAATGTATAGAATCTCAATGCTGCATCAACGCCGCCTCCGCTCGTTTCTACACCCATTCTAAATCTATCAATATCAAGGTCACCTGTAATGCCAAGAGCCTCAAGATCAATGACTCTCCAGTAGGAATATTCTCCACCAGGACAAGCAATAGCTTGAAATTGCTCGATCATGGTTGTATCCAAAGATGCTGTGATAGCTGCAGGTATTCCTGATACACCATCACCTGGCTCCAAGGAAGCGCCGCAAGGAACAGAATAAGCCCCGCAATTGAGATCTGGAATCAATTTATCTTCAAGTAATAAGGTACCCCAACAATTCGAACCATTTGAAGGGTTGGTTACACGGAAATAAATAGTTTCTCCGACGTGCGTGCCATCAAGAATTATTTGATTACCTGTATCAATTAAATTATTAAAGTCTTCATCTAGCGCCAAGGCAATATCGTAAGTCAGGTAACAAGCATATGGACCACCTTCTAATAAATCATCTGCGCCAATAACAGCTTCACAATTTTCATCTAAACTTAGGTTGATATGATTGTTACAAACTACTGAATGTCTTGGATCCGGAAACCCATCTACTTTAATCGTAAAACTGCAAGTGCTTGTATTTCCATTTGCATCAGTCGCTATGTATTCAATTACGGTTTCGCTACCTGCAGGGAAAGCATCTCCACTCATAGCACCGGTATTATCGTTTCTTTCAACAAATACAGGAGCAACAGCATTTGCAGAGTAATAAATAGTACCATTCCAAGTTCTGCTTTGGAACACAGATCCTGTAAAGTTAGGGTTACCCCGACCTACACCTGTGTTAATTTCCATGACACCATCAGAGTAGGTATTGTTACCATTCGTATATGCCATTGCATAGGATCCGTTGTAATTAGGCAATGTAACGTATATACCGAAAGATTCTCCCGGATTAATCGTTAGACCCCCAATTTGAGCATTAGTAGGATTACCCACACCCGCTAAGGTTACATCATCAGCACCTAATAAGGTCCATTCGGAAGCATTTGTTTCAACGCCCACATAGGTTCCGTTGGATGTTGTGTAATATATCTCTACCGGTACGGTTATTCCTTGGGTACCATCAATATTGACATCAAATTGAGTGATCGTAATAGGTGATGTACTGATGTTTTCAACATCAAACATATTACCTGCAAACTGATTGTTGTTATTGAAAGTAGTTGTGATAAAGGTCGTTGTAAGTGCTTCTTCACAGTTATCAAATGCAGTTGCATCATTCCAAAATAGTCTCGCTTCGCATTCTCCTGCATCTAATGTGATGAGAATGTCCTCAGGACAAATAATCGTAGGAGCTATATCATCAATAACGGTCACTGAACTGGTACAGGTTGCACTATTCCCATTGACATCTGTTACGATCAGAGTTACTGAATTCACGCCTGTATTCGCACAATTAAATTCAGAGATATCTATTTCGACAGACTCGATTCCACAGTTGTCAAAACTACCTCCATCTATATCAGATACTGAGATACTAACCTCTCCGTTTTCATCTAATTGAACTTCAATATCATTACAAATGGCTGTAGGAGCTTCATTATCAACGCCATCTGTGATTTCATATGAATCTGAGGACATACAACTGTTACCATCGGTAACTGTTACCGTATATGTACCCGGTTCCAAGCCGGAAATAGTGCTGTCTGATGATGTAAAACCATTGGGGCCTTCCCATTCATATATCAGACCAGCCGTAGCAGACTCTAGCGTAATGGAGCCATCCTCTGCACCTGGGCAGTCGACATTGGTAACAATCGCTGTAAAAGTAGGCAGAGGGTTTAAGGTAACCTCCATAGTAGTTGCATCACTTTCACATCCCCCACAGTTTAGAGCTGTAACCCAATAAGTTGCAGGAGTTTCATTTAAATCTAAATCAGGACAATATTGCGCTCCTGTAAATACAGGTTCCGCATTCGGATTATTGGAAGGGTCTTCCTCATAAAAACTGTAGATGAGATTATCAGTGGCAGATCCGTAGATAGAAATATTGTCGAATGCTATGGCTTCTGATCCTCCATTTGTGGTTGTTTCTAACCTAAGTGTTAATTCCGAACCTATCGGACAAGCATCCAACACTGCACAGAAAGTTGTTAAACCGTTTAACACAAGCTGACCATTTAAGGTCATCGGGTCATTGAGTGTTTCTGGTCCGTTCGCTAATTCATAAGTGGCTGAAGTTGATTCATCTGCCACTAACATGAAGATTTCTGTAAATGGAGCACCATCTATTGAATAACTCCAAGCTACATCATCACTTGATTCAAAATCACCCATTGCACCCATATCAATGCAAATGAGGCTGATACCTGCTGTAGCTGACGAAATATCAAAAACCCAATCCGCAGAAACGGCTCCCATGTTTTCGCCGTTTTCAGTATCTACGATACCAAAGAAACTATTTCCATAGTCACAAGGTAAAACGCCTTGATTATCAAACGGGAAGAAACCCGGGCAGTTAGGGTCTGCAGCATCGTCTACCAAAGCAAAAGGAGCAGCTCTGGGCCCTGTTGCATCACTATCACCGTCTGTAATTCCGAACATATCACCTGCTGTGGTGAATTGATTTTCATGATCAGCCTGTGTGCCTAAGTCCGTAGTATTGCTTCGACTTATCAGATTTTGAGGATCGTTAAAGTCATCAGAAGCAATTACTACTGATT
>CAZGGG010000027.1:0-36393 GCA_964525165.1 uncultured Saprospiraceae bacterium | reverse complement strand
GAGCGCGGCGGCACGGTTTTCCGCCTGAATCTGGTCGAAGACCTCCCGGCGATGCACCTTCACGTTCTGAGGCGCGCTGATCCCCAGTTTTACCTGGTCACCCTTGATATCAACCACCGAGATTTCGATCTCATCACCAATAATTATTTTTTCATCCTCGCAAAGCTCTACATCAGCTACTTCGGGACTCTGAGGGGTTTCGAATACCTCAATATCTACAGAAGCCTGAGCGGTATTTCCCTGAGGATCATTCACACTATACACAATTGTATGAACCCCAACACCTGCAGCAGCCGGGTCAAAACTATAGGTAGTTCCATTACCATCATCCGTAACACCGGGTCCAAAGTACATACCTCCTATAGGGGAACCACCGGTCAATCCTGTTTGCACGCCATCATTTTCACAGAAATTTCCGGGCCCCACTAAATTGACCATAAAATTGCTCCCTTGAATGCCACATATCTCGATGTCATCAATAGCAATATCTTCGTCTCCCGAGTCTAAATTGAATTCAATGATTAAGTCAAGGCTCACACCTGATACAGGAACTGTAAAGGAATAACTGGTAAAGGACTCTGTTATTTCAGCGCCATCTCCTGTTCCGTCAAAATCAGTATCAATGAAAGGAGCAGAATTGAAATCTGAACCATCATTTTCAACCCAAAGCCCATTTATGAGGGTTCCTCCATCTATGCGATAGTTAACATGCATATAATCAGATTCGTCCCAATCTTCGTTGCTTCCATCATCATCTTCAGCAATCAAAAGAGTGACCTGTACGCTATCTAAGCCTAAAATATCAAAGGAGTTGATTTCAAGAGTTGCCGGATTCGTGCCATCCCCATCTAAATCTTGAGCCCCAAAAAAGAAGCTGCCGGATTGATTCAGAAAGCTAATGCCACCTGCGATGTCGGATCCATCTGTTCTTATAAAGTAATCTTCGAAACCATCTGAATATTCTGGTTCGCTTGTTTGATAGATTACATTAGCATCTTCAAAATCTTCTATAACACATGAATTGACCGGTGTGCTCTCGATACCACAAATTTCAATATCATCTATCGCTATATCCTCGTCACCAGTTTCTAAATCAATTTCGATCACCAGGTCAAAGTAATTACCACTTACAGGAACTGTGAAAGAATAAAGCGTGAAAGCGTCTGTGATTTCAGCACCGTCTCCAACTCCGTCGAAATCAGTATCCACAAAAGGTGCTGAGTTAAATGTAGCACCATCGTTTTCTATCCAAAAACCATTATTGAGTGGACCTCCATCAATTTGATAATCGAAATGGACGAAATTCCCTTCATCCCAATCTTCATTGGTGCCATCATCGTCTTCAGCTACCAAGAAACTAACTCTTACTGAGTCAAAGGAGGATATGTTGAAAGAATCAATCGTTAATATTCCCGGATTGATTCCATCTCCATCGATATCATGTGCACCAAAGAAAAATGAACCTGAACGATTGGTATATTCCATGGCAGAAGAAATATCAGACCCATCTGTCCTGATGAAATAGTCTTCGCCACCATCTGTAAATTCTGCTTGATTCAGTTCGTAGATTACCGTTCCGTCCTCAAAATCTTCGAAAATACAAGGATTGCTTTGGGCTTGAAGATTCAGTACGAAAAATACAAATAGGAATGCAAAGGCTATCGACCTCTGCGCTTTGTAAAGGTTGTTCATGGTTTAATTGGTTTATTGGTACATCAAAAGTAAGCGAATAAATAGGTTTCACCAATCTTTCAATGTTAAATCAAAACAAAGTCTATACCACTCTATTCTTCTGTTGGAATTATTTCTGTTTGCTGTCCGAAATAGTGCGCAAATTGTTGCATAGCGGTGGCTAGTTCCTTGTTATTTGTAGCTTTAATATACGTATCTGCCATGGAACGTATAGAGTAATAAATAAAGCGATCCATTTCAGCCACTTGGAACTCATTTGTCCAAAGGTCTAATTTTAGGGTCTCCTTTGTTTCTTCATCAAAAAGAGAGAGAAATATGGCTTTTGCATCTTTCCCTTTGGAAAACTCAGGATGATCAGAGGCCTTCCAGTGGATTTTCTCGGGTCTCTTTTTTTCATCTAAGCTTACATTAATCTGAATCGTAGATTTTTTACCCATTTTAAGATTTTCTTTGGTTTATTTGATCTGAGCTGTAAATAAATTTTCCTCCCTTGGTACCTTGAGCAACTTCTAGCATAAATGCAGCTACCTTTTCTGCGGGAACAGGTTGATAAGGACCTAAATAACTATCTCCCATTTTATTAAGTACATTTCCCAGAGATTGACCTATTTTTTCTAACCATCTGGATTCTGTCCGCTCCCCCAAAAGAATAGAGGGTTGTAGAATATGAAAAGCCCAAAAGTTCAATTTCTCAATGTCTCTTTCAATAAAGCCCTTCACTTTATTATAAAAAAGCATAGCATTCTCATCTGCACCGACCGCACTGATGAGAATGCATTGTTTGGCTCCTTGCTCCTTGGCTAGTTGAGCAGAAAGCACATTGTATCCATGGTCAATCTTAAGGAAATTGTCCTTCGAACCTGCAGATTTAATCGTCGTACCCAAACACAAGAATAGGTCATCACATTGAAACAAACCTTTATAGTCTTCTAGGTGATCAAAGTCAACAATGAAGTTAGTGTGTTTGGCATCTTCTTTTGCAATAGGCTTTCTGCTAAGACTGACTACTTCAGTATAGACTTCACTTTGCAATAATTCATTCAAACATGCAGAGCCCACTAATCCAGTGGCACCGATTACAACTGCTTTCTTCTGACTGATTGTTATTTCCAATGTATTATATAATTATCTCTCCGGTACCTCTAAGGTATAAATTACGCTGGAATAGCCACCCCAAATACCCAAAGCTCCGGTGACATTTGAACTCACCCTTGTATAGGTGGCAAACGGACCTTGGTTGTTTAGGTTAAATTCGAAGGAGTTCCAAAAATTATAATGTGCCTCATCAATATTCATCCATTTAATACGGACACGCTCACCTCTTTTGTACAAGCCGAATGTTTCTTCGTCAAATTCTTCGTTCGCCTGAGGATCTTCGGCTTTTTGTAAGGGGAATTGAAAAGCTTTTCCATCAAAGAAAGCATCGTCTACAACTGATCCGAAACCGGCAATAAACCCCTGATCGTTTGATGCGGTTAAATAACGATAGAAATTAGATTCCCCGGCAGGGTCTGATAAGTAGCATAATAACCTGGCTAATGTATCGGCTTCTGGGTTTCCTGGCGGCTCTGTAAACTCAAAGGAGTCAATGGGTACCAAAGGGGGAATGCTCGTACTGGCCGTTAATATCTGACCATCAGAGAGCTCTATATGTAAATCATAGGTTTCCCCTATTGCAACGGGGATATTTGATTGCCAGTCTAAGTAAAGACAAAAGTCTGCTGAATCCGGCACAAAGCTAAGGTCGGAATCATTTAAAATCATCTCCCTGATGTTGGGGGGTAAATCACTTAGACAGAATGGACTTAATTCATAAGAGATATCATTGTGCCATACCTCTACAGTGGCATCTATGATTTGATTATTACTGATATCTTCCGGCCTGATCGTCCCAAAGAAAGGTAGAGATTTCGATAGAATCACGTACGGAGGTAATGCTTCCGGACCAGACTCTATATGCCCCTCTACGATTATTCTCTGCTCCTCTTCAATGTCCGGAATAAATACTTCTTCGCAAGAAGTTGTAAGGAAAGCAATTGCGATAAAAAATAATAGGATACGGCTCATTCACTTCTCCATTTAAAGTTCCAGGTAATTGATGGGATAATCGGGAATAGTGCCACCCTAACGGCATTACTCTCTATATTGGCATTATCAGGATTCGTTTCGAAGGAATTGTACACAAAAGTAGGATTCAACCTGCTGTAAACATTATATATGCTAAAATTCCAACTTGAAGTGAATCGTTTATTGCTGTTTGGCTTTGGAACATATTTTACCGAAAGGTCGAATCGGTGATAGGGAATCAGGCGAGCACTATTCCTGGGCCCATAGAAAACATTAAACTTATCTTCAATTCTGTAAATGCCTGTAACCGGAGTGTAAGCAATACCGGTTCCATAGATAAACGTACCACTAAAGGTCCATTTCGGGTTGTTGGAGTAGCTCGCCACTACTGAAAGATCATGAGTTTTGTCGTAAAAGGCCGGATACCATCGTCCATTCTCTATTTCTTCAAAACTTCTTTCCGTTCTGGATAGTGTATAAGCTATCCATCCGGTCAAATCACCCTTGTTCTTCTTTAACAAAAACTCAGCTCCATAGGCTCTCCCTGTTCCAAAAACAAAATCTAACTCTACATCCTGACTTGGATTATTTACGTAGTTATCTCTATAATCCACTTGATTATAAAGATCTCTGTAATAGGTTTCAAAGGAAAACTCATATTCATCATTCAAGAAGTTTTGGAAATAGCCAATAGCGTACTGAATGCCTCTTTGTGGTTTGACTAGCTCAGTGCTCGGTACCCAAATATCAATGGGTAGTGTGCTAGTTGAGTTACTCACAAGATGAAGGTACTGTGCTGTATAAGCGACGCCCCCTTTAATGGATGCATTGGTCAGCAATTTATATCTAAAACTAAAACGAGGTTCAGGGGTGAAATAGCTGATGACATGATCCCCTCGACCAAATAAATTTTCATTTATGGGAGATTGATACGGTCCCACTTGACTAAAGGCACTTAACCTCAAGCCTAATTCAAATTGCAAACGACTACTGACTTTCCATTGATCTTGAATATAGAATGCATATTCGTGTCCATATTTAGTCAGTAAATCATTTTGAAAGTCAGTCTCACCCGTGGATGCAGAAATTAAGTTGGGTTGTAATTCATGGTATGTATAATTGACACCAAACTGTATAAAATGCTCACTGCTTGGATAATAATCCCAATCAACTTTGGCAGAGTAATCCGTTACTCCACTAAATAATTTAGCTTGAAAGTTCTCCTGGCCACCTTCAAACTCAAATTCGTAATTATTATAAATCAAAGACGCATTCATAAATAATTTGTCAGAGAATAAATGATTCCATCGCAATGTTCCTGTTGCATTTCCATAAGGCAATTCGAATTGGAAGGCTTGCCTTTGTGAGTTGAAAGAAAAAACATCTCTTCCAAAATAACCACTCAAATAAATCCTGTCTTTTTCACCTAGCTTGTAATTGGCTTTCCCGTTCAAATCGTAGAAATAGTAGTTGGTCCCTCCGAAATTGGTATTTCTAATAAAAGGCTGAGCAAGGTCTAATGCATAGGTTCTCCTGCCGGACAGCACGAAAGAACCTTTGTCCTTCACAATGGGTCCCTCAAAAGTAAGTCTACTGGAAATCAGTCCTATACCCCCTTCTGCGGCATAGAATTTATTATTGCCCTCTTTCATCTGAATATCTACCACAGAAGATAGACGTCCTCCATATTTGGCAGGAATACTTCCTTTTATCAAAGTGGTATTTTTGATAGCATCAGCATTAAAAACACTGAAAAAGCCTAATAAATGGCCACTATTATAGACAGTGGCATCGTCCAAGAGAATTAGATTTTGATCGGCTCCTCCCCCTCGCACGAAAAAGCCCGCTGTTCCTTCTGTACTGCTCAATACACCCGGTAGTAATTGCAAAGTTTTCAATACATCTACCTCTCCGAGTAATGCTGGTATTTTTTTAATCTGTTCTACAGGAAGTGTTACCGTTCCCATTTCAGTAGAAGAAACATTACGATCCCCTTCATTAGATTTTACGACCACTTCCTCCATGGTATATCCTTGCCCTAAATTTATATCCAGGGTTTGATCAGATGGCTCCGTTAATTTTATGTACTGAGACTGATAGCCCGTATAAGAAAATACTAGTGTGCAGGTGTCTGACAAACTCAAGGAGAAGAAACCATAAATATTTGTGCTGGTGCCCTGGATAGGGTTATCCATCTGATATATATTGGCTCCTATTAAAGTTTCGCCCGTATTTTCATCTTTGACATATCCACTAATGGTAAATTGGGCATGTACCATTGGAGCGAACAAAAACCCGCAGAGGATCATGTAAAATATATATTTCATAGTGTTTCGTTTCACAATTGAAACGCGAATATGCCTCAATGGTTATAGTGGAGTGCGTTTTTTTGACGAAAGTCTCTTTTTAGTTGACAGGGGTTAGTCTGAAGCCTTTTTGATGCAAGAGATGAAGAAGACCATATTTACCGGAAAGATGGCCGGCACCCACTGAATAAAGTTGTTGGTAATCCGAATTAGCCGTAAACGAAATCCTATTAGCTATAACTTCGTTTCTATCGTACAAAAGTAGAGATCGATACTTTCCTAATTGTTGTGCGCTTTTTCGGTATAGAAGATGAATATTTCCATTGACGAATAAGCGCGAGAGCTTCTGTATTTGGATTCTACTTTTTGAAAGATTTTCAATAGTGTATTTTAGAAATCTTATCTGGTCAGTAATATCTATAGTTTGTAATACTTTAAGTTGTTCTTGATGCGTCTCAAGTCCACATACGACCTTACCATTGCTCTTTGATTGTTGATAGATGTATTCATCTAATGAAATGTAACCGGATCGCTCGACCAAGGCCTGACTCACTATATTTTGAATCATCAATGGATATAATGTTCCTAATTTATTTATATCTAATTGCAAGCTGCGCAGCAGTTTCTGATAAAGTCGTTGATAATATGATTTTGTAAAGTAATTACGGATATGATCGCCTTTCGGCAAAAACAATTTCGATTGAAAGTGTGGATCGCTCATTGTCTCAAGATTCGTCTCATTATATACAAATTCAGAATCCATAATGATCTCGTCTATTAATAGCTGACGGTGTAAAGCTGCCGCAGTTTGAAGGTGTATCGTGCCTATCAGGTGTCCCAAAGAGCGTCCTTCTGCACTCTTCAACTGCCAAATTGTACTATTTCTTGCCATATAAAAAAAGCGCTCCTCAGAACGCTTTTAAAATAACTTTATGATCAAAGGACTTACTCATAGTTGTAGGGTAACACCTTCAAGTCTTTGACTGTAGATAGAGTCATCAGAGTCTTTAGGCGTTCGATTTCTTCAATTTGAGAAAGTGTTTTGAATAGAATTTTTTCGTAAGTCGGAATATCCTTGCATACAATCTGTAAAAGAAAATCTGCCTCTCCTGTGATAATATAGCACTCTACGACCTCATCAATTTCTTTCAATTTCTGAATGAAGTTCTCCAGTGCATTCTCTTTCTGCCAAGCAAGGTCAACTAAAACAAAAGTTTTAACATTAAGACCCAATGCTAATGGATTAATTTCAGCATGATAACTACTGATGATATTGTTATTCTCTAGCTTCTTTACTCTTTCTAGAGTAGGAGCCGGTGAAAGGCCAATTTTCTTGGAGAGATCCAAATTGGTAATCTTAGAGTTTTCCTGCAATATCTTGATGATCTTTAAGTCAATTTTGTCAAGTTTGTCAGACATAGGTGTTTATTTGTTGTATCTAAAATTAAACTATGTAAAGAAAATAAAATTTCCCGTACGAGCCTATTTTATTTATAAAATTTTACCTGTACGGGAAATCATCAAGTATTACTTTGCAAGCTGCCTATGGGAATACTCCCAGATTCATGTAATCATTAGCTATTTTCTCTAGAGAAATCATGAAAGCAGCTGTTCGAAGATTAGGAACTTTTTTCCTTCTCTTTTTCAGTTCATTGATGGAATTGTAAGCAGTAACCATCGTTTCTTCGAGTCCGGATCGAACTAGATCAACTTCATCAGCTCCACGAGTCAGGAATGCACGTTCCTTTTGTGTTACTGATTTTTGGGTTAATCGTTCTACTACTTCAATAATACCTTCGTATGTATTGGAGTTGAATCTTTTCTCCATTCTTCCAAATCGCATATGCGAAAGATTTTTCAACCATTCGAAATAGGAAACGGTAACCCCACCGGCATTCAAATACATATCCGGAAGAATCATGACTCCATTTTTCGTTAATATCTTTTCTCCATCTGCTGTAATGGGGCCATTTGCTGCTTCGCCAATGATTTTTGCTTTGATTTTATGCGCATTATCCTTGGTGATCACATTCTCTAATGCTGCAGGAACCAAAATGTCACATTCTAAATACAAAGCATCATCTCTTTCAGCCAATGTTGAAGTCCCTGGAAATCCGAGAATCGTTCCGTGCTCTTTGCGATACTTTAACAGATCTTTTATGTTGATTCCATCTTTATTGTAAATAGAACCTTCATATTCTGCTATACCAATAATCTTGGCGTCACCTTCTTCTTGTGAAATCAAACTCGTAAACTTACCTACATTACCCAGACCTTGTATCACCATTGTCTTTCCAGCG
Organism: uncultured Saprospiraceae bacterium; assembly: GCA_964525165.1. Taxonomy (GTDB): domain Bacteria; phylum Bacteroidota; class Bacteroidia; order Chitinophagales; family Saprospiraceae; genus JAWLFI01. The sequence continues at coordinate 28,028 of CAZGGG010000027.1, read as the reverse complement.
ATTCCAGGCTCCAGGCCTAAGGCTTTCATATCCTTTTCGTTATTACAAGCTTCACGCAATCCATAATATACTCCTCTGCCAGTTGCTTCTTCTCTTCCTCGGATACCATTTTGATTCACGGGTTTTCCGGTAACACAAGCTACTTGATCGATTTCACCATTTTTAAACATCATATAGGTGTCTAAGATCCACGCCATTTCCCTTGCTCCGGTGCCATAATCCGGTGCCGGAACGTCCAGACCCGGTCCGATAAAGTTCTTGCGAATTAATTCAGTCGTATACCTACGTGTAATTCTTTCCAGTTGATCTATAGTATGCTCTCTGGGATTAATTTTCACACCTCCTTTCGCACCCCCAAAAGGGACATCTACGATCGCACACTTGTACGTCATCAAAGTCGCAAGTGCCATAACTTCGTCTTGGTTGACATGCGAGCTATACCTGATTCCACCCTTTGTAGGGAGGCGGTGATGCGAGTGTTGCACCCTATACGCCTCAATAACTTTTATCGTATTACCAATACGAACCGGAAAACGCATTTGATAGACTGCGTTACAAACTTTGATCTGCTCTAGTAAGCCTTTGGGAATGTTGGTGTAGCTAGCCGCTTCATCAAAATTCCGGGATACGGATTCATAAAAATTAGACATTGCTATTGTTTAGTTTTTGTTCTCTATCTCTTTTAACTTTCGATCCATATTGACCAGGTAGATAACAATTCCGATGAAGATTGCGACAAGGACTGCAACGACAACAAAGAATTTTCCATCTGTGAGAAATAGGGTTTCCAAGTCTTCAAGTTTTACGTTACAAATATGGCAAAGTTTATTTGTGTAGGCAAACACATTAACACTAAACTATACCCTTAATAATCAGACATCTACGTTATAGATATTTTTATATCTAAGTTTGAGAATGCGGTTTTTGATTTGTGCGATCCATGCGGAGAATAAAATCCATCCAATGATAGCTGGATAGAAAATCAATCGCATAGTATTATCTAGATCTTCTCCGCCCATGGCGGGGTTTCCTCCATTCCCGGGATGCAGGGAATCAGTCATTCGAGGAATGATAAAAAGCAGAGGTATAATCATTATGAAAGCAAAGATATTGTAAGCAGCTGTCAAACGTGCCTTTTTATTTAGGTCATTCGTAGATGATCGAAGTATGAAATAAGCCAGATAGATTAACAAAGCTACCGCTGATGTGATCTGTTTGATATCCCAACTCCAGGGTTCTCCCCAGGTATAGTTAGCCCATATAGCTCCGGTTATCAGCCCCAGAATTCCTAGTAGTAATCCAACTTCACTGTACGCTTGCGCTTTAAAATCAACCATAAGATCTTGTTTTCTTAGGTATTGATAACTATACCAGGCAGACAGCGCAAACATGATTATCATCGCAAACCAAAGGGGAATATGATAGTATGTATTTTTGATCGTCTCCAGCAAAATGTTGCGAAATGGGAAATATAAACCTTCGACATCCGATACAGACATTTTGTCTTTTTGATTTATCTGAATTTCATCAGATCTGGACGCTGTATCTTTTTTGATAAAAAGTCCACCAGGTAAATAGGCATAGCCTCCTTCAGTATGGGTCAGAATCACATCTGCATCTACGACCGACTTTTCCAGGAAAGCTATCTGAGGAATATCAAAAGAAGCGATAAATTGATTAAGCTCTAATTGTTCTACCCTGCCGGCTGAAATAATCTGAAGTGGGGTATCCACTTTCAAGTAGGCATATATGGCTCCATCTGTTGGCCAAAATTATAGGTCTCTATCGTGAGTTGGATATTCGAAAGCTCTTTTGCCGAAAGGCGATCTATCCCGACAATACCCGGTTTCAACGGAGTCAAAAGACCGACTATAATGGAATATAGAATTAAGAAAACCCCTAACCCTTTCCAAAACCATGATTTCATAGAAGTATGATTATGACTGCCAAAGGTAACGAATAAGTAATAGTGATAAAGCAATCGCTATCATGTCTACACCCAATAAAAGCAGTAAATCCATCTCATATTGCGTATCCATGATTAATCCTGCAGAAATTGATGATAACCTGACACAAAGACTTAGTATTGGAACCAATAATGGAAAGGCTAATAGAGGCAATAAAGCAGATTTACCCTGCACTTTCACTACAATAAATGATATGAATGTAAAAATGACGGATAAGCCTACAATGCTTAGCATATTGGTGAGGATAAATAATCCAACATCTTTGATGACAAATGAGGAAAACAAGCTTAACCCTCCAACGATACACAAACTAATCACAACAAGCAATATAAATACGGTTACTACTTTGCTGATAAAATAATGATGCACTGAGGTGCTAGCATAATAATACCAAGCTTGTATTCCCTTCAGTTCAAAAAATGATTGCTGAGCTGTATTGCTTAATGAAAGAATAAGAATGATCCAATATAAAGTTATCCAAGCCTTGGGGGTGATTTCAAAAAATGCGGTAAACACAATGAAAGTCGTACTAAAAACGTATAGTATCAAAGATTGAATACTACTTTGGCTTCTCAGCTGAGAAAGCATTTCTTTTTTAATCAAATGGGCCCAAACCATGATTGCAAAGCTAATAGCTTCAGTGCAAAAGAAAGTGTAGGCAATGTTTTTTATTATATTAAAATATTATGTAATTTGTAACCAGAACATTATCAGTGATAAAATGGATGCTAAAAAGCTACTTATTGGTTTTCTATTATTATGTCTGCTACCCGTTTCCGGATTCGCTTCTGATTATCTTAGAGTGAAGCCCAAATTAGGGGATGGAATTGAGACATTATTGGATAGATATGACTTAGACAAAAGTGCATGTAATGCCTCGGCTTTTTTAGAAATCAATCAATTGTCTGCTAATGCATCTTTGCTGAGACACAAGACATATGAGCTGCCTATAAAAGTATACCAATATAACGGACAGAGCATCCGTTCAACGATTGGCATTGATGATTGGGATCTTGCTGTGGAAATAGCTTCCTATAATGATGATATGGCAAAAAGAGGGTTAAAGAAAAACGCTTATAAGAAAGATCACGTTTTGTGGGTTCCAATTCATTTCTTAGACTGCTACCAACGGTCAGCAAAAGCTACTTTTACGAGTGCCACTATGGTGAATGCACCCATTTTAGGTAATGGACATGATTACTTTAAGATGGAAAGCAATCGTTTGAGTGGAAAGGTATTTTATTTGGTTGCGGGACATGGAGGTCCCGATCCGGGAGCTTTAGGTAAGTCCGGAGAAGCAACTTTGTGCGAAGATGAATATGCTTACGATGTGGTCTTGCGCTTAGCTAAGAATCTTATGGCACATGGTGCAGAAGTAGATTTAGTGATCCAAGATCCAAATGATGGGATTCGATCAGAGTCATTTTTGGATTGCGATCATGATGAGCAATGTATTAATGGCCAACCACTCCCTTTGAACCAATTGAAAAGATTACAGCAGCGATCCAGAGAGATCAACAATCGCTATGTCCAAAGACGTAAAAATGGCCAGGAAGATCAAATTGCCGTGATGATACATGTGGATAGCCGCTCTGCTAATAAAAAACAAGATGTATACTTCTATCATTTAAAGGATTCAAAGTCCGGTAAAAAAGTGGCGAATAAGCTTTATTCTACTTTCAAGTCAAAGTATCGTCAGTATCGCTCTTCCGGTCATTATAATGGTAGCGTAAGTTCAAGAAACTTGTATATGCTTCGGACGACCTATCCACCGGCTGTTTTCATCGAACTTGGAAACCTTAGAAATCCTAATGATCAAAAACGGATTATTCTGGAATCCAATAGACAAGCATTAGCCAATTGGCTATTTGAAGGCTTGACAGGTATTAGCATTTAACTTAGACAACCATCAGATTACAACCTCGGATATCAGAAGCATCTAATCTTCCTAAAACATTAAAGGATCTAGCCGTAAATATCTCTCCTACATCATCAGTGGCTATAAAAGCACAACTATCTATGTTCAATAGATCAATTACGTTCAGTGCAACTGATCGTGCGTTGACCTCTGTATTGAGCGGGTCCGAGATATCTCTTGGAATAACACGCATATGTACCGGGCTATAAAATTGACCATTGGTCCAATAAGCCTGACTCATGAGTTCTGTCATACCGTATTCTGAAGAAATGTTCTTTAGGGTAAGTTTGCTTTGAATCTTCTCGTGTAGTTCATCCCTGGTCATCTCTTTTCTCCTGCCTTTCATGCCACCTGTTTCTACCAAGGTAAGTTGAGGGTAAGACACTGTAGTCGTCTCAATCCAATCTAAAATAGCGAAGGTAACTCCTACCAAAATCGTGGGAATGTTCTCTAGCACATTGTTTTTAAGTATCTTATTAAGTTCAGAATACTCGTTTAGAAAAAAAGGATTCTCTAAAGAGTAGAAAGAGTGTTGGTTGAGAAAGCTCACCATATCAACTAAGCTGGCATCATCTCTTTCTAGATATGAGGGTAATAAACCCAGCCACTGAAAATCTTTTGCCTTGCTTTTAATTGTTGATTCGTAAGATTTTAGAATGGCATCGTGATAAAGATCCAGGTCATAAATATAATGTTGAGAGGCTTGTTGACCTGTTGTCGTAGATGATCGAAACACTTTGATGACATCTTTGTGGGGAAAACAGCTTACAACATGGTGTTTGAACATTTGAATTGGAAGAAAGGGTATCTGATTATATTGAAGCACCTCATCAGGATGGACACCAATTAACTCAACATACTTTTGATATGTGTCGTTATACTTATATTGATAATGAAATAGTTTTAAAGCAAGCGAATCAAATTCCATCGCTTTCATATTCAAGATCCTATCTATGAGATCACTTCTTTCTTTAAGTTGCTTATTCATATTTGGTTACTCATGTATGATGATGAGTGCTTGTTTAGATGCTCCGAATTACCCGGATGAGCCTGAAATTGATTTTATCAGTCTCAGCAAAACGGTCATGCAACAAGGTTCTTTATTTGAAGACTCTACATTTGTAAAAATAAGCTTTACAGATGGAGACGGAAACCTCGGGGATGAAGACAGAGTAAATATCTTCCTTAAGGATCAAAGAGATACATCAGAAACTTTTACAACTTTCAAAATCCCCTTCATTCCGGAAGAAGGCGCAGGAAATGGAATATCCGGTGAAATCACCCTATTATTGTTTACAAGCTGTTGTATATATGACAATGGTCAAGCTCCCTGTACACCCAGTACTTTTCAGCCTACGGATACCTTAGTTTATGACCTGTACATAGAAGACAGAGCGGGAAACGCCTCCAATATTTTAACACTCCCTGAAATAACTCTATTGTGCGATCAATAAGATATGTAATCCCGCCCCTTGTCCATTAGTATTTCCAAGGTCTTTTGTTCTTGACTATCTTCATTGGTGTCATAATTATAAATCCACCTCGCGTCAGGTGGCATACTCATCAGAATGCTCTCAGTACGTCCATCAGTATCTAAACCAAACTTGGTACCCTTGTCCCAAACCAGATTAAATTCTACATACCTACCTCTTCGTAACAATTGCCAGTTTCTTTCCCTTTCGGTAAAAGGAACCATGGCATTCTTTTCTACTAAGGGTTGATAGAGTCTCGTAAAGCTATTTCCAACAGAAAGCACAAATTCTAATAAGGACTCTTTGGACAGAGAAGTGCTATCTTCATGTAAGCGATCGAAAAAGATTCCTCCTACCCCTCTGTTTTCCTTTCTGTGCTTCAAATAAAAGTAATCATCTGCCCAAGCTTTAAACTTTGGATAAAACGCAGCATCATATTCGTCACAGACAGACTTTAGCCCTTTATGAAAATGGGATGCTTCCTCAAGATTAACATAGTGAGGAGTTAGATCTATACCCCCCCCAAACCAATATACCCCATTGGACATTTCAAAGTATCTGACATTCATGTGAATGATGGGAACCCAGGGATTCCTGGGATGTAAAACTATTGAGACACCGGTTGCAAAAAAATCTGCCTCTTCCAGACCTAGCGCATTTAAGATCTTCTTGGGTGTAGGACCATATACAGCAGAATAATTAACGCCCCCTTTTTCTATGGCCTTACCGGTGATGACTCTGGATCGACCTCCACCACCCTCCTTGCGTTCCCATGAGTCTTCATGAAACTGACCTTGGCCATCGATATGTTCAAGATCTCTACATATGCGATCCTGAAGGGCTCTCATTTCGAATGCTATGGATTCTTTATTTAATGCCATCGAGTTTATTTTTTGCAGTCTGAACAACTTTTTTAGAATTTCCGATGAAATATTCATCATCAATGATCATCACTGGGCGCTTCAAGAAAGTGTATTCTTGAAGTATTAAAGATTTCCATTCGTCCTCGCTTAATGTCTTATCTTTAAGATACATTGACTTGTATTTACGAGCTCTCTTATTAAACAAAGCTTCGTAAGAATCAACTTGTTGACGCATGGCATCCAAATCTTCCGGAGAGATAGGATTCGTTTTGATATCTTGAAACTCAAAATCATGCTTTTCCAATTGGAGCTCGTTGATAATTCTTAAACAAGTGTTGCAAGTAGAGAGATAGAAAACTTTTCGCATAATAGCATTTTATGAATAAAGCTGAATTAATCCTTAGTCCCGAAGGTGAAATATATCACCTTAAGTTAAAACCGGGACAATTGGCAACGAATATAATAACCGTTGGCGATCCCAAAAGAATAGATCTCCTAGAGCCGTACTTTGATTCTGTAAGTGTACGAGTCAGCAATAGGGAATTTAGTGTATTGACCGGAGAAATTCATGGTCATCCTTTGTCAATACTCGCTACAGGTATTGGGACAGACAATATCGATATTGCCTTGACAGAAGCAGATGCGTTATTTAATATTGACTTTGAAACATATACAGTTAAAGAAGAACTGACAGCTTTGACTTTCATTAGACTGGGTACCAGTGGAGGTCTCCAAAAAGACATAGAACCAGGAGATATTGTCTTAAGCCATGCTGCAATGGGGATGGATAATTTACTCTACTTCTACCAAGACTCAAGAACCTGTGACTGGAAAAAAGTAGATGAAAAGGCAGAACAGCTTCTACAATTGAAAACCTACACCGTTCCTGCCGATACAGAGCTGTTCGATCATTTCTCCTCAATAGGTGTCAAAGGAATTACTTTAACCTGTCCTGGATTTTATGGACCTCAAGGCAGACAGCTTAGAGCTCCCAACGCGTTTCCTAATTACCTAGAGGATCTTTCCCATCTGGAATTCCCTCAGGGGCGTATCACGAATTTTGAGATGGAAACAGCAGGTATCTATGCCATGGCATCTATCTTAGGACATAAAGCACTCAGCATAAATGCCATCCTTGCTTCTAGATCCAAGGGAACATTTGCAGAGCAGCCACATGAGGTCGTAGAACACATGATTGAGAAAGCGATGGAAAAGTTGATTCTTTGGCTAGATTAAATTAGCTGTTCGACTTCCGATGGTCCGCAAGGAATTTTTCCAATCCGATATCCGTCAAGGGATGATTCAACAGCCCCATGATTGCATTTAATGGACAAGTCACCACATCAGCGCCTAAAGTGGCCGACTCAACAATATGTAAAGGATTTCTGATGGATGCTGCGAGAATTTCTGTTTCAAATCCCTGTGTCAAATAGATATTAGATATCTGATCTATGAGTTGTAACCCATCCCAGGTAATATCATCAATTCTGCCAATAAAGGGAGAAACATAAGTAGCTCCTGCTTTGGCTGCCAAAATAGCCTGCCCCGCAGAAAATACCAATGTACAATTGGTTTTGATGCCTTCAGATGTCAAGTAAGAGAGTGCTTTAATACCATCTTTGATCATCGGAATCTTAATGACAATATTATCTGCGATTTCAACCAATTCCTCAGCTTCTTTAATCATACCGGCAAAATCAGTAGAAATGACTTCCGCACTCACATCTCCATCTACCAATTCGCAGATTTTTCTGTAATGTGCAAATACATTGTCTTTGCCACTGATTCCTTCTTTAGCCATAAGAGAAGGATTTGTGGTAACTCCATCCAGAATACCTAATTCATTTGCTTCTTTGATGTCGTCTAGATTGGCAGTGTCAATAAAGAATTTCATGGATTTGAGATTTTTAGCGAAGGTAAGGGTTTCTACTTTTGAAATCACACAATAAAAAAGGCAGAGAGTCACATCGCACCGCTCAACCTGCCTACCCTTGCTGCGTTTCCGCCCTGGGGGAATTCAGCGGGAGCTGGTCGTGTGTTCCCTGCCGGGTGCAAATGTAATATAAAAATAAGCTATGCACAACCTATTTAATGAAAGTTGAAAACTTCTTCCACCATTCTCCTTTCATAGGTACGGATGATACCGACACTAGTTCTTTTTTTACTGGATGAATAAAAGTCATTTCATATGAATGCAGTCCAATGCTTAAATCATCCAGCGGCTCAGCATCCCCATATTTTAAATCACCGAAAATAGGACATCCCATTTTTGCTAATTGTGCTCGAATTTGATGAGGGCGACCGGTATATAATTGCACCTCTAAAAGATGCAAGCCCTCTACCTCGGCGATTAGTTTATAAGACAACTTGGCTTTCTTTGCTTTTGCAGGAGGACGTTTAGAAAGGGGAATCGCCTCCACCTTATTCTTTTGAGCCTTCTTAACAATGTAATGCTCTAAGGTGCCGGACATCTGGATAGGAGGAAATCGAGTCAACGCCCAATATTTCTTCGTGATTTCTCGATCCTTAATCAATTGATTCATTCTGGAAAGTGCCTTGCTGGTCCTGCTTAACACAATCGTCCCGCTAACAGGCCGATCAATCCTGTGGACAGGCACTAAGAAAACATCCCCGGGTTTGTTATATCTGTCTTTAATATAGCGTTTCCCCCACTCTAGTGCAGTGTAATCTCCTGTATGGTCTGATTGAACCAACCACCCGGATGGTTTATTTAACCCCAGCAAGTGGTTATCTTCGTAAATAACTGTTGGCTGATCTATCATACCGGTCATTTTCTAATTGAACTTAAGAAATATCAAATGTCTCGCAAAATAAGTCTTGGCTTCTCATCTTGTCCCAATGATACGTATATTTTTGATGCAATGGTAAATCAAAAGATTCCTACTTCCTTTCAGTATCAGGTGGTCATGGCGGATGTAGAGGAACTGAATCAACTGGCACAGCAAGGAGCTTTAGACGTTACCAAATTAAGTTATAGTGCTTTATTCAAAGTAGAAGATCAATATCACTTGCTTCAATCCGGTAGCGCATTAGGAAAGGGTGTGGGCCCTCTCCTCATATCTAAACAATCATCCATGCCAAAACCTACCCATGAGTGGAAGGTCATTCTTCCCGGAAAATTAACGACGGCTCATTTATTATTCAGCTTGGCCTACCCTGATGTTCGAGATAAATCTTTTTGTCTGTTTTCGGAAATAGAAGATGCATTACTGGATGGTAAATATGACGCTGGTGTTATTATCCATGAGAATCGTTTCACCTATCAACAAAAAGGCCTTTTTAAGATTCAGGATCTTGGAGATTTTTGGGAACATCATTATAAGGTCCCGATTCCTTTGGGAGGCATAGCAGCGCACAATAGAATTAATCCTGAAGATCGATTGCTCATTGAAAAAGATATCAGAAACTCGATTCTATTTGCATTCAATCATCCGGACTCTTCCAACCAATATGTTGCGCTTCATGCTCAGGAAATGGATGCTAATGTCAGACGACAACATATCGATACCTACGTCAATCAATTCAGCCAAGATTTAGGTTCAGAAGGATTGAAAGCCATTGAGGCTTTAAGAGTTGCTTCTAAAGCAATTCATTAAATTCAGTTGAGCAGCTGATTACATATTAAATATTATTAATATTCCTTTTGGTCTTAAATTAATTACTTTACATATTACAATAATTAATAATATGTATTATATTAGCACTATCGCTTACAGATACATGCGTAAAGATCTTAGTTCAAGCGAGGATAAAAGCCACTTTCTTACACAAGATTTTGGCTTTTTTTATTTCAACTTTAACAAATAACCTTATGCGTGCATCATAATAGTAATAAACAACCAAATTGGAAGATTTAGAACTGCAAAGGCTGATAGATTTATGTCTTGTATATGATACTAAGTACAATTAGACTTATACCCTCATTGCTGAAAAATGCATATACGTTTATATTAAATTATTTCACATAGACTAGACTTCCGAATGTAATCGGCGCTTTGCTCAAAATCAATGAAAATATTGTCTCACCCTAGCTGCTTTTTAGTAATTTCACGGACCATTTAATAATCTTAAACATTCGGCCAATGATAATAGGTGTTCCGAAGGAAATCAAACCCAGTGAAAACAGAGTGGGTGTTAAGCCGGCAGGCGTTCTAGAATTTACGAAAAGAGGTCACGAAGTCTATGTTCAGTCTCAGGCTGGATGGGGCAGCGGATTTTCTGATGACGATTATATTGAAAGCGGTGCGAAAATATTGCCGACCATTGAAGACGTTTACAGCAAAGCTGAAATGATCGTCAAGGTTAAAGAACCTATCGAACCAGAATATGATCTGATTACAGAGGGACAATTAGTATTCACTTATTTCCACTTTGCTTCTTCTGAACCGCTCACGCATGCTATGATTAAGAGTGGAGCTGTTTGTTTGGCATATGAAACTGTAGAACTAGCAGATGGAAGCCTACCTCTATTGGTTCCTATGTCAGAAGTTGCTGGTCGAATGTCCATCCAAGCAGGTGCTCATTACCTTGAGAAGCCCAGAGGTGGAAAAGGTATCTTGTTAGGTGGCGTTCCTGGCGTGCAACCTGCAAAAGTTATGATTCTCGGTGGTGGTGTAGTAGGAACACATGCTGCAAAAATGGCTGCCGGAATGGGCGCCGATGTGACTATCTTGGATGTTAACTTGAACAGGTTGCGTCAATTGGAAGATATTATGCCTCCTAATGTGCGCACCTTGCACTCGAATGAGTTGACAATTCGAGAATTGATCCCAAGTTTTGATTTAATTATTGGTGCCGTTTTGATTCATGGTGCGAAAGCTCCAAAATTGATTACCAGAGACATGCTCAAAGATATGCAGCGAGGTACCGTATTGGTGGATGTAGCTGTTGATCAAGGCGGATGTATAGAAACCTGTACACCGACCACTCATGATAATCCGACTTTTGTCATTGATGATGTCTTACACTATTGTGTTGCCAACATGCCGGGCGCAGTCCCATATACTTCTACTTCAGCACTGACCAATGCTACTTTGCCATATGCACTGCAATTAGCTAATAAAGGTTGGAAGCAAGCCTGTAGCGAAAATGAAGCATTGAAGCTTGGCTTGAATGTAGTGACTGGAAAAGTCGTTTACAAAGGAGTTTCAGAAGCTTTTGACCTCCCATACACAGAAGTAGATGACGTTCTTTAGATAATATCATTTCGACACAAGTAATCATAAAGGCCGTGCATCTTGCATGGCCTTCTTTGTTAGAGGTTCCAATAAAAGTCTTCGCAAAGTCTTTTATAAGAAGCACTCCACTCCTGTCCTTCCCGATAAATAGGCAAGTAATCTATATCCACAGAATCCTTAGGTTGCTTTTTGAAAGTGAGACACATCAAAACAGGTTTAGAATTCATTTGATGCTTAACAATTAAGACTCGATGAATATGAAATAGGTTTTCAATATATGGGTGCTGAATCCGTTCCAATGAACGATCATAAGGCAGAATCAGCTCCAAACTGCCCTCTTTCATTAGTAAGCGATCACAAGTGACCCAAAAGTCCTCCCAAAAGTTGCCCTCAGAATGGCGAAAAGAATTTCTACTTTGGTTTGCGGATGGTGTTAGATTTTCAAAGTATGGAGGATTCGTAATGATATGTCTGTATTCTTTTGAATCCATATCTCTAAAATCAGCATGAAAAACACTTAGCCTTTCGGCAAAAGGGGAATTGCGGAAATTATTCAGGCTACATTGATAGGCTTCCGAATGGTTGTCAACGGCATCAATGGTCGTATACTCATTTTTTTGTGCGATCATTAAAGAGAGTACACCTGAACCACAACCAATATCCAATACATTACCCTCATATCTTCCGGACCATGCTCCCAAAATTACAGAGTCTGTGCTCACTTTCATGACATTAGGACAATGGTGTATGGCAAATTGCTTGAAACGAAAAATAGACAAACCCTTCAATTTTGAACGAGTACTTTTAAAGTAACACTTTCGTTTTCACTGACGATCTGCAAGAAATAAAGCCCGGATGGAAGACCTGAAATGTTCCATAATTGTTGAGGGCCAAATGCAATATCTAACACGCTTTGTTCAACTACTAAGCCATTTGAAGTATAGAATCGGAGATTTGCAGCTTCAATTGGAGGGCCTTCATTGTTAAGGATGATAAAAGATTGAGCGGGATTAGGGCTAATGGATAGAGTGAATGCTAAATTATTGATAGCAGCCGTTTGACAAGCAAGAATTTTGTTTTCAATATCACAATATCTGGCATAGAATTCTTCAAGAAATAATAAACACAAATCCCGATCATGCAAGATGAGTGTGTGCTCGTCATTTTCATCTTCTGCCTTTTGTGTCCAGTTATGAGATCCAACAATCAATTTAGGATGGGCACCCAGAGGATCGATGATGGCATATTTATGATGATGAATAAAATTGTTATCATCAGCAAGAACAGGAATGCCATTTCCTTGTAAGCGATAGAACTCACCTCCATTGTCATCTATATTTTCAATAATACCATAAATTCCTATGTCTCTATTGTGTGCTTCTAGAATGGCAGCTCGAATATCATTCTGTGTAAAGGTCAATAATGAAAAATAAATACTTTCCTCTGCTGATTCAATAGTCCTGATGATGGCATCTGTGGTACCATCTGTAGGGCTGAAATAGGATTCCACTTTCGTATCCTCCAAAAACATAAGTGTAGGTGTGTTCATCAACTTAGAGGCACCCTGTCTGGCAATGGTTACATCAAATTGTACATCAGAAGAACCATACAATTCATTAAATTCTTCCAGATACACTCTTGCGAGCATCTGATCTTGAAAAGCTATAGCCGAATTAGGATCTCTAAATATTTGATTTTGGGTCAAATTGGTAGCGCCCATGAACAACCATGCAGAAGATGGAATTTGAGGATCAATAATGATAATTTTATTATGCATTAATGGACTACCAATTGCGGTATAAAAGACGGGGAAAGACGGATTTTGTCGAAAGCCGAAGTTGCTATTATCTGCATCAACAAGCGCTCTAACATTGACGCCTCTGTTATGTGCTCTGTCTAATGCTGACCGTATTCTGTCATTATTAAAATTGTATAAAGCCAGAGAAATTGATACTTGAGCTTGATCTATCCGGAGTACGATTTCATCTTCTATTTCTAATCCACTCAAAGTATAGGTATAAGGAGACAGTATACTATCACGAATGAAATTATTGAAGAACACTTGAATAGACTTATCAGATAGCGATTGTGTGATCAGATTATGGTTCTCAAAGACCAAGGTGTCAGAGCCCTTGATCACGCGCCAATGCAAGTCATATATCTCTGCGGATTGAAGATTTTTCAGTATCAATAATGAGTCTTGAAATCCTGAAACAAAAGTATCTAAGGATACATTATTTTGCCGAAAGGCAGTCAAAAATAAGTCTACAGTATCTGAAAGTTTTAAATCAAAGCTAAGACTATAAGGAGATGACCCTATAAATGTGGGTGTCCGCTGCCAATAAAGGCAATCTTGGGTTGAGGGTATAATTTCATCTGCGATCAAGTGCCAGCCTGAATCATCTATAAACCAAACTCCTTGAATCGCCATTTGGGAATTGTTTCTGTCTCCCCCCATCGCAGGACTACCCGGCAAAATCCACAATTCTATGGGAACACCTGTATATTCCACAATATATTTCCCAGGATTCCAATTGGAAGTTTCCGGTTGGGGATTGATGATACAGGAAAGCTGTACTCTCTGTCCGGATGTCTGAATATCCAGAGAGGACAAAGGAAGAGCAACAGGCAATGTCTGATTGAAATCAACAATATTAAACTCAGCAATTTCAGAAATAACAATTTGTCCGGATTTCAAACCCACTGTACCTCTTAATTGTACAAGATCTCCTTTACGTACATTTTGATTGAATTCATTCGTTAGATTAGCTAAGCCTATACCTCCACTAGCGTCCTGTATAAATCGAATATCATCTGGATTCGGCAAAGTGGTGACGATACCCTCTATAGTCACTAGTGAGCCTATCGTTTGATTGCTTGCTACTTGAATACTCAGGGTTTGAGCATGCGCATTGGAAAAGATAAAAAAGAGTATGCCCATCCATATGAGCATACTCTTGAAATATTTTTGCTGCAAAATAAAATGATTCATTCGACTATCTGATGTCCACTTTACTTAACTGAATAGTCGTAGAAACCGTTCCATTGCTATCATATAGAAACGCAATATAAGCTGTACCTGAAATCGCTGAAAGATCTATAGTTCCTGTTGACTCATAGACATTATCATAACTTCCGGAGTTATTAATCAAAGGATTAATTTGATCTGCTCCAATTTCAGTCCAGTTGGCAGAACTGGGATCACCTGAACCCGAATAATCCGTAGAGTACATTACTTTTAAAGGATTGCCATTTTGGAAAGCATCTGCTATTTCTAATTCCATCACCTCTCCTGATTGTGCATCAAAATCAAAAGGCGCAGTAATCATCCAGGTCTCTACATCCAAAGTCCCGTTACTTGTATAAGCACTCATCTGAGCATAAAAGACATCATCAAAATCTCTTCCTTCCCAAACTCTTGTGCCTGCTGTATTCACTACAAGCCAGTTATCAGGGATGCCACTACCAAAATCAGTTGTATAAGGTATGGCTTCCGTATCTCCACTTCCGGTTCCACCGCCGATAACCGTCACATCTGAAGCAGAACGAATGCTTAATTGTGGATCGTTAAATTGACCAACAATAGCAGTAATTCGGATAGTGTCCATAGGAAAGGCATCAGAAGAAAAGTCTGCTTGTCCTCTGGTAAACACCTGAATAGTGCCTGTTCCGTCATTTAAATCAGGACCATCTGCCCAGGAGGTGCCTCCACTTAAAAGACCATTATCGATTTGCACTAGCGTAGATTCATATCTTTCAAAGTCTTGTAAAATTTCACTAATACTGATAACATTAGGCGTTACTAAATTCGATCCTGAAACACATAAATCTGTAGTAGAGAGTCCGTCTATTTGTAAGAGTCCGTTAAACTCGCTCATTTGTGCATTAGAAACATCGACTTTTACAGTACTGTTGATGGCTACATTATGGAAATCTGAAAACCGAAGTACAATACCATAACCTTCTGAATCCTGAACCACCATATTTCTTGCAGTAATAGAACCATTATCTGCATCTGAGATCACAGTTCCTTCAACATATTGATTTGCTGAAATAGTGCTGTTACCGGAAGTAAAGTCAGATCTTAAATTCTGTAAACTGATAAGATTTCCGTCTATATTATCGCAATCAGAACTACCGGACCCACAACGTATTCCACTAAAATCCACATCATCTGTGGTTCTGATAAACAATTGCTTGTCACCATTAAAGACACTATACACACCGATAATGGATCCATTTCCATTAGGTACATTCATGCCCGCAAAATCAGCAAAGCCACTAGATCTAAGAATGATGGAAGATCCGTCGCATGACTCTAAATTCAGATTAAAACTAACTCTCTCTTCTGCTCCAGCATAAGTGGAAGAACTATCCTCAGCTGTAAACTGGACATTATCGAGCTGAACGAGCGTGGATAAATCACTTTGAGAAAGTTCACTAATCGTTTTTGTGGTGGGAGAGACAAATTGATTTCTGATACCTTTAGTAATATATTTATCAAATAAAGTCTCTTCAATTCCTCCTAATCGAAGATCACCATCATCCAGGTAAGTAGAGCCTCCTAATTGTATCTTTCCTGCATAATCTGAAATGATAAGCCCTTGACAGTGTAAAAAGACTCTTCGGCCAATAGGATAATCTACATGTAGTTCTCTAGCATTCAGTAAAAGTTCAACCCCTCCGGTCTCATCTTGAAGTACGATTGACCTGAAATAATTGCCGGATAAATCATCCGCGATTACGACAGCATCTAATACGAGCTCCGCTTCTATTTCAATATATTCTCCGCTTTGCCAATAGGCCACTAAATCTTCAATGGAAGCATTGGTTTCAATGTCCGGATCCGTCTCCGGTTCCGGTTGTGGTGTGTCAAAATTTTCTTTCACACATGAGGTGATGCCCATAAAAAGGACAAGCAATGTTAATAAGCTTATTTTTTTCATTCTATTCGGTTATTAGAAACTAAGGGTTGCGCTGATGAAATAATTCAAACCGTACATGTGAAAATAACGATTTGGAAAAATACTTAGATCAGGTTCATCTCCGGGATTTTCCGGGTAATCAAATCGAAACTGTTCGAACCCTCCGGTGATGATATTCTGATCATTTAAAAGATTATTGATACCTACATTAAGGTATAAAAAGTAGTCATTGAATTTAAAGGACTTTCCTCCAAAAAGATCAAGGGTCATTGCTGAAGGAGCTTTTTCCTGATAGACAATTTCTTTATATAAATCAGATCCCTCTTCAATACCATTTACCGCATTGGGTCTTCTTCTGTCAGGATTCAGACCCATATAAATATGGTCATAGTAATTAAGATTGAGGTTCAGAAACCAATAACCTCTGGGACGATAGGACAATCCCATGCTGAGCGCAGTCTGAGGAATACCGGCTTCAAAGAAATTTCTCAAATAAACAGTACTTCCTTCATCTATAAACGTTTCATCCTGATCCAATATAATTTTTACAGTAGGTCTATTTGTGATTATATAAGTACCTAAAGAAGCTGCAGCATTGAATTCCAAACTAGGCATCAGCTTAATCTGAGTGGCCGCTTCTATACCACTATGTCTTTTATCGATACCTGTCATGATATAATTCACGAATCCTGCTTCAAAAACTTGTCCGGAAGCGTTCAATATTGTTTCATTTCCGATGGCGCCTACATCCAGAAAAAAGGATCTATTGAAAAATTGATCTCTAAAATCCATCACATAAGCCGTGATACGAGCCTTAATAATTGGGTTTCGCAACAAGTAGCCCGCTTCAAAACCTCTCGTCTTTTCTGTGGTCAATCCGCCCACCAAAGAATTCCGAGTCCTTGGAGAAGTAAAACTATTTCTGAAAGTGGGCGCTCTAGTACCTATAAAACCATTTGCATATAAATAATTTCTACCATCGATCTTAAAAGTAATCCCACCTTTGATACCGTAGGTTAAAAATTCAGAGACTTCAGATTTCCCTTTACTATTGTTGGGAAATTTCCCGTTAGCCCATTCTCCATCTCTCCAAAATGAATTATATCCCAGTTCGAAAGCAGCAAAAGCTTCTACTCGGCTACCGGTGTATTGAAGTTGAGACATTACTTCAGCAAATCTACCATTGCCCGAATAGCTATACTCAAACTTTTCACCCTCTCTGACAACCCTGTTTGGAATTTCTATATTATTGTCTACCGCAGGATCGTCTATAGTCGTATTGAATAAGAGAAAGCGATCAATATCATACCAAAAATCTCCTCCCAAAGCATCATCTAAAAGTTTATAGTTTCTTGATTCAAAGCCAATAAATTGAGCTGATGCTTGGAAAGTAAATGCAGAGTTGATCGTGTTCTGATAGAGCGATCTAAAGGAAAATTGAGTTCCATCATAGCGTCTGTCTTCAATCATGTAACGAGCGATGTTACCGCTGACCGTATTTCCCTCAATGCCATTCGCATTTTCAATGGTATAAGGAGAATTACTATTCGAACGATAAAAAGACGCCCAATCAAGCTGAAGTTTGTCAGGATTATTCCTTAAATATTCTTCGACTTCGGCTGAGGCAGATTCAGATTGAATCCAGGAAGGTAATTTTCGATAGTAATCCGGACGAGGATCCCTCGTATTATCAAACCAGTTTAATGCAGTAGATCCATTAGTGCCATGTTGAATAGATGCAGAGGTGGTTAAAAAGTCGCCTTCATTCATAGTCCAGTCGTGTCTTAAAATGGCGACTGGCTCATGATTGTGTCCAATACGCGCATTCCTCTTATCACCCTCTTGATAACCCCAATTGGAATTGTAATAATTAGTGCCGGCTAAATCATAAAGCTCTCGAGTACCCGGAAAGGACTTACCTCTTCTTAACGGAGCACCGAACACTGATAAACCAATGGAATGCTGGTTGTTTATTTTCTTTTCTGCTCCCAAAAAGTAAGAGTACCCATTGTAAGAAGTGCCCGGTATGTATCCTTCTTGTGCCCATCTTCGAGAGGCAGAAATGGAAAATGCCCATCCATTAGACATCTGACCCGTATTATGCGTAATCATCAATCTATTTCTATAAGAACGATTGGAGACTGCATAGGAAACCCTCGTATTTGCTCTTTGTCTTGATGCGCGTATATCAATACTATTAGCCCCGCCTATACCTCCAAAAGCATAGTTGGTTACACCCATTCCCACATCATTTTGACGCAAACGAAACATATCATTTAATCCACCCCATGTTCCCCAATAAACGAAATCACTTTCCTTGTCATTCATTTGGATTCCATTTACGAAGACATCTGAATATTCACTGCCTAATCCTCTGATTCTAAATCGAGCGGCACTCCAGTTAAATGCTGCGGTAGAAACAAACACATCTCTCGAAGCCGTGAGTATTCCGGAAATATCTTGACCTCCTTCCAAATCATCATTAAAATCATTTTCGGAAAGAATAATGGTGGGAATGTTGTCGGTACTAGATCGATCATCTAAAGAAACCTGTGATTTCAAATCAATATTCGCCCATTCCAACTCAATTTTTCCAAGTTTTACATCCGATTGAACCTCAATATCTCGCTCATAGGGAACGTGATCAGTAAAATTTATGATAATTTGATAATTCCCCTTGGGCACTTCTGCAAAAAAGAATGTACCATCTGTGTTGGTAATTACTGTCTTATTTCCGGGATACAGATTTACTTCTGCATCTACGATAAATTGTTGTGTTACTGCATCGGTTACTTTTCCGCTTACGGTAAATTGAGCATGAATATTTGCTCCAATGCATAGCATCAGAAAAAATGCAAGTGTTGATTTGGTCATTCTACTATAATTATGCAACAAATGTAGGCAAATAAGATAGTGCGTATATAAACTCATCTTTAAAAAAGTGACAGTTTTAACATTATGAACAACAATCCTCTATTTTTGTAAAAAAAACTTAGATGCTCTATTCAAATCGACTTTCTGCAGTTATCCTCATTTGTCTGTTCGGGCTTGTTGGACAAATCAATGGTCAAAATCCCTATAAGGTGGGCATTGTTGGGTTCTATAATCTGGAGAATCTATTCGATACGATAAAGGATCCCACCATTAGAGATTATGAGTTTTTACCTGATGGGGAACGCGTCTGGAATACAGAAAAATATACGCAGAAGCTTCAAAACATGGCTCGTGTCATCTCTGAGATCGGTACAAATTACTCTCCTGACGGTGTAGCAGTTTTAGGGGTTTCTGAAATTGAAAACAGATCTGTCTTAGAAGACTTGGTTCAGCAAGAAGCAATAAAAAGCAGAAATTACCAGATTGTTCATGAAGATTCACCGGATGAAAGAGGAATAGATGTTGGGCTGATTTACAATCCAAAATATTTTACCTATAAAGGTCACGATAATGTGTTTGTCAAGTTAAGTCGTTCTGATGGGTCTCCGGATTATACAAGAGATATTTTACATGTATGGGGGCTCTTTGATGGCGAGCTTATTCATTTTTTGGTGAATCATTGGCCATCCAGAGGAGGAGGACAAGCTGCTTCTAATCATAAGCGAGAGTATGCTGCTTCTTTAAACAAAAAAATAGCGGATAGTTTAATGCAATCAGATCCCATGGCTAAGGTGGTCATTATGGGAGACCTGAATGATGACCCGATCTCTCCTTCTGTAAAAGATGTATTGAATGTTGAAAGAAAAAGAAATCGTGTTCAAGAAGGCGATCTGTTTTCTGCTTACCACAAATTATTCAGAAAAGGCATTGGGACACTTGCTTATAGAGATACCTGGAACCTATTTGACCAGATAATTTTGTCTTATGGTTTAGTAGAGGAACAACAGGATGGGTATCGTTTATACAAAGCAAATGTATTCTCCAAAGACTATCTATACACGAAACAAGGGAATTTCAGGGGGTATCCTTTTAGGACATTTGGAGGGTCATTATACCAGGGCGGGTATTCAGATCACTTTCCGGTTTACTGCGTTTTGATCAAACCATCTTAAGATGTCATGGCAGCCACTCAAATTATCCAAAGAGTTTCAAGTCGTCCTTGATGACCTTGAGTTTCAAAAAGATCACTTTTTTATTACAGGACGTGCGGGTACCGGTAAATCAACACTATTAAGGACATTTATTAAACTGAGTCAGAAAAAAACAGCCGTGCTTGCTCCTACCGGTATTGCAGCATTGAATGCCGGAGGAATGACTATACACTCTTTCTTTAAGTTTCCTCCACGCTTATTGACTCCTGACCAGATTAAAAAAAAACGAGTCAATAAGCTATATAAAGAACTAGAATGCCTGATTATTGACGAGATATCCATGGTAAGAGTGGATGTGTTAGATGCCATAGATTTATTTCTTCGAATCAACAGAGATAACCAGGAGCCCTTTGGGGGAGTACAAATGATATTATTTGGCGATTTGTTTCAATTACCTCCGGTAGTCGCTAATCAAGGAGAAAATGAGTATATCCAACAATTCTACGACGGTCCATATTTTTTTCATGCAGAAGTTTTTAAAAGAATACATTTAAAAAGTCATGAATTATCAACAGTCTATAGACAGGAGGAAAAGGATTTTCTGAGTATTCTGGACAAAATAAGGAATAATACGCAAGATGAAGGCACTCTTCAGTTACTCAACAAACGAGTATTTTGGAGCGAACTGCCTTTTGAAGCTCCTTATATTACGTTATGTGCGACTAATGCAAAAGCCAAAGCCATTAATGCCAAAAGATTGCAGCAGCTCAAGGGTGCTTCTAAGGCATTTCAAGCAACTACTGAGGGATTGTTTCCGGGTAAAATGCAGCCCACAGATGACATATTGTTCCTCAAAGAAAACGCTCAGGTCATGTTTATCAAAAATGACACTCAAGGCCGATATGTGAATGGTTCCTTAGGTATTGTAAAAGAACTGAAAGAACAAAGCGTCATCATAGAAATGGATGAAAATCAAAAAGTGATTGAAATAAGTCGAGAGGAATGGGAAATAATCGAATATAAATGGAGTGATAAAGAATCCAAACTTCAGTCTTCTGTTATTGGGAAGTTCAAGCAATTACCCATTAAACTTGCCTGGGCGATTACGATACATAAAAGCCAGGGAAAAACCTTTGAGAAGGTAGTAGTCGATTTAGGTTGGGGCGCCTTTGCACACGGTCAAACTTATGTAGCTTTATCTCGAGTAAAAAAACTATCAGGTCTCGCGATAAGAAATCCAATTACCAGTAAAGACATTCAAGTCGATGAAAAAGTCATTGATTTTTATCAGACTTTTGTGCGGGGATAAACGATTTATAAGATGATTTGATTATTTTAATTCAAAATTACAGCTATGTCGAAGAACAAAGATCGCAAAAGAATGATTCGTAAGATGAAGCAACAGAAAGAAGCAAGGAAGGTGCTTTATTATTTGGTTGCGGCTACCATTGTTATCCTCATATTGCTTTATTTCTCTTTTATGGCCGATTAAGAGTATGGGTCACTGGACTTCCTTGAATTCTATGGAAACTGAACATGAATGATCTCCCAGATTACTTATATAGTCCCTCTTATTGGTTACCACCCCTCTCCTATTATGCCTCTCTATCCTATTGTAGAGTTCCATTGATCATTGAACAGTTTGAAAACTATCAAAAAAGATCCTTTAGGAATAGAGGGAATATACTTGCAGCTAATGGTTCTTTAATGCTATCTGTCCCATTGCAAAAAGGTAAGAATCATGGAACACCCATTCAACGGATTAAAATCAGCTATGAGTTTAATTGGAGGCGAGAACATCTTCGTTCTATTATGTCCGCCTATGGTTCTGCACCTTTTTATGAGTACTATATGCCTCAGATTGAAGGCATTTATGCTGAAGATTATGAATACCTTGTGGATTGGAATCAAAGGTGGTTACAATACTCCATGGAGCAGCTTCAATTAGATATTCCCTTTGACTTTTCTAGCCATTTTATGAAACCAGAGGTTATGATGAATGCGAATCTTACCCTGGAAGATTCTCGAAACCTAACCCATTTGCTCCATTATAATGAATCCTTTTGGTACCCCCAGGTATTTCAAGATCGATTGGCATTCAATCCTAAATACTGTATTCTTGATCTTCTTTTTAGTTGTGGTCCGGAATCTAGTATCTTAATTCAGCAGTATTGGAAAACAACAATAAATGATTAACTCCAAAGTCAAAAAATCACTGGATCAACTTGAGCAAATTATAGCTCATTTGGAATCCATTGTGAAAGAAACAGAAAATCAATCTATTTCAGATGAAGTGTCACAGCTCTCCAGAGCTATCAAAGAGCCTTTTCTATTTGTTATTGTAGGAGAAGTTAAAGCAGGCAAGTCGTCTTTTATCAATGCGCTTTTAGAATCCAAAGAACCAATTGTTGAAGTAGCTCCGGAACCGAAAACGGACAAAGTCAATCAACTTTTGTATGATGAAGATGAAAGAAGTGTTGATATCAATGCTCATTTCAGAAAAATTTACAAAAATCATCCCATCTTAAAAGAAATATCCATTGTAGACACGCCCGGCACCAACACCATCATTGAATACCATCAGGAAATTACAGAACGTTTTATTCCTATAGCAGACTTGGTGCTATTTGTGTTTGAAGCTAAAAATCCGTACCGCCAATCTAGCTGGGATTTTCTTTCGTTACTCCATGATGACTTACATAAAAACATCATTTTTGTCCTGCAACAAAGTGATTTGTTATCAAAAGAGGATTTGGAAACAAATAAATCCCAATTAACTGCAAAACTGTTAGAAAAAGGGTACATAAACCCTGTCATATTCAGCCTTTCGGCAAAAAAAGAATTAGAAGATGGTACCGGTTCCTTTCAGGAATTAAGGTCGTACATAGAAGAAAATATTACAGGCGGGAAAAGCTACCAATTAAAGGCTGCATCCATTGTCCAGAGCATTGAAAATGTCATTGTCATTTTTTCCGGAGGACTCAAAGATCGAAGTCGACAATTAGAGCTGGATCAAGAATTCAGATCGGGTATTTCTGAAAAAATTGATAAGGATATTAGTACGAGTCGGACGCACGCACAATTGTTATCAGAAAATTTAAGGTTCTCATTCAAAGAGGTATCTGCTCGCTACGAGTCTGATATTAAACAAACCCTTTCATTTTGGGGACTGTTGAAAAGATCCTTAGGCTCTATCTTTTCAAAACAACAGAACCTACAGACATGGTCTGAAGATTTAAAAAAGAGTATAGCCCAAGACTTGGAGAATAATC
Organism: uncultured Saprospiraceae bacterium; assembly: GCA_964525165.1. Classification (GTDB taxonomy): domain Bacteria; phylum Bacteroidota; class Bacteroidia; order Chitinophagales; family Saprospiraceae; genus JAWLFI01. The sequence goes on along the minus strand of CAZGGG010000027.1, from coordinate 4,388 downwards.
TCCAATACAAGATTGAAGAGGGGGTGCAACAAATCAGTAATTCCTTGGTGGACCTCTCAGAATGGATGGATTTACAGATAAAACAAAGTAATACCATACTCACGAATGACCATGAAGTTTTCGCAAACATAGCCCGACGCAGAAAACAAGTCATGAATGATATCCGGCAACAGTTTGATCAATGGGTCACTTCGGGTGATGTTGCATTTGAACCCATTAAAGATAAATTGAATACTTCTCTACCCTCACAAGTAGCAACTGGTAGTGGTATGGCCTTAATTGGTGTTGTATTAGCAGCAGTAACAAAACTTATGGTGTTTGATATTACTGGAGGTGTCTTAACCGGAATAGGCTTGTTATTTGCCGGAATCTCCAGTGGATACAATCGGTCAAAAATTTTGAAGAACTATCGCCAAGCTAGCCAGGAAGGTGCAGAGAAAATTGAGCAGAAAACGCAAGTTATGCTGGTGACTTACCTCACAGATTTAAAAATGAGGCTAGAAGATATCTTTTCAAAACTAGATGATCATCTCATCCTCGAAAAGAAGAAAGTGGAAAAGTCGGAGCAAGAACTTCGTGCGATCAAAATCGACTTGTCGGAGGTAAAGAAATCGATTAGCTAATGAAACGAATAAAAGTACAATTCCCAAATGAGAAGGATGAGCAGCTATCCGGTATATTGTACATGCCTGCTAGTCGTCAACCCCACAACTATGCTATTTTTGCGCATTGTTTTACTTGCTCCAAGAATCTAAATGCCGTCAGAGATATTGCCAGGGGTCTTAATACGCAAGGTTTTGGTGTGCTCACATTTGATTTCACCGGTTTAGGTCAAAGTGAAGGTACCTTTTCAGAAACCAACCTGTCTAGCAATACTCAAGATTTACTACATGCTGCCAATTTTTTAAAACAAAATTATAACAGCCCTTCGCTACTTATAGGCCATTCTTTCGGTGGAGCTGCAGTACTCCATGCTGCCTTTAAGCTATCCGATATTTCGGCTGTGGCGACCATAGCGGCACCACATGACCCTGATCACATCAAACATTTATTTGATGACCAATTAGAACAGATAAAAACGGATGGTACAGCTTGGGTTGAAATAGCAGGTCGACCTTTTCAAATTCAAGATCAATTCTTACAAGATATTAATGCAATAGAAGTCGATCAAAGACTACATCTGCTCAAGAAGCCTTTGTTGGTTTTACATTCTCCTCAAGATAAAATTGTCGAAATTGAAAACGCGAAACTTATCTATGAATCGGCTCACCATCCGAAATCATTCATTAGTTTAGATGGAGCGGATCACTTACTAAGTGACCCAAAAGATGCCATCTACGCAGGTATGGTGATAGCCAGTTGGGCAGAAAGATATCTGGATTCACAGGTAGATGATCAAATCGAAACGGATCACGATGTAGTTGTAGAATTAAATCAAGAGGATACATACACAGCTGAGATTCAGGCTGGTCCTCATAGATTGATTTCCGATGAACCCCAATCCGTAGGGGGAAGCGAATTGGGTCCCACACCATATGAATATGTAGCGGCAGGATTAGGCAGTTGCACGGCCATGACGCTTTTTATGTATGCCCGAAGAAAAAATTGGGAACTTGAAAGTGTCCGCGTTCATTTAATACATGACAAGAAACACATAGAAGATTCCAAAAATGAAGGCAAAATTGATATCTTCCAAAGAGAGATAGAAATTATAGGAAAACTCTCTGATGAACAAAGAGAACGATTATTACAGATCGCCAATAAGTGTCCGGTACACAAGACACTGGAATCCTCCTCTAAAATCATTACTTCACTCAGATCTTTAGACTTTTGAAATTTGCAGTTGTAGATCTCGAAACAACAGGTGGTCTTTCCAATAGGGATCGTGTCACAGAAGTAGGAATCGTGATTATTGAGAATGGTCAAATTACCGAATCTTATCAGACCTTAATCAATCCTCAAAGATCGATACCTGCACAGATTACCAGAATTACGGGTATAGATAACAACATGGTTCAAGATGCACCCAAATTCTACGAAGTCGCCAAGGATATCGTACTACTGACTGAATCTTGCATATTTGTAGCCCATAATGTAGGATTTGACTACGGCTTCTTGCAGTCAGAATTTAAACGATTAGGGTATACATTCAGCAGACGGAAGCTCTGTACTGTCAAATTAAGTAGACGATTGTATCCTAGTTTAAAATCCCATGGATTGAGTCACTTAATTAAGACTTTCGATTTACCGATGAGCAATAGGCACAGAGCTTTGGATGATGCCAGAGCTACCGCAGTGTTCCTTCAAAAAGTGATGAAGGAGCACGGGAGTGAAAATATCAAGGACCTCGTCAATTACGGACTTAAAGCCACGCATTTACCGGATGCCATCCAACTAGACAGACTTCATCAATTGCCGGAAACATTCGGGATTTATTTTTTTGAAGATGGAGAAGGAAGATATCTCTACATCGGGAAAAGTAATAATATACAGAAAAGGGTGATGCAGCATTTTCGAAAGGTAAGTGCTAAATCTCAAAAGATGCTGCAGTCAGTTAAAAAAATCACCTTTGAAACGACACCTGGAGAACTTATTGCCCTATTGAAAGAAGACGAATACATTAAAAAATACCAACCTCCTATCAATAAAGCGCAGCGAAAGGTCAACTTTCCTTATGCCCTCACAAAGTCTATCAAAAGTAATGGCGAGCCTGTTTATTCAATCCAAAAGTTAAATCAAAGCGAAAAACAAAAACAACATATACTCGCTGATTACCACTCAAAACAATCTGCTACAGCCAGAATCATTCAACTCACAGAAGATATGGGCCTTTGTAAATGTAGGCTTCTGGGTGAAAACCCTTCGAGTTGTTGGAAAAAACAGATAAAAGTCTGTGAAAACCAACCGGTTTCATCAGAAGAATATCAGTCATTCGAAGCTAGAGTCAGTCAGTACTTTGATAAGGACCTTTATATTCTGGAACCTATTGAAGGATTGGATGAAACAGGCTTCTTAAGAATTGAAAACGGTGTATGCAGCGGTTATGGTAGTCTACCCAATGAGGAAGCAGTATTTCATCCGGATGTTTTAGAACAACATCTACAACCGTTTCGAGGAAGTAGCTACTCTAATAAAATCATTTTCAATAAGCTGAGTAGTACGAAAGCATGGAAAGTTATTGAGCTATAAAAGGAGCCATTTTTGACTGAAGTTCCAGAGCGGATTGAGCCGCTGCTTCTTTGTAGTCCTCCCCTTGAGAGGCATAAATGATCGATCTTGATGAATTGATTAATAATCCAACATCTTTTGTTTGGGCTGCTTTCATGACCTCTTCTACAGAACCTCCTTGTGCTCCTACCCCGGGAACCAAAAAGAAAAAATCAGTGGCCGCTTCTCTGATCAATCTTAATTCCTGAGGTTGGGTAGCCCCCACTACAAACATTACCTGATCGGAAGTGGTGAAATCTCTGAATTTTTTAACAATCTTTAAGTATAATGCTTCTCCACCGACATCCAGTTTCTCAAAGTCCCTGGCACCCGGATTGGAGGTGCAAGCAAGAATGATACTCCATTTATCTTTATAATCGAGAAAAGGCTCTACAGTGTCTAGACCCATATAAGGACTGAGGGTGACGGCATGACAATTATAGCGTTCAAAAAATGTAGAAGCATATTTTGCAGCCGTATTTCCAATGTCTCCTCTTTTTGCATCTGCAATGATGAAGCGATCTTGACCGATGTATTCAACTGTTTTTTCAAAAGAATGCCAACCTTCCGGGCCTAGGCTTTCGTAAAAAGCAAGATTTAATTTGTACGCGACCGCGTAGGGACGGGTAGCATCGATAATATCCTTATTAAATGCGAATACAGGATCCTTTTCTTCAATTAATTTTTGAGGAATCTTTGCCAGATCTGTGTCTAAACCCACACAAAGACAAGAAGATAATTCTCTAATTAAGTGAACCAGGTTTTGTTTATTCATCTATGACTTTTGAAAAGCACCATTCACTGCAATGACTTCCTTGATTTCCGGCAAACGGGATTTGATGGCTTCCTCCACTCCTGCTCTCATTGTCATAGCACTCATGGAACAATTTTCGCAATTACCCAACCATTTAATCTTGACCACTTTATCAGGCGTCACTTCAACAACTTCTATATTGCCACCGTCAACTGCCAAATGTGGTCTGACATCATTTAGTGCTTCATCAACAAGTTTCAGCATCTCCTCATTTTCTGAACCCATATCTCTAATTTGAAGTAAATTTATTGAATATTTACCACTTGTGTGGGACCAAGACTTTCATTGCGTATCGCAATTTGTCGGGCAGCATTCTTGGCGAGCTCCTTGAAATATTTCTGAGCGATATGTTCTTGTTGTGCCATGA